>JBKPAJ010000225.1:0-26414 GCA_046726375.1 Acidobacteriota bacterium
CATTTCGACGGCTGGATCGAGGAGGTCGACACGGGCCGGGAGCTGCATTTCCGATCAACGGACGAGTTACTGGCATTTTTGAGCCAGTGCGCCGAATCAGCTGATCAGCATCATCTCAAATCTCACGAAACGGACGACGACGACACTTGAGGACTCATACAGAAAGGAAACGAAACCATGACGCGTTGGATCGTCGCATTAATGTTTGGAATCGGACTCGGAACCAGTCAAGCGGCGGCGCAGGAAGCAGTCGGCCGCGGCGTTGCCGAACTGACGATTATCCCAGCCGGCTGGACGTTCTTCACCGAGGCAAACGACACAGGCGGACCGAGCTTCGGCAACTACGACTTAGGAGCAGGGGTCACCTTCAACGTCAACCGCTTCATTGGTATCGAGGGCGAAGTCAGCGGCGCGGTGGGGATCAAGCAGGATCTGCAGTTCGGCGGGCTGACCTCGGATATGAAGTCGCCCAACATGCTGAATTACAGCGGCAACCTCGTAGTGTCGGCGCCAAATGGGAGCTCCGTCGTGCCCTACGTGACAGGCGGGGCCGGAGGCTTGAGCGTCTTTGAGCGGACCGGTCTTGGTATCGACGACACCGAGACGTTCCTGACCGGCAACGTCGGCGGCGGTGTCAAGTGGTACGCCGGCCGCTGGGGGCTTCGCGGCGACTATCGATTCGTCGTGGTCCGATCCAAAGATGATGCACCCGACTTCTTCGGTCAGGAGACGCGATATGGCCATCGTGTGTACGGCGGGGTGATGCTCAACATCGGCCGCTGATCTCGACTCAGCCCGCGGGAGGGACTGGTTCGGCGCCGGTCTGCGCGTTCATATCGCTCATTCACGCGCGCCGGCCGGCGCCTGCCGGTTCCTTATCGCCTGCCGTCGGGCAATCCACGGCTCGATTGCTTTCTCAAAGGCACTATAAGGTCTTTGCAACCAGCCGTACTCCGGTCAGCGCCGAAATTATCCCGACCGTCGAGATGCTGTCCTTGGCGACAACGGGCTCTCGATGCAATTCGTGCTTATGAAAAGAAGGGGCCTGGCCCGGCGCTTGTCGCCGAAACGTTGCTCGAGATTATTTCCAGCAAGACTCCGCGGCTCCGCTACCTGATTGGGCCAACAAGCGAAGTCCGTCGCGCGTCAAGGAGCAGCACCGCGCATCGCCGGCTCAGCAATCGGACAGAGACGGCGCCATCGGCGGTGATGGGCTTGCCGCGAACTCGATAGCTCTCTGCCGGTGCAAAATGCCAGGTTGACGTGAAGCGATTAGATGATCTACAACATCTCAAGTCTGGTCATGCGATATAGCGCAGAGCACAAGCAGCAGACGCGTGAGCGAATTGTTCGTGCGGCGGCCCGCCGGTTTCGCCGCCGCGGAACCGAGGGCGCCGCCATTGGCGATCTGATGCGGGATCTCCGGTTGACGCACGGGGGCTTTTATCGGCACTTTGGCAGCAAAGAAGTGTTGGCGGCGGAGGCGTTCGATCAGGCGCTGAAGGAGTTGGGCGACCGCGCGATTGCGGCGATCGAGCACGCGCCCAAGGGCGGAGAGATGCAGGCCCTTATCGACTCCTACCTCGATCTCGCACATTGCCATGACCTGGCCGGAGGATGTCCGGTGGCCGCCCTCGCGTCCGAAATCGCGCGACGACCGAAAGGGTCGCGCGCGCCGTTTCTGCACCCACTTCGCGCGTACATCCGCCGGCTCGAACAGTACATGCCTGGCGGTACGGTCGAGGAGCGCCGGCAGAAGACGATCGCGCTGTTCGCGGGGATGGCCGGCACACTGACGGTGGCACGGGCCTTCACGGACGAACAGGATCGACGAGCGATACTCGATGGTGCCAGGAAGTTCTATCTCGCCGCCGTCCAGCGGTGAGCGTTTTTTTCCTCAATAAGATGACCATTATCATCTAGTTGTGAAGGAGCAACCGCCATGGAATATCTGGTGCACATGCGCCTCGCTGACTCCGGCCGCTCAACGACGCCCGCCGAGGGCCTGGTGTTCATTGAGCAATACGTGCTTCCCACTCTCGAGCTGGGCCGGAAGCTGCAGAGCGAACAGCGGATTCTCGCAGGCGGTCCAATCAGTGGCACGGTCGGCCTCGCCTTCATTATTCGCGCGGAGTCGGCACGCGAGATCGACGACATCGTCGGGGGTCTGCCGCTCTGGCCGCGCATGGTGACGACGGTCACGCCGCTCACGACATGGGAAGAGCGCGCCGCCGCGCTGCGTCCTCGGCTGGAGCGACTAAAGGCTGGCAAGATGCCGGGTGAAGTGGCGCAGAGCAGCGGAGGTTCGCGATGAATTTCGTGGCGTTCCGAATGCTGACCGGCGATCGCGCCAAGTACTTCGGTCTGGTGTTCGCGATCGCCTTCTGCACCTTCCTGCTCGAGAACGAGACGACGATTTTCGCCAACATCATGGAGCGCACGGCGAGCCAGATCCTCGACGTCACCGACGCGGAGGTCCGGGTCATGGATCCGCAAACCGAGTATTGGGCACAGACCAGCGCTGAAAGACACGGACCTGACGCGCGTGCTGCAGATCATCTACCGCGTCGGGCGAGACGATGTGCCGCTATATGTCGGCCAGCAACTCGACGTGTTCATCTGAATGTGGCGTCAATCGCGGGATATCAGCCCGGCGGACGACGAATGGCCGCTTATTACGCGACGAAGGCGTTCGTTCTCTCACTCTCTAAAGGCTTGGCGGGGGACCTCCGCGGGAGCGGCGGCTGGGTGCTGGAGATCCCGTGACGTTCTCGAGGCCCTGTGAACCGCAATGCCTATTGTGACAGCGGAAATTGAACACTACCTGAACGAGAATCCTGAAGCGGCCGTGTCCATCAAAATCAAACATACCGCTCGTGATTCAGCTCCATTATCCTGATCACGTGCGGACAGCTCTTCGCATTGTCGCCGTCATCGCAAGTCTCACTTCTTCGGGGTGCGATGAGACACCCGTCTCTCCGACCCAATCGACAGTCGCTACCGTCCGGATCGTTTTTCTGGGATCGACCGTACGACGCTCCGATCTTCCCGCCTCTGCGCAAACATGCGTCGCTGGCGTCGGGGCCACACATATACATCCAAGCTGGCGCAACTTCGACGGCATTGCGCTCACACCAGTTCCGCCGGACAGGTACGAGATCACGTTCAGCGACGTGCCAGTCGGGACTCGCATTTCGTTCAGAGTCAATGACCAGAACGCGTGTGATGAAAACGCAACGGGAGCCGTCACGCGCAATGTCTTCGCGAACGATGTCCGGTTGGTCCAGAACGCGACCACGCCGGGAAATGGCGACGAGCCGGGCTACGCCCTGACGGTCGCAGCCAACGGAACCATCAGTCAATAGATCGTCGAGCACTGAGCATCTGCTAGGCCTGTATGCGCGTGATGTCGGGGGAAACATTGAGATGGGCGACGCGCGCCACATCAAGAATGAGTCCGGTCTGAATGCGCAGCCTGCCGCGCAGGCTGCGAGACCACAAGCATACCGATGCCTAAAACAATTGCCGCAAGCGACACAAGATGCGCGACGGTAAGCCCGAAAGCGACCCGCTCATTCACACGAATGAACTCGATAACGAATCGCAGCATGCCAGCACCTACGAAGTAGCGGCCGAGGACGGTCGTGTCGCGCACGTCGCGTCGTCGCCACCGCACGAGCAACCATCCGAGCAGACCGAGGCCGATGGCTTCGTACAGCTGCGTCGGGTGCACAGGCACGGTAGTCGGCGGCAGCCCTTCAGGAAACGCCACGGCCCAGGGGAGGTTCGACGGAGTGCCGTAATCGTCACCGACAAGGAAGCAGCCAATACGTCCAATCAAGTGTCCGAACGCTAGCGCGGGCGTTGCCGCCGCAAGCGTCGGAACGATTGGCCAGCCTTTGAGAACGATGTAGGCGAGACCAGCGCCAACACCTCCAATCAGACCACCGTACCAGCTCAAGCCACCGCGCGAGAACAGCAGTTCCGAGATCGGCCCTTCGCGCATGTGTTCGACGGTCCACAGCAGTTTTGCTCCCAGGAGTCCTGCGACGACGCCGACGATGCCTGCATCCGCGGCGTCGAGCGGCAGCGCCGACCGCTGCAGCTCGCGGCGAAACAGCCACAAGCCGACGAGCGCGGCCACGGCCACCATGACACTGAAGCTCGTCACCTCGAAGTTGCCGATGCGGAATAGGACGGGATACATCTCGGAATCGCTCGATCATTCCTCGCGTCGCCACCGCGTTTAGGTTGCATACGCGGCTGGACGTCGCGCCAGACGGCTCGAGGTATGAGAATGACGAATCTTCCAGCTGCCGTCCACCCCCTTCAGCGGGACCAACGTCTCGAGACCGCGGGAGTCGGGGTCGCGCTCGCCCACCTTGGCCGTGATGGAGTACTCCGACGTTGCGTATGCAGACTCCCCCCTTTGATGTCGTCGGCTGTGGCCTTCATGGGCACGCGCGTATGTTGGAATCCCCAGGGCGGCGACAAGCGCTGCACTCACAACGAGTTTAGGTTCACCCCAGAAGGAATGCGCGCAGAGTTGTCTCGAGCCGGATTCGAACCGGTAAGCGAGCACGATTTGCTGTCCAATCAGATTTTTCTGGTGTTTCGGCTGGGTTCGCGATGGCCACTCAGCACGTATACCTGCGAGATTCAGTCAAAGTCGAGGCACTAAAAGCGTATCGGCTTCAAAGCCTTGATGATGACGGTGGTCGGCATCAGCTGCGCTCGGGCAACTGAGTACCATGCCCTTACCTGCGTTCCTCGTTGCGCGTCGTGTTGCTGACCGACACGATCCGGCCCCCTCGCATTTCGACAATGGCATCGGCCAGCGCCGACGCGTCGTCTCGATCGTGGGTGACGTATACGCATGTGACCTGCATGCCGCGCTGAATTCGAGAGAGTTCGTGGCGCAGTGCCGACCTCAGCTCGACGTCGAGGCTCGAGAGCGGCTCGTCGAGAAGCAGGATCCGCGGCTCACCAACCAAGGCACGCGCAAGCGCGACCCTCTGCTGCTCCCCGCCAGACAATTCGTGAGGGTAGCGATCAATCAGGGGTTCCGTGCGGACGACGCGTAACGCTTCCGTCACTCTCGCTATCCGGGCTGCCGACGGCAATCGCTGCGCCTCCAGGACAAATTCGAGGTTTTGCCGCACGCTGAGATGCGGCCAAAGCGAGAGATCTTGGAACACGAAGCCGATTCGTCTCTCATGTGGGGCGACAAGGATTCGACGTGCGGCCGTCGCCTGCGCACGCCCCAACCAGATCTCGCCGCTGTCTGGCGTTTCGAGTCCGGCAATAACTCGTAGAAGTGTCGTCTTGCCGCATCCGCTCGGCCCCAGGATCACGACACAGGTGCCGTGAGGGACGTCGAACGAGACGCAATCGAGTGCCTGATGCGATCCAAATCGTTTGGATATGTCCCTGACGGTTAGGGCCGCGGGCGTCAACGGCCCCCTCCGAGCGATGTGATCATTCCGAGAACTGCCAAGGGGGTCAAAATGACGATCGCTTGCAAGAGGGCAAGGGCAGCGACCTGGGCTGGCGGCGCATTCGCAATCATCGTGTAGATACGAATCGGCAGCGTAGACTCGCCAGGCGGTGCGATCAGCACGCTGGCTCCGAGTTCGCCGAACGACAACACGAACACGACGATCCATGCGGCCGCGAGCGCGAGCCGCAGTTGCGGCATCACAATCCGCCACTGAGTGCGGAACCACCGGGCGCCAGCGGCAGCGGCCGATTCCTCATGCGACAGCGGAACGTACCGAACAGCCGCTGCGAGTATGAGCGCTGCGACGGGGACGAACCGCGCCAAATACGCCAGGATGAACATCGCGTCAGTGCCATAGACGGTGCCCACGACTCCCGGCCGATTCCACAAGCCGATCAATCCCACCCCGACGATTGTGCTTGGGACAGCAAAGACGACTACGAACAGAATGTCCGCGACGCTCGCGACTGACTCGCGCGCCCGCGCACGCGCATAGCCGAGGCCTAACGCGACCGAGGCGACGACTGTGGCCCCAAGCGCCGAGAGAATCAGGCTGTTTGCGATCGCCGCGCCGGAGCCCGCAAGCGATGCACGCAGGGATCGAACGTTCAACGCCTCACGAGCGAGCACCGCAATCGGCAGTGCAACCGCAACAACGATCATCACCGCTACAGCGAGTGGCGCCGCGCGTCCCCAGTTGTCGAACAATGCCGGGTGGCTCCCCGTGAGTCGCCGTGTGGATACAACGCGGTCGCCGAGCAAGCGTGCGGCGAGCGCACCGACGCCAGCGCAAAGCAACAACAGGGGAACGGCGAGCACGATCGCTCGCGAAAAATCATAGAGCGCGGCAAATGCGGTGAATACTTCGGTCGTGTACACGCGTACTCGCAGCAATCCAGGCACGCCAAACTCTGATACGGCGAGCACGAAGACGATCAGCGCGGCTGCGGCGATCGTAGGGGCCGCGAGCGGGAGGGTGATGTGCCTCAGCACCCGCGGCGGAGATGCGACAACCAGTGCAGCTTCCTCGAGACGCCCGTCAATTCGTCGCAGCGCCACTTCTGTGGCGAGCATCGAGAGCGGATAGAAGACGAGGCCCAACACGAGGACCGCCGCAGGCAAGCTGTACGTCCATGAAGCCGCAACATCGAGGCCGACGAGCACCGCGAGAAATCCCGTACCAGTCCCGAGATATGTCCAAGCCAACGCAATCGCATAGGGCGGCAACAGCATCGGTGCGGCCAGCACCACTCGGACCGCGGCCTTTCGCTTCAACGGAAGACGCGCCAATGTGATGCCAAGAGGAGCGCCGATGGCGGTTGAGAGAGCTGCAACACCTACGCCCAGAAGAATCGTGTTGTAGAGCAGTGACCGCTGACGAGCATCGAGCAACAGCGCTGCAGCGGCTGCGTACACTCCGCCCAGCGATGTCGTGAAGAGGTAGGCAGCCGGCAGGATGCAACAGACGCCAAAGATGACCGCTGCCGTGCCGATCACGAACGTTCGACTGGAACGCCAGCCCCACATGGGTGGTGTGTTTCTGTGGCTACGGCGCCGACGGTTCAGAGTCCAAGAATGCCTGCGAGTCGTCGGGTCGCGTCCTCGACACGGCTGGCAGCCTTCGCGTAGTCGAGGGTCATCGGTTTGAACGTGTCGATCGCCGGGATGTTTTTGGGACCCTGCACACCCGAGTGGAGCGGGATCTGCACGGCTTCCGATTGAGCGAGCTGACGCTCGACGTCGGGCGACAACAGGTAGTCAACGAGCTTCCGTCCCTCGTCTGCGTGCGGTGCATTCGCGATGAGAGACACCATGTTCGGCATCACTGGAACCCCGAGACCGTCCTTATCGGGGAGCACCATCGCGATCGGCTGCCCGTTCTCGATCGCGACATTGACGTCGTCAGTATCCGTCAGTCCGACCTTGACCTCGCCACGCGCAACGAGATCTCGGACGACCGAGTTGCCGTCGACGACACGGACGCCGTTGGCTTGCAGCCGTCGAAAAAAGTCGTCCATCTTCTCGTCGCCCACGAGCGCGTAGAGCGCTGCGACATGGAACGACGTCGAGCCGAACCGCGGATCGGCGATCGCTGCCTGGCCGTGCCACTTTGGGTCGACCAAATCGAAGATCGAGCGCGGCGCCTCGTCGGGCTGCACGAGGGTCGTGTTGTAAGCAATCACGCGGATTCGCGCTGAGAAGCCCGTCCAGTACCCGTCGGGGTCAATGAGGACGGTGGGAATCCCCTGCGCGCTTGGTGACTTGTACGATGCCAGAACATCTCGCGCTTTCAGGACGAGCGTTCGGACCGGCTCATTGGACCAGAAGACGTCAGCCTGAGGCCGTGCCTTTTCGGCGATCAGTCGATTGGCCAGACCGGTTGATTTCGTCTCTTCGGTGTCGTAGACGGCGTTGACCGTCACGCCGGTCCGTTTTTCGTACTCCCGCAACACGGGCTCCGAGAACACCCGATCGGTGGAGACATACACCGTGACCTGCCGCCCCGCGCCCGGTGTCGGTTCCGAGGATCGGCAGGCGCTCGCTCCTCCGGCGGCCAGCACAATACAAATCTGGATCGAGATGAGACGTCTGACCGAGGTCATAGAAGCTACTTCGTCACGATCGTTATATCGTCAAACTGCGTGACGGAGTCCGCCTTGGTCCAGACGCCGACCTTACCAGGCTGCGTGAACGTGGTGTCCTCGACTTCATAAAGCTTGCTGCCATTGAAGAACACCTCGAAACGAGAGCCCGAGGCGACCACCCGCAATGTGCTCCACTGTCCTGAAGGGACTTGCGCTTTCTTCCCGTACGTGCGGCCTTCCCCCTTGACGGGAAGGTCGGTGCGCTTGCCCTTCTCGACCTTGTAGAGGACCACGTTGTTCTCGAGCGCGTTCGCGCGGACGATGTAGTAGTTGTCTTCGTTTTGGAACCGCCACACGAGTCCGCCGGCCTGATCAACTCGGCCCGACACGGGCCTGAATCGGACCGACAGATCAACATCGGCGGCGCTGATGTCGCTGACAACGGCGACAGGAAACCGAGCGCGCGTGCTATCCGCATCGACCTGCGCCAGGTATTTGTTCGTGCCTTCCGCCTGCACGATCCATTTACCCGGTGCGCCCGCCTTTGCCGTGTGGCCGAACTCGAATCCTTTCGGCGGCTGACCTACCGCATCATCCGTGAAATCAACCTTCCGACTTGCGGCTTGAACGATGAGGGTGGCTCCAAACGCAACCAACGTCATGAACAATATGGTGAACCGCATACAACTGCTCCTTCCTTTGCCCTCCTCAGTCGGTCGAGATCGTCTGTGAGCGACCGTTGGACAACACGCGTGATGTGACTGCAAAAGTGATCGCCATCATCAGAGCCACCGCCGCCATGATTTGAAACATCCGTGCGTACCCGAGGGCCGTGAGGAGTAGACCGGCAGCAATCGGTCCGAACGCATCGCCGATGTCGTAAATCGTGCCGAACACACCGTGGGCGGCGCCGTAGCGCGCACGACGTGTGACGTCCGTGATGTAGGCGCTTGTCGCCGCGGTCGTGGTTGCGACGCCAGCTGCGTAAGCGGAAATGGCGATGACAATCATCGTGAGGTTGGTGGCGACGGAGACTAACAGCACGGCGGCACTGCACACTGTCAGGCCGCTCGCAATCACCGGCCGGCGTCCGACACGATCCGAGACGACCCCAATCGCCGGGCGCACTGCAAGGGTCGTGACGGTCTGTAGCCCGAACAACCATCCCAACTCCGTGATCGACAGCCCCAGTACGTCGCGGCCGTACAACGGCAAGAAAGCGTTGAGCATACCGTTCAACACGAACTGCGCGGCATGCGCAGCGCTCGTCACGAGCACCAGGCGGTCGCTTCCGACCTCGGTAATGCCTTGCTTGAAGTGCTGCCACGGCGCACGCTCTGTACTCGGTGGCCTAGGGCCGTGCCAGCCTGCGACAATCATCGGCGCCGCGAGAGCGATCAAACCGGACGCGACGAACGCCAGATCGAAACGGCCTGCGGCAATCAGATAGCCAGCGAGAACAGGGCCCAGAGCCTGGCCCGTACCTTGAGCGGTCGAGTACGTGCTGAGCCACGTGCCGCGCTTTGCTGCTGGCGCAATGTCGGAGAGACTCGCCGACGCGACCGGGCCAAAGATTGCTGTCGCCGACCCATGCACGAATCGAAGCAGGACCAGCACCACGAGCGTCGACGCCGCCAGATACGTGAACGGCAGGGTCGCAAAGACCAACGCGCCAGCGATGAGGAGCCGTCGGCGTCCAAAGATGTCCGACAGAGCACCAGCCGGCAGTTTTACAAAGATGCCCGTGAGCGTCGACGCGCCCATGACGAACCCGATCAGCGCCGGGCCAGCGCCAAGTTCGCGCGCGAACAATGGGAGGAGCGGCGTTCGACAGATGGAGTAGCTGCAGTACGCAACGAATGCAGCTCCACAGAGGCGGAGCAAGGCGGCGCGCGCCGCCGGCGCGGCGACCTGATCGGAGCCGACGATCTCGTCGACTACGTGCGCGGCGTGAGCTGTAAGGGGCTGCACTATCATTGTGGAGCGTCTTACCTGGCCTTCTTGGACCGCCGCGCCTTTTTGCTCAGAGGCCCCTGTCTCTTCGGCCGCGCCAGTGGTCCGCTTCCGCCAAGGCTACGGCGGGACCTCGGCCGCGCGAGTGGTCGTGGTCCGGCGGATCGCACCGACTGCTCGAATGACCGGTACAGCGAGTCGAAGAACGTCATGCCCTGCGCAAGCAGCGCGTCATCGTCGGCGTACGCAAGCTGAAGGCCCTCAATCATCGCGCCCACCGTGACAGCCTCGGGCGCGCCGAAACGTGCGTCCTTGAGGTCGAGGTCATGCACGATGGCCGCGATTCGTGAAATAGCTGGCTCACGGATACCGAAGACGGCACACAGCGTTTCGAACGTGCAGCCCTCGCCTTGATGGCTGAACTCCACGCCGAACATGTCGAACGGCACCGCGCGGTCCGGAACCAACCGCCGATCCGCCGCAAACCCAAAACGCGCTTGTGGGTCGATGAACCGTCGAATCAACCACGCGGATGCCATGCGATCGACGCCGGGTCGTGGACGGGTCACCCAGAGCCGCTCCCGATATGACGTCATCTCTTCGGAGTCTGCCGATGCCGGTGGCGTCTTCGGTCGGCTCGCATCGGACGTTCGACCCTCGAGTTGCTCCAGCAACGTGATGACCCGATCGCGCCCCGCGCTGCCGAAGAAATCGATCCCTTCGATGGCCGTGAGCCGTTCTCTGAAAATTTCGAGCAGGCGACGCACTGCCGGCGCGCGTGTCCCTCGAGGACGCCGGCTACCGCCGGCCCGTTTCAGCGCTTTCTCAACGTCTCGCGCCAGAGTGGCATACGCATCCTGTCGCGACCGTCTGAATTCCTCGACGAGCGTGTCGTCAGACCAGGCATCGACGTTGTCCGCGGCGAAGACGCTGGCGTCACCGCCGGTCCCCTTTACTTCGGTCTTCAACCATTCGAAGTCCTCCCGCGCGTTCGGTGTGTCGGGGAGCACGTACACTGCTTGCTTGATCGGAATCGCGCCCAGCTGCTGCAGCCGGCGCCACGTCCGTACTCGAAGGTTGGAGGGATGCGAAGGAAGCTGGTGGACGAACAGCAACCAACGGCGCGCGCCGGGCTGCGCGGTGGTCGAGGTGAGTGCCTGATCAGCTTGCGGGCGCGCCGTCATAGATCAGTCCTCGCGAAGCGGTAACAGTTGACTTCGTAACGTTCGTTTCAGAGTATCGGATGAGTGTTACGAGAGTCAACTGATATCGAACAGTGGCGTTCTACGGAGGGTTCATGCGGACTGGACTTGCCGGTGAACGTGTCCTGAGGGAGAAGCGGTGTGGGCCTATGGCTTCGCGATCATCACCTCGGTCGCCTTGACAACGGCTGTGACGGAATCACCTTTCCTGAGCGCCATCTCTTCGGCGCTGCGCCTGGTGATGACCGACTCGATCACGCTCTCTCCGACGCGAACCGTAATATGCGCGAGCACATCGCCGAGCTCGATCTCTTCGATTGTCCCCTTGAATTGGTTTCGTGCGCTAAGAGTCATCGATTCCCCCTGGGTTCACAGCATGACGCGGCCGTCTGATCGGGTCAACGTGGAAAGTCACTGCACCTGAAGCCATCGTTGGCCCGGCCCGCCAGAGCACCGCGCGGCTGTTCTCGTCGAAGGCAGTCGCAAAACTGTTCAATGCCAACCTGCGTCTCTACCTCTCAGAAAAAGATCGATCGATCCCGGCGAGGTCGACATGGCGCGCTGATGAGATGGAGCACGCGTCCATCCACGCTCAATTTCTTGATCCAGATCAATCGCTCGGGTTCGGGCGTTCGCTACTGTGGCTTCACGAGACGGTTTCAACGTCTTGGGGAGTGAAGCAAATGCACGCGACAGCAACAGCCCGGCAGAGTCCCTCGCCCTCAGAATGGTTTGCCTCCTGGTTCGACTCAACCCACTATCACCGGCTCTATGCGCATCGAGACGAATGCGAAGCCACCGCGTTGATCGACCGACTGATTGAGCAACTGCAACCGCGCCACGGCGCCGCGGTGCTCGACCTCGGGTGCGGCACCGGACGGCACGCCAGGCACATGGCCGCACGTGGCTGTGACGTCACCGGAATCGACCTCTCGACTGAAAGCCTGGCACTCGCAAGGAGGCGCCTGGGCGCGAACGTTCGGTGGATGCGCCAAGACATGCGTCAACCGTTCGGCACCGAGGCATTCGAGTATGTCTTTAGTCTGTTTACGAGCTTCGGATACTTCGAGGATCGAGCAGACCACTTCGCGGTCGTCCGCAACATTGCCCGGTCGCTGACGGCAGATGGCTGCCTCGTACTCGATTACCTGAACGTCGATCGTGCGGAGTCGCATCTCGTGCGCGAGGAGGTCACGGAACGCGACGGCATCGTGTACCGTGTGTCGCGCTGGAGTGAAGAGCTGTGGGGTCGTGGCGACCTCGCAGTAGCCGACGAAATCATCTCGTCCGGTTGGCGTTGTGTGTCGGTTCTCAAACGCTAACGACGCGGAAGAGCTGCGCGGCGTCGGCCGCGAGTTCAACTTGTACGATCGTCGACCGTATGGGCATGCGAGATAAAGTGATCTCGTACAACGCGCATCTGAAGAGGATGACGTCGGATATCTTCGCCATGCTCGTCTTGGCCATCTGCTCACGCTCAAGGCCTGATGTCGCCGCACCGAGGCAAATGGCATTTCGAATAGAGGTACACAGATGCCCACGCAGCCAATCGCGTTATTGATCGTGACCAACATCCTTCTCGTCGGAGATGTTGCTATGGCGCAGAAAACATTGATGGGAGCACTGTGATGGCCGGTACCGAACTTTCAGCTGCCCACCAGGTCGGCGACGTGCCGGCGATGTCGCTGGCGCTGCACGTCAACGGTCTTGAGAGGACCGCACGGATCGACGCGCGCGTGACGCTCCTCGACCTGCTTCGCGAGGTGTTTTACCTCACAGGGACGAAGAAGGGCTGCGACCAGGGCACGTGTGGCGCGTGCACGGTGATCGTCGACGGCCAGCGTGTCCTGTCCTGCCTGACGCTTGCGGTCTCGTGCAACAGCCAGCACGTACTGACGATCGAAGGCCTCTCCAGCGGTGCGGTGTTGCACCCGATGCAGGCCGCATTCCTCGACTGTGATGCCTACCAGTGCGGATTCTGCACCCCCGGTCAGATCCTTTCGGCGGTGTGCCTCATCGACGAGGCTCGAGCCGGCGTGCCGAGCCACGCCACTGCCGATGTGAGACATGCGGTGACTGTCGGCACGCTCAGTGATGACGAAATCCGCGAGCGCATGAGTGGCAATCTGTGCCGGTGCGGCGCCTATTCCAACGTCGTCGCGGCTATCAGGCGGGTGTTGTCCGAGGAGGAACCGCAATGAAGGCCTTTATCTACGAGCGCGCGACGGGGCTGGCGGATGCGGCGCGGGCCGTCGCGGAACACCCCGGCGCGATGTTTCTTGCTGGCGGCACCACGCTGGTCGATCTGATGAAGCTCCACGTGCTCACGCCTGACACGGTCGTGGACATCGGGCACCTCGCGGCGTCGACCATCGACGTCACGGCCGAGGCGATCGTAATCGGCGCCAACGTCCGCAACAGCCAGCTCGCGTGGCATGTTGCCGTGCGAGAACGATACCCCGTGCTCACGGAGGCTGTCCTCTCCGGCGCGACGACGCAGCTGCGGAACATGGCAACGGTCGCCGGCAATATCATGCAGCGAACGCGTTGTCCGTACTTTCGCGACGTCCACACGGCCTGCAATCGTCGTCAGCCTGGTTCGGGATGCGACGCGCTCGACGGTTTCAACCGCGGACACGCCGTACTCGGTGTGAGCGAATCCTGCATCGCGACCCACCCGTCGGACATGTGCGTGGCGATGGCGATTCTCGACGCGGTGATCCACACTCTGAAGCCCGACGGCACGACACGCGAGATTCCGTTTACTCAGTTTCATTGCACGCCGGGCGACACGCCTCAGATTGAAACCGTGATCGCACATGGCGAGGTGATTACGCACGTATCGCTGCCCCGTCTGCCGCTCGCACGCCACTCGCACTATCTCAAGGTACGGGACCGCACGAGCTACGAGTTCGCGCTGGCGTCGGCAGCAGTCGCGCTCGATCTCGAAGGCACGACCATCCGGGCCGCCAGACTCGCCCTGGGCGGCGTAGCAACCAAACCGTGGCGATGCGTCGAGGTCGAACGACAATTGGTCGGCCGTCCCGCGAGCGACGAGGTATTCCGGGACGCGGCGGAGCTCGCCCTCGCGGGTGCCGTGGGCCGTGAGCACAACAAGTTCAAAATCGAGCTCGCCAAGCGAACCATTGTGCGTGCCTTCGCCCTGACAAGAGATCGGTCCATATGAACGCCATTGCCACTCCCACTGAAGTCGGACCGCCGCTGAACCGCGTCGAGGGACCGCTGAAAGTACACGGGGCTGCTTCGTATCCGATGGATGTTCACCTGCCCAACGCGGCACATGCGGTTCTGGTGCAGAGCACGGTCGCGAGCGGGCGCATCACGGCGATCGCGGTGGACGAAGCCGAACGGGCTCCCGGTGTACTCGCCGTGATCACGCATGTGAACGCACCGAGATTTCCGCCGGGACCGATGACGCCGCTAGGGCCATCGCCGCTGCCGCCGCTGCAAAGCGACGAGGTGCTCTATTTCGGTCAGCACGTGGCGCTGGTCGTGGCCGAGACGCTCGAACAGGCGCAGGCCGCCGCCGCCACGATCGCTCTCACCTATGAGCGCACGACGCCGATCCTCTCGATGGATGACGAGAGGACCACCGCGTTCGCGCACCCTTGGATTCCCGATCAGGTGCGTGGCGATGTCGCCGCCGCCCTGGCGTCGTCCGACGTGCGCATCGACGAGACCTATGGCACGCCTGACAACACGCATAACCCGATCGGGCTCTTTGCGACGGTCGCGGCGTGGGACGGCGACAGGCTCACTGTCCACGACACGACCCAGTGGCCACGCGGCGTGAGGGAGACCTTGGCGCAGGCGTTCGGGATCGACCCAGACCACGTTCGTTCGCTGACCCCCTACGTGGGCGGCGCGTTTGGCGCGGGTCTTCGTGTGTGGCCGCACGTCACCCTGGCGGCGTTGGCCGCCAGGGTCACGCATCGTCCGGTGAAGCTTGTGCTGTCACGCGCGCAGATGTTCACGTCGCTGGGACACCGGCCGACGAGCGTGCAGCGCCTTTCGATCGGTGCCACGCGCAAAGGGCAGCTCACGGCGATCGAGCACGAGGCGATGTCTGCGGTCGGCATCGTGGACGAGTTCTTCAATCCGATCACGCCCGCGACCGCCGAGTCGTACGCGTGCCCGAACGTCGCGGTTCGGAGCCGACAGGTGCGGCTGAACGTCGCGCCTCCAGGCTGGATGCGCGCCCCTGGCCACGCGGAGGGTCTTTTCGCACTCGAGTCAGCGCTCGACGAGTTGTCGTATCGGGTGGGCATTGATCCCCTCGACCTGAGAATCCGCAATCATTCCGCAGTGCATCCTCATTCCGGCCTGCCGTGGTCGAGCAACGCGCTGCTCGAATGCTACCGACTGGGCGCGGAACGCTTCGGATGGTCGGCGCGCCGAGCTCAACCGCGCTCGATGAAAGACGGGCGCACGCTCGTCGGCTATGGGACCGCGCGCGCGGCTCTCAGCGGGTATCAGCCAGCGTGCAAAGCAGGCGCATCTGTCTATCGCGACGGCACCGCCTTCGTGAGCAGCGCCGGGACGGACATCGGGTCCGGCACCTATACCGTGATGACGATGCTGGCGGCCGAGCGCCTCGGTCTGCCGGTCGAGCGTGTGCGATTTGGTCTGGGCGACAGCGACATGCCGATCGCGCCGCAAGAGGGCGGCTCGGGACTCGGTGGCGCCCTCGGCAACGCGACGCACGACGCGTGCATCAACGTCGTTCGGGCCTTCGTGGACCTCGTGACCAATGACAGCCGATCGCCGTTGCGCGGCTGCACGATGGAGACGGTGACCGTTAGGGACGGCGGGATGCAGAAGGGCGCCGACGCGTCGTGCTTCGAGTCATACGCGGACATCCTCGCCAGGAACAACGTCGAGGAGTTGACGAGGGACGGTGAGAGCACTCCTCCCGTCTCGAGCGTGCTCAGCCATGCAGGTTCGTTCGGCGCGCATTTCGTCGAGATCCGTGTCGATCTCGATCTCGGGACGGTACGCGTCTCCCGCGTCGTGTCGGTCGTCGATGGCGGGCGCATTCTCAACGAGAAAACGGCACGCAGCCAGATCATCGGCGGTGTCGTCGGCGGCATCGGCATGGCGCTTCTGGAGGAGACGGTGACCGACCGCGCCGGCCGGCTGGTGAACACTTCGCTCGGCGACTATTTGGTCGCGGTCAATGCAGACGTGCCGGAGATCGACGTGAGCTTCGTTGGGAAAGCAGACCCAATGACGCCGACAGGCACGAAGGGCATTGGCGAACTCGCGTTAGTCGGCGTCGCCGCTGCCATCGGCAATGCGGTTTACCACGCCACGGGTGAGCGCGTTCGCTCGTTGCCGATTTCGTTGGACCGAATCATGCACGGGGCGCCGACCTCTCCCACGCAAGCCGTCGAGTGACTGCAGCCATCGCGTCGGAAGCCGACGCCAACACCTGTCATTCGTACTGAGATCCGGGACTGGAGCCCATGCCCACGGTTGCGCGTGAGGATGTGCCGCTGCGTATTCCTCTCGCCAGTCGGTGGCGCCGTGACGTGCTGCATCGATTCCGCCGGTTGCCGCGATCAGCACGAGGTGCGTCACGAGCTGTGGATCCTCACTGTCCTGTGCGCACGATTACCACCCGGCGGCTTGACGGTCTCGTTACATACGACACGGTCAGGAGCGCAAGCAGCACCAGCGGCAGGACCCAGATCTGCGGAGGCTCTCCGGAAGCGTATGCGGAGATGAACGCCATGATCCAGGCGAAGGCGGCACCCGCGTATGCCCATTCCTTCAGGAGCGCAAATCCCGGCGAGAGCAGGACAATCGCCGCCACAGGCTTCACTATGCCGAGCACGATGCGAAGGTGTTGGGGATATCCGGCTTTGGCGAACCCGGACACGACCTGTTGACTGCCGGTCAAGTAACTCAGAGAAAACAGCAGCATCACCCCCACGATGACGGTGGTGGTCCAGTACGCAACCGTTCGAGCCATGCATCCTCCACATAGCGGTCCCGCCCGCTCCACGGCTGGGGTCGCGGGAAGCGACTCGCGTCCAACGAGACAGATCGACAGCCGCACTGCGATCCTATATCTGACGTGACCCGCGGTGAACTCGAAGGACTCGTGGCAAGCAACTGTCAAGAAGAATGCGCGGAGCGATCCGGCGCAGCGAGCTCGAGTAAGGACGATTGCCCTTCGTCCGCGATCAGCGCACAATCGTGATCGTGGCGCCCGATTCTACGGATCTCGCCGCGCAGCTCGCCGAGATCGGGCGACGGTTCGATGCTCGGGATTGGGTGCTTGGGACGAGCGGCAATTTCAGCGTCGTGCTCGAGCGCAACCCGCTCCGGTTGCTGATGACGCGCAGTGGCATGGCGAAGGGCACGTTGACGGCTGATGGTACTGTGGAGGTCGATGCCCAGGGATCGGCGTTTCGGCCTGGAGCCGGAAGACCGTCGGCGGAAGTGTTGCTGCACGTCGAGATCGCCGCTGCCCGCGCTGCCGGTGCAGTGTTGCACACGCATTCGATCTGGAGCACAGTTCTGTCAGACCGTCATGCGCCGGCGGGCGGACTCGCCATCGCCGGCTACGAGATGCTGAAGGGTCTCGCGGGCGTTACCACGCATGAACACCAGGAATGGATTCCAATCCTCGAGAACGATCAGGACATGTCGCGTCTTGCCGGCCGCGTTCGCCAGACGCTCACCGAACAGGCGGCGTGCCACGCGTTTCTGCTGCGCCGGCACGGGTTGTACACCTGGGGCGATACGTTGCCCGATGCCGTGCGTCACGTCGAAATTCTCGAGTTCCTGCTTGAGGCAGTCGGCCGAACGGAGAGATGAGGAGGCACTATCATGGCCATCGTGAGAATTCCGTCGGATAACGTCGTGCTTCGCGAGCCGGACGCGATCGGCGCGTTTCTCGGACGCTATGCGATCGACTATGAACGGTGGATGCCCAGCCAGCCGGTCGGCGCGGATGCCTCGGCGGAAGACCTGTTGCGCGCGTACGCGCCCGAAGTGGACGCGCTGAAGCAGCGCGGCGGCTACGCAACCGCGGATGTAATCGACGTCAGACCCGAGACGCCGAATCTCGACGCGATGCTCGCCAAATTCAGTCGCGAGCATTGGCATGACGAAGACGAAGTCCGCTTCATCGTCGAGGGTCGAGGTCTCTTCCACGTCCATCCCTCGAATGGGCCAGTTTTCACGATCGAAGTGGAAGCCGGCGACCTGATTCGTGTCCCGCGCGGCACGCGCCACTGGTTCGACCTGTGCGCCGATCGCCGCATTCGCGCCATTCGTCTCTTTCAGGATTCGTCTGGCTGGACGCCGCACTATACGGATAGCGGCATCGACAAGGACTTTCAGCCCGTCTGTTTCGGTCCCGTCTACGTGTCGCCGAACCCAGCGACACACGTGTGAACGGCGCGCCGGCGGGGGATGCCCAAGGCGCCGTTCTACTCGATATCGAAGGCACGACCACGCCGATCGCGTTCGTGACGGACGTGCTCTTCCCCTACGCGCGGAAGCACCTGCGATCTCACCTCGAGGAGCATGCGGGCAGCGCCGAGTACGAATCGCTCCTCACGCGTCTCGGTGATGAACACGCATCGGCGCTCCGTAAGGGCGAGGCCGTCCCGCCCTGGATCGACGAGCCTCCGAGCGCACGGCTGTCGGCGATCGCTGCCTACGTCGAGTGGCTGATGGATCGCGATCGCAAATCGACCGCGCTCAAGGATCTCCAGGGGCGGATCTGGGAGGCCGGCTACCGGCGTGGCGCCCTCGTCGGGAGCGTGTTTCCCGATGTGCGTCCAGCGCTTCAGCGTTGGCGCGCACAGCGCCTCGCGGTGGCTATTTTTTCATCGGGCAGCGTGCTGGCGCAGCAACTTCTCTTCCGCCACTCGTCCGACGGCGATCTCACCGGCTTCGTACAATGGTATTTCGACACGCGAATTGGCCCGAAGGCCGATCCGGATAGCTATCGCCGAATCGCGGCGGCCATCGGGATTCCCCCCGAGCTCTGTATCTTTCTCTCCGACGTCACGCGTGAGCTCGACGCGGCAAGCGCGGCGGGCATGCAGGTGCAGCTGGTCGTCCGTCCCGGCAACGCTCGCGTCTCGACAGTGCATGGCTTCCAGACGATTCGCACCCTGGACGAGGTCATCAGCAGGACGAATGGTACGGATAGGAGTTGATGCGGCGGCGTGACGCGATCGACATGCTCGCCGGCAGCGGCGTCGAGGCGCTCGGGCCGACGACCTGGGCCGATCTTGGATGCGGCGATGGCACGTTTACACTTGCGCTCGCGGCCCTGCTCGCGCCGGGCAGCACCATTCACGCGATGGACCGCGACCGATGGGCGTTGCGCAAGATCCCTTCCGCGGATGATGGCGTGCGCATCATGACGCACATCGGAGATTTCACGAATGAGACGTGGCCATTCGCGGATCTCGATGGCATTCTCATGGCCAACTCGCTGCACTATGTCGAGGATCAGGCCGCGTTCATTCGCGCATGCGCACGGCAGATGACCTCGCATCGCCGTTTTCTCATCGTGGAATACGACACGGACGAAGCGAGCCGATGGGTGCCGTATCCAGTGAGCCGAACCACGTTGACGGCTCTTTTCGCACACGCCGGTTACCTATCCGTCACGTTCTTGCGTTCACTGCCATCACGGTACCGGCGTGCGTCGCTCTATTCGGCGTTGATCAGCGCAGACAGGCGTAGTGCCAGTCCGTCGGGCTGAGCCAGCTGACGAAACACGCGTGGAAATGTAGCCGTATTTTGCACATGCCGGTGATGCGATGTGAAGTACATCGACGTATGATGGACGGTCGCGGAGGAACTCATGCCAACCTTCGAACGCGTCATCCCTGTGCTCACCTATCAGGCCATCGCGGCCGCGCATGACTTTCTGGTGCAGGCATTCGGGTTCGCTGCGGGCGGCGTCTCTCGAACTCCCGATGGTCGCGCGACCCACGGCGAAGTCCGTGCCGGCGACGCATCGATTTGGCTGCACCGCGTGACGGCGGAGCATCATCTCGAGTCTCCCCTCGCCGCCGATGTCGCGAACTCCGGCCTCGTCGTTCATGTTGATGACGTCGACGCGCATTATCAGCGTGCGCGTGCGGCCGGCGCCCATATCGACAGCGAGCCCGTCGACCAGCCGTATGGCCAGCGTGAATACGGGGCACGCGATCTCGAAGGCCACCGCTGGTGGTTTGCGTCACCGTTGAACACTCAGCGTTAGAGAACCGATATCGGCGCGCGAGCCGTCACAACTAACGGCCTGTCGCCATCCGGGTGAGGTTCCATATGGTGTTCACCAAACGCCTTCGCGACGGCATCCGGCGCGGCAGAATCAGATGCAGTATTCGCATCTGGACACGCCCTCATGTGAAGGTGGGCGGCCGTTACCAGATGGACGACGGCCACATCGTCGTGGATTCAATTGCGCCCATTACCGTCAGCGACATCACATACGACATGGCCCGTGAGTCGGGATTCGAGAGCGTGGAGGATTTGCTGCGAATCGCACGACACGGCGGCGGCGACAACGTGTATTTGATTCGGTTCCATTACCTGCCGCCGGGCGCGTGGGACGGGCCGCGATGGAGACATCGCCAGAAAAGCGGCTCGTCATGAAAATTGCGACGTGGGCATGACAACACTCGACATTCGCGGAACGTTGACCTTTTCCGGATCCCCGCCGTTCGCAACTCGGGAAAGTGAAAAGGCGACGATCACGGTGCGACGGTCTTGGACCGCAACCGCTCTCATACTTCCTCTTCTCGTCATTGGTGCCAACACAGCGCCTTCTTCGACCGCCCTGCAGCGCACAGCGGCCGGGCCCGTCGCAATCCCATTCGAGGTGGCGAGTCACCACATCATCGTCAAGGTCACTGTGAACAAGTCCCGGCCTCTGTCGTTCGTGCTCGATACCGGCGCGAACCTGGCGATCGTCCGGATGGACGCGGCGAAGGAACTGAAGCTGTCATTGGAGGGAAGCGTGAACGCCGGGGGCGCGGGTGCCGGGACACAGATTGGTGCCCGGGTCAAGAATGCGACGTGGTCATTGGTCGGTCTCGAGGGTTTTGCACAATCCGTGGCGTTGGCCCTGCCGCTGGCCGAGTTGCCGTTCGCGCTTGGTCGTGAGGTCGATGGCATCATCGGGGGCGAGTTCATCAAACAGTTCGTGGTCGAACTGGATTATCAAGCGAGCCTCATACGTCTTCACGATCGTGCTGCCTTTGCATACAGCGGGCGCGGCGACACGCTGCCGCTCGAATTCAACTCGAACGGCCATCCTGTCGTGCACGCAACTGTCACCCTGGCGGTCGGGACGCCCATCAAAGGACAATTTCTACTGGACATCGGGTCGGGCTTCGCGCTCGCACTCCACAGCCCGTTTGTCGCGGAGCACAACCTGCCCGGGTCCCAGTCGAAGACCGTCCGCGCCATTGGCATGCGCGGTGCCGGCGGCCAGTCGACCGGACGCCTTGGACGCGTGACGGCGCTGCAGATCGGGTCGTTCATGATCAGCAGCCCCATCACTCTCTTCTCCGAAGACACCGCCGGCGCGTTCTCGGACCGGTCTCTTGCCGGGAACATCGGCGCACAGATTGCGAGCAGATTCCGAACGTATCTTGACTACGGCCGCCGGCGCATCATCTTGGAGCCATCGTCCACGTTCGCCGAACCGTTCGACCGAGCGTTAAGCGGTATGGCTGTGCGCGGCGAGGGGCCCGATTACCGTACTTTCCGGATCACAGAAGTGCTCGAGGAATCTCCGGCAGCCGAGGCGGGTATTGAAGCGGGCGACGTCATTACGTCGATCGACGGCGTCGCGGCCGAGAGCCTCACGCTGGGGGCAATAACCGAGATGTTTGAAAAACCGGTCGCTCGCGAGATCACGATTCGCCGCGAGGGACAACTCAACAGGACTACGCTCACGCCAAGGACGCTCTTCTAAACCCAAGCTCACTTCAGTTCGCAGCGCCAACGGCGTTGAACGTTCGAACAATGCCGCTTTCGGCCCGAATCTTGAGCTCGGCTCAATGCCACGATCATCAACTCAAGTGAATTGAGGGACTAGAACTGTTGACGCCGTCTTCTTCTGCTGCATGACGGCCGGGTCGCTCCGCTCGACGAAGTAGAGGGTGTCGAGTCACTGCGGCACGGGCGAATTCACAAATGATCTCAACCGTTATATACTGCGCCGCTTTCGTGTGCAGACGTCATGTGATCGTCGTGGCGACGGCATATAATCCCAAGCGAGTCGCCGAGGCTCTGCTGTGCCACATCTCGAAGTCCTCGCGATGACGGCCATCGGCAACCAGACATCTTTCGAATTGCGCTGCGCGTCCCTTCGCGCGAGAGAGGGTGATCGTGCCTCACCGCTTGATTCTAATCGCGATATGTCTTCTCGCCGTCGCAGTGACTGCGCGCGCCACGGGCGCGATCTCGCCCGACTCCTTCCTTGAGGCGCAGACACCGAGCGCGCAGGCAGCCCCACCGTCACAGGCGACGGGCGGCTATGTCGGGAGCGACACATGCCTGACTTGTCACACTGGTCAAGGCGACTCGCTCAAGGGCACGCCCCATGCCCAGGCAAAGAATCCGCGCTCTCCCGAGGCGGCACACGGTTGTGAGAGCTGTCACGGCCCAGGGCAGGCGCACGTAGACGACGAGGCGAAAGGGCACATCCTGAAGTTCGCTCAATTGACGCCCGCCGAGTCGAGCGCAGCGTGTTTGACGTGTCACAACCGCGGTAATCACGCCGGGTGGGAAGGGAGCGGGCACGACCGCCGGAATCTCTCCTGCACGACCTGCCACAGCGTGCACAGCCCGAAGTCCTTTGAGCGTCAGCTCGTCAAAACCACAGAGACTGAGCTGTGCGCAACGTGCCATCGCGTGCAGGTCGTCAAGACCGAACGCGCCGTCGCGCACATGCCGGTGCGCGAAGGCAAGATGTCGTGTAGTTCGTGTCACAACCCGCACGGTTCGATCACCAACGTCAAGGCGCTGAAAGTCGGAAGCTCGGTGGCGGAAACTTGCATCAGCTGCCATACCGAGATGCGCGGACCGATGTTGTGGGAGCACGCCCCGGTAAGAGAGAACTGCGCGACGTGCCACGATCCCCACGGCTCGTCGAACGATCGAATGCTGGTGGTGCGGATGCCCATGCTCTGTCAGCGATGCCATGTCGCGACGCGGCATCCGGCGTCGATCTACGACAACAATGCCATTACGGTGAACAAGAGCAACCGCATGTTCGGCCGATCCTGTGTCAACTGCCATTCGAACATTCATGGCTCAAACCATCCGTCCGGGCAGTTCTACATGCGATAGCGCTCGGAGACATTCCATGCGTCACCTCGTACTGATACATCTCGTTTGCGGACTTGCGTTCGCGCTGCCCGATGTCGCTCGGGCGCAAACGCCTGCGCCGACGCCGGGCGCAACAATGCCACTCGCGTCGCAATCGACTCCATCACAGGCTCCGCAGCAACCGGCTGCGCCCGCCGCGCGCGGTCTGGACGAATCGCGGAGCTTGTTCGAGCAGACGTGGCATCAGTTGGAATTCGGCGGCCGGGTGAGCAGCATCGCCGGAGACCCCGCGCGATTTCAGCGTTACCAGGACGTCCGGGACGGCATTCTCTTTACCGACGCAAAGTATGCGCGCGAAGATCCGGCCGGAAGCTGGCTCTTTCGGGCGGCGGCGGACAATGTCGGCTGGCGCGATCAGCGATTTTTTGCAGACTACGAGCGAACCGGCCGCTTCGTGATTTCCGGTTTTTGGGATGAGATTCCCCAGTTCTACAGCATCGACACCAAGACACCGTACACGACCGCAGGTGATGATGCGCTGGTCCTCGATGACGCGACGCAGCGCGCGATCCAGAACGGGCAGGCGAACCTCAATGCGTATGTGCCGATTGCACCGCAGTTCGACCTCCACGAGCGCCGTGACATCGGCAACGTGAGCTTCATTGCGACGCCCACACCCCAGATCGACGTCAAAGCCGCGTTTACGACCCAGCGTCACGTGGGCGAGTTGCCGTGGGGGGCGAGTTTCGGATTCAGCAACGACGTCGAAGTGGCGTTGCCGTACGACTCGCGCACGAACGACTTCAACATCGGCGCCGAGTGGACGAACAGCCGCAACATGCTGCGCGTTGGTTACAACGGTTCCTGGTTCGACAACCTCGACGACACACTGATCTGGGACAGCCCGCTCCGGCTGGACGACTTGACCAGCGCTCCCGGCCGGGGGCGGACGGCGCTGTGGCCTTCGAATTCGGCGCAAACGGTGAGCGCCGCGGGGTACACCAAATTCGCGGGGCGCACGCAGTTGACTGGCTTTGTCTCGTTCGGATTCTGGAACAACGACGAGCCCCTTCTGCCGTTCACCATCAATTCGGCCCTGCCGCAGCTCGCGCTGCCCAGGAGCACGGCCCAGGCAGAGGCTCACGTTTTTTCGACCAACCTGAATCTCGTGTCGCGACCGGTCACCGACTGGCGATTTGGCGCGCGCGTGCGGCGCTACGACTACAACAACGAAACCCCGCACGCGGCCATTCCGCAGTTCGTCAGCTACGACACCTCTGTCAATACTTCACTGACCGGAGGCCCGGAGCTCTACGCGCACGATCGAACGACGTTTGATGCCGATGCGACGTGGAGTGGCCTGCCGCCGGTAGCTGTGACCGTTGGCTATACCCGCAATAACGGCGGCTATGACTTCCGCATTTTCGACAGCACCGGCGAGAACGTGCTGCATCTCACCGCGGACGCGATGGGTGCGCAGTGGGTGACGTTCCGGGCCGAGTACGAGCTTGCCGACCGCGGCGGCTCTGGGCTGAACGAGGAGCTGCTGGTGCAGATCGGCGAGCAGCCCGACATGCGCCATTACGACATTGCCAACCGCACCCGGAATAAATTCACAGGCCAAGTGGACGTCGTGCCCAACGACTTGTGGACCTTCAGCGCGACCGCCGGGTTGGGCAAGGACGACTACGACGACAGCTACTTCGGCCTCCAGGAATCGACGTTTCGCCTGTTCTCGGTTGCGGCCGATTTCCGCTACCCCAACGGCTTCGGTGCGGGTGCCAGCTATAACTACGAGCGCTATAAGGGATTTCAGCAGTCACGGTCGGCGAGCCCAGGCCAGGAAACCGATCCATTACGTGACTGGACCGCGGACTCGGCCGAGCGCGTGAATTACTTTTCGATCTACGCGTTGCCTCCGAAAATCGGCCGCAACACCGAGGCACGGGTTTCCTACGACTACAGCCGTGCCGAGGGGAGCTATCTCTACACCGTCGTTCCCGGCGGGCCTCTGCCGCCACCGTCACAGCTGCCAAATGTTTTCAACCGACTGCAGCAGCTGCACCTCAACGTGCGGCACCGGATTTCGAACCAGTTTGTCGCGACTGTGTCGTATCTTTATGAACCATTCAAAGTGTACGACTTCGCGTTCGACCCGAGCGTCGTCAACGGCATCGTCCAACCCAGCTCGCTGGTCATGGGGTACGTGTATCGTCCGTATACGGCGCACTCCTTTGCCTTCGGGTTGAGATATTACTGGTAGTCTGCCGCGAACTGCGCTCACGTCTTTTGGAGGTTCCATGCTGATGACGCTTAGGATGACAAACGTTCTGCCCATCACCGCGCTCACTCTCGCCGTTGGGATGGCGATCCCGCTCTCAGCAATGCAGGGCGACGCACAGATAAAACGCGGGCAGGAAGTCTACAACGCGCAGAAGTGCATGGTGTGCCACTCCATTGCCGGCAAGGGCAACAAACAGAATCCGCTGGACGGCGTCGGCAAGAAACTCACAGCCGACGAAATCCGCGAGTGGATCACGCACCCAACGGAAATGTCGGCGAAGGCCAAGTCAACAAAGAAGCCGCCAATGCCGGCCAAATACGGCACCCTGCCTGCCGCTGATATCGATGCGCTGGTTGCCTACATGGCGACTCTGAAGTAGGACGCCCGCGGCCGCAGGCCGCGCACATAACAAACGCGCGAGCTTTGCTCTCAACGTGTAATGAAGAGCGGCCGGCGGTGCGATACTGCTGAGAGTGACAATCGAACTGAACCTCAACGGGTATGATCACCTAGCTGATCCTGGTGATACCAACGCACCCGTTGAGGCACGT
>JBKPAJ010000226.1:0-26113 GCA_046726375.1 Acidobacteriota bacterium
CACGCGCCAGGTCTTTCCCGTCACGCTTTCCGTGATGTAAAGCGACCCGTCAGGTCCTTGTGCAATGCCGTTAGGACGCGCAACAGCGTCGGCCGGACTCATCAGCGGTTCCTTGCCTTTGAAGCCATCGATCACGACTTCAGGCTTGCCTTCCGGCTTTCCTTTCGCGAATGCCTGGAACATCACGTTGTATCCCGCCATGGGCGCTGGCGCGCGGTTCCACGATCCGTGCGACACCATGAAGGCGCCGCCCCGGTAACGCGCCGGCAGCATCGTGCCGGTGTAGAACATCAAATCCACGGGTGCGTAGTGCGCCGGGAACGCGGTCACCGGTGCCTCGAATTGCGCGCACCGCCCGATCGACTTTCCGTCGCCGCCGTACTCCGGCGCAAGAATCATCTTGTTTGTCTTCCCGTCAAAGAAGCAGTACGGCCAACCGAACACGTCACCTTCATCCACCTGCAGCAGTGGCTCGAGCGGGCGTTCCTGGTTGTCTTCGGCGGTGAAATGCTCCGGGTACAGAGTATCGAGCGAGTCGCGGCTGTTCATGGCCGCATAGAGATGTCCGTTGTGCCACGTAATCGCCACGGGCTGGCGCATGCCTGTCGCATACCGGTTCTTCGTGGCGTAGGTTTGCCCCGGCGTGTCAGCATTGAACTTCCAGATGCCGCCATGCTGCTCGAGCTGCGGACAGGGATCGAGACCCTTCGCACCCTTCTGTCGATCGGGCTCGGCGCACGCGTTGGACGGCAGGCCCACGCTGACATACATGTTGCCTTTGTCGTCGAAGGCGATGTCCTTCTCCGCGTGGCCGCGCTGATTCGGAAACCCGCCGACAACCACTTCGGCAGGGCCCGACGGTTTCAGCTCTCCTGGATTCAATTTGAAGCGCTCCACGGACGTCGTGGTGGCGAGATACAGATAGCCGTTTCGCAGCGCGATGCCCGTGCCGCCCCTGCTGCCGAACTGCTCGCGCATGTCCATCTTTCCATCGCCGTTGGTATCGCGCAGCGCGACGATGAATCCGGGCGGCGGAGCTTGACCCTGAACCGCAGGGCCATTGCGAATGGAAACGAAGACGTCGCCGTCGGGTGCGACGACGAGGTTGCGCGCGTAGCCGAGGTCTTCGGCGATGACGAGCGCGCAAAATCCCGGTGGCAGCGTCAAACCGCCATTACCCGGATCGCAGGCCGGCGTCGCCCGTTGTCCATGAACTGTTGGCGAAACCGCGAGCGCACACATGAAGAACGCAACGATGGCGTGTTTCATGGACAACATGATACGCCCGTCGCCCTACGGCGTCGCAAGAAGTCGCGCCATTCACGCAGATGAACGCAGATACAAACGCAGATGAAACGCAGATAAAACGGAGATAGGAAAACTACTGCCTCTACCGCTGCGTCTGTATCTGCGTTCATCTGCGTTGTATCTGCGTTCATCTGCGGCCCATCTGCGGCCCATCTGCGTTCCATCTGCGTTCCATCTGCGTTCCATCTGCGGCGAAGTATAAAATCAGCATCTCAACTACGGAGTGTCGACATGAAGCGGAGTCTGGTGATCGTCTCGTTGATGGTTGTCGCGGCCGTGCCGGTGTTTCTTCAGGCGCAGCAGCAACAGAGCCCCGCTCCGGTGCCGTCGATCGACGACCGGACGAACGGCATGAAGAAGATCGATGGTTACTTCCCTCTCTATTGGGATGCGCGCACCGGATCGATGTTCGTGGAAATCCCGCGACTCGATACCGATGTTCTGCTCGCGCTTGGCTTGTCTGCGGGCCTGGGTTCGAACGACATCGGTCTCGATCGCGGCGAAGGCGGCGGCGGGCGCGTCGTCCAGTTTCAACGCGTCGGCCCGCGCGTGATGCTGGTCCAGGCGAATCAGTCCTTTCGATCGAGCAGCAAGAATCCCCTTGAACGAAAGTCGGTTGAAGACTCGTTTGCGAAATCAATCCTGTGGGGCTTTACGGTGGTCGGCGAATCAAACGGCCGGCTGCTGGTGGACGCCACCGATTTCTTCCTACGCGACCTGACGGGCGCTGCCAACTCGCTACGACCGGGCAACTACCGCGTCGATCGCACGCGCAGCGCGTTCTATCTGCCCAACACCAAGGGCTTCCCCAAGAACACCGAGGTGGACGTGACGCTCACGTTTGTCAACGAAGCGGCGGGTGGTGGCCGCGGCGGCGGTGGTGGCGGCGGCCCCGCACAAGGGCCTCCGGCGATTGGACAGGGCGGCGGCGAGGCGGCGGGTGCCGGTGGACGCGGCGGCGGGCTGTTCTCCGGCAGCGTCGGGAGCGTCACCCCCACGCCGGACGCCGTGACGCTACGCGAGCATGCCTCGTTTGTGGAATTGCCCGACAGCAATTACCAGCCGCGCGCAGATGATCCTCGCGCCGGATATGGCGGCCTGCAGTATGTCGACTACAGCGTGCCCATCGGTGAGCCAATGCTGATGCGGTTCATCCGGCGTCATCGGCTGCAAAAGAAGGATCCGGCGGCCGCGATGAGCGAGCCTGTGAAGCCGATTCAGTACTGGGTCGATTCAGGCGCGCCCGAAGACGTGAAACAGGCGCTGCTGGAAGGCGCCGGCTGGTGGAGCCAGGCGTTCGAAGCCGCAGGATTCCGCAACGCGTTCAAGGTGGACGTGCTGCCGGAAGGCGCCGACCCGATGGACATCCGTTACAACATGATCAACTGGGTGCATCGATCGACGCGCGGCTGGAGCTCCGGCGGCACGATCGCCGATCCACGCACCGGCGAGATCCTCAAAGCGACCGTCACGCTCGGTTCGCTCCGCGATCGACAGGACTACATGATCTTCGAAGGCCTGCTCTCGCCCTATACCAACGGCGACGAGCGGCCTGCGGTGCTCTACGAGACGGCCCTCAAACGCATTCGTCAGTTGGCTGCGCACGAAGTCGGCCATACGCTCGGCCTCGGTCACAACTACTACGACAGCACCAAGGGCTGGATCTCGGTCATGGACTACCCGCATCCGCTCGAAGAGCTCAAGGCGGATGGGACGATCGACCTCTCCAACGCGTATCAGGCGCGCATCGGCGACTGGGACAAGGTCGCCATCAATTACGGGTATCGTGAGTTTCCACGCGGGACGAACGAAGCCGCCGAGCTCAAGAAGATCGTCGATCACGCGTGGACCGAGGACCTGCGCTACTTCACCAATCAGGACACCGACATCCATCCTCGCACCGAACAGTGGTCCAACGGCGTCAACCAGGCGGACGAGCTCACGCGGATCATGAAAGTCCGCCGCGCTGCGCTCGATCGCATCGGCGAGCGCACGATTCGCACGGGCGCGCCGATGGTCACGATCGAGGAGCCGCTCGTCCCGATTTACATGTATCACCGCTACGCCGTCGAAAGCAGCGCCTCCATGATCGCGGGCCAGGACTTTGTCTACGCGATGCGCGGCGACGGCCGGACGCCGGTGAAATGGGAGTCGGCGGCCAATCAGCGTAAAGCGCTGGAGGCGCTGGCGGCGACGTTGAAGCCGTCGGAGCTGACGATCCCGAAGAAGATCCTCGACGCCATTCCACCGCGGCCGCCCGGCTTCGGGATGCATCGCGAGCTGTTCCCGCGCGCGACCGGCGAGGGGTTTGATCCGTTGAGTCCGGCGACGATTGCGTCCGACGTGACGATCGGGTTTGTGCTGCAGCTCGATCGTGCCGCCCGGATGGTGGCGCAGCACGCCGTCGATCCCACGCTGCCTGGTCTCGAAGAAGTCATCGATCGCTTGACCAAGGCGACGTTCGACGCAGTGACGGCATCGCCGTACGAAGCGGAAGTGCGCCGCGCCACCGAACGCGTTCTGGTGGACCGCGTCACGTGGCTGGCCACGGCTGCGCCGCACGGTCAGGTGCGTGCGGTAGCCTCGATGAAGCTGCAGAAGCTTGCGGCGCGCCTGCGTGCGGAAGTCGGGAGGAGCGAAGCCGACGTCGCGCAGCATGCGCTGCTTGCCGCCGACATCAAGCGCTTCCTCGAGCGCCCAGCCGAAACGGGCAAGCTGTTGCCGGCAGCACCGGCGCCGCCTGGTGCGCCAATCGGCGATGTCGATCAGAACTGGCTAGCAACGCCCGCGTGGTGCGTGTGGGACGCGGTGTCGCCAAGTGCATGGCTGATGTACGAGCCTCCGATGTAGTTGCGCGTAGCGGCTAACGTGTAGCGGGTAGCGAAAGCACTCTCGCTATTCGCTACCCCTTCTACGCGCGACCCATCACGGCCGGGACTGCAAGCGCCGGGATGTTGTCGGTGCGAGCGGGCGCAGAAACGCTGGTAATTTGCGACTTGTGTGAGCTGAGATCCAGAGCGATGGAGTGAGCGTTCAGAAAACGGTTTTCACTTCGCTCCGGATGCTGACTGAAGATTCCCGTGTGTCAGCAACGCGTCGGTTGCAGACACGACGGCTCCGAGTGAATCGCGAATCACGATCACAAATCGATCTCTGCCTTTTCCAGGCTCGCCCGCATCGACCGCCGCTGCTTCAAAGACGTAACCACCCTGGCCGTTCCAGGTGCCGGTGCCCGTGAAACTGACCCCATTCGGCGACGTGAAGACCACAGCTGTGATGCCGGTCGCTAGGAATTCGTCGACGCGATCGCGGCCGTGCATCGCCAATCGCGCACGATATCGCAGCTTGCCGTCTTCCACGCCGTTCGATCGTTCCGTCACCTGCAATTCAAAGCGGTGCTCCCGCAACCCGTCTTCGATCTGCCCGGCGCCGACCATCTTGCCGGGGTTGCTCACTTCGGTCACCGTCACCGTGAGTAATCCGCTGGCGGTCTTTCCGTGCGCGTCGGTCGCCGAGCACGTCACCAACGTGACACCAACGCTGAAGAACGCTCCTGATGGCGGAGTGCAAGTGACGGGAACGGCACCATCGAGCAGATCGACGGCAGTAACAGTGAACGTGACGATGGCGCCCAGCGCCGACGTCTGGGGCGTCGAGATGTCAGACGGAAGCGTCAACACCGGCGCTGTGGTGTCGACGATCGTGAGGGTTCCTTGAACCGTGTTGACGATGTAATTAACGAGACGTCCATCAGGGTCGTGTAATACGTATTCGATCGGATAGACGCCGGGCGGACTCGTCAGCGTCGCGGGGGAGAAGAACGTGGCCGCGATGTTGTCGCCGGGGATGATACCCGTGAGCGTTCCAGTGAAGATTGGATTCGCCGCTCCATACTCGCGCGTAAACGAGTTCTCGATGACGGTGAGCGTCGCCGGTGTGGCAGCGCCAACGAGCGTCAACACACGGGATCCGCTGGAGCTCGTCACGGTGAGTTCCGCTGTTTTCTCACCGATGATCATCGGATGGAACGTGACAGACGCGGTGGTGAACCCACCCACCGGCAGCGTCGTCGTGCCGGGCACGCTGACGGAAAAGTCCGCGGCGTCAGCGCCGCTGATCGCCAACGGCGATGTCAAATTGGTGGGCGTCACACTGAGGTTTGCGATCGTGACAGTCTGAACGCTCGATTGCCCGACGACTGCCGCCCCGAAGTTCAACGGCGCGGGCAATACGTTGAACGCGGGCGTACTCGCGCTCGTCAGGTTTTGTGGATTGCTCGTCGCCTCGTGGAAATCCGCCGCGTTGTCGTCCGTATCCAGCCCGTTCCCCTCGACACCGCCCGGGAGGCGCTCGTAGCTATCCGTGGGGTTGGTGGTCAACGGCGTCAGAGGCGTGCCTTCTCGATACGCGGAACCAGTTAATGTGCCGACCTGATCGAGCGGCGCTGTCGCAAACGACGAAGGGAAAATACCAACGCCGCCGTCGTCTGTAATCGCAACGGCGTATGGCTGGCCGGGGACCGAACCGCTGTACGCAACGTTGGTGAACAGGTAGTGGCCGCGCGGTGGAATGGTGACCCCCGCGGGAACCGTGGCGCGCAGGCTCGTCGTGCCCGTCCCATTGGATGCGCGCAGGACATAGCCGCCGATCGCGACGGGGGCATCGCTGTTGTTGTAAAGCTCCACGAACTCATCGCTCGCGCCTGTTGGGCCTCTGAATCTGAATTCACTGATCAAGACGGTCGACGGTGGTGCAGGCACGGCCTCTGCCAGGAGCGAAACGGCCACCGCGCCGCTGAACGTGCTGGTGATGTGCAGCGTCGCGCTCTTGCCACGCGGGGACGACCCTCGGAACGTGACGGGAATCGTTGTGGACGCATGCGCGGCCAGGGCCGTCATCACGGGCGCACCTGCTGAAAACTGCGACGCATCCGCGCCGGTGATGCTGAACGGTGGAGTCAGGGTGACGGCGAACGCGCTGTTATTCGTCACGGTGGCGTTTTGCGTGACAGGAATATTCGCGCTCACCGTACCAAAATCCAGCGTCGAATCCGCCGCAAGCGATGCGATATTTGGCGCAATGCCCACAACGTACTGCGACGACCCAGTACAGCCATTGGCATCGGCCGCCGACACGGTGAAATTAAAGGCACCGACAACTACTGGAATACCGGACAGCGTGCCACTTGCCGCGAGCGCCAGACCCGTCGGCGGTGCGCCACTCGACACGCTGAACATGTAGGGCGCGACGCCACCGCTTGCGCCAACCGTTTGCGAGTAGGGCGCGCCCATGGTTCCATTGGGCAACGCGCCCGTGATCGTGATTGCGGGACAACTGCTCGAGCCAACGAGCGTGACCGAACGAGTGCCGCCGTTCGTGCTGGTGATGCTCAACGTGGCCGATTTGTTGCCGGCGGCGGTGGGATGAAACGACGCTGAGACCGTTGTGCTCTCGTTTGCGCCGAGGGCTACAGCAGCAGGCAGCGAGACGCTGAACTGAGAAGGCGCCGGGCCGGTAATCGCGAATGGCGGCGTGAGCGTCACACTTGCCGTGTCGCTGTTGGTGATCGCTACGGGCACAGACGTCGTCGCGCCGACAGCGACGGATCCGAAATCGACCGTCGCCGGCGACACGCTGATCGCTGGTGTAATCGGACCGCTCAGGTTTTGCGGATCGGGAGACATCCTCAGGTAGAAATCGTTCGCATTGTTGTCGGTGTCGATCTGACTGCCTTCCACGCCACCCAGCTTGCGTTCGTAGCTTCGGTTGGCAGTCGCAGGCGTCTGCGGCGCGAGCGTCGCGCCTTCCTGATAGGCCGATCCTGAACTCATGCCGACGCTATCGAGAACCACAAACGCCGACGTCGTGATCGCGATTCCGCCGTCGTCGGTGATCCCGGTAGAGTACGTCTGATTCCCTGGAACGCTGCCGCTATAGCCGCCGGCGGCACTGTTGGTGAATAGATAATGACCGCGCCCGGGAATCATCGTTCCGGCGGGAATCGTCGCGCGCGTCGTGACGGTGCCGGCACTATTCGATCCGCGCAGCAAATATCCGCCAATGAGAATCGGCGCATCGGTGGTGTTGTAAATCTCGACAAACTCGTCATTGCCGCCGCTCGGCCCACGAGTTCTGAATTCGCTAATCACCAGCGGCGTCGTCAAACCGCTCGAAAGTGAGTTGCCGCTCAGCAAGACGCTGGCGGATTGACCCGTGGTTGTCGTCGCGACAAGTGTCGCGCTCTTCAAACCTGGCGATGTCGGAACGAAGTTCACGCTGACGCTCGTCGACGCGGTGGGGGCAAGCGTCGTTGCTCCGGGCACTCCAACTGAGAACTGGCCGAGGTCTGGACCGGTGATCGTGAGCGGCGTGACCAGTGTTAGTGTCGCGGCGCAGTTGTTTGTCAGCGTTACCTGACGCTCCACAGTTACACCAATCGTGGCGCTGCCAAAATCCACCGATGTCGGACTAGCCGACAGCGCCGGAACAGTCGCGGAGATGTCGCCGGTGGTGCGCGGAAGGATTTGGTAGCCGCTATCGAAAGGCGACGAGGAATCAAACTGGGTTGCGAGGCCGACAATCGACAGCGTGCCGGTTGGCGTTGGGGTGCCGTCGATATCCGTATCGCTGTCGATACGCAGCGTGGCCGACCCGGTCGCGTCGGAAATCGTGAGGTTGCCCGAGCTGCCGGAGGCCGGAAAGGCGCCGCCTGTGATGGTGACGTTGTCGATGCGAATCAGGCGCCCTTCAAGCGCCTCGCCAACACCGCTGCCTGCGAGCTGCGACAGCGTCACAAGCTGTGGCGCGGCCGGTGGCACCGTGCCCGGCGGCAGCGCGCTCACGCTCGCGGGCGTCGTGATCAGCAGTTCGGTAAGGCCGTTGAACTGCGAAATCGATCCAACCGCCTCGATGCTGTCGCCAATACTGAACGGTCCGACGTCCGCCGTGGTGCTGAAGAGATCGATACCGCCGGTGGCGTCCTGGATGTAGTACTCGATCCCCGTTCCACCTCGAAAGTCGATTGACGTCACAGCGCCGCGGACGCGGACAATTTGGTTGATCAAATCAGGAACAAAGTCCGCACCAGGCGTGGTGTCGACGTTGTTGATTTGATCGACTTTTGCTTCCACGATTGTGATCAGCGTGGCGCCGGCTGCGGAGCCTCCCAGATCGGGCCGGCCGCGCGGCGCAATGTTGTAGCCGGAGTCGAACGGGCGCAGGTAGTCGTCCTGCTGAACGACGCCGATCATCGTGAACACGGAACCGGGGTTGAACCCTTCGATGTCGGTGTCCTTGTCGATCTTCAGGGCAAAGTTACTCATGCCGTCGTCGGTCACGGTCAGAAACGCGTCGAACTGTTGCGGTGTAGTGGGAAAACTGCCGCTGACCACTGAGACACCAGTCACGGTCACGAGCTGGCCTTCGAACGCTTCCGGGCTGGCGGCCAATGATGCGAACGTTGCCGGCTGCGGATCGATCGTGCCGGGCGTCGGGAGAATGGTGATTCCGTACGGCGAGGTCGTCTTCTCGAGCGACTCGGTGATGTCGAGGCGCACGCGACCGCCGTTGAAGCCGATGCGGCCGATCACTTCGACGTTCTGGCCGGCGGCAGTAAACGTAAAGGGCGTGGCGGTCTCGTTGGAACGATACACGTCGATGCCGCCGGTGGCGTCCTGGACGTAGTCGTCATTGGATCCCGCGCCAAACGTATTCGATCCGGCGCTTACGACACCCTGAATGCGAGCCGCGTATCCCGCAAACAGCGGTTCGCCGTTCGGCGCCGGCGTGCGAATCGATCCAATCGTCGCAACGCCCGAGAAATACCCCGACGCGTACGTCGTCGTCTGGGTGCCGGCGTTGGCAGTGACGGCGTAGTCGACGCGCGTGCCATCAGGCTGCGGTGGAACGGTGGCCTTATAGGCGCCACCCGCAGAGGTCATCGCAATGGGCGGTTGAAGAACGTCGTTGATTGCGTATTGAAGCGTCACGTTGGAGATTGGCGATTCGCGATCGTTCACTTCAGCCGAAATCGTTGCGGCATCTGTCGCAAGAGGCGCGACGGGCAGCGTGCTGACCACAACCGTGGGCGCAAAGTCCAGGGTGATGCCGGCGGATGCTCCGTCCACGCCGTACGTATTCAGCGCGGGATCGATCTTCGCACCGCCGTCGTCATGGCTCTTCAGCGTGTAGTTCGTCACGCCGTCCGTTTCCAGCACGATCGTGCCGTTACCGCGCGTGTCGGTGCTGCTGATGCCCTGCTGCGACACCCGATCATCGCCGTCGGGGCTGTCTTCGTGTTGATAAAAGACCGGTCCGACACCAGGAGTCGGCACACCAGTGCCCGGGAACTGGTTGCCGGTTGACGTCGCCGTGTTGAGATACTTGTTGACCGTCTCGCGATTTGGATGGCCAAACGTGTTGGTCTCGCCGAATTGGGCGACGGCGACTTCCGCTTTGAGAGCCGACAAAAAGCGCTGGTTGCTCGCGGTGGTGCTGCCGTGATGATTCAGCTGCACGACATCGACGTCGCCGACCATCTGACCAACGTAGGTCTCGATGTCCGGGGTCTTCAGCGTGCTCGTGCTTCCACCGCCGGTGAGATCGCCCGAGACGAGGTAGTCGAAGGTGTTGTACTCGACCAGCAGGCTGATGCTTTCGGTATTCAAGTCCGCAGTCGTGATGGGAATGACGCCACCGCTCAGCAGCCGTCCCGCGGCGGCCAGAGCCGTCGCGGTCATGCCGCCGCCGAGATCGATCACTGTGCCGGGCGTGATAGTTTGTCGCGGCACACCGTGAAGGGCTATGGCATCTTTGTAGCTGATATACGCCCCGCGCGTGCTCGCGGGTGACGTCGAGGTCCCCGGCGGTTCCACCGCTGGTCCATCGCCGTTGTCGTACGCAATGCCCGCCACGCGCCCGGCGTTGAGCAGCTCAGTGATGCCGGAAATGTGGTCGATGTGGTAGTGCGTCACGACCGTGTAATCGATCGTTGCGATGCCGAGCGCGTCGAGCAGCGGAATGATCTTCGTCGTGCCGCCACCCGGAGGGCCGCCATCGACAAGGAGGGTCCTGCCCGCGGGCGAGACGATCAGCGTTGCGGCGCCCTGACCGATGTCGACGAAGAAAATGCGAGCGCTCGAAGATTGTGCCGTTGGCCTCGGCGACACGACGAGACACAACAGGACCAGCGATATTAACTTTTTCGTCATGCGGGGGAGCCGCTCCGCGAGGCGGGACGACCTCTTCTAGACAATCGGAGTGTATGGGCCGCCACCAAGCTAGTCAACTGCTCAAGTCGATGGGAGCCACTGCAAAGCCAACCGGGGACCGAGGTTGCTAGCGGGAAACTCCGCCTTTGAGTCGACCCGATGACCCTTGGTATGTCGAAGTTCCTTGCGATCGTCGTTGCCGGCGTCTGCCTCGTTCCGACAATCGCCGCGGCCGGTGTCACGCGACTACGCATCGAGCGGCGGGAGCTTGTGCTCAACGGCGTCGCGTTCGGTGCCGCCGGCCCGTACGAAAAACTCGTTGGCAAAGTGGATTTCGCGCTCGACCCGACATTGCCGCAGAATCGCGGCATCGTCGATCTTCCGCTGGCCCCGAGAAACGCCCGCGGCGAGGTCGAGTTCTCGGCCGATTTCTACCTGCTGAAGCCAGTCGATCCTGCGCGTGGCAATGGCCGCTTGTTCTACGAAGCGGGTAATCGCGGCAGCAAGCGAATTCTCACCACGTTTCAAAACGGCACGACCACGAGCGATCCCTCGACCGCGGCGGACTTTGGCGATGGTGCGCTCATGCGACAGGGCTTCTCGCTTCTCTGGATGGGATGGCAATGGGACGTGCCGCAGGGCCGCATGCGAATGGAGATTCCCATCGCGACCGATCATGGACGCTCGATCACGGGACTCGTGCGCGGCAATTTCATTCCCGGGCCGGGTGCAACCACCGCGTCCATTGCCGATCGCGGCCACGAGGCGTATCCCGTCGTCGATCCCTCGAGCGACGAGCACAAGATGATGGTCCGCACACTGCCGCTGGATGCCCCGCAGCTGATCCCGCGTAGCAGGTGGCGCTTTACTGGGCCGGGCACCGTGACGCTGGACGGCGCGTTTGAACCAGGCCGAATCTACGACGTCGTCTATCGCGCGCGCGACCCGCGGGTCATCGGATGCGGTCTCGCCGGCACTCGTGATCTGATCAGTTTCTTCAAGCACGCTGACGCGTCAGCCGGCAACCCCGTGCCAGGTACCAAGTTCGCCCTCGCGTGGGGCGTCTCACAAACGGGCAGGTTCCTCCGTCATTTCATCTACGACGGATTCAACGAAGACGAACGCGGTCGCCGGGTCTTCGACGGCGTCTTTGATCAAGTCGGCGGCGCGGGGCGCGGATCGTTCAACCATCGCTTTGGCCAACAGTCACGCGACCAGTTGCAACATTTCAACATCCTGTATCCCGTCGACATGTTTCCGTTTACCGACGCGGAGGAACTCGATCCAGAAACAGGCGTCACCGACGCGCTGCTCGCGAAAGCGGTCAAAAGCGGCACCGTGCCCAAACTGTTTCACTTGCTGACGAACTCGGAGTTCTTCAACCGCGCCGGTTCGCTCGTGCTCACCGACCCGACTGGAACGCACGACATCGCCCCACCGCCGACAAGCCGTGTTTACTTCGTCGCGTCTGCTCCACACATCGTTGGCGCCTTTCCGCCCGCACCATTTCAAGATCCCGACTTCGTCGGCCAGGCGGACATGAATCCGCTCGTCTATGCACCGGTCGTACGTGCGTTGTTTCGTGCGCTGGACGAGTGGGTAGTAGACGATCGAGAGCCGCCGGCGAGTCGGTACCCGACACTGGCCGATGGCACCTTGACCGCGCCCGCCTCGGCCGGATGGCCGACGATTCCTGGATTTCGATTGCCGTCGCCGATGACAACCTACCGACTCGACTTCGGACCGGGTTGGTCGCACGGCCTGGTGACAATCGAACCACCGAAGATCGGCAAACCGTTTGTAAGTCTCGTGCCGGCAGTGGACGAAGCGGGGAACGATCGCGCGGGCATCCGATTACCAGAGATCGCGGTCCCGCTTGCCACGCAGACCGGGTGGAATTATCGACGCCCAAGCATCGGTGCGCCCGACCGGCTCGCGAGTGAGATCGGATCGTATCTGCCGCTCCCTCGCACCCGCGCGGAGCGGGAGCGGTCGGGAGACAGCCGTCGTTCGATCGAAGAGCGCTATCCGAGCAAGGAAGACTACTTAGGGCGCATCGCGCTCTCGACGCTTGCGCTTGTTGACGATCGGTATTTGCTCGCGGAGGATGCGCCCGGGGTGGTGCGACGCGCCGCTGAGCACTACGAATGGACGACGCGCGAGCGTCGCTGATCAGCGTCGCCCGCGTCGGTTCCTAATGTTTCGCGAACACGGTCTTGTTCCCATCCTTCGTGAACGCGATTGTGTTGAAGGGATCCTTCCTGCCACCCTGCTCCATTCCGGGCGAGCCCATCGGCATGCCGGGCACGGCGATGCCGGCGACCGACGGCTTCTCCTTGAGAAGCCTCTGAATGTCCGCAGCCGGCACATGTCCCTCGACTGTGTAACCGCCGACTTTGGCGGTATGGCAGGAGGCGAGGTCATTTGTCACACCGCCGTCACGCGAGATCGACCGCAACTTGTCATCACTCACCGATTGGACTTCCACCCGGAAGCCTGCCGCACGGACATGCTCTGCCCACGCGCTGCAACATCCGCACGTCGGCGACTTGTAAACAACGACGGCTGTCGCACTGTTCGGCGATTGGTCCCCTCGCGCGGCTGAAAAGCCGAGGCCAGCCGTCACAAACGTTGAAGCAGCAAGAACGATGTGTACGATGCGCATACTCTTGATTCTCTCAGATGTCAGAACGTTGATGAAAGCACTGGACGTCACGGCAGCCTGAACGCCACGAGTTCTCCCGCATAATTACCGCCACTAATCGCAACCACGATGTATTGCCGGCCGTTTAGTTGGTACGTCATCGGCGAGCCGCTCTGCGGCGCCGGCATGTAGACGGCACCGACTTCACGTCCTGTGGCCTTATCGAATGCGCGCAGCATCGCGCCCCGTGCACCCGACGGTGTGGGACCGAAATTGCTCTCGCCTGCAATGAGCAACGTCTTGGTCACTAGTGTTCCAGAATTGTTGCCCTGTCGGCCTAGCGGAGGCAGGTTGAGCCCTTTGAGTGCTGGGTGCTGGCGAATGTTGTCCGGTGTTTCACCAAACGGCACTTGCCACCGGAACTCGCCCTTGTCGAGATCGATGGCTGTGATACGGCTGTAAGGCGGCTTGACAAGCGGCAGACCCTGGACCGTCAGACTACTGCCTCCGCCCTCACCGCCGGCTGGCGCCGCCGCAACTGACGCAGCCGGCCGCGCGCTTGGACCGGCGTCCGAACCCGATCCGCCTGTGAGCCGTGCGCCCGACAGAACCGTGCCTTGAAAATACGGCATGTCCGAACGCCCGGCAGGTGGCGGCATGAGACCAAGCGTCGCGATCGACGTCTGCGAGGCGACGAACAGCGTATGTGTTTCCGGATCGTACGAACCACCAGGCCAGTTCGACGCCGCGGCTTGCGCCCCCATCGTGAGCGTCGCAATGGGACCCTCGGCGCGGCTCACCGACGGCGGCGTGAAAATCGGACCGAGCCGATAGCGCGAGACGATCTTCACAGCTTCCGCCCGAAGGTCGGGGGTGAAATCGATCAAGTCGTCCAACGTAAGGCCCTGTCCATCGTAGGGCGGCGGCTTGGTCGGGAACGGCTGCGTTGGTGAGTACCACTCGCCTGGTGTGTCGCCCTTTGGCACGGGTCGCTCCTCGATTGGCCAGACCGGTTCGCCAGTTTCTCGATTGAGCACGTAGAGAAACGCCTGCTTGGTTGGCTGCGCCAGCGCCTTGATCGCACGGCCGTTGACCGTGATGTCGGCCAGGATCGGCGGCGCCGGAATATCCATGTCCCAGATGCCATGGTGCACCAACTGGTAGTGCCACTTCCGCTGACCTGTTCGCAAATCGACGGCGACGATGCTTTCACTGAACAGATTGTTGCCAGGACGCGCACCGCCGTAATAGTCGTGCGTCGGAAGCTCCGTCGGTAAGTATGCGAGTCCAAGTTCTTCGTCCGCGGACACCTGCGCCCACACACCGGTGTTGCCGGTGTAGGACCACGAATCGTCCAGCCACGTGTCGTTGCCGAATTCACCCGGTCGCGGAATGGTGTGGAAGATCCACAACCGCTTGCCGGTGCGCACATCGAAGGCGCGGACATGGCCTTTCACGTTGGCTTTGCTTTTCGGATTGGCACCAGTCTCGAACGCAGCCCCCACGATGACGACATCCTTTGCAATCAGCGGCGTGGCGTGGAGGCCCACCGGCGCAGTCGTGAGGTCGATCTCCTGATCGAAATCCTGTTTCAAATCCACGACGCCGTTGCGTCCGAACTCGGCAACGAGTTGGCCAGTTCGCGCATCGAGTGCCACGAGTCGATAGCCGGGCGTCACGTAGAGAATGCGTTCCTCCTTGCCCTCGCTCCAATACGCAAGGCCGCGGCCCGAAAGCTGGCGCGGAGCGGCCTGCCCGCGCGCGCCTTCGTCCTGGCTGTGCATCCAGCGCAGCTCGCCGGTGGCCGCGTCCAACGCGACCACTGCCCGGCGCGTGCCGCCGGTGGAAAACAAGCGGCCGTTGACCATCAGCGGCGTCGATTCCAACTTGAACTCCGGTCGCGGTCCGAGGTTGTCGGTTTTGAAGCGCCAGGCGATTTCCAGCTTGCTGAAGTTTTCCGCGTTGATTTGATCGAGCGGAGAGTACCGCGTGTTACCCAGGTCGCCTCCGTAGGTCCGCCATTCCTCGGGGTCGGCGACGGGACGCCGGACAGATGCGCGGTCGGTGGCAGATTGGCTCTGGATGCCGACTGTCGACCACGTGAGCGCAGCGGCGAGCGCAAGCGATCTGAGAACCGGCCATCGAATGGTTTGCGCGATCGTCATGTCGATCCACCTTTATCTTTTGTCCGTTCTCACTTGTGCGAAGCCCGCCTGCAACTTTGCTCGGTCGACCTCTCGTCCGCGCAGGTAGACGCGGCTGATTCTCCTCGTATTCGTGATGTCATCGAGCGGATTCGCGTCGAGCACAACGAAGTCGGCGGACTTTCCGGGCGCGACCGTGCCGAGCTCATCGAGCGCAAGAATCTCGGCCGATGTTTTCGTCGCCGCGACGAGCACCTGCGCCGCCGTCATACCGGCGGCGACCATGTTCTCCACTTCCGTGTGCATCGTCCAGCCCACGAATTGATCGCCGGTTTGTCCTCCGCCGTCGGTGGCCGCACCGATCTTGACGCCTGCCGCGTTCAGCTTCGCCAGCCCCCGAGCCAGGCGAGTCCAAGCCTGCCGCGCCCGCTCGAGCTCGTCGGGGTTCGCGCTCGCGAGGCGTTGCTGCAACCGGCTTATTTGTGCAGACGACATCGTCGCAGCAACCAACGGGTGTGGGGGATTCAGCCACGGCGCGTAAATCGTCCGGCGCGGTCCACCGAGGGCTGTCAGAACCGCGGTGTTTGGGTGCTGTTTGAAGAGCCCGATGAGCTCGTCGTCCACATCGGCGATCATGTGCGCGAAGACGTCAACACCGGCCCGCAGCAGATCCTTGGCATCCTCAAGTTCCGTGGCATGAACGGCCACCCGCATCTTGTGTTTGTGTGCTTCGTCGATGATCGCGCGATACAACGTGGGCGTCAGCTTCTGGACCGTGCCACCGCGGTCGTCGACCCACGTCTTGACAAGCCTCACCTTACGCAGCGCGAGTTCCTGAACGGCGGCACGCGCTCCCTCTTCGGTCGTCACTGGATAAGCGGCGTGCCGCATGTTGGCTGCGCTGATTTCGGCAAGCGGCGCCAGGCCTCGGCCGGCGGTGAGGAACCGGGCGGCGTCTGGATACTGCCCTTTCAACGTCTCGTCTCTCACGTGAAACGGCAATTCGCCGAAGTCCGTTCCCATGGCCTGGCTTGCCGCTACGCCGAAATAGGCGAAGCGATGCAGGTGATCGAGGATGTTTTCGCGCGTGTAGTTTTGAGGACCGCTCGTCAGATCCCTCATGTACCCGATGTGGGAGTGAGCATCCACGAGCGCAGGGATCACCGTCTTGCCTGTCAGGTCGACACGAATGGCACCCGGCGGGATCTCCACTTGGCCTCGCCTCCCGACGCGAGAAACGCGAGTGCCGTCCACGACCAATGCTGCGTTCTCGATCGGCGCATCGCCACTGCCCGCGATGAGCCGCGCCCCTTCGAAGAGCACCACCCCCGGCGATGGTGATGGTGCTTGAATCGCTCCGGCCGTCGCAGTGACGGCGGCGACGAGCAGCCAGCCGCCCATCGAGAGTTTCATCCGGCGCATGATCCGGATGATAAGCTGCGATTGCAAAGCCATGGCTATGACGCTTCACTCACACGTTCGCCATTTCATCGGCGCCGCGCTTGCCGCATTTTCGCTCACGATCGGCTTCGCCGGACACATGCCACCCGTCGCCGCGCAAGCGCCGACGATCGATCAAGCGCTCCTCAATACCTACCGCTGGCGCAGCATCGGCCCCAATCGCGGCGGACGCTCGATTGCCGTTTCCGGCGTGAAGGGGCGGCCGCGCGAGGCCTACTTTGGCGCGGTCGGCGGCGGTCTCTGGAAGACCACCGACGCAGGCAACACGTGGGCGCCCGTCACTGACGGGCAAATCACCAGTTCCTCCGTCGGCGCCGTCACCGTCTCCGACTCGAATCCCGACGTCGTCTACCTCGGCATGGGCGAGTCGTGCATTCGCGGCAACATCATGCCAGGCGACGGCGTCTATAAGTCCACGGACGCGGGCAAAACCTGGACGAAGATCGGCTTCGCCAAATCCGACGCGATCTCGAAGATTCGCATCCACCCGACCAACCACGACATCGTCTACGTCGCGAGTTTTGGCCTTTACAGCGGCCCGAGCGAGGAACGAGGTGTATACAAGAGCGTCGACGGCGGCAAGACGTGGAAACAGACGCTCTTTCGCGACGCGAAGACCGGCGCCGTGGACATCGCGATCGATCGCCGCAACCCGAGCGTGCTGTTCGCGGCAATGTGGGAGGCATATCGCGTCGAGTATCAGATGTCGAGCGGCGGACCGGGAAGTGGCCTGTTCAAATCAACCGACGGGGGCGAGACATGGACGGAGATCACGCGCAACCCCGGTCTTCCTGCCGGCATGGTCGGCCGGATCGGCGTGGCGATCTCGGGCGCTGATTCGAATCGCGTCTACGCGCTGGTCGAAAACGAGAACGGCGGCCTGTTTGTTTCCGACGATGCGGGCGCGAGCTGGAAGTTGATCAACGCCGCGCGCAGTATTCGGCAGCGCGCGTTCTACTACACACACGTCACTGCCGACACGCAGAACAAAGACACGGTTTACCTGTTGAATACGAGCGCCTTCCGATCGACGGATGGCGGCAAGACGCTGACCAGCATTGGCCAGGGAACCCACGGCGATCATCACGATCTCTGGGTCGATCCCGACGATGCCGAGCATGTGATCGACGGCAACGACGGCGGAGGGGCGGTTACCTTCAACGTGTCGTCACGTCAGCGCGCGTGGAGCGATCAGGACTTCGCGACGGCGCAGTTCTATCACGTCGTCACCACCGCGCACATCCCGTTCCACGTCTGCGGCGCCCAGCAGGACAACAGCACACTGTGCGTGCCCAGTGACACCAATCTTGGCGGCGGATTCGGCCGCGTGCCGCCGGTCGCTCCTTATCAGGCAGGCGGTGGCGAGCCTGGCTACATCGCGCCCTCACCCACCGATCCGGATGTCTTCTTCGCCGGCGCGAACAACGGATCGTTCCTCACGCGTCTCAATCGCCGCACCGGCGAGTTCAAGGAGGTTGGCGCGTATCCACGCTTCTTCTCCGGCGAAGCCGCGAAGGACGTGAAGGAGCGATGGCAGTGGACGTACCCGATTATCTTTTCCTACGTCGATCCGACGGTCCTCTACACGACGTCACAGCGCGTATGGAAGTCGATCAACGGCGGCGACACGTGGGAAGCGATCAGTGGCGATCTCTCCCGCCACGATCCGAAAACCATGCAGGAGTCGGGCGGGCCGATCACGCACGACATGAACAGTCCCGAGATTTACGGCACCGTGTTTTCGCTCGCTCCGGGCAAGAAAGACATCAACGTGATGTGGGCCGGCTCGGACGACGGTCTCGTACACGTCACGCGCGATCACGGCAAGACCTGGACGAACGTGACACCACCCGACATGCCGGATCTCGGCCGCGTCAGTCAGATCGATGGTTCCTCGTTCGACAACGGCACCGCGTACGTTGCGGTGAAGAAGATGCTGCTCGGCGATGTCGCGCCGTATATCTTCCGCACACGCGATTACGGAAAGACCTGGGCCAGGATCGTCAACGGCATTGCGCCCGACGATTACGTCCACGTCGTGCGCGAGGATCTCTCGCGCAAAGGGCTGCTCTATGCGGGAACCCAGCACGGCGCTTACGTGTCGTTTGACGATGGCGAAGGGTGGATGCCGTTCAAGAGCGGATTACCTGACACGCCCGTGACCGACTTGTGGGTCGAGGACAACGCGCTTGCGATCGCGACTCACGGCCGCAGCTTTTACGTCATGGACAACCTTGCTACGTTGCGGCAATTCGGCACCGCGCCCTTGACCGACGTGAAGCTGTTTGCGCCAGCGGAAACGATTCGCGCGCTCGATCGCGCCACGATCGACTACTACTTGAAAGCGCAGCCGAAGAACCTGACCCTCGAGTTCCTCGACGCGAAAGGCCAGCTGGTGCGCTCGTTCACCGGTCAGCCTCCGCGTGCGCCAAACGCCGCAGGTGGAAGCGGCGAAGACGACGACTTCCCGCGCGGCCCGGCCACCACGGTTCCGATGAACGCCGGCCTGAATCGTGCGACGTGGGATCTGAACTCGCAGCCGGTTGTGTCGTTTCCCGGCATGATCCTGTGGGGCGCCACACAAAATGGTCCCATGGTGCTGCCGGGCACTTATCAGGTGCGTCTGACGGTTGACGGCGTTGCGCAGACGCAACCGCTGGTCATTACCAAGCATCCGCAGCGCAACATCAGCGACGCCGACTTGCTGGCGCAGTGGGAGCTCGCGTCGCGCATCCGCGACAAGGTCAACGAAGCAAACCAGGCGGTCATCAAGATTCGCCGCATCAAGACGGACGTCGCAGCGCGCGTCAAAGACGCGCCCAAGGAGGTACAGGCGGCCGCCGAGCAGCTCACAAAAAGCTTGAGCGCGATTGAAGAAGACATCTACCAGGTGCGAAATCAAAGTGGCCAGGATCCGCTCAACTTCCCGATCAAGACGAACAACCGGCTCGCATCGCTGTTGCGGGTTGCCACTGCCGGAGAAGGGCGTCCGACCGGCAACGTCGAGCCGATTTTTGCCGATCTCATTCAGGAGCTGAACGCGGAGAGCGGGCGTTTGAACAAAACGCTGAGCGATCAACTCCCGCCGCTCAACCGGATGCTCGTGCGATTGAAGAAAGAAGCGATCAGCGACAAATAGAGGCGCTGTCAGCTGTCAGCTATCAGCCATCAGCTGTCAGGCGACCAGCATTTGCCGAAATCCCATCGCTGACAGGTGAACGCTGATAGCTGACGGCCGATAACTGATTGCTAGAGAAGATCGTCGTACGCGAGCTGGCTGACCCAGCCCCCTGGAGCAGCCAGCTTCACGAGCACCGACCAGTACAGGGCAAATTGCGTCCACCACGCGATCGCGAGCAGCGCGAGCGCAGCCCCTGCCAAAGCCAGCCGCAGCGGACTGACGCCATTGCGCCAACGCGCCATGCCAGTGGCGAGCACGGCGAGGACGGGCACCATCGGCAAGTGGTACCGCGGATCGCCAAACGTCAGGGTGTGCATCGCGAGCGTCAAGCTGAGAAAAATCAGCGACGGCATCAGCACCGCTGGTGAAATCCCGCCGCGCACGACTAATCCGGCAAGCGCCGCGGCGATGAGCAGAGGAAAGCCCACCATGATCGCGATCGCCCAGATCCATACCGTCGCGGGCGCGCGCTGCCCCAAAAACCCGAACGAATAGAAGAAGGCGTGCTCGCGTCCTTCGAGCGCAAACAACGCCGCCAGCTTCGCCGGCAAAAGCCGCACGGACGCGGCGGGATGGTCGCGCATGTAGCGGAACGCCATCGCGGTCGCGCGATCGGAACCCGACAACGAAAAGATATCCGTGCCGGGCAGGTCGCGCACGAGCACCTGTTCAAACTCTCTCCACCTGTACGTACCGCCGGCGAACGGGTTGTTGCCAACCGCGAAATTCATGCCGCCGCTCGTGTCGAGCGGCACGAACCGGCCGTGCAGGCGCGCGTTGTGCAGCCACCATGGCGTCATCATGAGCAGAAAGGCGGCGATCACGAGACCCGGAGCAAGCAAAGCAGATCGCCGGGTGGAGTTCGGTCGCGCGGTCGGCACAAACGAAAGGAAGACGGTCGGCAGCAACGCAATGCCGGCCGGACGCACGAGCGTCGTCAATGCGGCGCAAAGGCCAGCAACGATTGCGGCGCGATGTGAGCGATACGTCGACGCGATCAGCGCTCCAACGAGCGGCACTGTCACGACCACCTCCGTGGCGATAAAGGTCGTGTAGATCAGGAAGGACGGATACAGCGCAACCGCCAGTGCGGCGGCAAGCGACGCGCGCCGGGTCGCCGTGCGCCGGGCGAGCCAGTAGGTCAGCACGGCGGCCGCGCTACCCGCGACGGCGTTGAACACGCGAACCGTCAGGAGCGAAGGACCGGCATTGAGGACGAAGGCCAGTGCCAGGACCGCTGGATAGCCGGGCATTCGATAACTGTTCGGATACAGGGACACGTGTCCAGCGATATAGACCGCCCGATTCCAGTAATCCGCCATGTCGTAGACCGGCGTAACTGGAGGCGCGGTCACGGCCAGTACGAGCCGCGGGACCAGCGCGATCAAGGCAATCACCCCCACCGCGATCAGTTCCGCGCGCCGGGGCGTACGTCTGCTCTCATCCATAGAACCGCGAATTCACCTCTGCAATCGGCCGCCCGTCAGCGCCGCGTTCTCACCGCGCGGTGGCGCTCATGGTCGCCTGGCGGGAGAAGCGCAAATCCCAGACGCGGTCCTGGATGACGCTGAGAGCGTTGACACGGCCGCCGCTGTCGCGGCGGAAGACCACGAGTCCGAGCGACCCGCCCGAGAACGCGTCGGCGTACACGGGGGTGAGCTTGACGACTGCGTCGGGCCGTCGTTTGACCACGAGCGAATCCCCTTCAACCGCTACCGTCAACGTCGTTTCGATCTCGTCACTCGTGTAGTTGCCCGCCAGCGACTGGAGGTTGTCGCTCAGCATGGATACTTTACCGGTTCGCTCGAGCGTGTCGACGGTGCCCTCGTCATCGGTCACACGCACGCGCTGATCGCCGTCAAACTCCCAGGTGTTGCCGTTCGCCGCAACAAATCGCGTTGCGGACGTGGCGACGAGCGTCGGGCCGTTCTCGATTCGCAATCCGTTTTGATCGCTGATGATCGTCGTCGGCAGACCGCGATCGACGTTGCGATAAAGCCCGGCGAATCTCGCGGCCTCGGACGGTGTCAATGAGTACGAAGGTTTCGGGGCCGCCACAGGACGAAGGCTCTTTCCGAGATACACCTCGGCAACCGCGTGCGCGTATTGCGTGGCTTGTGCGCTGCCGCCATTGCACAACACCGCCACCGACACACGCTGCTCGGGATAACGCGCGAGATGCGCGCGATAGCCGGCCGTCGAGCCGCTGTGCTCGATTTGCGTCACACCTTTGTACGGCCGAAGCATCAAGCCGAGCGCGTAGCCATGCGGCCGCCCGTCGTTGAACTTCCCGGCCTGCTGCTGCTCCGCCACAAACGGCGCATCGCCAACCCGCGGCATCGTGAAGTTCTCGTTCCACTTCAGCAAGTCGCCGACCGTTGTCAGCAAGCCGCCGTTGCCGTGCACGTTTTCGAACGGCATCTCGATGTGGAAGCCATCCTCACGATCCGCGTACGCGATGGCGCGATTCTTCACGACGCGCGTGTGGTCGTCGCGCCACGAAGTGTGCGTCATCCCAAGCGGTTCGAAGATACGGCTGCGCGTGAACTCGGCAAACGGCATGCCGCTCACCCGCGACACGATCACGGCGGCGAGGTTGAAACCTGAGTTGCTGTACGACCAACGCGTGCCCGGCGGAAAGTTGAGCGCACGCTGGCGTCCGAGTATTTCAACGACGTGCGCGTGCCGGTAAACACGCGACGTGCGCGGCCAGCCGGCGATCCCCTCGAGACTTCCCCAGTCGCGCAGGCCGCTCGTGTGATTGAGCATATGGCGGATGGTGAGTGGGGTTCCGTAGTCAGGAAGCTCCGTGATGTATTTGCGAGCTGGATCGTCGAGCGACAATTTGCCTTCGCGCGCGAGCAGCAATACAGCGGCGGCCGTGAATTGCTTCGCCACCGAACCAGCTTCGAAGATCGTTTCTGCCGTGTTCTTGGCCTCTCGTTCGAGATCCGCCATCCCGTAGGCCTTGCTGAGCACCGGCTTGCCCGCCACCGCCGCGCCAACCGCACAACCAGGCGTTGTGGCATTCCATCGGCTGAAGATCTTGTCGATCTGCACGTCCGTTGCCGCTTGCGTCATCGTCGCTTGCGCGAACAGATGCGCGGTGATTGCAACGGCCGAGGCGAAAGCCAGAGCAGCGCTGAGATGTCGGGCTGATGAGGTCATGGCGTGCCGATTGTAAGCCAGGTATTAGGTATCAGTAGCAGGTATCAGGTGTCAGGTCGCAGGTCGCGGGTGACAGCTATCAGTAGGGCTCGGTGATAGTTCTCAGGAAAGGGTGGGTTAGCATCAATCGCGTGGCCGCGCAGGTCGTTGGCAATCCCTTTTCGCACGCATGCTCGCTGGTTGAGACCCTCCTGGCCGGAACTGCGCGTCAGGAAGTCCTCGCCGGGGTGACGGCGTCGCCGGATCTCGGCCGCAACCTTCTGCGGCTGCGGGAGAGTATGGCCACGCATGTGTGGCGCACCGAGACACGGACGATCAATCTGCACAACACCATCAGCGCGCTCGATACGAAAACGCGCCGCGAAGGGCTACACGCGATGCACGACTGGGACGGCATCGCCGATCACGTCAATCCCGACATGATCGCGATCGACGTCCTCAACTACATCGCAGACATCCGCGGCGGGGAGCCTTCGCATCCCGTTGTTCTCTCGATTCTTCTCGACTACTACTTCATGTACGTGCTCGCGCTGCTGTCACTGCGGGTGTGGGACGAGGGCGATGCCGACGAGAATCTCGATCGCCTCGAAGTGCTGCTGCAGTTGCTGCAAAGCGAGCACGGCAGCGGGCAACGGTTTGCCGCTGACGCCGAGACGCTGATTCTGATCGCGACATCCCACTACGAGCTCAAGGAAGACGGTTACCACCTGCTGCTCGAGCGAACGCGCACGCTCAGCGCGGCACATCGAACACGGGTCGCGATCGGCCACGCGCCGTGCCTTGGCAGCCACTTGCGGTTTGGTTTCGAAGCGGCATACGGCCGCGACACCGTCAACATGCGCAACGACAACATCGCCGATTATCCGTGGCTCTGTTTCTCGCTGACGACGTTGATGCGTGAGTACGTGCGGATGCGCGAACAAGGCATTGACGAGGAGGGGCGCGCCGTCGTCGTTGAAGCGTTGTTGAACGGATTGACCCCCGACGCACGGGCGTTCGTCGGCGGCGCGCCAGGTTTCCTCTCGAAGTGGGAAGACGAGCTCGCCGAATTCCGCCGCAGCTTCATGCAGGTTTCGTCCGATCTGCTGGCCGAATTCGAGCGCTTCCGGCCGATGCTCGACACGTATTCACCGATGTCGTTCTTCTTCAACTTTTCGCACAATGTCCTGAAAGGCACCGTCATCGACGCGCTGCTCGCGGGCACGCCGTGGCAGCTGACGATCAACGATCTGACCACGACCATTGATCGGGGAGCGTCGCGGGCAAAAGAGAAAGAAGCGCTCGCTCGCACGCTGATGGGCTACGCACGCGCAAATCCGCATAAGATACGCGGGCGCCTGACGCCGGTGATCGTCTACGATCCGCAAGCGGGTCGGCAGGCGTTTGCCGTCACGTTGCGAAAGCTCGAACAATGATGCGAACTTGGGGCGCCTCCTCGGATTCCTCGCACTCGTGAGCAGTCATTCGACTTTTGCCGCTCCAGACGTCGTCCGGATTGACGGCGGCGACGTTGCTGGCGCGCTCGATCGCGGCGTGCGCGTGTTCAAAGTCATTCGCGCAGAAAAACACAACAACGTGCCCATCATCGTCGGATCGATTCAACGTGGTGCCCTCAACCGATTTCCGCGAGGCGGGATTTGCCTACACAGATGCCGACAGGAATTGGCCGACACGATGTCGAGCTATCGGGTGAACTTCGTGACGACGGGGGACTCGAATGGCACAGTTTGCCGCGGTGGCCGGTGTATACGATCGAAGGCGGGCCCTACCTCGAGTTTGGCAATTCGATCAGGACGGGCGCGCACTTGTTGAAGCGCGAACTCGACTTTCAGGAGAAAGCGCTCAACCGCCCGCGCTAGCGCAGCTTCATCACCAGGAAGCCGACACCGGCAACCAGGGCGATTACCACGATCGCTCCGACGAAGAACCCGGCCTTGAAGATGCCTTCAATCGCCTCGCAGCCCGCCATCATCGGCGCGAGCGCAAAGAGCACGGCAAGCCAGAGGAAACGCATGAGTTCTACTCCTCTGATGGATGGCTGCAAGCGGCAGGCCACCGAGTCGTGAATTTGGAGATTTGGAGATTTAGAGATCTGGAGTTGATCTCGAGATTTTCAGATCTGAAGATTGCCAGATCTGGCGATCTCGAGATTTGCTCCACATCTCCAGATCGCCAAATCGCCAGATTCGCAGCACAGTGAGCGTCAGTTGCCGGGCTTTGTTGCTTCGAACTTAATCTGTTTCGCCGTTTCCAACGCCGGGGCGAGGTCGGCCGTTCCTTCCGGGAACTTATTGAAGTGAAGGATGTGCGCGACGATATCGATCTTATCCTGATTTGAGACCGCGCTTTCCTTGCCAGGCGGCATCGAGACGCGGATGCGATCGAACAGATCACCGATCGTCAACCCGTTCCACGCGTTCATGAACTCGGCACCCGAGAGCGCCGGCGCGAAGCCGTCGCCGCTCAGGTCGGCCTGGTGGCACTCGGAGCAGTTCTTGACGTAGGCTTCTTCGCCGCGCTTGGCCTGCTCGGCGCTGTAAACCCCTTCCCACACTGACTTCGGTGCCTGCGCGCGCACCGATGCCACGACGGCAATCATCCAGAGAGCGATCAGTGCGACAACAGCTTTCCTGAAATTCATGCGGTTCCTCGTCCGTCCATTGTACACACGAACTTCGGAACCCCGGAACCTCGGAACTTCGGAACCTCGGAACCTCGGAACCTCGAAATCTTATTCTTCGGTTGCAGCAAGATAAACAGCCACCGGCGCAATCACCAGCCAAACGGCCAGCGCGAGCAGGATGCCGCGTGAGGCGAGCGTGGCCATCTCGAGACTAGAGTCGGCGCTGGCGATCACCGCGGCGGCACTGCTCAGCCATGCCGCCCACGAGCGCAGCCACCACGCCATCGTGCCAATGACGCCGGCGGCTGCGCCGATGGCGCACGCGGCACCCAGCGCTTGCACGACCGCAATCGGACGGGCCGCCAGACGGGCCGC
>JBKPAJ010000227.1:0-13490 GCA_046726375.1 Acidobacteriota bacterium
CTAGTCCCCTGGAAACGAGAGGCGTTGCATAAGTCCCGGAGCGCGGCGCCCGGATCGCAAGGCGCGCCGACCGCGCATATTGGGCATATGCAAGGGAGAAGCAACGCCGCGAGCCGGGATGCCCCGCCCGGGAATTATGCGATGCCTCTCGTTTCCAGGGGACTAGCTCATCGTCCAAGCCGGATCGGCGCAGACGATGCGTTGCGCTGTTCGATACGCCTCCAGCGTTCCGTCCAAAAGGCGGGCGACGCCGAAGTGTTCCGCCACTCGTGCCGCGCCCGCTTCGCCCATACGCGCGCGCAGAGGCTTGTCTTTCAGCAGACGCACAATCGCGCCGGCGAGCGCGTGCGCGTCGCCGGGCGGCACAAGAAGTCCGGTCTCGCCGTGCACCACTGCTTCGGGAATTCCTCCGGCACGCGTGCCCACCACAGCGAGCTTCATCGCCATCGCGTCGAGCACTGTCGATCCAAGTCCTTCCGTGATCGAGCTCATCACGAATAGATCTGCCGACTTCGCGAGCTGGAGCACATCGTCGCGGAAGCCGGGCAGAAGCGCGTGCTTATCCAGATGAAGTTCCTTGATCTGGCGTTCGAGCTGCGGCCGGAGCTCGCCCTCGCCAAGAATGACCAGATGCGCGTCGGGCACATCACGCAGCACGTGCGGTATGGCTTCGAGGAGATGCTTCTGCCCTTTATGCCCGACCAATGCTCCCACGTTGACCAGCAGGGGCACCCCCTGCGGGAGCCAGTACTCGGCACGAAGGTTCACCGTTGGCAAGCGCTGAATCTTCGCGACGTCGATGCCGTCGTGGACCACGACGATGCGCGAGGCGGGGATGCCGTCGTGCTCCAGGACGCCTTTGATCGCATCGGATGCGGCGATGAACAGATCGACCTGCCGGTACTTCCAACGTGAGAATGAGTGCGACTGCAGATGGAAATCGACGCGCCGCGAGGCAACGATGGCCGGACGAGGCGTGGGCGCACTGAACGACAGCGCGAGGCCCGCCATTGCGACCGCGTGCGGATCGTGAGCGTGCACGATCTCTGGTTTGAATTGCCGGATGATGCGCGAGAGCTTCCACGCCGTTGACAAATCCACTTCGTTGCGCGGGGCGAGCGGCACCAGATCCGGACCTTCGAGCGCACGGCGATAGAGCTCGCCGTCGGGGTGCGCCACGAGCACCGCTTTGTGGTTGAGCGCGCGCAGCCCCAGGACCGTTAAGAGAACCTGGTTCTGTCCGCCGCGCCAGGTGCGGGCGGTGTCGATGTGGAGTGCGAACACAGCTCCCAGAGCTTCGCAAATTTCAAGCTGACGTAGTAGGAATTCATGACCGAGACAATCAGCCCCGGCATGCCGTCGCGGAAGCCACCGCGCAGCAGGTAATTGCGCACGAACGCAAGGGGCGGATGGATCAGCACGTCGAACCAGTTGGCACGCCGGCCATCCTCGAACATCTGGCGCGCCGCCAGCGAGGTGTAGCGATCGATCGACTGCAGGTGATGCGCGATGTCGCCATAGGCGTAGTGCTGCAGGTCGTTCTGCAAATCGACGACCGGGCCGTCCGCCTTGACCGACTCGTGCACATAGCGGCCCGTCCATCGCGCGCGGCGGCGGTCGTAGAGGCGAAGCTGGTAATCCGGATACCAGTCGGTCGATCGGATCCAGCGCCCGAGGTGATAGTTCACGCGCGGCACGCGATAACCCGCCGCCGCAGAAGGCCGCTCCACGACGCGCCGGATCTCGTGGGCGAGCGCGGGGGTGACGCGTTCGTCCGCGTCCAACGAGAAGATCCAGTCATGCGCCGCCTGTTCCGCGGCGAAGTTCTTCTGCGCCACGTATCCCGACCATGGCCGGACGATCACCTTGCTCGTAGACCGTCGCGCGATTTCCGCCGTGTCGTCGGTGCTTTCCGAGTCGATGACGATGATCTCGTCGGCCCAGGCGACGGACTCGAGGGCCGCTGCGATGTTTGCGGACTCGTTATACGTAATGACGGTAACCGACACGCCCATTACGCGGATTATGGGGGATTACGCGGATTAAGGCATCCGCGGATTACGCGGATGACGCGGATTGGCTTTGGATCGTGGCGGGGGCGGGTGCTTCAGAGCGGATGGGCGCAATCGGAGGCTGCGCCATTGATCCAGTGAGTCGGTAACGCGATGTAGGGACGCCCAGCCGTACGTCTACGGCCAGGCGCTCGCCACGATCCAAAAGAAAATCCCCATCATCTCGGCGTAATCCGCGCATCGCCTTTTCGCGTAATCCGCCCGGATTCAGCGGCATTTACTGCTGCTGCTGTTGCTGCTGCTGCTGCTGCGGTTGCACCTGGATGCGCCCGGTCTGCGCCGTACCGGAGGCGGTGGTCACCGCCGACACGCTGCCACCGGCCGTGAGCGGCGTTTCCTGCGCGGTCTGGAAGTCCACGGTCGATTTCAGATAGTCGATGATCGCCTGCAGCTCGTTATTGCGTGCCTCGCTCAAATCGCGCTGCGCCTGAAACACGAGGAAGCTGCTGGTCATGCCCGCCTGGAACTTCTTCTCCTCCGCCTTCAAGCGCTCTTCCGCGAGCGCGCGCGCCGAGCGTGTTGCTTCGACGCGCTTGCCGTTGGTCTGCACGTTGCGCGCAAGGTCGCGAATCTGGGTGGCTACCGAGAGCTTCTGGCTGTCGAGCTGCCGCTCGGATTGCTGATTCTGCAGACGTGCCCGCGCGAGATTGGCTTCGGAACTCGACTGTCCAATCGGATAACTGAACTGCACGTTGAAGTTCCACGTCGGATACTGTCCGCCGAAGGCATCGCCCAGCGCGCTTCCAAACGATCGTTGATTCGTGTCGAGGATCGTCGGCGGTTGACCGGGAATGGCCTGAATGCGGCGCCGGGTTCCAGCCAGCCCCAGCGCGCTGTAACTGAGATTCGCAGTGACGTCCGGCAGCGATTGATTGCGCAAGTAGCGAATGCTGACGTCGTTCGCTTCGATCTGCTTCTGCGACGTCGCGAGATCGGTGCGCCTGTCGAGCGCGTTGCGCACGGCCGCTTCCACGTCGACGTTGACCGGCACGAATTGCGCCACATCGGTCGGCTCGATTCTCATGCTCCAGAAATCGGGCTGCGAGGGATTTGAAATGAGCGCGCGGAGTCGATCTTCCGCACGTGAGATTGACGCCTCGGCAAGGATCACCGATTCCTCGCGACGTGCCACCTCGGACTGCGCTTCGATGATGTCGATCGGCGCCATCGTGCCAATCTCGACGCGCGCGCGATTGTCGCGCAGCGACTGCTGCGCCAGCGTGAGCGACTGTTTTTGCACTTCCAGGTTGTTGATCGCGAACACGAGGTCCCAATAGGCATTTCGCACGTTGCGGCCGGTCTGGCCGATCGATTCTACGAGCTGCACATCAGAGATCTCGCGGTTCTTCCGGCTGACCAGATACTGCTGCCGCGCGGAGTCGATCTTGAAATTGCGCAGGAACGGCTGCGAGTACGCAGCAGAAAACGTCGAATTGAGCTGTGGACTAAACGGGCTGTATTCGTTGGTCGTTCCGACGCGTCCGCTCACCCACCCGGCGTTGTAACTAGCGCCCCATGGGAGAAGTTGGGCGACGCTGGTTGACGTCGTCACACGGTCCTCGGTAATGGTGCTTTGCGTGCCACTGAAGATGTCCTGCGGCTCGTTAGTTTGGGTGCGCGTCGTCACGAACGACTGGAAGTTCGGCACCCAATTACTGCGAGCGACTGAGATCGAGTAGTCCTGCACCTGCGGGTTGATCCGCTCGACCTGCAAATCCAGGTTCTGCTCGAGGGCGAGGGCCACGGCTTCGTCAATCGAGAGGCGCTGGACCGGCCCCTGCCGCGTCAAGCTTTGTGCCGCTGCGGCGCCTGCCTGCGTGGGGGTCACGGTTGTCTGGGCCCGAACAGGATCTGCCCCGAAAACGGACAGGGCCGCCATGGCACACAGCGAGGTCGCAAGCGCCCGCAGGCGGAAAACGTTCTGGTCACACATTTTTCTGGTACTCCAAGAGAAAACGACCGGGCGAATCGAGCAAAAACAGTGCCTGGGCTCTTCAGGCATTAACAGATAGACGGCATGGGGGAGTTCCGGGTTCGACCAACCCCTACCGATATACTACCGCTCGATCCCACAACAACACCCGTTGCCCAGGCGGGCCCAAGGCCCGCCACCACATTGACATGCGGGGAGACGACGTTTGATGCGAGAAGACGACCTTTTGACGCTATTTCGGCGGTCCGGCGCCCTTCACGATGGCCATTTTCGGCTTTCGTCCGGGCTCCATAGTCCTGGTTATCTGCAGTCCGCCCTCGTTCTCCAACATCCTCGCGAAGCCGAACGCCTCGGGACGGCGGTGGCGGACCAGGCGCGCCGCTACGGCGCGACGGCCGTGCTCTCGCCTGCGCTCGGCGGCATCGTCATTGGCCAGGAAGTCGCCCGTGCGCTGGGCGTGCGCGCGATCTTCGCGGAGCGGGAAAACGGCACGCTCACACTTCGTCGCGGCTTCGCCCTCGACGGCAACGACAAAGTGATCGTGGTCGAGGACGTCCTCACCACGGGCGGCTCCACGCGCGCGACAATCGACGTGGCGCGAGCGGCAGGGGCGGAGGTCGTTGCGGCGTGCGCGATCGTCGATCGCAGCGGCGGCCAACACGGTCTCGACGTGCCGTTTCACGCGCTGATGTCGATGCAGTTGCCGACCTACCGGGCGGACGACTGTCCCTTGTGCAAGCAAGGGGCGCCGATCACGAAGCCCGGGTCGCGCGCGTAACGTGTGGCGCGAACGCTCAAGCTCACGATCGCGTACGAGGGCACAGACTTCGCCGGCTGGCAGCGGCAGGCGAGCGCGCGCACCGTGCAGGCGGTTCTCGAGGATACGCTCGCACCCATCGAGAAACGCGCCGTCACCGTGATCGGCGCCGGTCGCACGGATGCCGGCGTACATGCCGCGGCACAAGCGGCGAGCGTGGTCGTAGAGAGCCCGATCGCGCCCGACGATCTTCTTCGCGCGCTCAACGCGACGTTGCCCGCCGATGTTCGTGTGCTGGCGATAGACGAAGCGGCCGACGGGTTCAGCGCGCGGCATGACGCCAAGCGCAAGACCTATCGGTATGCGATCTGGAATGGCGTTGCGCCGCCGCCGTCGCTGCGCCGGTTCGTGTGGCACGTGCCGCAACCCATCGATCTGGCGGCGATGTCTCAGGCGGCATCGATGTTGGTCGGCGAGCACGACTTCGCTGCGTTTCAAGCAACCGGAAGCGACGTCAAGACGACGGTACGGCGGCTACTGACGTCTACCGTACACCACGTTGCTGTGACGCAACTCGTCGTCATCGCGCCCGGCGATCGCCTGCTCCGCTACGAGGTCACCGGCACCGGCTTTCTTCGCCATATGGTGCGCAACATCGTTGGGACGCTGGCGGACGTGGGGCGCGGCCGGCTGCGGGCGCATTCGGTGACGGAGATCCTGGCTTCACGCGATCGATCGCAGGCGAGCGCGACCGCCCCGCCCCAAGGCCTGGTTCTCTGGAAAGTTGAATACTGACCCTAAGTCCTACTTCGCAGATCGGCGTACCCTTGGTCCCAGCCCGTCCCACGTATGTGCTTCGCACACCGCACGTTGGACGGCGTCGTCCTAGCTAAATGCCAGCGCGTCATTGATGGTTTGTTAGCAAACCTATTAGCAGATTCGCCTTGCGAGAGATCGCGCAATCTACGCGAAGCTATTGCGAAATTTGCGCGGTTTAAACGAAGAGCAGAAAGCGCTTAACGCCCGTATAGAAGTGAGCCGAAGCGGGACGCAGCGTCCGCCTGCATGGTCGGTAGGACGTGACTTCATCGAGCGTAGAGATTGAGCGTGGTGCTGATGCTGCCGTGACCGAGCCGTTGTTGCACGACGTGGGGTTGAACGCCTGCGGCAAGGAGCAGGGTCGCACTCGTATGGCGGAGCCCGTGCACGTTGATTCGACGGACACCCGCCTTCTTGATCAGGCTCTCCAGCAGCAGGCTGATGCACGCGCCAGTGAGCGGTGCGCCTAGAGCAGTTCCGGAACGGAGATGTTCCCACCCGCGGGCGAAGACAAGTCCGTGATCTTCGTAGTGCGTCCGGTTCTCCATTTTCAGCTCCGCTTGGACCCGTTTGTGCTCCCGGAGCAATGCGACCGTGTCGGTCGAGAGGCCTAGCTTTCGCGGTTTCCGGGTCTTCGGCGGGCCGAAGGCAGGTGGCTTCGCATTGCGAAGGAGTTGCCGCTCGATTCGGAGCTCACCCGTCGTGAAGTCAATGTCAGTCCAGCGGAGCCCGAGCAACTCGCCTTTGCGAGCACCGCTGTCCAGCGCTGTGCCCATGAGCGCCGACGCATGGGCGCTGACGCTCCGGGCAGCCTCGAGCACGAGCCGCGCTTCTTCGGCGGTCCGTGCCCTGACGAGCCCTTCGGGCCTCCGACTCGAAGGGCGGAAGGCGAGCGTCGCCACGTTTCTTCGAATGAGCCCATCTCGCTCCGCAACCCGGAGGGCAGAGCTCAGAACGTAGTGGTGCAGCTGGCAGGTGCCCGCGGAAAGCTGCTTCGCAGCCTCCGCATGATACCGCTCGATGTCGGTGGCTCGGAGAGCCTGAAGGCGTATGTGTCCGAGCTTCGGCGTGAGATGCCGCGTTACCGCGAGCAGGTATGCCGAGTACGTGTTCTCGCCGCGTCGCGGCTTAACGACACGCGTCAGCCAGTCGTCGAGCCACTGACCGACGCTCACTTTCGTCGGCTCGCCTCGGGCATCGTCACCGAGAAGCTCGTTCAGCTTCCGCTGGGCCTCACGTTCCGATCCATGGATCGTCAGCCATTTCTGTCGTCGGCCCTTGCCGTCAGGCTTCGGGCCGAGGTCCAGAATGATGCTCCAGCAGTCGTCACGCCGCTTACGGTCCGGGCGCTTGACGGGCTTCGATTCGCGCACTTCGCAGGCACACGCAATGTACGGGCATGGTGGCGAAGGCCGGGGCTTCGCCCAAAGGCCGAATCGGGGAATCGAAGCCCGTCACACTGCTATGTGCCGGGCTTCGCCTGCGGTCTTTCGAAGCCCGTCACCTGCCGCGTCAGGTGACGACATCTCGGCACCTGTTCGCCCTGAATTTTTCGAGAGTCCCGCAAACACGCCTGATTCACCACGTTTCCTGGTGGAACCGCGCGTGCACAACTGTCAGCGAACTGTCGCACCAAGCCGGGGCCGACAAGCCTGGTGCAACACAAGTCGGCATGAACGTCAGAACAGGAGAAACGACAGTGAGACAGATCGCAATTTCGTTGACACTCGTGGCGGTGTGCGCACTGCCCGCATTCGCACAGACGCCAACACGCAAGCATGCAGAAACGACGATTCGATGGGCGCTAACGACGTTGCCCATCACCAAGGCCATCAGCACGAACCTGCAGTCCCTCACGGCCGCCTCGGAGAGTCGGAACATACTCGGGGTGGTTCGAGGCTGTCGTACGCTGAAGCTGAACGTCGTTCGGTTGAGCAATACGCTGCCGGCACCGGACAGCGAACTCGACGATGCACTTTCCGCAGCAGTCGCGGCCTACACGGAATCCGTTGATCACTGCATCCGGGGCGAGATCGGAGAGTCGATCCATCCTATGCGCGAAGCCGGTGAGCACATCAACCGTGCATCGGCACGATTGAGTGAACTCACCAACGCCTTGAAGTAATACGGAGTGTTGCACAGGCTGCGCGAAGCGATGCCCAAAGAAGGAGAAGCGAAGAATGATTCCTGAAATCGGATTGATGCTCGGGCTCTACATCATCGTGCGCATGCTGCAGATCGTCTCGTCGAAGACAGCGGCGTTGTGGCTGGGGATTCCTGCGGTGATCACGATCCTCGTGACGGCGATCTGCATATTCGACCTAGTGGTGAGCGGGTCGCAACGCATGCCGTCGTTCTAAGGACAGCAAATGAAGAAGATCGCAACGATCGCACTCGCACTACTGGGTGTGCTCGCCGCTGGCGTGGGCGGCGCCCATGCAGAACCGCGTCGTATCGAGCGGAGTGGGATGACTATCAGTGTCGTACATACCGGCGATGACAGCGTAGGCCGCCGCTTCGCGTATGCCGTGCGCGAGAAAATCCGCGAGTCAGCGAGCTATTTGTTGACGCAGGCAGACGTCGCGCGAATCGAAATCCATATCGTGACGCTCGACGCGTCGTCACTGGGTAACACTGGCCTCCAATTCACGAAGCTGCCGAGGACGTAGTGGCCGCGATCGATCAGTTGGTGCAGTAGGCGCTGCGGCACGACGGGGCTTCTCCGAGACCGGCCTATTAGCAAGTTATTAGCTAATTTCGCTCGACCTGCAGAAACGTTCCGAAAACGCTCTGGAAAGTTGAATACTGACCCTAAGTCCTACTAATATCGAGTGTTGCGGTTATCGCGCGTGGCCAAGAAACTCATCCCCCTGCTCGACTGGTTGCCGGCCGACAGCGCCGACGCGGAGCTTGCGCGTCAGCTGAACGCCGATCGTCTGCCGCGCCACGTGGCCATCATCATGGACGGCAACGGCCGATGGGCGGGCAAACGCCACCTGCCGCGCGTCGAAGGGCACCGCGCCGGCATCGATGCCGTGCGTTCGGTGGTGGAGACATCGGCGCGCCTCGGTCTCGACGTGCTGACGCTGTACGCGTTTTCCGTCGAAAACTGGAAGCGCCCGGCCACCGAAGTCAGCACGCTGATGATGCTGCTCAAGCGGTATCTGCGATCCGAGCTCTCGACGCTGCTCGAGAACGACATCCGCTTCAACGTGATCGGCCGGTCTGAAGAGCTCGCGCCGGACGTGCTTCAGGAACTCCAGGCCGCGGAAAAGAAGACCGAGAAAAACTCCGGCATGGTGTTCAATATCGCCCTCAACTACGGCGGCCGCACCGAGATCGTCGACGCCGCACGGCGGGCGATCGAGCTCGGGATGACCGCCGACGCGCTCGACGAGCGCCGTTTTGGCGAGCTGCTGTACACGGGCAGTCAACCCGATCCGGATCTGCTGATTCGCACGAGCGGCGAGATGCGCGTCAGCAACTTTCTGCTCTGGCAGATCGCGTACGCCGAAATCTGGGTGACCGACACGCTCTGGCCCGACTTTCGCTGCCGCCATCTTCTCGAAGCGATTCTCGCGTATCAGAAGCGCGACCGCCGCTATGGCGGCATTGCCTCCGCGCCTGTCGCTGCACGCATGAAGTGATTCGACCCGAATGGTCCGGCTCGTAACCGGCGTCCTGCTTGCCGCGGGTTTTCTTGCGCTGATCTGGTTTGCAGACGCGAGGCTCCTGCTCCTTGTCGCGCTCGCCGTGGGCGCGCTTGCGGTGCACGAGTACGTGCAGTTGTTCCGCGCGCTCGGCGCACGGGTGCCAGCCGTGCCAACGCTCGTCGCCACGCTGGTGGCGACGGCGATGGTTCCCTTCCCGCATGTGCCGCTCGACGCCGCGCTTCCGGCCGGGTTGATCTTCATCGCCGTCTGGGCGATGGCCACGGTGAAACCGAGCGCAAGTTTCGAGGAAGCCTCGCGCGGCGCCGCGGCGGGAGCGTTGTCGGTGCTTTACATCGGGCTTGGCCTCGGCACACTCGTTGGCATTCACGTGTATGGTGGACGGGGCGCCGTGCTGCTGCTGATGGCGACCATCGTCATCAGCGACACGGCGCAGTATTACGCCGGCCGCATGTTTGGCCGCCATGCGCTCGCGCCGAATCTCAGTCCGAAGAAAACGATCGAGGGTGCGGTTGGCGGCTTTGTGGTGGCGCCGTTGTTTCTCGTGTTTGCCGCGTACTATCTGATTCCCGCCGCGACCAATCAGGCGGTCCTGGCCGTTCTCGGCGTCGGGGTCGTCATCGCCGGCGTCGCCGGCGACTTATTCGAATCGATGTTGAAGCGCGCGGCTGACGTGAAGGACAGCTCCGCGCTCCTTCCCGGACACGGCGGCGTACTCGATCGCATCGACGCGGTGCTGTTTGCGGCGCCGCTCTTTTACTTCTACGTTCGCGGGCTCTTCACATGAAGAAGCGCATTGCGATCCTGGGCTCGACCGGCTCGATCGGAACCAGCGCGCTCGATGTCGCCGACACGCACGCCGATCGCCTCGAGGTGGTCGCGTTAGCCGCCGGCGGCAACAGCGAGGCGTTTGCCGCGCAGGTGGCGCGCTACCAGCCGCGCGCGATCGCCATGGCGACCGGTGCGGCAATCGACGAGCTTCGCACCGCGCTCGGTTCCACCCTGCCGAAAACATATGGCGCCGGCTGCGATGCGCTGATCGCGGTGGCCACGCATCCCGATGTCGATATCGTGTTGTGCGCTTCGTCGGGAACAGCGGCGCTCGAAGCGGTCCTGGCGGCGATCGAAGCGGGCAAAACCATCGCACTCGCCAACAAGGAAGTGCTCGTCATGGCCGGCGGCCTGGTCATCGACGCCGCCCGCCAGTATGGCGTCTCGATTCTGCCGGTCGACAGCGAACACAACGCCATCCATCAGTGCATGCACGGCCGGGATTTGTCCGAGCTTCGCCGCCTCGTGCTGACCGCCTCCGGCGGGCCGTTCCGCGGACGCGCCCGCGCGACCCTCGAGGCTGTCACCGCTGTGGACGCGCTCAAGCATCCGACTTGGCAGATGGGTCAGAAGATCACGATCGATTCCGCGACGTTGATGAACAAGGGCCTCGAAGTGATCGAAGCGCACTGGCTGTTCGGCGCGCCCGCTGCGAAGATCGATGTCGTCGTGCACCCGCAGTCGATCGTCCACTCGATTGTGGAGCTGCGCGATGGTTCGATGATCGCGCAAATGGGGATCACCGACATGCGGCTGCCGATCCAGTATGCGTTCTCCTATCCCGAGCGCTGGGACGCGCCGGTGCAGTTCCTGGACCTAACGCGATGCGGATCGCTCGAATTCCACGAGCCGGCGTGGGACGACTTTCCGTGTCTCGCGCTGGCGTATCGCGCGCTCGAAGCCGAGCGCAGCCTCCCGATTGTCCTCAACGCCGCCAACGAAGTGGCGGTCGAGGCGTTTCTGGAGCGACGCCTCGCGTTTACCGCAATTCCGAGGCTCATCGACGAAACCATGGGCGCGCATCGCCCGGAGCGCGTCGACACGATTGCGGAGATCCGGAAGGTGGACAGCTGGGCGCGGGAATATGCCGCCGCGCAGGTCGCGGAGCACAAGCTCCGTACGACATGATTCGTGTAAGTGGCGGGCCTTCAGGTCCGCCCGGTAAAATGATCGCGAAGGGTTCTCTACTGTGACCACGCTTCTAGCGTTTGCTTTCGTTCTCGGCGTTCTCGTGTTCGTCCACGAGCTCGGTCATTTCCTCATGGCACGATGGCACGGCGTGCGCGTGCTCACCTTCTCGCTTGGCTTCGGCCCGAAGGTGTTCAAGGTGACGCGCGGCGGCACGGAATACGCGATCAGCGCCGTCCCGCTCGGCGGCTACGTCAAGATGGCCGGCGAAAACCCCGAAGAACAACGCACGGGTAGCCCCGACGAATTCCTCTCCAAGACCAAGTGGCAACGCTTCCAAATCCTGATCATGGGGCCGGCAATGAACGTCGCGCTCGCCATCGTCCTGCTCTGGGTGGTGCTGATGCAGGGCGCGCGTGTGCCGGTGTACGAAGATCAGCCTGTCGGCATCGGCGTAGTGAAGCCGGATTCCCCCGCCGCGCGCGGCGGTTTGCGGCCCGGCGATCGCGTTCTGCGCGTGGACGGCGAAGAGACGCCAACCTGGGAGTCCTTCTTCCTCGCCATCGGCACCAAACCGAAGCGCGACGTCGCGCTCGCGATTGTTCGCGACGGGCGCGAACAGCATGTCACCGTGACGCCCGATGCGACAACCAAGTATGAAGTTGGCGACATCGGGGTGCTGCCCGACGTGTATCCCTCGATCGACTCGACCGTCTCCGGCGATCCGGCGGACAAGGCGGGTCTCAAAGCCGGCGACCAGATTCGTGCCATCAACGGGCAGCGGATGGTGTTCTCGTCACAAGTGCAGGACGCAATCAAGGACAGCAACGGACAGCCGATCGCGATGGTGATTCGACGTGACGGCCAGGATCAAACCATCACCGTGACACCACTGCAGCGCGACAGCCGCCCGATGATAGGTATTCAGATTCAGGACCAATCCCGCTTTTTCAAGCCCGGTCCCATCGACGCCATTGGTCTGAGCGTGCAACAGAACGTCAGATATGCCGGCCTTATCCTGAAGACCCTTTACGGACTGATCACGGGTACAACCTCGCCGCGGCAGTTGATGGGACCTGTCGGCATCGCCCAAATCTCGGGCGAGTCGGCGCAAGCCGGCTGGGTGGCCCTTTTCGCCGTGATGGCGTCGATCAGTCTCAATCTCGGCCTCCTCAACCTGATGCCCATCCCCGTGCTCGACGGGGGACACATCCTCATCATGGGCCTCGAAACCGTTGCGCGGCGCGACTTCAGCATGCAGGTCAAGGAAAAGATGTTCCTTGCCGGCTTCGTCCTGCTGATGGCGCTGATGGTGACGGTGATTTACAACGATTTGACCCGGATCAGCTGGATCGAACGCCTCATGCCCTGGCGGAACTAGTTTTGCAGTTTCGGCCTTTGAATACATGTCGGCGTCCTAACAACGGGACGAAGTCATTATTTGGAGGAATAAACATGCCCCGTGGTGTTCGTCACTTGCTCGTCGCGATTGCGGCGGTTGCGGTGTTGGCCGGGTCAACGGCCGCGGCGCAGGATATGACGACGAGCGATCTGAGCCGGTTGCAGCAGACGGCGGACCAGATCAATTCCGACCTCGTTCAGTTGCGACAGCGCGATCGCACAGCGGCGCGGTCGCTGCAAGCGGAGTTGACGGATCTGGAGGACGAGATCGTTTATCTCAAGGTCAAAATGCGCAAGGAGCGCGATGTGCCGCGCGCGGAATTCATCGATCTTCGCGATCGGCTCGACAACCTGCGCAGCCGCGTGCGTGGAGACTCGACCAGCCGCTACGGTACGAGCGGCTCCGCTAACACGAGCGGCACCTACAGCGACAACGATCGTACGGTCAACGAAACCGTTGCCTCCGAGCCAGGAACGCTGCCGAGCGGCACCGAGCTGGATGTTCGGCTGGCCTCGCGTCTCAGTTCGGACACCGCGCGGGTCGAGGATCGATTTGAGGCGACCACGCTCGTCGACCTCCGTCAAAACGGCCACATCATCATCCCCGCGGGTTCGGTGGTCCGCGGTGTGGTCACCGACGTCAAGAAGGCCGGTCGCATCGACCGCAAGGGAAGCCTCACGCTGACCTTCGATCAGATTCGCATCAACGGCCGTACGTATCCGATTCGCGGCACCGTCACGCAGGCGCTCGAAGCCGGCGGCTATAAGGAAGACGCTGGGAAGATCGGCGCCGGCGCCGCGGTTGGCGCCATCATCGGCGGCATCGTCGGCGGCGTGAAGGGGGCGATCACCGGCATCCTGATCGGCGGTGGCGGCGT
>JBKPAJ010000228.1:0-11011 GCA_046726375.1 Acidobacteriota bacterium
TCGTGGAGGAGATCGGCAAGCCTGTGACCGATTCCGTCTTTCTCTGTCCGTGCCACAACAGCACCTTCACCGCAGCCGGTGATCGCCTTGCGGGGCCGGCGCCGCGCGGACTTTACCGCTTCCGCGTCACGGCGGTGACCGACACGACCGTGGAGATCGGTGAGGTTGAGGAAGACCTTCTGCTCTTTATCTAGGCCCGGATCTGGTGCCGGTGAATGCGTTCAGCTCTCGGTTATCAGCTTTCACGTGACGAGCGGTGGGGGGTTGCCGATCGTCGATCGCAGATTGAGGATTGGACTGCTTGATCAATCTGAAATCAAATCCGCAAATCTGCAATCGAAAATCTGCAATCAAATCTGCAATCTGCAAGCAAAAATCTGCAATGCCTTGCCTTCTTCTATCTAGGCGACGAGGTCGTCGTCGGCAATCCTGGAAGGACCGCCGTGATGTTCCGTTTCGGGACCTGCCCGACTTTGATCTGCGCGATCTGTTTGCGCGCCGCCACGTCGATGACCGACACGTAATTCGAGTGCGCGTTTGCCACGTACAGCTTTTTGCTGTCGGGTGTGAACGTCAGCCAGTCGGGCACCTTTCCCACGCGCACGCCGCCCAGGTACTTGAGATCAGGCATCGAGTACACGTAGACATGGCTGTTGAATTTGCTCGTGGACCAGAGCGTTTTGCCGTCCGGGGATAGCAGAATCCCGTGAGCCGGCGCGCCCTGGATGCCTTCGTTGTTTTTCTCTGACGGAGGCACATCGGGCAGCTTGATGCGGCCCACCTCTTTGCGCTTGTCCCAGTCCACGATCGCGAAGCCGTGCAGGTTGGTGATCTGGACGAACATCCGCTTGGTCGATCCATCGGGATTGGTTTCAAATGTCAGCGGGCGCACGCCGCCTTCGAAATGGATCGACCACGCCGGCTGATCGAGTTCCGTGTCGATCACCGTGGCGACCGATCCGCCTGTCGAGCCGGCGACTACGTACTTACCGTCGGGCGTAATAAACGGGTTGTGCACGCCGCGCAGCACGCGAATGAACTTGATCCGCTCTTCGGACGTGGTATCGATGACATCCACGCCGCCATCTGCTCCCTGAATTGCGACATAGACTTTACGCCCATCCTTGGTGATGGCCACGTTGTTGGGGCGTCCGTTCGGCGTCAGCGGGATTTTCTTCCGAATCCGCAGCGTCTTGGTGTCCGCAATGTCGAGCGTGTCGGTTGATTCGTTCGTGAGATAGAGGCGGCTGCCATCGGGAGCCGCGGCGACACCGTGGATCACCTCAGCGTCGGGAATCTCCGCCGCGATCCGGTCCGTTGCTGGATCGATCAGGTGTACGCTGTCGCCGGCTGAATTTGTCTGAACGATGAAGACCCGCCCTGTCTGCGCTGACGCTTGCGGAGAAAAGGACGCGAACGCAAGCACAGACGCGCCGAAGATCAACCCACGAAGCAGGTAAGCGTGAGCAGCAGAACCCATGGCTCGCGAGCCTCCTGCGCGCACTCTAGGAAGACCGCACGCGCAAGTCAAGGCTGCATTCAAATCAGGTGCACGAAGCCTCCGCGTCGTCATTGACATCCGCCTGCCGGCGGCGTAGCGTCCGCGTCAGTTACCTTGCTGCTTCGAGGAGGCTCCATGTCCTTGCTGAGTTGGTTCAGCTCTGCGTTGGCTGCGCCGCTGATGACGGCGACACTCGTGAGCGCGCAGACCACAGGTGCCACCCTTCAGGGCACCGTGACCGACGAGCAGTCGGCGTCGATGCCAGGCGCGAGCGTCACGATCACGAATACCGAAACCGGATGGACCCGCTCCGTTGTCACCGATGAGCGCGGTTGGTACCGCGCGATCGCCTTGCCGCCCGGTGAGTACGAACTGCGCGTGGAGCTGCAGGGGTTTGCCACGTATGTGCGGAAAGGCCTCTCGCTGACGACAGGCCAGGAAGCCAACGTTAACATCTCGCTCAAGCTTGCGACGGTCTCGGAGACGGTGACCGTCACCGCCGATGCGCCGCTCGTCGAGACGACGAAGAACGCGCTCGGGACGACCGTGTCGCGCAGCGAACTCGACTCGCTGCCGCTGATCGGCCGCGACTTTGCCGGGCTCACACGCCTCTCGGCCGGCATTACCGGGGTCGGCGGTGGTGGCGTGACCGCCTCGGGTCAGACTGATCGCAGCAACAGCTACATGGTTGATGGCGTCAGCAACGACCAGGTGGTGACGGCCGGCCAGCGCGGCGGCTTTTCACTCGAAGCCGTGCGCGAGTTCGCGGTCATGGCCAATCAGTTCACGGCCGAATTCGGACAGGCGTCGGGCGCCGTCGTCAGCGTGATTACCCGATCTGGAACGAACGATCTCAGAGGCCGTGCATTCGTGTTCCATCGCGACGACGCGCTCGATGCGCAGGATCCGTTTTCAAAGGCGCAGGGGTCGGGCAAGGCGCCATTCAGTCAGCAGCGCTACGGCGGGTTCGTCGGGGGCCCGGTCGTTCGCGACAAGCTGCACTATTTCGGCACGTACGAAGGCGAGCGTCAGCGCGAAACGATGGTGATTACCTCGTCGCTCGTGCCCGTAGACGAGCGCGAGACCCCGAACCCGAGCGATGGTCATCAGGCGTTCGTCAAAACGGACCACCGGCTGAACCCCGCTCAGTCGCTCTCGCTGCGCTACCGCGCCGACAAGGACAGCTCCAGCGGCAACGGCATTGGCGGGTTGAACAGCCGCGAGCGCGGAACGAACAGCGAGTCGCTCGTCCAGGACATCGTCGCGAACCACACCTACGTGATCTCCAGCCGTGCGCTCAACGAGCTGCGCGTTCAGTTCGGGAGACATTCAACGTGGACCAATACGGAGGGCTGGAGCACGGATGGGATGCCCGAGATCAACCGCCCGTCAGGACGCTTCGGCAAGGCCTACAACCAGCCGCAGGGCCGAAACGAAAACCGGACGCAGATCATCAACAACCTGACTTACACGCTGAGCAGTCACGAATTCAAGGGCGGTCTCGACGTCAGCGTGATCCGGGCGCCTACGTTCTTCCCACGCAACCGAGATGGCACGTTCACGTTTACGACCGACCGGTCTTTTGATGCGAACGATTTCACGACGTATCCGACGCAGTTCACACAGTCGGTGGCGGATCCCTGGGTCGACCTCAACGAAGAGATCTACGCATTCTTCGCCCAGGACTCATGGCGGGCGCGGACGAATCTCACGTTGAACTTCGGTATCCGCTACGATCGTGAAACCGCGTTTTCGACGATCAACGGCGTTCCGGACGACACCAACAACTTCGCGCCGCGTGTGGGATTCGTGTGGGATCCGTTCGGCACGGGGCGCACAGCCGTCCGCGGCGGCGCAGGCCTCTACGTCGACCAGGTCTTCCTCAATCCGCCGCTCAACGTCGTCCTAGCGCAGCGAGCGCGTGATATCACGATCGTGAACCCGGGCTACCCGGATCCGTTCACGCGCGGTACCGTCGGCACGGGAGCGCCGAGCATTTCGGTTGCGTCGACGAACATGCGAACGCCAGAGAGCCGGTCGGTGAGCCTTGGCGTGAAGCGGGAGCTCTTCTCAGGCTTCGCGGTTTCCGCAGACGGCGTCTACAGCCGCGGATACAACCAATTCAACAACCGCGATCTCAATCCGCTCGATCCCACAACCGGGATGCGGCCGAACCCCGCGTACGTTCGCATCACGCAGTACGAGACCGAGGGCCAGGCGTGGTATTCGGCGCTGCTGCTGTCGGCAGAACGTCGCGCGGGTCGCGGTCCGGCCTTTGGCGCGTCGTACACGTTCGCCAAGGCCATTCGCGACGTCGAAGGATTTCTGTTTCTCGCGCAGGATCAGCTGAATCCTGCCGCCGAGAAGGCGCTCGCCAGCAACCACCGCGCGCATCAGCTCGTGGCGCATCTGACGTGGCTGCTGCCGGCTGGGGTGCAGGTAGCGGGGTTGTTCCAGGCCCGCTCGGGTCAACCATGGAACGTCACCACGGGGCGCGATAACAACGGCGACACCGAACAGAACGATCGGCCCGATCTCGCGGTCCCTGGCGGAGACCCGCGAAGCGTTTCGACCTATTTTGCAAACTTCACTGGTCGAGTGGGCAACCTCGGGCGTAATGCGAACATCGGCGACTCGTTCTATGCGCTCGATGTCCGCGTCTCGAAGTTTCAGCAAATACACCGCTTCCGCTTGGAGGCGTTCATCGAGGCTTTCAACCTGTTGAATCATGTCAATGTGCAAAGTCCGACGGGCAATCTACGGTCGGCGTCGTTTGGCCGATCGACGCAGATCCAGGGTGCCATGAGGCAAGTCGAGCTCGGCTTCAGAGTCGACTTCTGACGTGATGGCGGACCGGACAGGCCTGCGTTAGAGTTCATTGCAGATGGCGCGGCGGTCGTCGCGCCATCCGTGGCATCGCATGTGCACCGACGACGGTATGCACAACCCGACAAACCCGACACCAAATCCTGGACCGCTGACGCCGGATCCAGGACCGACCGATCCCACGCCGAACCCGAATCCGACACCGATCCCGACGCCGAATCCCGCGCCAACGCCACACCCAATTCCCATTCCCAAACCGAATGCGTGACCGTGCGCTCACCGCGACGGACCTCGCCATTCCGGAGGTGTTCAACGCGGCAGACCATTTCGTCGATCGCAACGTTCGCGAGGATCGTGGCCATCACGTCGCCATTGAGTACGGCGACGCACGTGTCACTTATGCGCAAGTGCTCGAGGGCGTCAATCGCGTTGGCACGGCGCTTCGCGATCGTCTCGGCGTGCGCGGGGAGGAGCGCATCCTGTTGCTGCTTCTCGACGAGCCGGCGTTTGTCTACGCGTTCTTCGGCGTCATCAAGATCGGCGCCGTCGCGGTTCCCGTCAATACGCTATGGAAGGAAACCGACTATCGCTATGTACTGAACGACTCTCGCGCGCGGGTGCTGATCGTGAGCGCGTCGCTGCTGCCCGAAATCGCGAAAATTCCCCGCGCGACGCTGAAGCGGCTCCAGCACATTGTCGTGGTCGGGTCTGATCGCCATTCGGACACGATCGCCTTCAGCGAGTTGCTCGATTGGGGATCGACACACCTCGATGCGGAAGCCACCAGCCGCGACGAGGCAGCGTTCTGGTTGTATTCATCCGGCAGCACCGGCGCGCCGAAGGCGTGCGTGCATCTTCATCACGACATGGTCGTGTGCGCCGAGCTCTTCGGGAAGGGCATTCTCGACATCCAGGCAAACGACAAATGCTTCAGCGCTGCCAAATTGTTTTTCGCGTACGGACTCGGCAACGCGCTGTACTTTCCGTTCGCCGTTGGCGCGACAACCGTGTTGTCGCCAGCGCCGCCGACGCCGGCGTCCGTGTTCGAGATCATCGAACGGCATCGGCCGACACTCTTCTTTTCTGTGCCCACCGGCTACGCGATGCTGCTGGCGCATACGCGGGAAGGCCACGACTTCGATCTCTCCAGCGTGCGGCGGGCCGTTTCGGCCGGCGAGGCGCTGCCGCGCGCGTTGTTCGAGCGGTTCGAGCGGCGCTTTGGGCTCCAGATCATCGACGGCATCGGATCGACCGAGGCCCTTCACATGTTCATCTCCAATCGTGCCGGTGCCATTCGACCCGGATCGAGCGGTCTGGTCGTGCCAGGCTACGAAGCGAGAATTCTCGACGATGAGGGCCGGACCGTTGCGCGCGGCGAGATCGGAAACTTGTGGATCAAAGGCGATTCGGTCTGCGCGTCTTACTGGAATCAGCACGAGAAGACGCAGCACACGATTCAGAGCGGATGGCTTCGTACCGGCGACAAGTACACGCAGGACGAGGACGGCTTTTACTGGTACGGCGGCCGCACCGATGACATGCTCAAGGTTGGAGGGCAGTGGGTGAGTCCCACCGAGGTTGAGGGCGTCTTGATCGCGCACGCTGATGTGCGGGAATGTGCCGTCATCGGTCGCGAAGACCGCGATGGTCTGACCAAGCCGCTTGCGTTCGTTGTGCTTCAGTCTGGCATCGAGGGCACAGCCGCGCGTGCCGCTGAACTGCAGGAGTTTGTGCGCACGACACTCGCCGCCTACAAGCGACCGCGCTGGATCGAGTTCGTCACGGAATTACCGAAGACAGCAACCGGCAAAATTCAGCGCTTCAAGTTACGCCAGCGCGCTGTCCTCAGATCCGATGCGTGACGACCAGCCAGGCGCCATTGCCCGGATGGCGCTCGCGCTCACCGCGTGGACGGAGCGCTGGATCCCTGACGCGTTCATCTTCGCGCTCCTCGCGACCGCGGTCGTCGTCGTTGCGGCGCTGACCGCGACGCCCGCCTCGCTGCCGCAGGTCGTGGACGCCTGGGGGAACGGCTTCTGGGATCTCATTCCGTTCACGCTGCAGATGTCGCTCATCATCATCACCGGCCATGTGCTCGCCACATCGGCACCGATGCGGCGTGTGATCCGCGCCATCGCGAGCTGGCCGCAGACGCCGCGCGGAGCGGTTGCGCTCGTCACGTTTTTCGCGCTCGCGAGCTCCTGGGTGAACTGGGGCTTCAGCCTGATTTTCAGTGCCGTGCTCGCGCGCGAAGTGGCGCGACGGCTCGAGCGTGTCGACTACCGCGCGCTGGCGGCGGCGAGCTTTCTAGGCCTGGGCAGCATCTGGGCGCAGGGGCTGAGCGGGTCGGCAGCGCTGCAAATGGCTACGCCCGGCGCGCTGCAGCCCCAGATCCGCGACATCGTCGCGGCAGGCGGCGTCGTGCCGGGCGGGATCATCCCGTTTCGCGACACGATCTTTCTTTGGCAGAGCCTGTTCTCCGTCGTCGTCGAGATCGCCGTTGTCACGACCGTGATGTGGCTCGCGGCGCCGCCTGCGAGTCGCGCTCGTACGGCGCAGGATCTCGGCATCGACTTAGGCCACGACGAGCTTCGCGAGCCCACGCGTCGCGTTGGACCGATTCCTCCCGGTGCATGGCTGGAACACTCGCCGCTGCTGTCGCTCGTGGTTGTCGCGCTCGGCATCTCGTACCTCGTGCGCTACTTTCTTCATGCACCCGAGCCGTTGAACGCCATTACGCTCAACGTTGTCAATCTCGCATTTCTGCTTTTCGGGTTTCTCCTGCATCGCACGCCGGCGAGATTGATCGTCGCGGTACAGGCGGCGACGCCGGCTGTGTGGGGCGTGATTCTGCAGTTTCCGTTCTATGCCGGCATTGCCGCCATCATCACGACGACGCACCTCAACGAAAGGTTGGCTGGTGCGTTTGTCGATGTCTCGACGGCGACGAGCTTCCCTGCCGTGGTGGCCGTTTACTCTGCAGTTTTGGGAGTGTTCGTGCCGTCTGGCGGGTCGAAATGGGTCATCGAAGCGCCGTACGTGATGGCGGCGGCGCACACCTTGAAAGTGCATCTCGGCTGGGTAGTGGCCGCGTACGATCTGGGCGAGGCGCTGGCCAACCTGCTTCAGCCATTTTGGATGCTCCCGATCCTCGGGATGTTTGGACTGCGGGCACGCGATGTCATGGGGTATACGCTCGTCGTGTTTCTCGCCCTCACGCCAGTCGTGATTGTCCTCGTGACCGTCCTCGGGCTAACACTCCCCTACCCGTTGTGAGCGGAACAAACCGGCCCTTGCGTGGTTGTGTTTGCTGGCCGCGGCTGGCACTGTGTGTGCAATGTCGGTTAGGCATGGAGAATGTCGAGCGTACGAGCACCGAGGCCGACGTGATCGAGCATGTCATCGCGGGTATGCGTCTGCCGGTGTCGCGCCTTTCCTGCGGCGATGTCGTACGCGTCGAATTCGACCTGGAACCTTGGCTCGCCGGGTTTGTAACCTCTGCGTTCGAGGTCGCTGCGCCCGAGGACGAAGAGAACTCCAAATCCAGCATCCCGACAAAAACTCGACGGTAGCCGTTACCTTGCGCGACTTTTTTGCCGCGCCGGGCGTTCAAGCCTGCCTGATATCGCTGCGTCGCCTTTTGACACCGATTTAGAATCATTCACAAATGCCGTGTTGCGGCCTTGGAAACGCTGAGGTGGTCGCTAAAATATCCATGGCGGCGTGCGACACTTTATACGCCGGAGTAAGTTCGCAGGTAGCCAGGTTCGTTGCGCTCGCTCAGGCTTGCAGGCGCGGCCTTCCCGCCTCCGCTGAAGCTCGGCGGACTCGTCGTAGCCTTGGCGAAGGCGGTCGGCCGTGGCTTCTACGTCCAAGTCGATTGGATACAGAAACGACGGCGTACCAATCAGCCCGCCGGCGTTCCCGCAACCAGCGAAGTTGCGAACCTACGGCGACGCGCCAATCTGCGAACCTTCATCGCTCCCACGTCTTTTCCGCCCACTCCAGCAGCTTCTCCAATCTCCAGCAATTGATCACTCTCGCGCGCGGCACGCCGGCAAGCCGCGCATGCGCCAGCGCGATCTCCGTGTAGTGAAACTGACTCACCGCGTGCGCGTCGCTGTCGACCGCAAACAAACATCCAGCACGCAGTGCGCGGCGTGCCAGCGAGTAGTCGATGTCCTGGCGGGCGGGATCGCCGTCGATCTCGATCGCGACACCAAGCTTCGCCGCCGATGTGAACACCTTGTCCCAGTCGGCAGTGACGCCAGGACGTGATCCAAACATTCGTCCGCGCGGGTGGCCAAGGATGTTTACGCCCGGCGTCGAGATCGCAGCGAGCATTCGCACGGTCTGATCGTCGCTGCTGCGCAATTTGGAGTGCGGGGATGCAACGACGATCTCGAGCGTGCGGAGTTCGTTGGCCGTCATGTCTACCCGTCCGTCGGCGAGGATGTTCGCCTCAATACCTTTGAGCATCCGAAAGCGGCCACTGTAGCGTTTGTTCAGCGCATCGATCTCGCGATGCTGCTGTTTGAGCTTGTCCATAGGAACGCCGCCGGCAATCGGCAGCCCGTAGCTGTGATCGGTGACCGCGCAGTACGACCACCCGCGATCGAGGCAACCCTCGACGATCGCTTCGAGCGAATCGCCGCCGTCGCTGTACACCGAGTGCATCTGCAAATCGCCGCGATAGTGCTCGAGGCGCGGACCTCCCAACTTCGGATCGCGCAAGGCCGCGGCAACTTGTGAGCGGCTCAGAAAATGACCGCGCAGTTCGCGGCTGCGCATGACCTCGCTCGAGCGCGAGCTCTCCTCGACGGCGCGCTCCACGGTTGGCGACCCGCCGGTCTTCAAATACTCGAGAATCACGCGCGACGATGAGGGTCCGATGCCCGGGATCTTGCGCAGCGTGCCATCCGGCTGCAGCAGATCTTCGAGCGGTTCTTCGAGCGACAGAATGGCCGACGCTGCGCGCTTATAACCCCAGCGGCTTTGCGGCGACTTCTGGACAGCGGCGAGATCCCGGAGCAGCGCGCCAACGCGCGCGTTTGTGTCGCTTGGTGACGTCACACAAGTCACGTTAGCAAGCCGAAGACCAGTGGCGCTCGTGCTTCAGTTCCAAGTTCCAAGTTCCAAGTTCAAAGTGAGTTGCTAAAGTTGTGAACTTTGAACTCGGAACTGACCGCCCGCGTGCCGTCAGCGACCTCTGTCCCTGCTATGATTGCCAATCTTGATGAGGTTGCTCGCCGCTGCCTTTATCGTGTCCATGTTCGGTTGCGCGCGCGCGGAACCTACTGCGATCAATCGTCTTCATCCGTGCAGCGGAGACGACGGGCCGACCGATGCATACTGCGGCACGCTGACGGTGTTTGAAAACCGCGAGAGCACGCAGGGCCGCAAGATCGATCTGCGCATCGTGGTGCTTCCCGCCCTCAGCCGCGACGCGAAGCCCGACCCCGTGTTCTTTCTCGCCGGCGGTCCGGGACAGGGTGCGGCGCAAATGGCGCGCGGCTTGCGCGAGATCTTCCGCCGCGTGCAGTCCGAGCGCGACATCGTTCTCGTCGATCAGCGCGGAACCGGCAAGTCGAACCCTCTCAATTGCACGTCTGACAGCGACACGCTCAAGGACATCAACGAGCCGGATCAAACGGGTCTCGAGCGGCTGCGCAAGTGCATGCAGGAGTACGATGCGGACCTCACGATGTACACAACGCAGATCGCAATGGACGATCTGGACGATGCTCGCGTCCATCTCGGCTACGGCAAGATCAATCTTTACGGCGGTTCCTACGGTGCAAGAGCCGCGCTGGTCTATCTCCGCCAGCATGACGCGAACGTCCGTTCCATGGTGATTGACGGTGTTGCGCCGCCCGACATGCGGCTGCCGCTCTTCTTCGCGCGTGACGCGCAGCGTGCGCTCGACCTGCTGATCGCCGACTGCGAAACGGATGAACCGTGCCGCGCGCGATATCCGCAGCTCGGACAGCGCGTGCGCGCATTGCTGCAGCGTCTCGAAAAGGAGCCGGTGAAGACCCGTCTGGTACATCCGCGCTCCGGTATCGCGGACGACGTAACCGTCAACGCCGGCCTCGTCGCGGGAACCTTGTTTAGCGCGTTGTATTCGCCGCTGGCGGCATCACTGATTCCCGCGCTTGTCGAGCGCGCCGAACGCAACGACTTTCAAGGCATGCTGGCGCTCGCGATGATGAACAGTGGCCTCGTCGACAACATGGCGCTCGGCATGCAGCTCTCGGTGCTCTGCGCGGAGGATTTTCCGCGCATCAAGTCTGACGACGCGGAACGCGAGTCGTCGGGAACGATGTTCGGCCGACATCTCCTCGAAACACGGATGAAGGCATGCCAGTTCTGGCCGAGAGGGACGGTGCCGGCCAATTACTACGAGCCGGTGCAATCGTCCGTGCCCACGCTCGTGCTTTCCGGTGAGCTCGATCCGGTGACGCCGCCGACGTGGGGCGAAATCGCCGCGAAGACGCTCCCGAATTCCAAGCATTTGATTGCGCCCGGGACAGGCCACGGCGTAGTCACGACGGCGTGCGGCATGCGCCTGATTCGCGAGTTCTACGATCGCGGGTCGGCCGACGGCCTCGACGAAAGTTGTCTGCGAGCGTTGAAACGTCCGCCATTTTTCCTCACGCCTGCCGGCCCGGATCCAACGCGCGT
>JBKPAJ010000229.1:0-18857 GCA_046726375.1 Acidobacteriota bacterium
CGGCGGCTGGATCGCCCCATGTGTTCAGCGTTTGCGTGTCGTCGACTCCTGGCACACCCTCGAGCCCACCCATGACACGCAGAGCACCACCCTCGATGTAGGCACGATTGAGCAACGCCGTCGCACCATTCCCAAACCGCTACTGCAGCCCCTCCATCGCCGGCGCGACGTTCGTCAGCGGACCTGTCGCGATCAGCGTGACGCGGCCGTCAGCGTCAGCGATCACATCGGCAAGGAGCTCGCTCGCCGAGTGCGATGGCACCACATGACCGGCTGCGCAATCCGGGATAGAACTGTCGAGAACCATGTCGACACCCAACCGAAGCGGGTCCGGAAATGCATGCGGCAAATGGTAAGTGGCGTCCGCCACGGGAACTTGCGGCAAGCCGAGCGAATGCAACAGACAGCGCGCGTGCTGGTAGGCCTTCCCAGGAAGTCCGCCACCGTTGTTCGTGATCGTCACCCCACGGAGATCGATTCGGCCATCGAGGTGTTGTTGTGCGAGTAGGGCAAGGACAACCGTATCGTCGAAATCAACGTCGGTGTCGTAGATCACGGCACGCGAATGTGCGGTGCCCTCCGCCGACTGGGCTCTGAGCGTGGCCGGAGCGCACAGAAACATGGCACAGGCGCAAAGAGTTGCGGTCGTCCTGGTGAATCTCGTCATTGCACGCTTCCTTCCCGTTTTGAATCGTGGCGTAGAACGGTAGGTGAACATGCACGCCGCGACAATGGGGGAAAATGGGTATCGTCGGCAATGACTGTGCACTACGAAGACCTGACTCAGTCGACGCTCGACAAGAGTTACCTCATCGCGCGCGCGCACTTTACGCCGGAGTCACTGGCACGGCGATTCAAACAGCGCCTTCGTGAGCTCATCGATCGTGACGCCGCCATGGGCGCCATTCTGGAGATTCCTCTCGAGAACCAGCTGCTTTGCATCGCCGCCGCCACGTGGGTCTTTGTCGACAACCAGACGTACGAACGATTGCGCCTGTGTCCGCCCGAGGAAGTCGACACGTGGATCGTCGATCACGCGCTTCACGCGGGCAGCGGCATGCTATCTCGCGACGAGGTGGGGCGCGCCAACGCACACGAGGGCTTGCATCTGCTCATCCTCTATTTCAAAGCCGACGACGACGGTTTGAGCGAACAGAATCGAATCACCGTGGTGCAGCAAATGATGTCGCACATGTTTCCGCAGTTCACCGGGTACAACCTGCGGTCGTTGACGGCGCGAGTGCGTCACGAGTCGCAAATCGCGTCGGGGATACAGGCGGGCGCCAGCGTGCTGCAACCGGATGCTCTTCCGATGGCAGTCAACGGCGAAAACCTCCCAGGACTGTACTGATGCACGCCGACCGCCGTTCGGTCGAATTCGCCAGTTGGATTGCCGGAGCGTTTGTTTGCCGCAAGCCCAGATTCGGATTCAGCTTCGCGGAGCAGCGAACGCTGACGCTGGCGTTGCGCGGGCAGAGGGACGACGAGATTGCCGTCATGTGTCGCTCTCGCGCTCGACGGTGAAAAAGCGGTGGGACTCGATTCTCGCGCGTGTCGCAGCAGTCGCGCCGCACCTTTTCGACCCGGCGACGACTGCCGAATCGACGCCGGGTCGTCGCGGTCGTGAAAAACGCAGCAGTCTGCTGGTCTATCTGGCCGATCATCTAGAGGAGCTGAGGCCATATCAGCCATAGCGGCGCCGGATCGGCCGCGCCATCATAGCGAGCTGCTGATGTCAATCCTGAACGATCCGGTGACGTTCGGTTGACACGATCACGTGCGGATTGACTTGTTTCCTCAGCGAGCCATAATCAGCGCCTTGTGAACACCAACAACATCAGCCGACGCGAGCTGCTGGCCGGAGTGGGCGCCAGCACCGCGGCCCTCCTGCTCGAACAAAGCGGCGTGCGCGCGCAGCCCTCGTCGAGCAGAACGATCGTCTTCTCGCATACCACCGTCGCGAACGTCGATGCCGTTCAAGACGACGTCGCGCTCGCCGTCGAAGGCGACAAGATCGCAGCGATCGGTCCCACTGATTCGATTCTGAAGACGTATTCGAACGCCGAGGTCTACGACGGACGCGGAAAGGCTCTCGTTGCCGGCTTCATCAACTGCCACGCGCATCTCGCGGCGACGCTCGCCCGTGGTTTCAACGAAGACTTCGGGTTCCCCAACTCCGCACGCCTGGCCGTCCAGCCCAACTCCCTTCTTCAGGGCGAAGAAGCCACGCTGATGGTGACGGTCGGCGCGTTGGAGGCCATCCGCACCGGCACCACCACGATCGTCGAGAATTCCGGAGGCATCAGCCGCCATGCCGCCGCTTTAGCGAAGACGGGCCTCCGTTGCGTGTGCGCCGAGTCGGTCCGCGACAGCGAGAACGTTCCTGGCCCAATGTCTCCTGAGGGGCTCGCCAAGAGTGAAACTCCCAGGTTCTCGCCCAAGCTGCGAGACGAGGGTCTGCAGCGCATCGACGACTTGTTCAGCAAGTGGCACGGTGCGAATCAGGGACGTATCAGCGTGTTCCCAGCAGCCGCGCTCGCCGAGACCGCGTCACCCGCGTTGCTACAGGCCGTCCGTGCGTTCGCTGAGAAACACGATCTTGGATACACGATTCACCTGTCGCAGAGCCGCGCCGAGGTCGATTTCATGAAGCGACACCACGGCGTGAGTCCGCCGGCGTTTCTCGCGAAGCACGGCTTCCTCGGCCCACGATTGTTTGCGGCGCACTGTCGCTACGTGGACGATGCCGACATCGCGCTGCTGGGCAAGTCGGGCACGATTGTGTCGCATCAGGCTGCCATGGCAGGGAATCGAGGCGTCATTCCGCCGATCGCACGTCTGCGCGCGGCGGGCTGCCCGATCGCGAACGGCACCGACAACAACACCAACGATCTCTTCGAGGTCATGAGGGTCGCCCTGCTCACGGAACGGATCTCGCGCAACGATGCGTTCCCCGGCGTTCGGCCTCAACCCGAAGACATGCTGGAAGACGCAACGCAAGGCGGCGCGCGCGCAGTGCAGCAAGCAAAGCTCCTCGGCTCGCTCGAAGTTGGCAAGAAGGCCGACATCTTGGTCGTGGACACCTTACAGGCGCATCTCGTACCGGCGGGACGCTTCGTGTCCGCGTGGATCCACAACGGTCAGCCGTCCGACATCGAATCCTCCATGGTCGACGGCCAGTTCGTCATGCGCAATCGCAAGGTGTTGACGCTTGACGAGGCCAGCATCATCGCGGAGGCCGACAAGGTTGGGCGACGGATTTGGAGTCAGGTGAAGGCCGCCGCACCGATCACGATACCGGGCCGATCGCGCCGACAATGATGCCGCGCGGCGAGATCTGGATGGCTTTGCGCCCGCGTCCCTGCATTAGGGGATGTGACCGTATCAAGGCGCCGCACGCTGCCGAAAAAATATTTGCGGCGCGTGCATGATCGTGCTTGACAGCACACGATCACCACACTACATTCGGCAACGCTGCGCGCGCCGGAAGGCACGAGTCAGCTTTGTTGGTCCGGGAATGCGGGTAGATTCGTTGGCGTCATGCGGCGCGTCTTCGCAAGAAGACGCACTGCAACGCGCGGACCGAAGATGCACACATTCGCGGGAAAGAAGATCGCGACGGTTCTCGAGCAGCAGGACGTCGAGCGTGATCGCCAGTGAAGACGCGAAAGCGTTTTTGCAGACGCTCACGTAAAGCGGTTTGCCGGACGAGAGCCAACGCGGCTTCGAAATTGAGAACGTGCAAACGTTTTCGTCCAGCAAGCTGGTGAGTGAGTTTCGGCGCGCGTTGCTTCATACGACTACCAGGTCGCCTTCCACGCCGCCACCATCGGGCCCTACGCTCGTACCAAGGCCGCTGCAAACGCACCAACGAACTGTGCCAATCGACCTGACCTAATCTGATACGATTCGCGACACCTGCCACGTGTTGTCATGGCCGCGGTGTGTGTAGGTGATGTTCCGGAGGGCGCCTATGCGGTACGTTCACGCTCTCGCATTGATCCTGCTCGCTGGTTGCTTGGAATCAGCCCTGGCCCAGAATCCGACGTTCGCGCTTGAAGGCACGGTTGTCGACGCACAACAGGCGGTGTTGCCCGGTGCCTCGGTGACCATCCACAACGTTTCCACTGGTCTTACGCGGACTGTCACAACTGACCTCAACGGACGATTCGTCGCGCGCGCGCTTCCGCCCGAAGGCCTATACCGAGTGCAGGTCGAGCTCGCCGGGTTTGCGAGCGAAATTCGCGAAAACCTGCGATTCAACGCGGGCCAGAATGTGGTGCTGAACTTCTCACTCAAGCTCTCCACTGTGCAGGAGACGATCACCGTGTCCGGCGACGCGCCGACGGTGCAAACAACGTCATCGGAAGTCTCAAGCACGATTGATCGGACCGCGTTCGAGAACCTGCCGGTGAAGGAGCGCAACTATTTCCGTCTCCTCACGCTCGACTCCAACGTCGTCGCCGCGGGAACGGGATCCAACGCGGTCAACGTGGGCGGACAGGAGGTGTGGAATTTCGGCACCTACGTCGATGGCACCAACAACCACTCGAAGTGGTTGACGCTGCAGCGCGCGCCGCAGCTCGGGTCGAGCGGATTTGCAATCGAGACGGTCAAAGAGGTGCAGTTGATCACGAATCAGTTCTCGGCTGAATTCGGCGGCCACTCGGCGGGCGTCTCCAGCATGATCACCAAGAGCGGCACCAACGAGCTCAACGGCTCGGCCTTCGTCATGGTGCGGCCGGGCGATTGGGACGCGCGGCCTCCGCTGACGCCGGTGAAGGCGCCGTACAACCAGCAGCAGTTTGGCGCCACGGTGGGTGGACCGTTCATTCGCGATAAGGCGTTTTACTTTGGCAGCTACGAGCGGCGCCGCGAGCGTAGTCAGGTGGTGGTCACCGCGGTGGAGGCGTTCGGTCTCGTCGTGCCTACACCGGCCGATGAACACCAGGGCCACTTCAAAGGCGATATTCGCTTCTCGGCGAAGAATTCACTCGGCGTGCGCTACAACATGGTCCGCTGGAAAAAAGACAACGAGAGCGGCGGATTGCAGCTGCCGGGCACCGGCTTCCTCTGGGACAACAACGTCGACACGGTGCATGGCAACTTCCTGACTGTCGTCTCCGATCGCTTCCTCAACGAGGTGCGCGGACAGTACTCGCGCTACACCGACAAGCGCGCCGCAAAGTGCAACTGCGTTTCGATTCAGCGCACTGGCTACTCCACGACCGGCGGCTACGACTTCGGCACATGGGGCGTGCTGCCGGAGGAGACCTACGACATCTCGGATACGGTGTCGCTTTGGAAGGGGAACCACTCGATGAAGACCGGCGCGTCGTTCACCTACGACGTGACCAAGCAGCTCTATCAGCCGCTGCAGAATGGCGTGTACCGATTCACCGGTTCTCCTGCCGTCGCGCCGACGCCCTTCCAATTCCAGCAGTCGTTCGCGCTGGTGCCCGAAGCGGCGCTGATGTTTCCCAAGGCCTACGTCCTGGCGGGGTTCTTCCAGGACGACTGGCGCGTCCACAATAACCTGACCTTGAATCTCGGTTTGCGCTACGACGTCGAGATCGTCAAGGACATCCCCGACTGGCCAGCGGGCACCGACATGAACAACCTGGATCCGCGCATTGGCTTCGCGTGGGACCCCAAGGGTGATCAGAGGTGGGCGATCCGCGGCGGCGTCGGACGATTCACGCAGCAGTATGCGATTTTCACCATCGTCAAGGGCGGCGTCGGCGGGCGCAACGGACAGGTGACGGTGTCGCTGACGCCGAGCGATCCGCTGTTTCCCATTTACCCCAACGCGCTGCCCGCCTTCCCACCTGGAGCGGTGTTGCCGCCGCGCGACATTCAGGAGATCTCGCCCGATCTCGAGAACGAGCACGCGTGGACGGGGCACATCGGTTTCGAGCATCAGCTCGGAGCGCGGACGAGCATTGCGGTTGACGCCAACATCAACCGCGGCGTCAAGCACGGCTTCCTCGACATGAACCAGGCGCAGCCGATTCCGAAAGACGTGCTGAATGCGGCGCTCGCACCCAACCCGAATGCGACCATCCGCACACAGGCGCAAGCCGATGCGACGCGTCCGATTCTGCCGGTGCCGAACGGCTTCCGGCGCATGGACCTGCTCACCAACGAGGGGCGCTCGTGGTATGAAGGCATTCGCTTCTCGCTGCAGCATCGCACCGCGCCGTTGATCTTTGGCGCGTCGTACACCCTGTCGAAGTCGGAGGATCGTCTCAATCACTGGTTCTCGCCTGAAGACAGCTCGGATCCCGAGCTCGATCGCGGACCGACCGGCGCCGACACGCCGCACAATCTCGTGACGAACTTGTCGTGGAACCTGCCCGGTTCGGGTCCGGTACTGAACGGTTGGCGTCTCAGCGCAGTGTCCCATCACCAGAGCGGAAGTCCGTACTCCATCCGTTACGCCGGCGACCCAACCGGCGGCGGACTCACCGGCGGATGCAGTAGCCGCGGGTGCCAATTCAGCCGCCCCGGCGCGCGCAACACCGAACGCGGCAAGTTCATCAACTATGCCGACATCACGCTCGCGCGGGTCTTCGCCATCGGATCCGATCACTTCGAGGTTCGGGCGGATGTGTTCAACGCCTTCAATAATCAAAACCTGCTCGCGGGCGGTTATTTCAACACCGTCGGTCACGCACGTTTCGGTGAACACTCGGGAGGCGCAAACGTCTTTCCCGGGCGGCAGTTCCAGTTTGCGACGACGTACCGATTCTGATTAGGGCTACGCCGGCGCTCATGACGCGAATCACGCCTGCCACGCTGCTCCTCATGTTCGCCGTCGCCATGTCGGCGCCGGCGAGCATGCAGGCGCAGAGTAAGCCATCCTCGGCCAACCCCGACGCGGTTCGGGTTCAGGTGCAAACCGAACTCGGCGACATCGTCGTCGAAGTCGATACCGGGCGCGCGCCGGTGACGTCCGCAAACTTTCTGAAGTACGTCGATGCTGGCCACTACGACGGTGGAACCTGGCATCGCACGGTCAAGATGGACAACCAGCCGGAGAGCACGGTGAAGATCGAGGTGATCCAGGCCGGTGTGAATCCGGACAAGGCGAAAGACGGGTTTCCGCCGATCGCACTCGAACGAACCAACAGGAGCGGCATCCTGCACAAGGACGGTGTCATTTCAATGGCGCGTGGTGCGCCCGACAGCGCGACATCCGGTTGGTTCATCTGCATCAACGATCAACCGTCGCTTGATTTCGGTGGCAACCGGAATCCAGATGGCCAGGGCTTCGCCGCGTTTGGCCACGTCATCTCCGGCATGGACGTGGTCAGAAAAATTCAGATGGCGTCTTCGTCCAACAATCGAACCACCAACACCGAAGCGCAGCGGCTGACGCCGCCGATCAAAATCCTGAAGGCGGCACGGATCGCAGGTTGACACGAATCTGGCGGTCGCTCGTGGATGTGAGACAGGCCAAGGAGCACGCCTGGTGCACCTTGGTCTTACGACCACGCTCAACGCGCCAACGTTCCGGGCTGGAGACGTGATGGAAGTCTCGCTTTCGATGACGCCGGGCACGGCGTCGCCGAGGGTGAATGCTTACCTGGTGTTGCGTCTGCCGAACGGCCAGTTGCTGTCGTGGACGCCCCGCGGCTTCGTGGCAGGCATTGCGCCGCTGGCGCAGAACGTCATGCCAGTGAACTTCCGAGGCGTGATCGCACGCCTTGCAATCAGCCGGTACGTACACATGGTTATCTGCAGATACCGCCGCGGGCAGCGGTGCGCTCGTGTCCGATATTGCGGAGCGGCACTTCACCATCAGGTAGGGCCGATCCGCATCGACGACCGCGGTGCTGATGAATCGTCGGCCGGCAACGAAATAGTGGAAGTTCGCCGGCTCGGCGCGCAATGCGCGTCGATCCCATCGTCGCGCTGAGACACGAATAGCTGACGACCGGGTAACATTCGTTCCCGTGACCCTCGATCGGCTGCGAATTGAAACCCCTCGCTTGCTGCTGCGTCTGCCGTGTGCCCAGGATCTGGATGCGTGGGCTGAGATGATGGCCGACGAACAGACGGCGCGATTCATCGGCGGCGTGATGCCGCGCGAGGTGAGCTGGCGTGCGCTGATGACGATGATCGGTGCATGGCACGCGCAGGGATTTGCGATGTTCTCGGTCGTTGAAAAATCGACGGGGCGTTGGGTGGGCCGTCTTGGACCGTGGATGCCGGAAGGCTGGCCGGGAACCGAGGTGGGATGGGCGATCGTGCGCGACTGTTGGGGGCGTGGCTACGCGACTGAAGGCGCGGCCGCCGCGATCGATTGGGCGTTCGATCATCTCGGCTGGTCGCGTGTCATTCACTGCATCGATCCGGCGAACCTCGCATCACAGGCCGTGGCGCGCAGGCTTGGTTCGCGGAAGCTCGGCGAGGGATTACTGCCGCCGCCCTTTCAGGACGTCGCGGTAGACATCTGGGGACAATCCCGCGACGAGTGGCAGCGCGCCCCACGTTGACGGCACCAAAGCGCCGCGCGGCCGCAGCTTGCGAAGCGGCATCGTTACATCACATACTCTGCGGCCAGTGGGAGTTCAAAGTTCAAAATTCAAAGTTCAGGTTGAAAGTTGCCGCGATGGCGTGACAAAGGAGATGGCCATGACCAGGGTGTCTTGTCTTATCGCTCTTACGGTGCTGGCGGTGTTGCCGGTGATCGCATTCGAGCAAGCACCGGCCGGGCGCGGCGGACAGCCGACGACGCCTCCGCAGCCGATGGGGTTCTTCATCACGAGCGCGCCGAAGGATGGCGGCAACCTCGGCGGGCTTGCTGGTGCGGACGCGCACTGCCAGCAGCTTGCTGCTGCCGCGGGCGCCGGCAGTCGCACATGGCGCGCCTATCTGAGTACGCAGGGCCCCAACGCCGTAAACGCCCGCGATCGGATCGGCGCCGGCCCGTGGGCCAACGTGAAAGGGCAGGTCATCGCGCGCGATCTCGCGCATCTGCATGGCGACACGGTGGAGCTCGCACAACTTGGCAACAATCTGACGCGCGCCACTGCCCTCACAGAGAAGGGTGAACAGGTTAATGGCGTCGGCTCGACACCCAATCAACACGACATCCTCACCGGGTCCACGACGGCGGGACGCGCCTTCACGGATGCGGCGGATCACACGTGCACGAATTACACGAGCAACGCCGACGGCACTGGCAGCGTGCAGTTAGGCCATCACGACCGCACGGGTGGCGGCAACACGTCGTGGAATTCCGCCCACCCGAGCCGCGGGTGCAGCCAGGCGAATCTGGTGAGCACTGGCGGGAATGGCTACTTCTACTGCTTCGCGGAGAAATGAACAAGTTGGTCTGATCCCGTTTTCGACGCTTCACGGCCGACAAAGGGGTCAGACCCCTTTCTCACGGCGGTGGCGCCGCAGAACTTCGCGTGAGCGACAGCGTCTAATCACATCGTGCTGCTGCAGGACCTCCGCTACGCCGCCCGCACGCTTCGGTGCAGTCCTGGATTTGCGGCGGTCGCGACCATCTGTCTGGCGCTCGCCATCGGCGTCAACACCATGATTTTCAGTGTGGTTGACGGCGTGCTGGTCGAGCCGCTGCCGTTCAACGATCCCGACCGGATCATGCAGTTGAACGAGGCCAACCCGCAAAGCGGCATTCGCCGCGCGGGCGTCTCGTACGCGACTCTTCGCGACTGGCGCGAGCGGAGCCGTTCGTTTACAACTGGTGCCGGGATCTCGCAGCGCAGCTTCGCGTTGTCGGACCGCGGCGACGCCGAGCGCTACGACGGCGCCGCGATTTCCTGGGAATTGTTTTCGCTACTCGGCGTGAAGCCGGCGCTCGGCCGCGACTTCGTGGCCACGGACGATCGGCCGGGTGCCGAACCCGTGCTCCTGCTGAGTGACGAGGTCTGGCAACTCCGTTATCGCGCTGATCCTGCGGTGATCGGCCGCTCAGTGTCAGTGAACGGACGCCCGCATACGGTCATCGGCGTCATGCCGCCGAATTTCGAGTTCCCACTCAACCAGAAGATGTGGGTGGCGCTGGCGCCGTTGGCAACCGACGAGCCGCGCGATCGACGAAGCTTGATGGTGGTGGCTCGGCTTGCACCGGGCGTGTCGATCGACCGAGCGCGCGAGGAATTGAAGGCGGTGGCGGCAGGGATTGCTCGCGACTACCCGACCACCAACGATCAATGGTCCGCCGTCATCCGGCCCATGAAAGAGATGTTCCTCCCAGCTGACGTGCGGCTCGTTCTCCTCACGATGATGGGCGCCGTCACGCTCGTCCTGATCATCGCGTGTGCGAACGTGGCCAACCTGTTGCTGGCGCGTGCCGCGGTGCGCCGCCGCGAGATTTCGATTCGCGCGGCGATCGGCGCGGGACGTCTCCGGATCGCGCGGCAGCTCCTGACCGAAGCGATCTTGCTGGCGATGCTGGCCGTGCCGCCGGGTGTGGCGATCGCGTATGTCGGGAACGAGCTCACGCGCCGCGCCATCCCGCCGGACGACATTCCGTATCTCATCGACTGGGAAATCAACACCACGGTCCTGCTTTACACCATTGCCGTGGCCCTTGTTACGGGAATCGTCTTTGGTCTCGCACCGGCGCTGCAGACGGCGAGCTTGAATCTGCAGAGCGCCCTCAAAGAAGGCGGCCGCGGCACCGGCGGCGTCGGTCCACGAGCGAGGCTGCGCAACGGCCTGGTGGTTTGCGAAATCGCCCTATCGCTTATCCTGCTCGTTGGCGCGTCGTTGTTCGTGCGCAGCTTCATCAATCTTCGGAACGCCGATGTCGGCTTCGATGCCGAGCGGCTGATGACGCTGCGCTTCTACATGACCGGCGACGAGTACGCGCAAGAGGACACGCGCGCGCGGCGAGCCGACGAGATCATGCGGCGCATCGAATCGCTGCCGGGCGTGACTGCCGCATTCGCGTCCAATCTCGTTCCGCTCAGCGGCGGCGGCGGTGGCGGGCGTCTCCTCATCGAAGGGCGCACCTTTCCGGCCGGCGAGGAGCCTTTCTTCGGCTTCACCGCCGTCACGCCGCACTTGCTCGAGACGTTGCATGTCCCGCTCTCGCGCGGACGCACGTTCACGGCGGCGGAAGGACAAGCGCGTCAGCCCGTCGCGATGATCAACGAGACGATGGCGGCGCGCTTCTGGCCGAACGAGGATCCGATCGGCGGCCGGTTCCGTATCAAAGATCCGGCCATCACCGATTCGTTCACCATCATCGGTATCGTTCGCGACTTTCGTCATTTCGAAATCAATCCTGGCGACGAGGCCGCCCCGGCCAACGCGTACGTGCCCTACCCGTATGCAGCGACGCCAAACACCGGCCTCACGATTCGCGTCGCCTCTGGCGATCCAGCCAGCATTACGGCGAGTGTGCGCGAAGAGATCCGACGCCTTGACGCCACACTTCCACTCTTTGCCGTGCGACCGATGGAGGAAGTGAAGCGTCTCGGCTCGTGGCAGTTTGGGTTGTTCGGTTGGATGTTCTCCGCGTTTGGTGCCGTGGCTTTGCTGCTCGCGGTGACGGGCGTCTACGGATTGCTGGCCTATGCCGTCTCGCAGCGCACGCAGGAAATCGGCGTGCGCGTCGCACTCGGCGCCGATCGTCGTGACGTCGTCGGCTTGATTGTCGGTCAGGGCCTGCGGCTGGCGGCGGTCGGCATCGTGCTTGGGCTCATCGGATCCTTCGGCGTGACGCGCGTGATCGGGTCGTTGCTCTACAACATCACGCCGACCGATCCCGTCACGTTTGGCGGCGCGTCGGTATTTATCGTTGTCGTGGCTCTGCTCGCGAGCTACGTACCGACGCGCCGGGCGATCGGAGTGGACCCGCTCGAAGCCCTGCGCTCCGAGTAGCGGTATGGAAAAAGGGGCAGATCCCTTTTCGCGCGTTCCTGCCACGGCGATGCTATCCGGCTGCCTTTTGACGCGTCTAAGCCACGAGATGGCTCTCGACGCGTTGCTGCGCGACCTGCGTTACGCGATCCGCGCTTTAGCCCGGACACCACTCTTCTCAGTCACCGTCGTCCTGACGCTGGCGCTTGCGATCGGCGCAAACAGCGCAGTCTTTTCTGCGCTTGACGCGGTGCTCCTGCGTCCGTTGCCGTTCCCCGATGGCGATCGCCTGATGGAGCTGCGCCAGCGGGTGGACGCGACGAGCGAGAGCAACATCGCGCCGGTCCGGCTGGAAGACTGGGCGCGCTTGAACGACACGTTCAGCGCCATCACCGGCCTGATCGGCGACGACCCACGTGGCAAGCTGGCAAACGCGAGCATCAGACCGCTGGCGACGAACACCACCGCACAGAATCTCCGCAGCATGGTCAGTTCTCCCCGCGCGTCGGCGCGCGGTCGCAATGATATAGCGACTACGCTCGAAAGCCATTGCAGTTAGGCCGTCGCCTTGCAGACAGCGGCTCCATGGCTACCGAGCGATACCTCGGGCGCGAAAAGATGTCGAGCGCACCGTCGCGTGCGCCTGCGGCAGTTACGTCTTCAATCCGCAGCCGCAAATACATCGATTTCCTGGCTCGACACGAAGCGACGCCGATTTCTTACACTCGACGAGGCCTACCACGGCAACACGATTGGCGCCTTGAGCATTGGCCCGCAAGAGAACCGGGAAAAGTATCCGAACCTGCTCGCGTCGTGCGACAAGATCAAACCACCGCTGGATCGGAGTGGGGCGTGTGATTCGACTTAGCGGATCGTCTTGCGGGAGCCAACTCGAGCCTTCAACGGGAGCCCTCAGCAGATCTCTTCCGTCTCGGCGTGCTGCCGCTGCTGGTAGCGCGCGACCCCGATCGCGGCCTCGAGCTGCTGCGGCGCGACGCGACCAGTGAAGAAGGCCCCCGCATCGAGAATGAAGCTCTTGGCGATGACCTGTCCCGTTACGATCGCGTCAGGGCGGACATCGACGACTTTGGTGGCGATCAGCTGACCGCTCGTACGGCCAAACACGATGATGTCCCGGGCAAGGATCCGTCCTGTGACGTTTGCCGACGCGGAGACGACCACGGAGCCGTTCTCGCAGAAGATCGGGCCCTCGACACGTCCCTCGATCGTAATGTCCTCCGATGCGCGTAACTCCCCCTTCAATGCGATCGACCGGCCGAGCGTGTTCATAGAAGGATTGTCTCAGGGTCCGCGGGGTTTGGAGTCAAACGTCGCCTCACCGACCGAAATTTTTTGCGAAGACCGATGGCAGCCAACACGACAGACTCGCTGCGCGTCGCTGCCAGAGCTGGTCGGCTCGAGCGCGCGCCGGTCTCGAGAACGCGGTGATGCGAGCGATTATTGATCGAGCGGCGCGGGGGACAATCCGTTCGTTGCCGACAATTCAAGTGTGAACCCGCAACCGCCTGATATCGCCAGCCAGTCTCAACCTCGCGTCGAACCATCGGCTGCCGGCGCTGACGAGCGTGAGCTCGTTCGGTCAATCCTTCAAAACGATCGGAAGGCAGCCGCCCAGTTTGTCGCTGCGCACATCGACGCCGTGTACGCCTATGTTCGCCATCGGCTGACACCGCGCGCCGACCTCGTTGACGATGTGGTGCAGGACGTGTTTCTGGCCGCTTTGAATGGCCTGTCAGGATTTCAGGCACAGTCTTCGCTCAGGACGTGGCTCGTCGCGATCGCGCGCCACAAGATCGAAGATGTCTATCGGCAGCGACTTCGTTCACTCGAAGCGCTCGACGCCTTGGATGCTGTCGAAGACAGATCGCTCGCGAAACCGGCGCTGCTGGATGAACGAATCGATTCGGCGCGCGTACGCGCCAAGACACGACGCGTCCTCGCACGGATGCCCGAACGCTACGGCTTAGTCCTGTTGTGGCGGTACTGGGAACGGCGAAGCACACGCGACATGGCCGTCGCCATCGGGACCACCGAGAAGAGTGTCGAGCGGATGCTCGCGCGGGCACGCGCCAGCTTCAAAGAGCTCTGGATGAAGGAGTAGCACGATGTCAGACGAACTGTTCGAACAGCTTGCGGCGGTGACCGGCGACGTCGCGGAGGAGCGTGCGCCAGCAAGGCTCAAGGCGAAGATCTATTCAGCGCTCGTGGCGCACATGTCAGCGTCTGGATCGCTGCTCGATCTCGCCGCCAGTAAAAGAGCGGGGCGTCACCTGTGTGTGTTCGAGAACGCCCTCACGTTGTTGCCCGTTGGAACCGGCATTCGTTCGATGAACCCGTGCCGAATCTGCCATGCGCGTGTGCTGGCAGAGCGAATGGACCATGCGCCGATATTCTGGCCAGGTTGCCCCTATTCGGACTTCCACCGCGACTAGAAGCGGCCGACGAATCCGAACAGGTTCTGGAAATTCATGAGACGACGCGATGCCGGCGGCGTCAGCGCGGGACTAATCGGGTTACCGCTGATGGTCTCGCTGAAGCTGTAGCGGAAGTTCACATGACGCGACAGCCTCCAATCGATGCCAACGTGAGAACGCAGGCCGATGTGAGTGGATGCGATATCGCCGATCGGAGGAGCAAGGCCGTGAGCCGACGAGCCAATCACGTCGCGGCTCGAGAAGTGCAGCAGTGTCAGCCCGGTACCGAGATAAGGGCGAACCGCGCTGTTCAGGCTACGGAAATAGATCAGACCGTCGAGAACGATCGCATGTTGACGACTATGACGGTGCTGCTCGTAAAACCCCCCGCCCTGTGGCGTGACGAACGACGAGACCAGGATGAGGTCATTCCGATTCCACATCCAGTTGGCTTGAACGCTGAAATATTGCGCGAGGTGGAAGCCGGCGAATACGTTCAGGGCTGGACCGTTTTTCGGGTCGTAGAGCGAGATTGCTGCATCGGATGTGGTAGTGACCGACCGCGCATCTGCAGACAAGGTCGCAACCCCAAACAATCCGCCGGCGAAACGGCGCTGTTCGTCTTGCGCTGCCGCCGGCAGCGACGTCAGCGAAATCGCCAAGGTCACTGCAAAAATTAGAACCGGCGCTGCGCTGATCGTCGATCGAGGCATGCTGCGGCAGCATACGCGTTGGACATCAAGCAGTCGCTAGCGTGTCGTCCGTCCCGGCGGCAATAGCGGGCACAGGAAGTAGTGATCGTCAGGATCCTGAACACCGTTGCCGTTCTCATCCTCCCACCAGCGTCCACCCAGATAGCCGGGCTGGCCTGGGCCGAATTCGGTTTCGCCACTCACCAGGAGCTGGAACTTGCCGCTCATCGGCAATGGATCCTTGACCACGAACGTGTCGTAATAGAGTCCCTGACGCGTCACATAGATGACGCCGGGCGTGCGGTCCCCAAATCGCGACGGTGAGGTAACGGCGCCTCCGGCTGTCGCGGATGATGTGGCGCTCGCTGAACCAATGGACTGTGTTGAAGCCAAGCTGGAAGGCGCAGTGGGCTGGCTCGTACAGGCGGCCGCCCCGAGGAGTAGGCACAGAAGTGTCAGACGTGAAGCTCTGCGAGTATTCATCGTGATCTCCTCTGCTGTTCGCAATCTGTCTTGCCGGTCACTCACGTATGGTCGCGAACGGAAGGGAAATCCCCCCTGCGATCTTTGGACAGCGCGGCCGAGCAGTGTGCCGCCGACACTTGAGAGCGACACATCCTCGAGCTGGTGAGGGCCCCGCCACGCGATGGTTCAGGGTCATGCTCGATCGGTAGCCCCGCATTCGCGTTGCGCGGCGGCGTGAGGTCGCTGATCGCCTCAAACCAGGAGCACAGTTCTTGTTTCATGGCTTTGCGTAGCACTACCATCACCGCATGGCCCAACACCGCAGCGAGACCTGGCCCGCGCTCGAATTGCACGAATGGCTCGCAACCCGCGACACCTTGCACAGGTGGCTCCAAATCGCCGGCAAGGTTCGACTCGTGCAGACACCGTGGATCAACCACTCGTGGCATGCCACACATTACGTCACCTCGCGTGGGCTCACGACCGCGCTGATTCCGCACGGCAACAGGCAGTTTCAAATCGACTTCGATCTGTTCGATCATCGCCTCGCGATTACCGCGAGCGATGGTCGCCGCGGCGGTTTCGCCCTCGAGCCGCAGAGCGTCAGCACCTTTTACCACCGGCTCATGGACGAACTGAATCGGCTGGATTTGCCCGTGCACATTGTTGCGCGACCCAATGAGGTGGTTGATGCGATTCCGTTTGCCCAGGACGAATCGCACCGAGAGTATGACCCTCACGCGGTGCATCGATTCTGGCGGATGTTGCTACAGGCCCAACGTGTAATGTTGCACTTCCGTGCTCGCTTCATCGGCAAGTGCAGTCCGATCCACTTGTTCTGGGGCGGGATGGATCTTGCGGTCACACGATTCTCAGGGCGCAGCGCGCCGCCGCATCCCGGCGGAATACCAAACCTGCCGGACATCATCACCCGAGAAGCGTATTCGCACGAAGTGAGCAGCTGCGGATTCTGGTCAGGCACGGCGCCCGTGGATTACGCGGCGTTCTACGCCTACGCGTATCCGGAGCCTGCCGGCTTCGCGCAGGCGCGCGTTGGTCCGGACGGCGCCTTCTATAGTCCTGACTTTCGCGAATACATTCTGCCTTACGCGCGAGTGCGCGAGTCGGCGACACCCGACGAGGCACTGCTCGAATTCCTGCAGTCCACATACGACGCGGCCGCGAATTTGGGCGCGTGGGACCGCGCCGCGCTCGAGCAACATTGACGAGACGCCACTCACTCAACCGATTTCATTTCGGCAAGCAGCGTCGGGATCAGCTCCGAAACCGTCGGATGGATCGGCACGGCACGCTGCAGCACGTCGTACGACACGCCGGCGTTGACGATGTCGAGCACACCGTGGATCGCTTCATCCCCGCCGGTGCCGAGAATCGCTGCGCCGAGGATCTTCCTGGTGTCCACATCGACGACAACTTTCATGAACCCTTGCGTTTCGTCCTTCTCGATCGCGCGCCCTACACGACTCATCGGACGCTTGCCGACGAGAAGCCGGCGACCACTCGTCCGCGCTTGTGCTTCCGTGATGCCGACCCGCCCCAGCGGCGGATCGATATACAACGCATAGGCAGGCACACGGTCCCGTACGGTGCGACGCTCGCCGTCGAGCAGGTTGGCGGCAACGATCTCGAAGTCGTTGTAAGCCGTGTGCGTGAACGCCCCGCGGCCGTTGCAGTCGCCGAGTGCCCAGATTCCGGGGACGTTCGTTGACAGATCATCGTTGACCGTGATGTAGCCCTTCGAGTCGGTGGCGACACCAGCCTTATCAAGACCGAGGTCGTCAGTGTTGGGGCGGCGACCCACCGCGAGGAGGACGTGTGAGCCCACGTACTCCGGAGGGCCGTCCGCACATTCGACGGTTACAGCCACACCCAGCGCATTTGGGGCGAGGCCGATACATGTCGCATCGGTATGAACCGTAATGCCTTCCCGTTCGAAGATGTGGCGCACCTCATCGGACACGTCCTCGTCTTCGCGTGCAATCAGACGTGGCGCCCTTTCGATGACCGTCACCTCGGCGCCAAATCGGCGATGCATCTGCGCGAACTCGAGGCCGACGTAGCTGCCGCCCACGATGACGAGGTGTTGCGGAACATGATCGAGAGCGAGGATTGACGTGTTCGTCAGGTACTTCACGTCGCCGATCCCCGGCATATCCGGCACCAGCGCGCGCCCGCCGACGTCGATGAAGATGCGCGAGGAGGTCAATTGCTCCTGATTGACCCGAACGACATTCGGCGTTTCGAACTGCGCGTGACCATGAAAGACGGTGCAGCGCGGCATGCTTCGCAGCGCTTTCTCGATGGCCGAACGAGAGTTGGCCGAAATCGCATCCGCACGCGCTTTAACCTTCGGCATGTCGACTTGTGCCGGGCTCGCGACGACAACGCCATACTCCGTCGCGCGGTGCACGAGATGCGCCGCGTACGCACTCGCGACCAGCGTTTTCGTGGGCATGCAGCCGGTATTGACGCACGTGCCGCCAAAAAGCTTCCGCTCGATGAACGCGACGCTCATCCCTGCGGCAGTGAGGCGGCCGGCAAGCGGGGGACCGGCCTGGCCGGCGCCGATGATGATCGCGTCGAACGACGTCATCCGAGCACCGACACGATGAGAAACGCGCCCCCGATCGCGATCACATCCTCGATCAGAGCTGCGGGACGATCGCTGCCAAACGCGGCAGCCAACCGCGCGCGAAAAGCGCGGCCGCCCAACGTGCCAATGATTGCCCCAACGCTGCCGGCGATGAGACCCATGACAAGCCCTCCGCCGCTGGCCCCGATGGCGGCACCGCATAGACCGCCCATGAGAATCCGCGTACCGAACTGGATCGGCACTGTACGACTCGGAGTCGTTGGCAGTTGATCGGTAACGAGCTCCACCAACGCCAACGCGGTAAATATCCACGGCGTGAAGGCATACCCGAGGAACGCGAGCCTGCTGGTGGCCAGATCGAGCCAGCCAACACGGGCGGCCCAGCTCACCGCGGCGGGCGCGGTCATCCCTCGCAGCCCCGCGATCACCCCGATCAACAACGGAAGAACGAATGCCCTCATCGCGTCCTCGCCGCCCATCAGTTCCATCTCGACTATGTCAGATGCCGCATGACCTGTGCTGGATACGGTGGCGCCGTGCAAAATGGGTACACCAGCATAGTGCTGGCTGCATCCAACAGAGTTACATGACGACCACAGCCATCGCGTCTGCACGAGACGCATTCATTGAACGCTACAACCGCGGGCGCGCGCGCTCGAAAGCAATCTTCGATCTCATCGACGAGAAGGCGTACTACAGCCAGCCCATCGCGTTACGCCATCCGATCGTGTTTTATGAGGGCCATCTGCCCGCGTTCAGCTTCAACACCCTCCTCAAACGCGGGTTAGGGCGTCCGGGAATCGA
>JBKPAJ010000230.1:0-32473 GCA_046726375.1 Acidobacteriota bacterium
CTTCCAGCGCTGACATCCTCCGGTTCTTTGCCGAACGCGCCGGCGACCTTCCTGGTCGGCGGAGCGGACCGATCCGGGTAACGCGCCCGATCTTCCTTCTGCGCAATCGAACGGCTTCCGGCCTTGTGCGACGTATGTCGATTGGGGACCTTGTCCATCGGCAGCTCGCCCACTCGTCCTGCCGCATCCTGCGGTGGCGGTGACTCGCGGCTCGCCGGCGGATGTTGGTGCCGCGCGCGTTCTTCCTGCTCCGGTGTCTCCCGATTGCTGATCCCAACTTTGCGTGCCATTGAATCCTCCAGGTCGGGTGCCTAAAGTGCCTCGGGCACCTAAGGTGCGTGGTGCTTAGAGTGCTGGGTGATCAGAGTACACTTGCGCGCCGAGCGTCCTGGGCAGCGGCACCTAGCCACCATAGGCGCCTGGCGCACGTTGAGTGCAAAGTGTGTGCGCGCCGTGGTCGCGCGTGTTGGAATTCGCATCACGCGCAACTGAGTGCGTCACACCACTGAACAGCCATACAGCTGACGCGCGACGACCCAACCTGTGCCGATCAACGCCTACGTTGAGGTCTGCGCGTCCCACATCATCGCGTACACACCGGGCGTGCGTCTTGCAGCGATCAACCCGCGCGCCCGAGGAGTGCGCGGGAACGGGGGTTTGTTTTCCAAGACTCGCTCCCGTACGGAGGGAATGCATGGCTGATCAGAATCGCAACCAGTCGAACCAGTCGCGTGGCCAGCAGGGACAGCCGAGCTCCCAGCGGAACACTGATGACGTCGGTCAAACGCAGGGCAACCGCGATGACCAGTCGACCGGTATGGGCGGCTCATCGCGTGAGCGGACCAGCCGGGAGCCGGCGTCGACGGCAGACGATCGCCGCCAGCGCGAACGTCGAGATATGAGCGACGAGGAGAGCGACTCGAGGCTCACCCGCGAGACCGACTTCGAATCCGAGAATGTCGAAAGCGATCTCGACTCTGATATCGCAGACGAGGAGAAGTGAAACGTGAACGTGGAGATGTAGAGATTTCGAGATTTGGAGAAAATTTGGCGATCTCCAAATTTTCTCCAAAACTCAATTTCGCCACATCTCGAAATTCGGTTTGCTTATGAGGTTCGGTTAAGGAGCACCCATGACACTGCAGGAAAAGCTGGTTGATGAAATTCGTGATCTGTACCACGCCGAAAAGCAATTGCTAAAAGCGCTGCCGAAGATGGCCAAGAATAGTACGCACGACGATCTGCGCGAAGCGTTTGAGATGCACCTCGAGGAGACGCGCGAACAGGTCACGCGGCTCGAGGAGGTGTTCGAGGCGCTGGGCGAAAAGCCGCGCGCGAAGCCGTGCCACGGCATGATGGGCATTGTCGAAGAAGGCAACGAGACGATGCAGCAGGAGGAGGCCGGCGCTGTCCTCGACGCCGCGCTCATTGCCGCCGCCCAGCGCGTCGAACACTACGAGATTGGCGCCTATGGCACATGCTCCGCATGGGCGCGCCTGCTCGGTCTCGACGAAGTCGTCACCCTGCTCGACCAAACGCTCGAAGAGGAGAAGGCGGCGGACAAAAAGCTCACCGCCCTCGCCGAGCAGGAAATCAATCTCAACGCCGCCAACGAGGGACGCGAAGAGATGGAAGGCCAGGAGGACGAGGAAGAGCCGTCACGTTCGCGCGGCAGCAGCGGCATGCGGCGCCAATCGAGCAGCAGCCGCTCGTCGTCGCGGGCGAGGGCGGCGGACAGGCGGCGCAAGTAAGAGAAGGCACGCAAGGAGGCAGGCAAGTTCGCAGGTGACCGCCTGCGAACCTGCCAGCCCTGAGCCGGGCGCCCGATCGCACGGCGCAAGTCGAAGGGCGACCTGCAAACCTGCAAACCTCACGTGCACGATCTCATCGCCACCGACTGGCAGCACGCCCTCGACCATCTCTACGCCGGCGGTTGGCAGGCGTCACTCCATCGCTATCGCTCCACACTTGCCTTTCGCGGCGTGAGCCGTATCAATGACGCTCTGCGCAATGGGCTCGCTCGCGTCGCCGACAAGCCCGTTGAACAACATCTGCTTCGGAACTTTCGCAAGTACGCGGAAGACCGGCCGGAAGCACGATTTGATTCAATCTGGCACTGGCTCGCGCTCGCGCAGCATCACGGCCTGCCGACGCGCCTGCTCGACTGGACCTACTCTCCACTCGTCGCGCTGCACTTCGTCACCGAGGCCTTGGACGCGGCCCGCGAGGACGGCGTGGTCTGGTGTGTCGATTACGTCAAAGCGAAAACGCTCTTACCCGAGCGCCTGCAGCAGGCCCTCACCAAGGAATGCTGCGACGTCTTCACGCCGGAGCTGCTCGCATCAGCCGTCGGTTCACTCGACGAGCTCGCCGCGTTAAGCGACGCGCCGAGCCTTGTGTTTCTGGAACCGCCCTCTCTCGATCAGCGCATCGTCGCGCAGTACGCTCTCTTCTCTTTTTTGACCCGCGCCGACGCCGAAATGACGTCGTGGATCGAGCAGTACGGGGAGTTGTGCCGCCGGGTGATCATCCCGGCGCGCGTCAAAGCTGAAATACGCGACAAACTTGATCAAGCGAACATCACCGAGCGAGTCTTGTACCCGGGACTTGATGGGTTGTGCCGCTGGCTGCGGCGGTATTATGAACGGCGGGTCTAACATCCGCGCGGTCGAAATCTTGTAAGATCGGGCGGCGCCGCCAAACCCACGTGGCCTGGCTAGGGTCGCCGCATGGCCAAGAAAAAAAACACCGCCGTGGACTCGCGCTCCAGGATCGTGCGCGATTCGTGCATCCTCGCCCGTCAGGATCTCACCGCCGACCCGACAGTTTCCAAGCTGGAGCTGATCGTCTGTCGCGACGTGCTGGGCAGTCGGCGCGCGCCGACCTCTGTGCTCCGCATTCGGCCGGATAAAGATCAGGAAAACCGCATCGACGGCGCGGTGCTCGCCTTTGCCGACGGGCCGCGCCCCGCGGAGGCATAGCCGTGTCGAGACATCGGCACACGGGACCACCTGATCGAGCGTTGACGCAGCAGCTGGTTACGGCGCCGTCGATTCAGCGCGAAGATCGCCGCGCGCAAGCGCAGCGCTCGCTCGACACCGCGGCCGAACTCGAGTCGGTCGCCGACTGGTATCTGCATCTGTTCGGCGCAATGCCCATTCCGTACATCGTCCTCGATCCCAGGGGTGTCATCATCGAACTGAATCCGGCCGCCGCCGCGCTCTTGCGCGTGGACGAGCAGCGTGGAACAGGGAGACCGCTGCTCGCGCATGTCTACCGCGACGATGCAAAGGTGTTTTTTCGTCACCTGCAGGAGTGTGAGCGTCAGGGCGCCGCGACGAGCGAGCTGCGTCTGCGCACGGGCGACGAGGAGCCGCGGCCGGTCCGGCTGGTGAGTCAGCGGCCGACTCGGGCGCAGTCGCCCCAGCACGACCACCACGGTCACTATTTCGACTACTACTTCTCAGCGATCTGGGATATCAGCGAGGACCGCCGCCGCTACCAAATGCTTCGCGTCAGTGAAGCACGCCACCGCGAGATTATCGAAACCGCCAACGAGGGCATCTGCATCGTCAATCACGAAAACGAAATCACGTTTGCGAATCGCCGGTTTGCCGCGATGCTCGGCGGTTCGGTCGACGATCTGGTTGGCCGCTCCGGCTACGAGCTGGTTCCAAGCGAGGAAATCGAAGAGGCGCGACGGGCCTTCGAACAGCAAGAAACCGGCGTCGGCGGACAACTGGAGCAGCGAGTCCGCCGCCTCGATGGGTCGGTCATGCTGGCGAGCGTGTCGAGCACCGTCATGCGTGACGAGCGAGGATGTTTCACGGGCATGCTGCGCATGTACACCGACTCCACGACGCGGCAGTTCGTGGCTGACGCGCGCGCGACACTGATGCGCGAAATGGTGGCGGCCCAGGAACGCGAGCGCCAGCGCATCGCGCGTGAACTGCACGATCAGATGGGCCAGCACATCGTCGCATTGTCGCTTGGGCTCGCTCGCCTGTCCCAACTGAGACAGCAGACCGACGCGTCTCCCATCATCGACCACTTGCGCGGGGTCGTGGATCTGCTTGGACGCGACGTGCATACGCTCGCATTGGAGTTACGGCCCGCCGCGCTCGATCATCTTGGCCTTTGTGTCGCGCTCACCAGCTACGCCGAGGCCGTCGCCGCGCGCTCCAATCTCGAAATCGACGTTCATTGCGACATGCTCGACGATCTGCAGTTGACTACAACCGTCGAAACCGGGATTTACCGGATCGCCCAAGAGGCCTTGACGAACGTGGTCAAGCACGCCCAGGCGGACCGTGTGAGTGTTATCCTCGAACGGCGGCCAAACCTGCTGCAGCTGATCATCGAGGATGACGGCATCGGGTTCGATCCATTCACCCACTCAGCAAAGCTTGGGCTGTCTGGGATGAAGGAGCGGGCCGCGCTCCTGGGCGGTACAGCAACGATTGAATCGTCGGTGGGCAACGGTGCGACGGTGTACGCTCGCATTCCTTTTGCGCCCTCGGGATCGGGATTGACCAGACCATGAATAAACGCCTTCGCTTGCTGCTGGTTGACGATCACGCCGTCGTTCGCGAAGGGCTTCGCGCACTGCTGGCGAGCGATCCTCGTTTTGAAATCGTCGGTGAAGCGTCAGAGGGCGAAGCGGCAGTAGCGGCTGCCACGTCGCTTCAACCCGATGTCGTGGTAATGGATGTCTCGCTTCCTGGCCTCAACGGCGTGCAGGCCACACGCCGGCTGAAGACGCAGCAGCCGGATACACGAGTCGTCGCGCTGACGGTGCACGAAGAAGGCGGGTACCTGCGAAGCCTTCTCGATGCCGGCGCGTCCGGTTACGTGCTGAAGCGATCCGCGGCGAGCGAGCTCGTGCGCGCTCTGCACATCGTGGGCGACGGCGGCACCTATCTCGACCCGGGGATGGCCGGACAACTGGTGGGCAAACTCGTGCGCAACACGCCGCACGCGGGTGCGGCCCCCGGCCTCAGCGATCGCGAGCAGGAAGTCGTGCGTCTTGTAGCGCGCGGCTACAGCAACAAGGAAATCGCCGCCAAGCTCGAGGTGAGCGTGAAAACGGTCGAGACATATCGCTACCGGGCGGTCGAAAAGCTCGGCTTGCGGGGCCGTGCCGACCTGGTCCGTTACGCGATCGAGCAAGGTTGGCTGGACGAATCGTAAATTGTTGCAAGCTGTCGGGCGTGTGCCCGACAACTACTGAGTTCTCCTGCTACTCAACACACAGTCCCCAGCGGTAACACACAGTCCCAGCGGTAACTCTGGGACGTGCCAGAAGCTTCTCTTACAGCGCTAGCGAAGGCCGCAGCAGAGATCGCGGTCGAGATGTAGCGCCCACGTTACATCACATCATCGCATCGCCAGACACATCGGCACATCCCTACATCGCCCGATTACATCGCCACATCGCCACATCGCCAAATCGCGACATCATCACCTGTCAGACACTCTCGAACGGTCGCACGTGCCCGCTCGACGACGAATATGCAGGGAACTCTGACGACGCGGCCGGTTGTCCATCGCTGGTCGCAACTTTCCGTGTCTCCAGATAATCTCTCAATCGACGCAGGTCCTCGCGGATCTGCTGCGATGCTTCTTCACCGAACAGCGAGGCGAACCACGCGCCCAGCTTTCCTGCCGGCGGATCGTACTGCAGGTGCACCACGAGCTCGGTGCCGCCGTTCGGCGCCGCTTTGAAGTGGACCGAGCCCGCGCTGATCACCTCGGCATCGCCAACGGATTGCCAGCCGATCACTTCGTTCGGCACCTCGTTGATGATGTGGGCATCCCAGGTGACGCGCATCCCCGCCGGTCCGCGCGCGGTCCAGCGTGAACGCGTGCGATCGAGCTCCTCGACGCGTTCGAGATGGCGCATGAACCGCGGGAGATTCGAGAGCGTGCGCCAGAACCGGAACAGTTCGTCGACAGGGCGCGCGATAGTGATCGACTCGAACACGTGCACGCCACCGGAGCCAGCGAGCGCCTCGCGCGAATCCTTGTACCGGCTGTTGCGGCCTGCGAGCGCGCTGATCGGACAGTAGCCGGTGAATCCGCGCAGGAGCAATCCGCCGGCGGCGGCGGCCGCTGGTGTGCGCCCCTCCCGCCGGCTCAATGCCAACGCGCCAATCGCGGCGCCCGCAATGATCGATCCGGCGCGTTCCCAATCACTGATATTGCGCTGCATCATGCCTCCGTTGTTCGATGCTTCGATGCAAGAGAGTTGCCTGAGCCGTGTGTCACACGCGGTCTTCCACGCCCTTCACGCCTGAACGCGTTGCGCAATGAGCACAGCAGTAGAACGTGCCGGCCGCCTCGATGCCATGCCCGATGATGCGGCAGCCACAATGCGCGCATGTTGGCGCCAGCGCGTGGATGGCGCACTCGAAGCTGTCGAACGTATGCGTGCGCCCGGCACGCATGACCTGGAACGCTTTATCGTAGTCGTTTCCGCAAACGTCGCACACGGCCATTGCTCACCTCCGCGAAGCGGAGAGGAGAAGCAACCGTGATGCCTAACGTGGGAGCGGAGCGAGTTTCGGTGGGCGGCTGCCGTGCCGAGGAGCGCCGGCCATCAGCGGCGTGTAATCGAGCTCTTCGTTTGACGCGACGCTTCGCAGCAGCAGGCCGCCGCGACTCATGTCGCCGCGCCCCACAAACGACGAGGGGTAGTGGAGGCGCGGTCCTAACACGCTCGTGAGCACATCGACGTACTTGCCGGTGGCAATGCTGCCGAGCAGCACGACGCGCGTATCGGACTTGATGACTGTCGCCAGCCGTTTGAGATCGCGATCGAGCGGACGGCGATACCGTCGATCGTCGGCATCGACGTCGACCTCCGCGAACTCACACAGCAGCTTTGCCGTGATGGGTGTTTCCGGAAGTTGCAGACCGCGAGTTGGCGTAATCACGAGCGTGGCCGCGCCAAAGTGCCGGGCATAGGCGAGCTTTCCGCGAAAGTAGAGTCCGCTCATGAACGAAAACGCCTCTCCCAATGAGAGCGTCCCGCGGGCGAGGCGCTCCACCATGGCGATCTTCGAGTTCGGATTCAACAGCATGGCAGCTCGTCGACCGCCGCAGAACGCGGGCGACAGCAGAAACACTTGAGGCGATGCCACCTGATCAGCATACAGGTGGCGCGCGGGAACCGCCATTGCATGCACAACACGGATACCTCTGGGCATGTGCGCCCATGCCCATCCGTGTCTTGCGTCGCCGCGCGGTTCGCGTTTGCGGCGCGGGACGGGGTTTGGCACCCAGCCGCGAACCTTCGGTTCGCCTCAGGAGGCGTCTCAATGCAGAGTCGAGCAAAGCTCTTCGGGCATCCGATTCATCCGATGCTCGTGGTGTTGTTTGGCGGCGTGACCGGATGGCTCGGCGGCGAGCTCGTCGATCGCCTCGGCGTCGGCATGGACGAAGGCGCGAACCTCGATGCGCCCAATTCGTTGACGGGCCGCCCGGCACGCGGATAACGGGACCGAGCGACATGCCAGCCGCGCTCGTGCGCGCGGAGATGCTCTACGCCTGGAAAGGCTCCTCGTTGCTGATCGTCACTCCGGCGGGGAGCTGTGAGCCCAAGCAGACGTTGTGTGGGTTCTATTACCGCGAGGCGCGGTTTCTCCGCACGTTTCGGTTGACGTTGAACGGCATCTTCCCGTGGCTCTGCGAAGCCGCGCGGCTCGATCCCACTCGTCTTGCGTTTTCGTATGCGCATCCAGAACTGACCACGTTTGGCGGTGGCGGCACGGGACAGTCAGGCGATGAGGAATCGCGCGACCAGCACGGTCTGCCGCATCGATCGCTGACAGTGAACGTGCTATATGCCGTCGAACCGAGCGGTCTCGTCGTCAACGTCGCGATCGCCAATCACGCGCGCCGTGCAATCAGCTGTGATGCGGCGATCGACCTGGACGCCGATTTCATCGACATTCAAGACGCGATGGGTCCATCGCCGCCGCCGGCGCGCGCGGCGGTGGTTTCGAGTGTCGCGGGCGACACCTTGCAGTTGCGTCATGATCACGAGCAGCTTCCCTATCGCGGCTGTGTCGCTGCCGCGGGTGATTCAGCGTGGCGTTGGACGTCGACTTCGCTGAAGGCGCTCCTGCAGCTTGCGCCTCACGAGACGTCGCGCCTGACCTTAAGAGTCATCGCAGGAGGCGGTGAGCCGCCTGACCTCGAACCGAGTACAGACGACGTTGCGCGTGAGCAGCACGTCGAGCAATGGCGGCGGCGCTTCACACGTGTCGCCATTCCAGCGAATCGACTGGGTGAGGACATCGTCGCGCGCAACGTGCGCGACTTCGCGTCGTTTCCGCTGCTCAACGGCCCGCGGGAGGAATGGCTCGCGCTGCAGGCCGGCATGCCCTCGTATCCGGCGCTCTTTGGGCGAGACACCCTCACGGCCGGCTGGCAGGCGGCGTTCGTCGATCAGGGTGAGTCGCTCGCGGCCAGTCTGACGGCACTCGGCCGCATGCAGAGCGATCGCATCACCGACTGGCGTGACGAGGAACCGGGCCGCATCCCCTATCAGGTGAGGCGCGGACCGCAGGCGATTCTGGACGTCAATCCATACGCGGCCTATTACGCCGACTTCGCGAGTCCATTGATGTACGTGATCGCACTGGCACACCTGTTCGCGTGGAGAGGCGAGAAGCGCGACATCGAACGGCATTGGGATACGGTGCGCCGCATTCTGGACTGGGCGCGAACGTACGGCGACAAAGATGGCGATGGGTATCTCGAGTACCAGACGCGCTCGAGCAAAGGCACGAAGAACCAGGGATGGAAAGACAGCGGCGACGCGATCGTCTACGACGACGGCGCTCCCGTACCGCCGCCGATAGCGACCTGCGAAATTCAAGGATATTGGTTTGCGGCACAGCAACTGATGTCGGCGTTGTGCGCGTTCATGGGCGCTGCCGGCGATGCACGGGCGTATTGGCAGTCGGCGATCGCTCTCAAAACCCGGTTCAACCGCGATTGGTGGATGGACGACGTCGGTTCGGTTGCGCTTGCGATGGATCCGGACAAGCGACTGGTGCGCGCGATGACGTCGAACGTCGGGCATTGCATTGCCACGGGCATCGTCAGCGACGAGCACTTGCCGGCCGCGGTCGGATCCCTGTTCGCGCCGGACATGTTCAGCGGGTGGGGCGTGCGCACGCTGTCTTCGTCGCACCGGGCGTACAACCCGGTGAGCTATCACTGCGGCACGGTGTGGGCAGTGGAACAAGCCACGATCGCGTTTGGCCTGCGCCGATTCGGATTCGACGCCCGTGCGCTCGATCTGACGCGGGCGCTGTTCGAGCTCGCCGCGCTGTATCCTGACTACCGCATTCCTGAATGTGTCGGTGGATGGTCGCGCGCCGAGCGGGAAACTCCAGGCGCGTACCCGAGGGCGAACACACCGCAGTTGTGGAACGCAACCACGTTCCCTCTGCTCGTTCACACCGTGCTCGGGTTGCAACCCGTGGCCGCTCTGCAGCTGCTCGTCGTCGATCCGGTGCTGCCCGCATGGATGCCCGAGATCGTGCTCGAGCATCTGCGGTTGGGCGATGCGATCGCGACGCTGCGGTTTTGGCGCACCGCCGACGGCAAGTCACACGCAGCAGTGGTGCGCAAACGAGGCACATTGCGGCTCGTGCATCAGCCATCCATCGAATCACTTACAGCAGGCGTGCACGATCGCATGTCTGCGTTGATAGACTCGGTTCTGCATTGAGCGCGGACCTAAAGGTCCGCGGTTAGATGAGGGCTTTAAGAGGGCGGAGGCGCTTATGAAGGTCACACTGAAACCGCTCGCGGAACAGGTCATGGTCATCACCGGCGCGTCGAGCGGCATAGGCCTGGTGACGGCAAACCTAGCAGCCAAGGCCGGCGCGTCGGTTGTTCTTGCCGCGCGCAACGAGCGTGATCTGGAAAAGGCCGTCGAGGGCATTCGCGCTGGCGGCGGACGCGCTGCATACGCGGTGGCGGACGTGAGTGTCCCGCAGCAAGTGGAAGCGATCGCCACGACGGCGATCGCCGCGTTCGGACGGATCGACACTTGGGTCAACAACGCCGGCGTGTCGATGTATGGGCGCATCATGGATCTGCCGATCGAGGACATGCGCCGGCAGTTCGACGTGAACTACTGGGGCACGGTTTACGGCTCGCGTACCGCGCTGCCGTATCTCGCGCGACAGGTCGGCGCGCTCATCAACGTCGCCAGCGTTCTTGCCGATCGCGCAATTCCGCTCCAGAGCAATTACTCCGCCTCAAAACACGCGATCAAAGCGTTTACCGACGCGCTCCGCATGGAGCTGGAAGCGGACGGCATTCCGATTTCGGTGTCGCTCGTCAAGCCCGGCAGCACCGACACACCGTTCTTTCAGAAGGCGCGTACCTACATGAGCCACGAGCCGCAGCCGGTGCCCCCGGTGCACGCGCCGGAGGTTCCCGCACGCGCCATTCTCACGTGTGCGACGCGACCGGTTCGCGACGTTCTCATCGGCGGCGCAGGAAAGATGACCACGGTCCTTAGCACGCTTGCGCCACGGCTGGTGGACTACTACATGGAGGATCACCTGTTCGAAAACCAGCAAGCAGCCGAAGCGATCCAGCCGGGGAGACCGGACAATCTCTACCTGCCCGTGGCCAACGACGGAGGCGCGCGCGGACGGTATCACGGTCACGCCATGAAAAGCAGCATCTACACGACGGCTGCGCTTCATCCGCTCGCGACGGCGCTTGGACTCGCCGCTGGCGCGCTTGCAGGCATTTCGTTTGCACGTCGATGACCTCTGGCTAAACAGGAGTAACACTATGCCTGAGAAGGAAACATTGGAGCGCGCTCGCCGCGACAAGCGGCAAGGCAAAGCACCGAGCACGCAAGCCGGAGAGTTTGTGCGCGAGGAAATTCATCACGTCCGTGAGGGCAAGCACGGCGCGCGCAACACCAAGCAGGCAATCGCCATTGGCCTGTCGAAAGCCCGGCGGGCCGGTGTGAATCTTCCGCCGCCGCCGCCGGGGTCGAAAGCGACGACGCGCAAGAGCGCCGCGTCCGCCACCCGCGCCGCGCGCCGCGGACCAAAGCGCACGTCGGCGAAGCGTGCGCGCGCGGTACGACACGCGCTGAAGCGCGAACAACGCGGCGTCGCTTCCCGTCAAGCGCTGTCACGCCAAGCAAGGACGGCTGCCCGGCGGCGCTCACGCGCATCGCGCCGCACGGCCGCACGTCGCGCCGCGCGGACAAAGGGACCGCAGGTGCGGAAAGCCGCCGCGCGCAAGGCCGCGAAAACGCGGCAGCGAAGGCGCCGTCAAGCGTCGGCGTAGATCGTGCGCAGCAGGGCGAGCTATAAGGGCCATCCGATTCATCCCGCGCTCATTCCGTTCCCGTTCGCGCTTCTCACGGGAGCGTTCGTGTTCGATGCGTTGGGTTGGATGTTCTCTCGTCCGTCATGGGGGACGACCGGCGGCCACCTCGCAGCCGCCGGCGTGCTGTCAGCGCTCGTCGCCGCCGTCCCAGGCGTGATCGACTACGTGTACTCGGTGCCGCCAAAGAGCTCGGGTAAGAAGCGCGCGACCCAGCACATGTTGATCAACTTGTCCGCGGTGATCGCGATGGCGGTCGGGTGGCGGCTGCGCTCCGACGAGACCGCGACGCTGCCGCTCCTCGCGCTCGAATTCGTCGCTGTGACGCTGCTGTTGTACGGCAGCTCGATGGGCGGCGTCCTCGTGACACGCAATCAGATCGGCGTCGATCATCGTTACGCGGACGCCGGCAAGTGGAAAGAGACAACGATCGACGACGCGCCCAGCCGCATGGCCGTCGCGACCGCTGATGAATTGAAACCGAATCAAATGAAGCTGCTGCACATTGGCAGCCGGCGCATCGTGCTGGGAAGAACGGACAACGGCTACGTCGCCTTCGACGATCGCTGCACGCACCGCGGAGGACCGCTCGCTGACGGTGTCATGATTTGCGGCACCGTTCAATGCCCGTGGCACGGGTCGCAGTTCGATGTGCAGAGCGGGACCGTGAAGGCCGGGCCGGCCACGGAAAACATTCAAACCTACCGCGTCGAGGCGAAGGATGGACAAGTGTGGCTCAGCCTCGCGAGCCAACCGGGCCTCGAATCGGCGGGCGGATAGTGCACCGTCGCGGAAACGGTAATCGATCATTTCGCCACCACGATCCGGATTCGATTTCTTCTTTGCGAGGTGGTGTCACGCGACCGGGTCAGACGTGGCCCAGAGGGAATGTGATCGCAGCACGCCGTTCGCAGTGGTGCTGGCAGCTGCTGGACTCCTCGCCTTCGGTGCGCGGCTACGGCGCGGTTGGAGCACGGTAAACCGAACCACTCCGCACCTGCTCGATCACGTCGAGGATGGCGCGAATCACGACCTGCGGGGCATCGAGCGCCACCCAGTGACCGCTTTCGTCGGCGAGCACGTGCCGGCCTTGCGTTGATCGCTCGGACAACGCGCGATCAGCATCGATACGGCTTTGCGTCGCCGTCCTCGCCGAAATGAGAACGAGCGGAAGATCACCGTAGTGCGATGGCCGCTCCGCGAGGACTTCGGCCGCGCTTGGTTGAATGCTCGCGATCTGGCTTCCGAGCGCCTGGTAGAACTTCGGCTGCGCCCACATGTAGCGCAAAGAGCGGCGCGTCTCGCGCGGCAATTTCCAAATCGGCGCCAGGATCCCCTCATCTTCCCGGCTGAGCGAGCCTCGACTCACCATTTTGGCGATGGCACGCGCGGCTGCGACCGCGCCGAACCGCACAAGCATCGCCACGAACCGGGCCACACCGAATCGTGCCGCCGCGGCGCCGTAACGACACAGCCGGATGCCTCGATCGATCAAAACCCGTTGCTCCGTCCCCGGATGCTGCCACTCTTCCGGAATCGCCGGTTCGATCAATATGAGCGCACATACGTCGTCGGTGTGCCGCAGCGCGAACAGCTCGGCGACCAGGCCACCAAATGAATGACCGACGAGCACATACGGCGGCGGCGTCGCGCTGCGCTGCAGCAGGGTGTGTAATTCGTTCGCGATACGGCCGGCGGTTCGCGGGAGCGGTCCCGGGTCGCTCCAACCCAGGCCGGCGCGATCATACGTGCATGTGCGCGTGATGCGCGCGATGGCTGGCTGGACGTGCACCCAACTGAGTGACGAAGCACCAAGCGCGGCCTCGAATACAACCGTGGGCCTGCCTTCGCCGGCGCAATGAAGATGCAGGCGATGTGTATCGAGCTGAACAAGCCGGCCCGGCGGGCTGGGCAATCGCGTCATATCCTGCAAGTCAGGATTTCTATGGGCACTCGATTTGCACTTCGAGTCCCTTCATCGTGGAGGAATCGATGGCAAAGCTGGCTCAGGACATCATGACCCCAAACCCGGCGTGCTGCACGCCCAACACAACACTGGATCAGGTGGCCAAGCTGATGGTTCAGCACGACTGCGGCGAGATTCCGGTGATCGATGCAACCGAGCAACCCATCGGCGTGGTTACCGATCGCGACATCGTGTGTCGTGTCGTCGCCGAAGGCAAGAATCCGATGGGCCACACCGCTGCGAGCTGCATGACACAGCCAGTGGTGACCGTCCGGGTCGACTCGCCCGTTGACACAGTCGTGTCGACGATGGAGAAACATCAGATCCGACGCGTGCCCGTGGTAGACGTTGAGGGACGCTGCGCGGGGATGATCGCGCAAGCCGACGTAGCGAGGGGCGGCCCCGAGCACGAAGTGGCGGAATTGGTGCGGGAAGTGTCAAAGGCGCCGGGGATGTCGGTGTTGTAAGACGGGAATCAGGGTTCACTGGCCGGCCTGAAGGCGGGCGCCACAGCAGGCCGGCCAGTTCACTAAACTCCTAGAATCCGGAAACGTTCAAACGGCCGCCTGTCACCGTGCGGCCACTGAGCGACGGCGTCGAAACGGTGCTACTCAAGATCGCGTTTTTGATTTGGGCCGCGCTCGCTCCGGGATGCGACACGGCGTCCAGCGCCGCGGCGCCGGTGACATGTGGGGTCGCCATCGACGTCCCGCTGTAGGACCCATAGTTCGAGGCTCCCAGCTTCCCGGGAAGCGTCGAATAGATCCCCGAACCCGGCGCACCAATATCCACCGTGGTGGCGCCGTAATTGGAGAAGCTGGACCTCGCGCCCGTGCTCGTGATTGCCGCGACCGCAATCACGCAGTCCCAACTCTTGCCGTTCGATGTGCACTCATAGTTCGACGGATAGTTGGCAGCGGTGTCGTTGTTGTCGCCGACAGTATCGCGGCGATGAACAGAATGCCGGCGTCTCCGCCGCGGTTAATCGCGTCGAGTAAACCCTGCGAAAAGCCGCCGCCGCCCCACGAATTGTCCGTGGCGACGATGGCATTACAGCTCGACAGCCCGAGGGTTAATTGTTGAGGTAACGACAAATCTGCAATTTTGGCTGTCCCGTTTTGTATGCGGCTCATGAGGTTTGGCTATGCGCATGAGGCCCAAAGGGCGATAATTCCGCAAAACTCGATGCAAGGCCCGGACGACGACGCGCCAACGATTCCGCCACCGACCACTCCACCGACTACGAGTACACGACCGCCCGACGGGGATATGGGCAGCGTGTCGGGACGGACGGGGTCGAGGCTGGTTGCCGGCGAAATGCTCTCGCCCGGCGCCAAGTTCGGTGCGCGATACACCATCATCAAATTGTTGGGACGCGGCGGCATGGGCGCCGTTTATCAAGCGTGGGACGACGATCTCGAGGTTGCCGTCGCGATCAAGACGATCCTTCCCGATGCCGATGCCGACGAGCACGCCACGCACGCGACCGAGCAGCGGTTCAAGCGCGAACTGCTGCTCGCGCGACAGGTATCGCACAAGAACGTGGTGCGCATTCACGACCTTGGAGAAGTCGACGGCCAGAAATACATCACGATGTCGTACATCGAGGGCGAGACCCTCGGGCGCTTGCTCAAGCGGGTAGGTCCGCTGCCCGTGCCGCAGGCCCTGGCCTACGCGCGCCAGATCGTCGACGGCCTGGCGGCGGCACACGACGTCGGCATCGTGCATCGCGACCTGAAGCCGGAGAACATCATGATCACGCCCGAGCGTCAGGCCGTGATCATGGACTTCGGAATCGCGCGCGGCAGCGCCGGCCATACGGAAACAAAGGCCGGCACGATCATAGGGACGCTCGAATACATGGCGCCCGAGCAAGCCGGCGGTCGTCCCGTCGATCATCGTGCCGACATTTATGCCTTCGGACTAATCCTCTACGACATGTTGCTTGGTCGGCAACGCGCCGCCGGCCGCGACAATATGACGGAGCTGCTCGATCGCGTGCAGCGAGCGCCGGCGGCGCCGCACGTCACCCGCGCGGAAGTGCCTGAAGCGCTGGAAACGATTCTGATGCGCTGCGTGCAGCCGGACATCGCTAAACGGCCGCAGTCGACGAGCGCTCTGGTCGAGGCGCTCGAGGCGCTCAGTCCTGACGGACATCTGCTCAAACCTGCCCTTACACCAACGCGTCTTCCGCTCAAGGCGATCCTTGCAGCAGCCGCTGTTGCGATCGCCGCGATGGCGGCGGGTGTTTGGTACATCGCCACCGGCCCGAAGCCGCCGCCAGCAGCGCGTGCGCCGATTTCGGTCGTTATCGCGGATTTCAACAACCAAACCCGCGATCGAGTGTTCGAAGGCGCGCTCGAACAGGCGCTGGGCGTCGGCATCGAGTCAGCCTCATTCGTCACGGCGCTGCCGCGTCAGGACGCGGTCCGCGCAATCGGGCAAATACGGCCAGGCGCCGCGCTCGACGAATCGGGCGCGCTGCTCGTCGCAAAGCGCGAAGGGATTGCCGTGGTCCTGGCTGGCGCGGTCGCCGCCAGTGGCTCGGGGTATGAGCTGACATTGAAAGCGATCGCCCCAGGCGACGGTCGCATGCTCGAAACGGTCTCGGCGCGTGCTTCGGATAAGGCCGCCGTGCTGAGCGCGATCGGCGAGCTTGCCGCCGACATGCGGCGCAAACTGGGCGACACCACGGAGATTCGCTCGGAGAGCGAGACATTTACCGCGGCCTCCCTCGAGGCGGCGCGCGCCTACGCCGCGGCGCAGGATTTGGCCAACTCGGGCCGTCATGAGCAGGCGATCGAACGGTATCGCGAGGCGGTCCAACTCGACCAGAACTTCGGACGGGCGTACTCGGGCTGGGCAACCAGCGCCTTTCGTCTCGGTCGGCGTGAAGAGGCCGAAAATCTTTACCAACGGGCCTTCGGATTGCTCGATCGCATGACGGAACGCGAGAAGTTCCGCACGCTTGGTGTGTACTACGGCACGATCGCGCGTAATTACCCGAAGGCGATCGAGAACTACCAGCAACTCACCAGCAAGTATCCAGCGGACGGCGCCGGTCTCAACAATCTCGCGGTGGCGTATTTTAATATGCTCAAGTTCAAGGAAGCCTCCGACGCCGGACGCCGGGTGCTCGAGATTTATCCCAAGCCGCTGCTCTATCGCAGCAACTACGCGCTGTATGCGATGTACGCCAGCGATCTCGCGACGGCTGTCACCGAGGCGAGTAAAGTGATCAGCGAAGAGCCGAACTACGCGATCGCCTATCTGCCGATTGCGCTCGACGCGGCCATCAAGGGCCAATTCGCCGAGGCCGAAGCCGCATACGACAGCATGACCAAAGGCGGCGCACTAGGAGCGTCGCGCGGCGCGATGGGGAAAGCCGACTTGCGGATGTATCGCTACCGATTCGCCGACGCGATCAAGATGCTCGACGCGGCGATCGCTGACGACGAAAAAACCAACAACCGTTCGGCGCAGGCTAGCAAGCTCGTGGCATTAGCGGAGGCACGACAAGCCAGCGGCAACACGCAGGCGAGCCTCGATGCCGCACGGCGCGCCACCGAACTCGTGAAGCTCGAGCACGCGGTGTTTCCAGCGGGGCGCGTGCTACTGCGCGCCGGTCGCGAGGCAGACGCGCGCACACTGGCGGCGTCGCTCGCGAACGAGCTCAGCCCGCAAAGCCGTGCATACGGGAAATTGCTGGAAGGCGAAATCGCGCTCGGGCGCGCGCGTTACGTCGATGCGGTTGCCGCATTCACTGCCGCCAAGGACCTTGCCAACGTCTGGATGACGCGCTTCGACCTCGGTCGGGCCTATCTCGAGGCGGGTCGTTTCGCGGAAGCGCTGTCCGAGTTCGAAGAATGCGACAAGCGGCGCGGTGAAGCGACGGCAATCTTTCTCGACGATTCGCCGTCGCTGCGCTATCTCGCGCCCCTCAACTACTGGTGGGGCCGCGCGCAGCAGGGTCTTGGCATTGCCGCTCTCGCGCGGGAGAAGTATCAGGCGTTCCTGGCGCTCGTTCCACCGGAGTCGAACGATGCGCTTGCGGTGGATGCCCGCAAGCGCCTCGCCGCTTACTGAATCCTGCCAGGCTGTGAACCGGCGTCCGTGATCCGGTCTCGGATGCTGCTCCATGCTGCGTTTCCGAGATACTCGGAGCTAATCACCTTGAAGTTCATCCGCCCATCGTCGTTGCCGAGCACCGACAGCGGAATCAAGATTTCCACGCCATCCGTGACGAACGTGACACCGCCGATGGTGGCGACATCCGCATAGTTGTTGCAGCCGCCGGTGTGCTGGGCCACGACAGCGCTGTTGCCGTAGAACGTGGACCCGAAGTTGACGATGAACTCCAGGCCCATGATTCCGTTGTCGCCCACGCAACCTGCGTCGGTACCCGGATTGCCGGTCGCGGCGTTGTGGTCGAGATCGAGCGCGAGCTGCAGGGTCGTCGTATCCACATCGAGCGTTCCTGTCGCGAGGCCGATCGTGAATTTCACGTTGTCGCCGATGATCTCGCCGCGCGTGAACACCAGATCGTGCTCACCGCCGGAATCGCCGGCTGGATCGGTGATCTCGCCAGGCGTCGGGTAATTGATATCGAACGCGTTCGAGGTCCGTGACGCCGGACCCGCTGCGGTGGCGACGAGGGTGTACGCCGTGCCGCCGAAGTTGACGCTCAGATTCGCAAACGTGACGGTACCGGTCGCATCGGTCGTGGCCGTCGTCGTCCCGGACAATGTCGCGCCGGTCGGGTTGTTGCCAATCGCGATCTGAATCTGCAATCCGGGGATGACGGCGCCTTGCGGATCCTGCGCGCTTACCTGCACCGCCGGCGTAATCGGGAGCCGGCTCCCGGTTGTTGTCGGCTCCACGACGAAGGTCAGCGTCGCCGATTCGATGACGACGACGAAGGTCGCGCTCGTCGTCTGCTGGTCGGCGTCCGTCAGATCGATCACCACCGTGTAGGTTCCCGCCGTCGTCGGCGTGCCGGCGATCACGCCGGTCTGGGAATTCAGCGTCAATCCCGGTGGCAACGTCGCCCCAGCGCTCCATGTATACGGCGTGGTTCCACCGTAGGCCTGCAGTGTCGTGGTTGGGTACGGCCGGCCCGCCAACCCGTTGGGCAAGGCGGTGGTGAGAATCACGGCCGCTGAGACCTCGACTGGCGGCTCAGTGACGCCGTTACGCACGTCCTCGGTGTTCACCGCTTGCGATTGCACACCGAGCACGGTTTCTGCCGCGTCCAGCTGCGCCAACTGCTGCCGCGTGCCAATGCTTTGCAGGACGACGAAGGCTGTCTCGCCCGGTGCCAGCGAGTAGTGAGCGGCGCTGGTGTTTTCCCAGTCATCGTCGGTGAAATTTTCGACCGACACATCCAGGTTCGAGATGTTCGCCAACACCTGCGTGTGACCGATGAGATTGTGCTCGCAGCTGGTAATCGCCGGCGACGTATAGAGCTTGTAGACGACGAGCTGGAACTCGAGCAATGCCGACGGGTCGAGCACGGCGACTTTGGTGTTGTAGCCCGCCGTGGTGTTGCCCTGGTTGCGCACCTGCCAACGGAATTGCTTGATCTCCTTCGTCGCGTAATCGTTACTGTCGAGGGCGCCGTTCTCCCATTCCGGGTTTTCCCACTCCGGATTCTGCCATTCAGGGTTTTGCCATTCCGGGTTCTGCCACTCCGGGTTTTGCCACTCGGGGTTTTGCCATTCGGGATTCTGCCACTCCGGGTTTTCCCACTCCGGGTTTTCCCATTCCGGGTTTTCCCATTCCGGGCTCGGCCATCCGGTGTTGTTGAGGCCTGGCGTCAGCACGGTGTTGGTGACCGTTGGCGTCGAGCTCAATGAGACGTCGTAGACCTCGAAGTTCTGGATGTCGAAGTCGGGATCATTTGGAGGCACCGATTCCGGTCGCAACAGCGAGTCGGGCGCACGCGGATCCGGATTGAGCCAGACGCGCATCTTCTCGCTGCTGTCGTCCGCCTCGGACACATCCACCGCCACGGCGGCACGCGGATTGGGCGCTTCGACATAGACGCTGCGCGCCAGCATCGAGTGCGCTGGCACGACGATGTCGATCTGCGTGAGCGGCGCGAACTGATCGAATGACGCGCCGCCCCCATCGGGCTGGTTCGCAATCGCCATCTGCAACGACTTGGGCTGATCGGTGATGTTGCGGGCGAAAATCGCAAACGCGCGCTGCATCAGCACTTGTGTTCCGTCTTCGAGGCTCGTAGTGCCAAGCGGCTTGTTGTTCCACGCCGCGGCCGCGAACCACCCGCGCGGAAGAATGGTCGCGCCGTAGAGATCCTGGTTTTTCGAACCCGTGTACGTTTCGTTGCCGCCGGGTTGGCATTGCGGCACCGTTTGCGTTGGATCGGCAAAGCTCGCTGCACCAAGACCAGGCAGATTTGGACGCGTGTATGGTCTGGGCTGTGAATAGTCTTCGTTCGGAAACAGCTTGACGTTGCGATGGTCCGTCCAGGCGGCAAAGGCAGGTGTCAATCCGAGATATCCAGTGTTCCGCAGCCACAGGCCCGGCGACTGAACCGGATCCACCGGTGCAAAATCTTGCGCGGCAACATCGAGATAGTCGCTGATGAACGGTACGCTCATCTTCCTGAACATTCGCAGGTTCACCGGGTTGTGCTGCAATTGCACTTTTTGAGTCGAGCCTTCGGGGACACCGAAGATGTACTGAGAGACCGGATACGGCGCGAACGCAAGGGTCGCGAGCGGCGCCTGTGCCCCGCGAATGTCCGCGGTGTGGCGCATCACGCCCGGGACCTGGGCGGCTGCGGCATCGACGAGTGTCTTTTCCTCAACGGCGGGTCCGAATAATCCCGAGGCGTCATTGCGGAAATCAATCCAAATCACCTGCAGCTTGTCACCGGCGACCGTCGCCGCCGGCATGATCTGATGCGCAAGATTCGGCTGATTGTCCACGAACACCGGCGCGGACCACTGCAGCCCGTTTGCGGAACTCGAGTAGACAATGCGCGAGATGCCAGAGCTGCAGGAGCCGGCAATTTGTCCCACACGCTGTGCCCAGAACATGAACACGCTTCCAGCGCCTGACGCCAACGTAGAGAATCCAGTCGTGCGGAACGTGTACGGGGTCGTGCCCTGATCGAAGGGACAGTAGTCGTAAGGCGGCGAAACGTTTGATTTCCCCCGGGCGCTGATTCCCTCCACGGATGCTTCGGTCGTCGAGGTCGCGTCGGCGTCTTCCGGGCCCTGAGCCACCGGGAACGAGTGCGAAAACGACGATCCGCCGTTGCTGGACTGCGTAACCATCAACGCGTCCGGGGCATTCTTTGTGGCGCCTCGCCGCCAGGCGACGACAACGATGTTGCTGCCCGGGACGACGGTCACCTGCGGACCCTGGTTCTTGAAGTTCCCTTCGCTCAGCTTTGCGGCATGTGAGAACGTGGCACCGCAATCCATCGAGCGGCTGAAATAGACGTGCGTGTAATCGTTTCCGGCGTGGCCGATAAACGTTGACCACACCATGTAGATCGGCGTCTTCGGTACGGTTTGCTGGATCGTGGTTCCATCACCGACGGGAACGTCGAGTGTACAAGTTTGACCGCTGATCGGCTCGCCGAGCGCCATCCACGGCTTGTCGTTGAAGTGCGCGACGTTGCCGGCGTCCACCAACGCCGTGCGTACGTGCTTGAACGGCTGCGTGTCGCCTTCGCGCGCGAGCAAATCCATCCACGTTGAGACGAAAACAACGCCCTTGCCCTTCTCCCCACGCTCGAATGCAATGCCGCTATAGAAACCAATACCGCCCGACGCCATGCGGACAACCGAGTCAGCGACGGCGGGAAACACCTTGATCGGCGACTCCAAGTGGTCGTCGAGGGCGAAGCCGGGGTGCATGTGGCTCTCCCAGGTGAGCCCGCCGTCCTGCGACTGAAAGATGCCCGCCCACGCATCGCCGACGACTTTGAGCTCATCGATGCCGGGGAGATCCACATAGCGGTAGTCGTTCGCTCCGCACATGATGTGCTGCGGGTCGCGCGCCGATACGCCGCAACTGCCTTCGTTCTGCTGCGCTCGAAACGGGTCGCCGACCAGTTCAAACGGGTTGATGGTCACCATCGTCGGGCCACCGACGAGGTTTACATTGCGCCCGGCAACGGGTCCGTTCTGTGCCGAAAGCTGAATTGACACGCCGGCCGCACTCACAGCGACCGCCAGCGCAACGACGCCCCGACGAAGTCCCGCCATAGGGAAGTCCTTTCGCACAGAGACCCTTGTTGGGAGATATGGCCGCTCTTGTCCTAACGTTCTAGTAAGGACGGCTCTGTTCCAGGATTTACGGTCCGAAAAAATGTGACCGGAGTTGACACACGGCTGCCGCCGCAGCGTCTAGATATATGGGTTCGACCATGCTCAACCGTTATCTGTATCTAACAATTTGGTTAATGTCTGGTATTGTCATTTTGGCTCAAACGGTCAACAACTAGACAGTCATCACCTCCAGCAGCCCGCTCGCCGGATTGGTCGACCGGTATTCCGCGGATCCACCTCCTTTGCTGCGTTACGGGATCGACTATGCGCCCGAGCGCTACGCGCGACTTACCCGTTTTTACGAGCAGTGGCACCAGGAACTGGTCAACGTGCCGTTTGAGCCGCTCGGCGTCGAGGGCCGCAGCGACTACGTTTTGCTGCGCTCGCCGCTCGAAACGAACTTCGCCTGGTCACCCTGGAGCAGCAGCGGGTTAACGAGACGGTAGCGCTACTATCAGCTGGCGTACATGATCGGCGGCTGCAGTTTCGCGCGACGCACGCGGAGCTGGTCCGAGCAGGCAAGATGACCAACCGACAATTCCACGACACGATCATGCGGACGGGCAGCATGCCGGTGGAAATGGTACGTGCGTCGTTGATCAAGCAGATGCTGCCGGCGGGATTCGAGACAACTTGGCGTTTCGTCAACTAGGGCTGGTCAGGTTGGTGGCGTGGTTGGCGAGGCAGGTCGCCGACCCTTAACTGCCCACCAGCCCGACCTGGCCGAACTCCACCTACTTCGCGAAGCGCACCCGCACGCCCCCATGCACGAGCCGCGGCGATCCGATCGTCGTCGGCAACGTTCCGACGATGTATTCCTCGTCGAGCAGGTTTTGCACGCCGAAGAACACTTCGAGGTTGCGAACGATGGCGCGCGATACGGTGAACTCGACGGTTGCGTACCCCGGCAATCCTGGTTCCGTTTCGCCCGGCACGACTCGCGTGTTCGTATCGTCGTCAAACTGGCGGCCGATGAACTGCACGCCGAACGCCGCGGTGACCCAGTCCGGATTCGCGTAGGAGACCTGGAACGAGCCTCGATGCTCCGGCACCTGCGGCAAAAACTTACCCACGAGATCCGGATTCGCTGCGTACTCAGTCACCTTGGCCTGGTTGTAGAGATATCCCGCGTTCACTCGCCAATCCGATGCGAAGCGATACTCGACGTCGTTCTGAAGGCCCCAGATGCGCGTGCGACCGAGATTCTGCCGCTGCAGCGTGTTCACGAGGTCGGTACGCGTCACGTTGGATACCGGGTTTTTGACACGGTTGTCGTACCACGTTGAACGCAGCGTCAGGTTGCGGATCGGCTCGACACGCACCCCCAACTCGCCGCCGACAAGCCGCTCGGGGCCGAGTTGATCGTTGGCCAGCGTGAGAATCGCACCGACACGGAATTGCCGATAGAGCTCGTTGAGTGTGGGCGCGCGGAAGCCCCAGCTGATATTGCCCCACGCCGTGACGCGGTCGGTGACGTGATACAGCGCGGCGAATCGCGGGCTTGCAACGGTGTCCTCGGTATCCGGGATCGTCGGACGGTTCCCAGGCGCAGGTGTACCGGAAGGTTCGTTGGTTTCGAGATTGTGCGCTTCGTAATTGCGCCAACTGTCCACACGCGCGCTGACGGTGAGCACAAGCTGACTGGTTGGCGTGAAGACGTCCTGAATGAATGCGGAAATGCTGCGCTGTGTACCGCCAGAGACGCGGTGCAGCGTCACCGTTTGTCCGCGCACCGCGTCCAGCGCGTCTTCCTCGCTGTCGCCATCGACCCAGCGGAAATCCGCGCCGGCACTGAAGTAATTGCTTAGCCCGAACGCGCGCGACCACTGCGCCATGCCGCCGACGCCGGTGGTGGGCACGCGCTGGTTGAGCGTCATCCGCCCGATGCTGCGAGGCGGGTTCGCGGCGGGTACCGCGAGGAAGTTGCTGCGGAAGGTTTCGAAATCGGTAAACACGCGCGCCTGCAGATCGCTTTGATCCGGGAGCTGCGCGCGCACGCCGCCGCTCGCCGACGTCCAGCGCGTGTCGTTGGCCTCCGGAGTGCCGTCGATCGTGCTCGCCTTTCCGTTATCGCGTTCCTCCCTGAAGTGTCCGGCTCGGAAAAACATGTTGAGGCGATTGGTGGGCGTGTAATCGATCTTCCCGCTGACGTTGCGGAAGTTGACCGCCGCCTGCGTGTCGACACCAGGACCGGGATTTACAGGCGACGGCCGGCGCTCGTCTTCCCTCACGATCGGAAAGCCCTCGGTGTCGAAAAAGCTGCCTTCAACCGAGGCCCCAAGCCGGCCCCACACGTCGCTGGCAAAAAAGTCCATCTTCGGGCTGTCGCGATTGCCGTACTGCGCGCTCAATTCGGCAGTCCGCCGCGCAGGCCGACTGCCGACGATGTTGATGACACCACCCATCGCGTAGTTGCCGTACAGGCTCGAGCTCGATCCGTCCACGACTTCGATCCGATCGACGGCGGTCATCGGCACGCGGGTCCAGTAGACCCAGCCGCCGAACGGATCGTTGAACGGCGTGCCGTCGACGAGAACGAGCGTGCGGCTCACCCCGCTCGGGCCGATGCCGCGCAGCGAGACGCCCTGCGCCGTCGGATGCGACGACAGGCTGCTCGTACGACGGAACAGGCTGAACGTTGGAACCTGCCGCAGCACGTCGTCGGCGACGACTGCCGCCGAGTTCGCGATGTCTGCGCTGTCGAGAATGTTGATGCTCGCGGGAATGTTGCCAAGCAGCTCTTCGTTGCGCGCCGGTGTCACGGTGACCGTCTCGAGCAGCGCAGCGGGCGCGACCACGATCTCGATGTCCACGAGATCGGAGAGCGGCTGCCGTTTCTCAGCGAACCCGCCCGCGCGCACGATCAACGTCGCGCCTGCCGCCGCGGGTTTCGACAGTCTGAACCGGCCATCCGGTCCGGTGACAGTTTGTTCTTCCGTCCCTGAATCGGACCGGAGAATCACCGTGGCTCCGGCCACGGCGCCACCGCTCTGATCCACGACAACGCCGCTCACGCCGCTTTGCTGCGCCGCGAGCATCAAGGTCATCACAAGGGTGAGTGTTGCGCTCATGTCGTTGTTTGGCTGGACAGGATCGGAAGGACTTTACACCAAGAGATGGGCTGGAGGCGCTGATCACGCTGGCATGCTCCATGCTGCTTAATCGACTGCTCTCCCAGCGCCACGACGCGTACTGATACAGGAGGAGTTCGATGAACGCCGACGTCTTCAAAGGTCAGTGGAAACAGCTCAAGGGTGACATCAAAATGCGGTGGGGCCGTCTAACAGACGACGACCTCGAGGCCGTTGATGGCGCCATGGATAAGCTCGAAGGACGACTCCAGGAGCGGTACGGCTGGGGCAGAGAACAGGCGATGCGCGAGATCGAGACCTGGGGACGCGAGCGCGGAGTCTGGAGCTAACGGCTGGTACGCCGGGGGCAAGTTGGGCGGAGCGGCTGGTAAAGGATTCTGCAGATTCGTTTGAATCGGTGTAATTTCCCCAGCCGCCTTACCCGCTCGCTTGCTCACTTGCCTTATCGGCTCACCTACCTTACCTGCCCCACCCGGCCCAGCCTTGCCTTACGATGGTTTTAGATGGCTACCCCCGCGGCGCCGCCTCCAACCACACCACCGGAACCTGATCTGCCTGAGGCTCCAGAGAAGATCGAGGGGCCTCCTCCGCCGGCAGTCGTCAAGCCATCGGTTGCCGATCGCGTCCTCCTCGAGGGGCCACACTCCCGCACGCGCGAATTCGTCATTCTGATTCGCGCGGTCCGCGATTTCATTCGCGGCTTTCGCGGCCTGCATTTCGTCGGCCCGTGCGTGACCGTGTTCGGTTCGGCACGCTTTCCCGAGGGTCACCAGTATTACGAGCTCAGCCGCGAAGTCGGCGCGGCGATCGCCACCTTGGGCTTTACGGTGATGACGGGCGGAGGGCCTGGGGTGATGGAAGCCGCGAATCGTGGTGCGCGCGAGGCCGGCGGGCGATCAGTCGCCTGCAACGTGAAGTTGCCGCACGAACAGTTTCCGAATCCCTACCTCGATCGCTATGTGACGTGTCATTACTTCTTCGTCCGCAAGGTACTGCTGTTCAAGTACTCGTATGCGTTCGTGGTGCTGCCGGGCGGACTGGGCACGCTCGACGAGCTCACCGAAGCGCTGACGCTGATTCAAACGGGCAAGATCCTTCAGTTCCCCGTCGTGCTCATGGGCAGCACCTACTGGAAACCGTTTCTCGACTTGCTGCGCGAGATGGTGGCGGTGGGGACCGTCGCGGCCACCGATCTCGATCTTTTCCTGGTCACGGATACGGTGTCGGAAGCGATGGCGCATATCGAGCACCACGCGATACGCCGCTTCGGGCTCAAGCGGCGGCCATATCCGGCGCCGCACAAGTGGTTGGGCGAAAAGCCGTTCGAAATGCAGTCGAAGTAAACACCTGCAGGCAGGACGGACCTTTAACGGTCCGCGGCTACGTGCTTCTTGCCAGACCCACCGGACAGCTGACCCCGGTCCCACCGTGTCCACAGTAGCCGTTCGGATTCTTCTCCAGATATTGCTGGTGATAGTCCTCGGCATAGTAGAACGTCGGCGCGGGCGCAATCTCGGTCGTGATCGCGCCGTATCCCGCGGTTGTCAACTCGCGCTGATACATCTCGCGTGACGCTTCCGCCGCCTTGCGTTGCTCGTCGTCGTAGAAATAGATCGCCGAGCGATACTGCGTCCCGACGTCGCCGCCCTGCCGCATCCCCTGAGTGGGATCGTGGCCTTCCCAAAAGACACGCAGCAGATCGTCGTAGCTGACTTTCGCAGGATCGAAGAACACACGCACGACTTCGGTGTGCCCGGTGCTGCCGGTGCAGACCTCTTCGTACGTCGGGTTGGGCGTAGACCCGCCGGCGTATCCGACGGAGGTGCTCACGACGCCCCGTGTTTGCCAGAACATCCGCTCAGCGCCCCAAAAACATCCCAGGGCGAACATCGCCTGGCGAAGATGAGCGTCTTGCGGTTCGATTGGCACACCGTTGGCCACGTGTATCGCGGACACGCGCAACGGTTGCGCACGGCCCTTGAGCGCCTGCTCACGAGTTGGAAGCTTCAGCTTGAATGGGTTGGAAAACATGGCACTCATTTGACGTTATATCAGCTGTCAGGTTTCAGGTATCAGGTATCAGGTGTCAACATCTGAAGCCGCCCGCGGTAACGGCCAGCGCTCCTGCATTCCTGCGAACCTGCAAACCTACGGAAATCTCCAGCCGATTCCAGCGATGCCACCCAGCGATTGAATATCAGGATTCCGCGCCCGGCCCTCGCGTCCGTTGTTTGAAAGATGCAGCCATCGTACACCTACGACAAAATGCGCTCGTCTGAACGGAATCTCAGCGCCTCCACCTGCCAGCAACACATAGTTGCTCGCCGTTCCGTTCGGCGGCACTGGTTCGGTCGCCGAGGCGAGACCCGCTCCCAGCTCCGCAAAGAATTGCGCGCGCGGCAGTCGGCGTCGAACACGCGTCGACAGCGTCCCGCCGCGCACCCACGCATCCTCGCCCGCCTGGTGAACACGAAGGAGCAGCACTTCGCCGCGCACGGCAATCTCGCGCCACACCCGCCGATCGACGGCCGCGTGAACGCCGGTCAAATGTTCTGTGCTGTCGTTGAAATCCCACGCTTCGACGTAGGATGCAGCGGTGACGTCTGCCGTCCACGCACGACTCTGCGCATATGCGGGGGCCGCGCCCAGCAGCACAATTGCGACGCCCGCTCTCACACTCTTCATTCTGCTCAATTCATTCATCGCCATCCAACCGGCCGCGGCGCAACGTCTCACCGCGGGCGCTGACCTGCTGTTTTATGGCGACAACACCGAGTTCGCCAATCCGTTTCGCGAGGGCGAGACGATTCTCGGCACCGCTGGACGCGCGTTCGTGGATCTCGAATTGAGCGACGCAGCCCGTTTACGTGCGGGCCTCTTTGCGAAGGGGCGATACGGCGCGCATCAATTCGTGGAAGAAGTCGAGCCCGTCATCGCGCTGATCTTGCGGCGCGGCACGTCGCGATTTCTGTTTGGCTCACTCGACACGGCGTCGTTCGACCACCGGGTACGCGGACCGGACCAAGACACGCCGCACGGCCTCCTCCCACCGCTGCAGCGCGAGACACTGACCTTCGAGCGCGCCCACGAAATGGGCTTGCAGTGGCGTGTGGAATCTCCGCGCCTGGATCACGACGTGTGGATCAACTGGCAGCGGCTCAACACAGCGTTACACCGCGAGCGCTTCGATGCCGGGGTCCGATCGCGGGTTCCGATCGCCGCATCGCTGGCGCTGCATGGACAATGGCACGTCGTTCACGAAGGGGGGCAACAGTTTGCGAGCGGTCCGGTCCGCGACAGCCACGCGGCGGCCGCAGGGCTCGAGTGGAGACACGCGCTCGGCGGCTCGCGCGTTGTGATTGATGGGCATGTCGTGGCCACGCGGTACGTCCTGGATCGAGAGCGTCCCGACGCCAACCAAAACGGTCTGGGCGGATTCGCCCGCGCCGCGGTCGAACACGGACCCTGGCGCGCGCATGCCATTGGCTGGCGCAGCCGCGACACGCTCAAGGAGGAAGGCGACCCGAATTATCTGATGCAGCGCGGCGACGGTACCTGGTTCCGCAAGGTTCGCGATTATAGCGAGGTGGCTCTTACACGGCACTTCACACCCGCTCCGACTGTGCAATTTGATGCATCGCTGCGCCTGCATCGAGTCGAATCTCACTACGAATACTCTTACCGCCTGGTTGCGCGGGTGTGGCTGCGCCACTCTCGAGGTTCCTAGGTTCCGAGGTTCTAGAACGAGGAACTTCGCAACTCCGGAACTCCGGAACCCCGGCACCCCGGAACCTCGGAACTTGGTTAAGCTAGATGTATGCGTCTTGCCAAGCTCGCCGTGGCGAGCGTCAGCCCCACGGTCGGTGCTGTCCACTCAAATGTTTCGCGCTTGATCGATCTCGCGCACGAGATGGCGGATGCCGATGTGACCCTGGCGGCATTTCCCGAGCAGGTCGTCGGCGGATATCCGCCGGAAGACCTGGTGCAATGGCGTGGGTTTCTCGAAGGGCAACGGACAGAGCTGGAACGTTTCGCCGCACACACCGCCGACACACCAACTGTGTTCGTGATTGGCGCGGCGATCGGCGTCGGCGGCCAGATGTTCAACGCCGCGGCGATCGTCCACCGCGGCCGTATTCTCGGGTTCGTACCAAAAGAAAAACTTCCGACCTATCACGTTTTTTACGAAGCACGGACGTTCTCGCGCGGAGGCCCCAAACTAGCGCTCGACGCCGGCGGCGTACCGGTCGGCGATTACATCTTCAAATTCGACTTCGGCATTGTCGCGACCGAAGTGTGCGAAGACGCGTGGTCACCCGACGGCCCGATGCGGCGGCGCTGCTACTCGGGCGCTGAAATCGTCGTCAATGTCTCGTCGTCGCCATATCGCATGGGCATCGACAGCACCCGACGCGAGATGCTGGCGACACGCGCGGCTGACAATCAGACCGTTCTTCTCTATGCCAACGCCGTGGGCGGTCAGGATGGATTGATCTTCGATGGCGGCGGTTTGATTTATCAGAACGGACGGCTGGTGTTGGCCGCTCCACGCTTCCGAACGGGGTGGTGGTCCGCTGTCGTCGATCTCAACCGCACCGGGCGACTTCGGCGCGAAAACACCACGTGGCGCACGGACTGCGAGGATTTCCGCCTGCAGCAGCTCGACGTTCCGGTGATCACCAGCGATGGGGCGACAGCCGCGCGTGATGCGCTGACCTATCCCGCACCCGACGGCGGCAGCTTTTTCCTCCCGGCCTCGAGACCGACTGCGACCGATCCGCGCGACGCCGCCCTCGACGACCTCTTCGAAGCGCTTGCGCTCGGCGTCAAAAGTTACTTCGAGAAGACGTCCGCGTTCCGATCGTTCGGCATTGCGCTCTCCGGTGGACGCGACTCGATGCTGACGCTGCTAGTCGCGTGGCGCGCTGCGCAGTTGTTGCGCGAAGACTACGACGGCCGCGACATCCAGGCCGCGGGGAAACTCATTACCGCGTTCTACATGCCAAGTCGTCACTCGCAGGCCCAGACGCGGAGCGCGGCGCACCTGCTCGCCGATGAGCTCAGCGTCGAGGTGCGCGTGGTGCCCATCGACGAGGCGTACGGTCGCGAGCTTCAGGTTACGAGGGAAATGCTCAAGGGCGCCGAGCCGAGCGAGCTCACCAGGCAGAACATCCAGGCACGGCTGCGTGCGCAGCGGATGTGGAACTGGACCAATACGTCGGGCGCGTTGTTTCTGCAAACCGGCGATATGAGCGAGAAGGCGGTCGGCTACACCACGATCGGCGGCGATCTCGAGGGCGCGCTGTCGGTGATTGCCAATGTGCCGAAGACGGTGGTGATTGCGCTGCTCGAGCGTCTCGAGCGTCGCTTTGGATTCCAGGGCATCGTCGCAACGCTGGCAACCGATCCCGGCCCGGAGCTCGCCGATGCGCAAACAGCCGAGGCCGAGCTCATGCCGTTTCCGGTGCTCGACGCATGTCTGCATCTCTACGCGAGCGAAAAGATGTCGCCGGACGAAATCACGGCGGCGCTCACCGATCTCTTTGCTGATATCACCGAATCGCAGGCGCGTGCGTGGGCAACTCGATTCACCCAGCTCTTTACGACGTCGATTTACAAGTGGGTGCAGTCGCCGCTCTCGCTCCACGTGGGATCACTCGACCTGGAGCGCGAGCGGGCGCTCCAGATGCCGGTCGTGCAGAAGACCGACTGGACCAAGACGGCGACCGATTCGGTCGAGAAGGTCACGCGCATTTCCGGCGCACGCAAGAAGAAATAACAACGAAGCGCGCGTCCGAACGGCGTTCGGCGAATGGTGTGCGTAAGCTGGGTAGAATTCGGAACGCCAACGGCGCGAAACGCTCGAACAATGCCGGTTTCGGCCCGAGCGTTGGAATCGGCTCGATGCCACGATTGCGAACACAAGTGAATTGAGGGGCTAGGTCGCCGGTGCGCGCGTCGAGCAGCACCACGACGCCGCTTGCCAGGAGCTCGCCGGCGGTTCGCGGACCTCCGCCGCGACCGTCTCGGCCTCACACGCCGGGAAGGGATTATGACTTGTCGTCCCGATGCTGCAGAGCACGGCCGTGCACACTGCCGTCGTCGCCGAGCAACTCGCCGAAGAAGAGTGACTTCTGCCGGGCCTGATGAGCGAAGTCAGGTGACGCCCGCTCTTACGCGTCGGCCTGACGAGTCTCGGTGAGCAGCCGGCGGCGCGCAAAACTGTGGCGATAGCTGTAGGCCGCGTAGATCACGAGGCCGATCACCATCCAGATGATCAATCGCCGCCACGTCGCGCTCGAGAGGCCGGCCATCAACGCCAGCGACGCGAGCGCGGAAAGCGCAGGCACCCACGGCACGCCCGGTGTGCGGAATGGGCGCTCGAGGTCTGGCCGCGTTCGACGCAGCACGATCACGCCCATGGCAACCACCACGAACGCGAAGAGCGTCCCGATGCTCACCAGTTCGCCGAGAATGCTGATCGGCGTAAACCCGGACGCGAACGCGACGATGAGCCCTGTAATGATGGTCGTGACGTGGGGAGTCTGAAATCGCGGATGAATGGCGCTCGCCCATCGCGGCAGCAGGCCGTCCTGCGCCATCGACATGAAGATGCGCGGCTGGGCAACCATCTGCACGATGATCGTCGATGAGAGTCCGGCGATGGCGCCTAACTTCACAATCAGCGGCATGAGACCGACGATGCTTTCCCATGCAGTGCCGGAGGCCCGGACGCGCGCGGCATCCACGGCCAGCGCCATGGGCGCGGGCACGCCGAGTCGCTGATACGGGACCAGTCCCACCATCACGCCCGACACGAGCACGTAGAGAACGGTGCAGATGACGAGCGACGCGAAAATGCCGCGCGGCAGATCACGTCGCGGGTTGCGCGCTTCCTGCGCGGCGGTCGAGACCGCGTCGAAGCCGATGTACGCGAAGAAGATCACCCCCGCTCCGCGTAGAACGCCGCTCCATCCGAAGTCGCCGAATTGGCCGTTGTTGGGCGGCAGAATCGGCTGCCAATATTCGGGATTCACGAACATGCCCCCGACGCCGATGATCAGCAGCACCACGGCGACCTTGATGCCAACAATGATTCCGTTGACGCGCGCCGATTCTTCGATCCCGATGACGAGCAGGATCGTCACCGCGATCGAAATCAGGATGGCCGGCAGATTGAGAATGGCGCTCGCCGCCGAGCCGTCCGCGAGCACGACCGCTGTGCCTGGCGCGGCGCTCAACAGCGGCGGGAAGCGGATGCCGATATCGGTGAGCATGCTCACGACGTAGCCCGACCATCCCACGGCGACGGTTGCCGCCCCGAGTGCGTACTCGAGGATGAGATCCCAGCCGATGATCCAAGCGACGAACTCGCCGAGCGTGGCGTAACTGTAGGTGTAGGCGGAGCCAGCCACCGGGACCGTGGACGCAAACTCTGCGTAGCACAACGCGGCGAGCGCACTTACGATTCCCGCCACGATCATCGACACCACGATCGCCGGACCGGCATGCATGGCGGCGGCTTGGCCAGTGAGGACGAAAATGCCGGTGCCGATAATCGCGCCAATGCCGAGCATGGTCAGATCCACCGGCCCAAGTACGCGGCGCAAGCCGGCGCTGTTCTGGGCACCAACCTCGCCGCCCGCGCCGGCGGGACCGCCGATCGGTTTGGTAATGAAGAGCGTCACGAGCACACCTCCCGTGGCTACAATTGAGTCCACGGGCGCAGGCCA
>JBKPAJ010000231.1:0-6633 GCA_046726375.1 Acidobacteriota bacterium
GCGGAGCACGGTTCGGAGCGCGCTTGCAAACGTGATGTCGATGGCGGGACGCACCGCAACCTGATTCAAATCTTCCTGCACCATCTCGATCGGATCCTCGATCGTGATGATGTTCCTCGGGCTTGGACAGCCGCTTCAACACGGAATATAGCGTGGTCGTCTTGCCGCTGCCGGTCGGCCCGGTCACCAGGATGATGCCGTGTGGACGGGTAAGAAACCGCTCGAACACCTGCAGGTCGTTTGACGAGAATCCGAGCTGGTCGACGTCCTTGAGTAGCACGTCGGGATCGAAGATGCGCAGCACGGCCTTCTCGCCAAACGCGGTTGGCATGGTCGACACGCGCAGCTCGATCTCGCGACCGTGCTGATCGCGCTTGATGCGGCCGTCCTGCGGCCGCCGCCGCTCGGCGATATCGCAGGCCGGACAGCAGCTTGATGCGCGACACGATTGCCTGATAGACAATGCGCGGCAGCAGATGCACGTCGTGCAGCATCCCGTCGATGCGCAACCGCACGACTGTGGCATTGCGCTTCGGCTCGAAATGGATGTCGGATCGAGCTCATCGGCCTGCGCCGAGAGAAATTCCTGGTTGCCAAGATCGAGAATGCTGCGCGCCGACAGCTTCTTTTCCGCGCTCTTCAGGCTGCTGCGCAGGCCATAGAAGTTCGCGGTGATTGCTTCGATATCCGTTCGGATCGCGACGACACGCTGCACGTCGAGACCGGTGACGCGGCGGATGTCGTCGGCTGGAGACGGGGCGAAGGGATCGTGCACCGCGATGGTGACCGTCGTCGCCGTCTTCGAAATCGCCACCAGCCCGTGCCGGCGCGGAAAGGCGGCCGAGAGGCCGCCGGTGACGATGTCCAGGTCGAGCTCGAGCGGATTGAGCTTCACGAACAGCACGCCGGTGAACTCCGCCACAGCCTCCCCAATCTGCACCTCGTTGGCGAAGCCGAGCGAGACAATCGTGGGGATCAACTCGGCGTTGTTCGCCCGCGCAGATCGCCGCGCTCGTTCCGCCTGTTCCCGCAAGAGGATTCTCCGGAACAACAAGATCTGCAGCAGATCCGTGCCATCGGATCTGGTCATCGGCGTCAGAGGTTTTCGCAGTGGGACAGCCATTGCTGCGAGTGTATTCCGATAAGCTATGCGCGACTGAACCCGGAGCTCACGGGAGTGAATAGCGCCAACAGCGCGAACCGCGCCAAAGCCGTCTGTTTTCGGCTATACACTCGGATTACCTCAACGCCACGATGCGCAACGCAAGTGAATTGAGGGGTGAAATGGCGTTCCCGTTCAGAACCGAAGTGCTCGACGTGATCGAATCGCCGATGGTGCAAATCGCCACCATCGCCGAGAGCACGCCCGGATCGCTCAAGCTGTGTTACGGCGAGTCGGACATGCCGACGCCCGAGTTCATCTGCCACGCCGCGGCCGACGCGTTACGCGCCGGTCACACGTTTTACACGCACACCGCCGGCTGTCCCGAGCTGCGCGAGGCGATCGCCGCCAAGATCTTCGAGCTCCACCAGGTCACTTATCGGCCGTCGGAAGTCATGGCCACAGTGGGGGCTACGGCGGCAATTTTCACGGCCATTCGCGCGTGCGTCGGCCCCGGCGACAACGCCGTTGTCATCTCGCCGACATACGCGATCTTTTCCAACGCGGTGAGGTTGACGGGCGGCGTTCCTCGCGAGGTCCCGCTTGCCTCCGATGGCAGGCGTTTTCATCTCGACCTCGAGCCTGTTCGAAGGGCCATCGATGATCGAACACGGATGTTGATTGTCAACAGCCCTTCCAACCCGACCGGCTGGATGATCACGCAAGACGGCCAGCGCGCGTTGTACGAGCTCGCCGAGCGTCACAACCTCATCATCCTGGCCGATGAAGTGTACGAACGGCTCACCTATGATGTGCCGCTTGCGCCCTCGTTCGCCCGCGTCGGCGACAGCAAAGACCATGTGATCGTCGTCAACAGCTTCTCCAAGACGTACAACATGACCGGTTGGCGTCTGGGCTGGGCACAGACGAGCGAGCGGACGATTCGCTTGATGTACAAAGCCGCCGAATTCATTACCTCGAACGCCGCCGCCATGGTGCAGCAGGCGGGCATTGTTGCATTGCGCGCCGGCGAACCGTATATCCACGATCTGCGAAAGCACTACGCGGCGCGGCGGGCGCAGGTCGCGACGGCATATGGCGCGATTCCGCAACTGTCGCTGTTGGAGCCACAGGGTGCGTTTTACGCGTTTGCGCGCGTCGATGGCTTGAGCGACAGCACCGCGTTCACGGCCAAACTTTTGCGCGACACCGGCGTCGCGCTGACGCCAGGCGTCGCGTTTGGCCCTGCCGGCGAGGGCTATATTCGTCTCTGCTTCGCGGCCAGCGAGCAGGTGGTTTCCGAAGCGCTCAGTCGATTGACTGAGTTCATGTCGCAGGAGGTTCGATGGCGAGTCGGGTAATCGGAACGATCGTTCTTCTGGCAGCCGTAGTCCTGACTTCAGCCGGCGTAGCCGAGCAGCGCGCGACCGACGGTGCGACGATCAACGACGAGGGGCTGCCGCAGTACTCCACGTTTTCGTTGTGCGCGATCGATCCAGCCACGGGGCAGTCGGGCGCAAGCGTGACCACGCGCGTCCCGTTTGTCGGACGCGCGGTCCCGCACGTGCGTGCGGGCGTCGGCGCCGTGTGCACGCAAGCCTCGACTGTCGTGGAATACGGACCGCGCGGTCTCGATCTGCTCGCGAATGGCGTCGAGCCGCAGGCCGTGCTGCAGCAGCTCCTGGCCGACGATCAGGGACGCGAATCGCGGCAGGTAGGCGTGATCAACATGAAAGGCGTTGGTGCCGCCCATACCGGCAAGAACAACGGGTTCTGGGCCGGCAGCCGTCAGGGCGCCAACTACACCGTACAGGCCAACATCATGGTTGGCCCCGAGGTGGTTGACGCTGTCGCCGCGACGTTCGAATCGACCGGGGACACGGGAATGCCGCTCGCCGAACGCATGATTCTCGCCATGGAGGCAGGCCAGTCGAAGGGCGGCGATCGTCGATGGGGCAACCTGCAGTCGGCCGCCATCAAAATCGCGGATCCGAACGATCCAGGGCGCGGCGGCGATTACATCGCGCTCGCGATTGAAGTCGGCGAACATCCGGAGCCCGTTGCCGAGATGAAGCGGATCTACTACACGACAGGACGCCGGCTCGGCTACCGAACGTTCTCGAATATCGAAGGCGCAGACGTCATCGAGCTGAAACGGATGTTGCACGCGCTCGGCTACTGGCGTCCCACGCTCGCGGCATTTCCCGACGCGCCGCCGTCAACAAACACGCCGAAGATGCGCGAGCTGCAGAAGAGCGACCCCGCAGAGTACGACAAGCTACTGGCAGAGTCGCGCCGCGCAACGGCGGAATACAACCGCGAGTTCGCACAGTACGACGTGGAGGCGATGGCTGCCGTGGACAAGTTCCGGGCCGACAAGAATCTCAACTATCAGGGGAATCCGACCGGTCTCGTGGATGCGCGCTTCGTGGATGCGCTCAGGGCCGCATACATCCAAAAACGCAAAGGCTCCAGCAGATAACCGCCGTCACCGCAACGCTTTCTGACGGGTTTAAATGCTGTGACAGGTTCCGAACTGGCCGAGTTCCGTGGCGAGCATGCTAAGCTCGGTGAGGTCGGGCTGGAGCGCGAGCGAGGTCAGACGCGGAACGGTACACCAAGAAGGTCGCGGCTCCATGCGGCCGGCGCGCCGCGACGTATTTGAAGGCAAAGAAATACAAAGGTTTACAACGGTTTTTCCACCGCTGCCCCTATTCTGCGATCTCACGACAGAGGGGAAGCACCGGGTGGAGCGCCTCCTGTGAGCCGCAGCGCTCCATCCGGTTTTTTTATGTTCTGGAGAGACGATGATTGAGAACTACTCGGGCAAGAGCGTCGATCGCCGCAGCTTTCTGCGTGGCTCTGCTCTGTTTGCCGGCGCGCTTGGCCTCGCTGTCGTTCCCGCATTCGCACAACAACAGCAGCAACCGGAACCCGAGAAGAAGAAAGACGAGAAGCCTGCCCCGAAGGATCCATTCGACACCGGCGAAAAGCCCGGCGAATCGAAAAAGCTGATCGATAAGGAAGGCCGCGAATATCGCGTCTGCCCGCAGTGCGGCTACAACATGTACAAAGAAGGCCGTATGTGGGTGTGTGAGAACTGCGGTTACGGCTACGTAGAGTAAGTCAAGTTTCCAGTTGCCAGTTTCCACTTCAAAGTCTTAGTCGTCAGTTCAAAAACTGATTACTGGAACTTTGAACTGACAATTGCTAACTGGAAACTTCTCATGACCACCCTCGCCAACAAAACGCTCTTCATCACTGGTGCCTCTCGCGGGATAGGCAAGGCCATTGCCCTTCGTGCCGCGCGCGACGGCGCCCACATTGTCGTCACCGGCAAGACGACTGAGCCGCATCCGAAACTCCCGGGCACGATTCACACAGCCGCCGAAGAAATCAGAGAGGCGGGCGGCGACGCGCTTGCCCTTCCGATGGATGTACGCGATGAAGCGCAGGTCGACGCGGCCATCGCGCAAGCGGTCGATCGCTTTGGCGGCATCGACATCCTCGTCAACAACGCGTCCGCGATCTCGTTGACGCCCACGCTCGAGACGCCCCTCAAGCGATTTGACTTGATGCACCAGGTCAACACGCGAGGCACGTTCCTCTGCACCCAAAAGGCGATTCCCCATCTGCGCCGCGCGGCGAATCCGCACGTGTTGAATCTCGCGCCGCCGCTGCACTCGACACTCAATCCCCGGTGGTTTGCGCCGCACCTCGCCTACACGATGGCCAAATACGGCATGAGCCTGTGCGTGCTCGGGATGGCGGAGGAGTTCAAAGCGGACGGCATTGCCGTCAACGCGCTGTGGCCACGGACCGCAATCGACACCGAAGCGATTCGCCTGATCGCGGGCGAAGAAACACGGCGCACGCGCACGCGGAAGGTCGAAATCATGGGCGACGCGGCGCACGTCATTCTGACCAGGCCGAGTCGCGAGTGCACCGGACAATTTTTCATTGACGATCAGGTGCTGCGAGAGGCGGGAGTGCGCGATCTGACGCCCTACCTTCAAGACGGAGCACGAGAAGACGATTTAATGCGCGATTTCTTCGTGTGACCGCGTGGCTGAAGGCACCCCATTACACGGGCACGACAACCGATCGTCGTGGCGCGGCTTCAGCCGCCGCCGCTTGTAGTCGGGAAACCCGCGCTGCAATTCCTCGTTCGACATCGTCCGCCACCGGCGCGTCCGTTCACGCGCACGCGCCCGGCGACAATCAACGTGCGCGCTTCACTGCGGGCGGCCAGTCCGAGCTTGGAAAGTGCGCGCGCGAGCGGCACTGTGCTCACGAGCGGTAATTGCCGAACTGCAGCGCGATGCCGAAATCATGGCTCTTCAGAAGTTGAATTGCCGCTTGGAGATCATCGCGCGACGGCGACGACACGCGAACCTGATCGCCCTGAACCGCCGCCTGCACCCGCTTCATCTTGGCGTCTTTCAGCACCTTGACGATTTCCCGCGCGGTCTCGCTCGGGATGCCCATCTGCAGCGTGATCACCTGCCTGGCCGTGCCGCCTGACGCGTCTTCGATGTCGCCGGGTTTCAGGTTCTTCACCGGGACGCTTCGGCGCACCATGCGGGTTTGAAGAACTTCCCACACCGCGTTGAGCTTGAACTTGTCCTCGGCCGTCAGCGTCAGAGTTTTCTCCTTTTGATCGAGCTCTATCGCTGCCGGCGAACCCTTGAAGTCGTAGCGCTGCGCGATCTCCTTTCGCGCCTGATTGATGGCGTTGTCGACCTCCTGCAGATCGATGGTCGACGTAATATCGAACGAATTCATGGCTGCCATATCGCGTCTATCGTACCCGACGGATCTCTACGGCTGTGCTTTGGTACGAGACCGTCCTGAGCTTGTCGAACAAGCTCAAGGCGGCTACAGTACGGGACACATGGCCGACATGACGTTGCCCCTCGTGCTCGTCGTTGACGACTATCAGGACGCACGGGAAATGTACGCCGAATACTTGAAGGCCTCAGGCTTTCGAGTGGACGAGGCGCGCACCGGCATCGAAGCCGTGTCGAAGGCGCGCGAGCTCAAGCCCGACTGTATCCTGATGGACTTGTCGCTGCCAGGCATAGACGGATGGGAAGCCACGCGTCAGCTCAAAGCTGATCAGTCCACGAGACATATTCCCGTCGTCGCTATCACCGGCCACGCATCGGAGCTGGCCTCCCGCGACGCGCGCTCCGCCGGATGTGCGTCGTTCGTGCTGAAGCCGGCACTTCCCGACGCCGTGGTCGCCGAAGTCCGGAAAGCCCTGCAGACCGTGTAGCATCACGGATCATCACCTCGATCCGTAAGGTCTCAATCACCCGCATCGGCCCAACCACCCGCGACGACGACCGCGATCAGGTCGCCGTCGAGGAACCGATGGAGGTGCGCGTCAACGGCGAGCCGTTTGCCGTCATCATGCGCACGCCCGGCGCGGATCGGGAGCTGGCTGCCGGGTTTCTCCTCGCCGAAGACGTCATCCGCAGCAGCGATGAGTTGCTGACGATCGAGCTGTGTGAGGACACGACGGAAGA
>JBKPAJ010000232.1:0-8220 GCA_046726375.1 Acidobacteriota bacterium
TGGACGATCGCCGCGGATGTGCTCCGCGCGTTGCCGTCGCGATTGCGCAACGCGCAGGAAGTGTTCGAGACAACCGGCGGATTGCACGCGGCCGGATTATTCGATCGCGACGGGACGCTGCGCCAGATAGCGGAAGACGTGGGGCGGCATAACGCCGTGGACAAGATCATCGGCCGCCGGCTGCTCGAGGACGCGCTTCCGCTTTCAGACGCGATCCTCGTCGTGTCCGGACGCACGTCGTACGAGCTCGTGCAGAAGGCGCTGCTCGCGGGAATTCCTTTTGTTGCCGCGGTTTCTGCTCCGTCGAGCCTTGCCATCGAGCTGGCCGAGGCGTCGCGCATTACGCTATGCGGCTTCGTTCGCGGCGATCGCTTCAACGTCTACACTCACGCTCACCGCATCGGCTGACACGCGGGGCACCAGTACGTCACGCGGGCATCGTCTCCTCTCTTGTGCGAAGCGATCCGCGCGCCGCATTGTCGGCACGCCCTGCCGCCGCGGCTATACACCCAGTACCGATCCTCGTCGCGCATACGGTCCGTTGTACGGCGAATAGCACGGTGCTTGGCGACGTGCTCGATTAGCACGCGCCTGGCCATAGCAATCACGATGCCCAGCTCATCGTCTGTGAGAGCCGATGCGAGAGTGTCGGGATGCACGTGTGCGAGGAAAAGGGACTCGGACTTGTAGATGTTGCCGATGCCGGCGAGCGCGCGCTGATCGAGCAAGACGTCCGCGATGGGCCTGTCTGGCAGCGCGCGGATTCGTTGCAACGCAGCTTCGCCATCGAAGTCGTCTTTCAACAGGTCCGGTCCCAGCGTCGCAAGCGGTCTGTGCCGCGCGAGATCGTCGGCCTTGATGAACTCAGCGACGTAGACCCGGAAGGCGACGGCCACCCACTCAGCGGTGGCGACGACGATGCGCATATCGGAGCGCGGGAGCCGCCATCGCTCGCCTTGGCGATAGATATGCCACGAGCCGTTCATGCGCATGTGCGTGCGGAGCACGAGATCGCCGCTGAACCTCATCAAGAGGTGCTTCCCCGCGGCCTCCACGCCTTCCACGCGGCGGCCGGCGATTGGCGTGTCGGCATCGACGCGGCCCAGCTGCACGAGTGCGGTGTCGAACCGCGTGACGAGCCGTCCGGAGAGGGCGCGATGCAGGGTTCGCGCCGCTCGGAAAATGGTGTCGCCCTCGGGCATCCTGGGTACTAGTTTGCGGGTACCAGCGATATGATGCCGCCGACAGGAGGCCGCACGTGAAGACCAGAGGGATTCTGCTTGCCGTAGGAGCTGCGGTCGTCGTGGCGACCGCGGCCTCATGGGTGACGCTTGACGCTCGCCAAGCCGCAGCCGACGCCGTGCGCGTCGACGCCGACGACATCGGCGGCGTGGTGACCGGCCCCAAAGGACCCGAAGCGGGCGTTTGGGTGATCGCGGAAACGACCGACCTGCCGACGAAGTTCAGCAAGACGGTCGTGAGCGACGATCGCGGGCGGTATCTCGTGCCCGATCTGCCGAAGGCGAATTACACGATCTGGGTGCGCGGCTATGGACTCGTCGATTCGGAAAAGGTGCAAGCTACGCCTGGCAAGGTTCTGAATCTGACGGCAGTTCCAGCGCCCGATGCGCGCGCCGCGGCGCAGTACTATCCCGCCGGCTATTGGTTCTCGCTGCTGCAACCGCCGGCGAAAAACGAATTTCCAGGCACGGGACCGCAAGGCAACGGCATCTCGCCAAATATTCGAAATCAGTCGGATTGGATCCGCACGGCGAAATCCGGCGGCTGCCTTGCGTGTCATCAGCTTGGTAATAAGGCGACGCGCGAGATTCCGAAAGCGCTCGGGAGTTTCGAATCGGCGCATGATGCCTGGGAGCGTCGCGTGCAGTCGGGACAGGCCGGCGCGCAAATGCTCTCCGGTCTCACGAACCTTGGTGCCGGGCGCTTCGCCGACTGGACCGACCGGATCGCCGCCGGCGAGTTGCCGCCGGCGCCGCCACGGCCGCAGGGGATCGAACGTCAGGTGGTGATCACGCAGTGGGATTGGGCCGACCCCAAGGTCTACCTGCATGACGAAGTGTCCACCGACCGGCGGAATCCAACGCTCAACCCCAATGGCTTGATCTACGGAGCGCTCGAGTTGAGCGCGGATTATCTGCCGGTGCTCGATCCCGTGCGTCACACCGCCACACAAGTGAAATTAACCGTGCGTGACGAGGCGACGCCGCGCACCTCGCCGAAAATGCCGCATCCGTCGCCCTACTGGGGCGATGAAGTGATCTGGACGAGCCGGAACAACGTTCACAATCCGATGTTCGACCATCGCGGACGCGTATGGATCACGTCGGCCGTACGGCCCGTCGAGAATCCCGACTTCTGCAAATCGGGATCGAGCCATCCGTCGGCGAAGCTTACTCCGGTCGAACGCGCAAGCCGCCATCTCGCGGTCTACGATCCGAAAGACGGCAAGATCACACACATCAGCACATGCTTCGGCACGCATCATTTGATGTTTGCCGAGGACGCCAATCACACGTTGTGGACCAGCGGCGGCGGCCCGGTGGTTGGCTGGTTGAACACGAAGATGTTGGATGAGACCGGCGACGAAGTGAAGTCGCAGGGATGGACAGCGATCGTGCTCGATACCAACGGCAACGGCAAGCGCGACGAGGGCTACGTTGACGCGAACGAGCCCGTTGATCCGACGAAAGACAAACGCTTCGGTGGTGGCTTCTATTCGGTATCGCCAGCGCCCGACGGATCGGTGTGGGGCACGGTGCTCGGTTACCCCGGCGCCGTTGTTCGTTTGAGTCCAGGCACGAATCCACCCGAAACAGCGCTCGCCGAAGTTTACGAGCCGCCGTTCAACGATCCGAAAAACCCGGGCTTCTCACCGCGCGGCGGCGACGTCGATCGCAACGGCGTGTTCTGGGCGGCACTCGCCAGCGGTCACCTGGCGAGCTTCGACCGGCGCAAGTGCAAGGGGCCGCTCAACGGACCGAAGGCGATCGGCCAGCATTGTCCGGAGGGATGGACGTTGTACACCGAGCCGCTGCCGCAGATGAAAGGCGTCACCGAAGGCGGGAGCGCCGAAGCGAGCTATTACACGTGGGTCGATCAGTTCGACACACTTGGCCTGGGCCGCAACGTCCCGGTCAATACGGGCAACGAGTCGGAAGGACTGTTGGTATTGAAGGACGGCAAGTGGATCGTGCTGCGTGTCCCGTATCCGCTCGGCTTCTACACGAAGTGGATGGATGGCCGTATTGACAATGCGAATGCGGGATGGAAGGGGAGAGGGTTGTGGGCGACGGTGAGCACGCGCGCCCCGTTCCACATGGAGACAGGGAAAGGCACGCCGAGCAAGGTGATGCATTTCCAGCTGCGCCCGGATCCTCTGGCGAAGTGAAGCCTGCAGCTCTCGGCTTTCAGCGGTTGCCTTTGCTGTTAGCCGATGGCTGATAGCCGAAGCTAACGAAAAGGGGTCAGACCCCTTTTCGAGGTACCCGTAACTGCAACCCCATTGCGGTTGGAGCAAAGCCCGCTTCGAGCAGAAACGGCGCGCCCGGATCAGACGCCGCCGGCGCGCCGTTGATCTCTTCGATCAACCATCCACGACTGCCCTCCGGCGCACGCGCCGCTAGGGCGACGAGCTCGCGTGCGAGCGCGCGTCCCGCACGAGAACGATCGGGCTCATCAGCCGGCAGCGACACGAGCAACAGGCGATCGCCGCGCGCAATCCACGCCACGAGCCGCCCATCCACGAGAATCACACGCGCGCCGGCCGACCGACTGGCACGAACGGTGCCAGTGTCGCCACCCTCGGTCTCCTCGCTCGCGGCCCCAGTACGCACTTTCTGCGGATAAGGGGACTGTCCCCTTTTCCGCAGATCTTGCCATTCCGGCCACGGCAGCATGGCGCCGTAGGGATTTGCCGGATCCGTTGCCGCCAGCGTCACAGCCGTCGGCGTCTCCGGGTCTTCTCGCGCGGCCCTGAGCAAATCCACCGCGCCGGGCTGCGCGAATTGCGCCGCACCGAGGCCGGCGACGAAGTAGCCGCGCCGCACGCGACCGGTTTCCTCCAGACGTCGCAGCACGGTGTAGACGGTGCTGAAGCCGCCGGGAATCTGTTCGATCGATGTGACCTCGCGCGTGACAACGCCGTGTCGCGTGAGCAGCTGCTGGGCGAACGACGTGGCCCACTGTGTGATGGTGGACGTCGCGCCTGCATCAGCCGAGAACGCAACGCGAGTCGGCGCGGCCGTCCATCGCCCCTCCGCCGTCGGCGGCACGAGGCGGCGCGATCGAAACGGTGTCAATCGTCCGGGCCGCCGCGCGCGCTCGGGCGGACGCAGATATGCACGGAGCGCGTGCAGGGTGTCGTTGGTCACCAGCCCCTTCCAGACGAGCGACCACAACGCATCAACTGTCTCTTGTGGAAAGCCGCCGCCGAGCGCGGCATGGAGCGGTGCAAAAAACGACGCGCCCATTGTTTTCAACTGCGCGAACACGTCTGCTTCATGGCCCTTCATGCTGGGCGCGTCAGGCGATGGGGGCAAAAGACGTGCGAGATGATCGGTGAGGTAGAGGGCGATGCGTCCGTCACGATCGCCGAGTGGCTCCATGCCGATCCAGACGACCTCGCCTGCCGCCATCAGCGTATCGAGCTGCGCCGGCGCGTAGTCGGCGACGCGCACGGGCAGAATGTCGAACTCGAGCAGCGACGCGACCAACGGGACGCCCTGTAATTGCTCGATCGTGTCGAGCAATCCATCGAGACCGGCACGCGTGCCGCTGATGCCATGCCAGGCGGTGAGAAACCGGCCGAGTACCGCGCGATCGACGGGCTCCACCTCCTGCCGCAGGCGCGCGAGCGATCGCCGGCGGATGATGCGGAGCACTTCGACATCACACCATTCCCGGACGCGCCCACCAGGCCGGAATGCGCCCTCCACGATGCGCCCCGCGCCAACGAGACGCGTGAGAGCGGCATCCACAACGGCGGTCCCGATCCCGAATCGGGATGCCGGATCAGACGCAGGAAACGGTCCGTGCGTCCGCGCGTATCTGCGCAAGAGGCTGGCGAGCGGATCCACAATCGGTTCGAGCAGCGACTGCGGCAATCCAGGAGGCAGCGGGATGCCAAGCGCGTCGCGGTAACGTGCCGCATCTTCCACCGCGATCAGCCGCGCCTCACCGGCAATCGTGAGTTGCACGGCGCGCCGCGCCGTCACCAGCTCGCGAAGCGCCGCATCGGCGACGTCGAGCACGCTGCGCGCGCGGATTTCGTCCAGCGTGAGGTCCCCCAGGCGCAGCAGCAGGTCGTGCACGCCGTCTACTGTGCGGGCGTGATAGCGCTCGGGCAGATGCTGCAGTTCGGCCTCGGTCGATTCGATGGCGCCTCTGTCGAGCAGGTCCCGCAGTTCGGCTTCGCCAATCAGCTCACGGAGCTGCGCCTGATCGACGGCCAGCGCCTGCGCCCGGCGCTCGGCGAGCGGCGCATCGCCGTCGTAGATGTAATTGGCAACGTAGTTGAACAGCAGTGACGAGCCGAACGGCGATGGCGTGCGTGAATCGATCGATGCGACGCGCAGCGATCGGCTGCGGATACGCTTGAGGACGTCCACGAGGGCGGGCAGGTCGAACACGTCACGCAGACACTCGCGATACGTTTCAAGGATGATCGGAAAGGAGCCGTAACGCGATGCGACCGACAGCAGGTCGGCGGCGCGCTTGCGCTGCTGCCACAAGGGTGCACGCGCACCGGGCCGCCGGCGCGGCAACAGCAACGCGCGGGCGGCGGCTTCGCGAAACCGCGACGCAAAGAGCGCCGTCGATCCGAGTTGCCGCAGGATGAGCGCTTCGACGTCGTCCGGGTCGGGCAGCATCAGCTGCGGATCTGGCGGCGCGTCCGTTTCTGGAAAACGGGCGACAAACCCATCGTCGCCCCACATGGTTTCGGCTTCGATACCCGTCTCTTCACGAAGGCGGGCGCTTACCGCCATGGCCCACGGCGCGTGCACGCGACTGCCGAGGGAAGAGAGGACGAGCACGCGCCAGTCGCCGAGATCGTCGCGCGTCCGTTCGATCAGCAGCGTGCGATCGTCAGGCACGGTTTCGGCGGCGCGCTGTTGATCTGCGAGATATTGCAGCAGATTGGTGGCGGCCAGCGTGTCGAGTCCGTGATCTCGTTCGAGGCGCGCTTGTGCCTCTGCGGACTTCTGCTGGCGCAGCTCGCGGATCAGTTTGCCGATCGCAAATCCCAGCTCGATCGGGCGCCCGCCGGCTTCACCCTTCCAGAACGGCATCTTGCCGGGTTCGCCCGGTGCCGGCGTCACGAGCACGCGGTCGTGTGTGATCTGCTCGATTCGCCATGTCGAGGCGCCGAGAAGAAAAGTCTCTCCGACCCGCGCCTCGAATACCATCTCTTCGTCGAGCTCTCCAACACGAGCGCGATCGCGGTCTGCGCCCGCGAGGAAAACGCCGTAGAGGCCGCGATCGGGGATGGTGCCCGCGTTGGCAATCGCGACGTGCTTGGCGCCTTGCCGCGCGCTGAGGATGCCGTTGACCCGATCCCACGTGACCCGCGGGCGCAGTTCCGCGAATTCGTCGGACGGATAGCGCCCCGACAGCATGTCCAGAACGCCCTCGAACACGCGGCGGCTAAGCTCGGCGTACGGCGCCGCCTGCCGGGCGACCGCGTAGAGATCGTCGACAGTCCAGTCTTCCACCGACGTCATCGCGACGAGTTGCTGCGCGAGGACGTCGAGAGGGTTTCGTGGATAGCGCGACGGTTCGACTTTTCCGTTCATCATCGCGTGCGTGACGGCGGCGCAGGCGACAAGGTCGCCGCGAAACTTCGGAAAGATGATGCCGGTGCTGACTTCCTCCACTCTGTGTCCGGCGCGTCCAATGCGCTGCAGCCCGCTCGCCACCGACGGCGGCGCCTCGATCTGGACGACGAGATCGATGGCGCCCATGTCGATGCCGAGCTCGAGCGACGAAGTGGCGACGAGCGCGCGGAGATGCCCGGACTTGAGCAAATCCTCGATTTCGATGCGCTGCGCGCGGGCCAGCGATCCGTGATGCGCGCGCACAAGAGACTCGCCCGCGAGCTCGTTCAGCGCCGCGGCAAGGCGCTCGGCGAGCCGGCGGCTGTTGACGAAGATCAGCGTTGATCGGTGCGCGTGGATCAACTCGAGAAGACGCGGGTGAATCGCGGTCCAGATCGAAGGCGCGGCCGGCGCCTGCGCGGCAGGTCCGCTGCGAATTTCATCGCTGCCGATCTGCGCCACTTTGGCCATGTCCTCGATCGGCACGTGCACCCTGATGTCGAGCCGCTTCGGCTCGCTCGCATCGACGATGGTGACCGGCCGGTATTTGACGGCGCCAGCCGGAATAGCAAATTCGTCGTGGACGACCTCCTCGAGATCCTCCGGTCCCTTGGCTTTGCCAGCTGAAGGTTTGGAAGTGGCGGTAGTCGAGCCCGGTTTTGACCGGGACGTCCTCTGCACGCCACCAAGGAACCGCGCAACTTCATCGAGCGGGCGTTGTGTGGCGGAGAGCCCGATGCGCTGCAGCGGACGCTCGACGATCTGCTCCAATCGCTCCACCGACAGCGCCATGTGCGCGCCTCGCTTCGTGGACACAAGCGCGTGGATTTCATCGACGATCAGAGTTTCGACGGAACGCAGGCGCTCGCGCGCGTTTGACGTGAGCAGCAGGTACAACGACTCGGGTGTCGTGATGAGAATGTCCGCGGGGTCGCGCAGAAAGCGCGCGCGTTCGTTGGCCGGCGTGTCGCCGGTGCGTAATCCAATTGCCGGAGCAATGAAGGGGAGCGCCTCGCTCGCCGCGACGTTGGCGATGCCGCTGAGCGGCGCACGCAAGTTGCGCTCGACGTCAACCGCGAGCGCCTTGAGCGGCGAGACATAGAGCACGCGGCAGCGCTCACCACCTTCGGGCGGTTGATCGAACATCAACCGGTTGAGACACCAGAGAAAGGCTGCGAGGGTTTTACCGGATCCTGTCGGCGCGAGAATCAGCGTCGATTCACCACGAGCGATTGCGGGCCATCCAAGCCGCTGCGGGCGCGTTGGCGCCGCAAACGATTGGCGGAACCACGCGCGCACCGGTGGATGGAAGAGATCGAGCACATCGCCGCGCATTGAGCTGATCATAGTGGCGTCGCGGCCGTTTATAATTTGCGGATGGGTGATG
>JBKPAJ010000233.1:0-14238 GCA_046726375.1 Acidobacteriota bacterium
TCGTGTCGGTCGTTGACGACGACGAGTCCGTTCGCGAGTCGCTGCCCGACCTGCTGCGACAGTGCGGCTTTGCGGCTCACGCATTCTCGTCAGCCGAAGCGTTTCTCGCATCGGAGTTCGTTACTCAGACTAGCTGTCTGATCCTCGACATCGCGATGCCTGGTATGTCGGGCCCGACCCTTCAACAGGAACTGATACGTCGGCGGCAGGAGATCCCGATTGTCTTTATCACCGGCCAAGGAGATCAGTCGCTTCGTCCGCGTTTGCTTGCGCAGGGCGCGGTGGAGTGCCTGTTCAAGCCGTTTAGCGAAACGGCCCTACTCGACGCGCTCAACGCCGCGCTTCGGACGAGGTAAAGCATGACGACGATGAGCACCGGCAAGATCGGTCGCGAGCCATATATTGTGACGTCTGCGATGGCGCGTTCGATCGAGGTCGTCACCATGCCGGATGTCAAGTCGATCGTCTTCGTCGTTGACGACGACGTCTCAGTGCGCGAATCGTTGCAGCCGTTGATCAGAACTGCAGGCTGACAGCCCGAAACGTTCGCATCCGCACAGGAATTCCTCTCCCGGCCTCGCGCCACCGTTCCGTGCTGCCTCGTGCTCGACGTGACGCTGCCGGGGCTCAACGGCCTCAAGCTGCAGCAGCTCACCGAGCGGACCGACATGCCGATCATCTTCATCACCCGTCACCCTAACTAGACGCCTTGAAGGGCCAGAATCCTTACAAACGAGTCAAATTTTTCGACCGGCCCTTCAAGGCGTCTCGCCCGCACGGAGTGCGGGCAAGAAGACACTGCCTCTAGCGAGGCGGAGCCACATGCTCGTCGGTCCGAGGCGGAGCCTCGCTAGGTATCGATCGACACGATCGTCCAACAGAACTGCGTTCACGCGGATGCTCCAATCACGGCGTGATTCCAACGGGAAGGAGCATTCAACCACCGCCTTCGATCGTGACACGCACGCTCGCCTGTATATGTTGACCGGGATTGCTTGCGCGATTCTGATGATGTGCCTATGGCCGAACCGCGCACGCGCCTGGAAATATCTTCATCTATGCGCCAAAACTGCGGACGTTGATGATTGTCGGCGTCATTTTCCCTGGTTGGATGCCGTGGCGTCGGTTGGCACTTGCACAAGGCATCATCGCGAAGTGGCCGACACGGGTGTCGGGCGGCGCCGGTGGCCGGCTTCATCGGCTTCGCATCGAGTCGCGGCGGCGAAACGCGATTTGCACCGACGCCATTCCCGATTAGCTTGCGCACGAGTGTCGATGGATCCATCCTGCGATCAGGATCGCTGATTCTCGCCGAAGCTGGGCTGCGAGCCGAATATGCGTTTCGGAATTCGCCACAACAGTCAGAAAAACAGATGAGGCGACAAGGAAGAGAGGATGACATGGTTCAGGCAACAGAGTCCCGAAAGGTCCAACGACACGCATTCGTCGAGAGCATTCACGGTGTTCGCTATCAGGTGAAAGATGTGGCTCGCTCGGTCGCGTTTTATACGCAACATCTCGGGTTCACGCTGGAACACCAGCAACTCCCCGCGTTTGCAAACGTCTCCCTCGGTGACGCGCAGATTCTGCTCAGCGGTCCCGGTGCATCGGGCTCGCGGCCGATGCCGAATGGACAGCAGCAGGAGCCGGGCGGCTGGAACCGGGTGGTGCTGAAGGTCGCGGATCTTCCAGGCTTCATCGTTGAATTGAAGAAGGCGGGACTGCGCTTTCGCAACGAGATGGAAACAGGTCCCGCCGGCCGGCAAATCCAGATTGAGGATCCCGACGGAAATCCCATCGAGCTCTTCGAACCCGCTCGATAAACCTGCCACCTGGAGAATTTGGGCATGCACTCTCTCGCCGGGCTCATTGTCTTTTGCGGAGCGTCGCTCATGGGTGCTTCATCACCCGCTCAGCGTACGGCGATCGATGCGGCCGTCGACACCCTTGGGGCGGACTCCATCAAGACGTTGCAGTTCACTGCCTCGGGTGCGACGTTTACGGTCGGCCAGAATTTCACGCCGAATGATCCGTGGCCGCGTGTCACGCTCAAGCAGTACACCGTGGTCCTTGACTATGAGCACATGCGTATTCGCCAGGAACTCGTGCGCGAGATGGGGACGACGATGCCGCGCGGCGGCGGCGTGCCGTTCACAGGCGAGCTGCGCCAGATTCAACTGAGCGACGCGCAGTCGGCGTGGAACATTCCGGTTGCTGCGGATTCTTCGGCGGGTTCGCTGCCCGTGACGCCGTGCACGCCACCCGAGGCCGGCGGGACAGCGCCGAAACCCGCGCCGGCACCCGACAGTCAGGTCCCGTGCGCGCTGATGTTGTGGGCGACGCCGCACGGGTTTCTGAAAGCAGCCCGCGCTCATCGCGCGACGGTGACGCAGGCGAGCGAGGGCATGACCGTATCGTTCGCGATCGACGGCACACACAAGATGATTGGCATCCTCGACGCGCAGCACCATGTCACACGGGTGCAGACGTGGACGACGCAGTCAATCGTGGGCGATATGTTGGTCGAGACGGAGTACGGCGGCTACAGGAGCTTCGGCGGCGTCCAGTTCCCATCGCACATCGTGCAGAAGCAGGACGGCTTCCCGTCGCTGGATCTGACGGTCAGCGCGGTGAACGTCAACGTGTCCGCCGACATGACTCTGCCGGCCGACGCGACGAGCGCTGCCGTTCCGCCTGCCATCGTCAAGTCTCAACAGGTTGTCGATGGCGTGTTCTGGTTGACCGGCGGCACGCATCACAGCCTTGCGATTGCGATGCAGGATCACGTCGTGCTCGTGGACACGCCGAACGGCGAAGCACGCGCGTCGGCCGTGATTGCGAAGGCGAAGCAGCTGATTCCGGACAAACCAATCCGGTATGTCTTGGCCATGCACCACCATTGGGATCACCTCGGAGGCATTCGCACGGCGATCGACGAAGGCGCGACGATCGTCACGCATCAGTCGAATCGGACGTTTGTGGAGCGGGCGGCGACGGCGCCACACACGATCACGCCGGATCGGCTCTCGCTGTCCAAGAAGCCGCTGAAGCTCCAGACCGTCGACTCCGAGGGCACGCTGACCGACGGCGCGCGGGTCGTGAAGTTGTACGCGATGACAGGTTTCGACCACACCATCGACATGCTGATGGTGTACCTGCCGAAGGAGAAAGTCCTAGCGGAAGCCGACGCGTACACACCACCAGAAACGCCGACGACACCGCTGATCGCGCCCAAGGTTCCCTACGCCGCGGCGCTGTACGACAACATTCGTCGCCTAAAGCTCGACGTACAAACGATTGTGCCGTTTCACGGAACGCGGACGGCGAATCTTACCGAAGTCATGCGACAGGCAGGCAGGCGTGTTGAATAGATCCATGGTCCTGACGCGCGATGGTCACTGCCTGTTGCAAATTGGCGTGTGCGCTCCTGTCTCGACGCGCTCGAAGTGAAAGCGTGACCGGACCTCGGTAACGCAGGCCGGATGCGGAGGAATACGCGATGACCTTGATGAATGCCTTCTGTATTGGTTGATGAGGCTAACTGTTCCATCGTGATGTCGCTACGTGCCGATGCGCTCCATGGTCCCTGTTTCAGCCTCCTGCTAAGGTGTGCAGTCTGACAAGCTCACTCGATCTGAACTCTAAAATCTCAAGACCCGTTCGCCCAGCGCAACACGCGGAGCGCTCGCAGGGTGTTCCAGCGGCTTGGCTCGCCGGCGCGGCCTTCCATCTCGAAATGGACCGGGCCCGGATGCGGGTTCTCGAGCGGCCAACGCCCGTTCTCGTCGCGCTTCTTCCGCACCAGATCGATTGCCTCGGCGACGCGCGCATCGGGTGCGACGCCGGCCCGGCGCAAGTAGTCGAGCCCCCACAGGATGTCGTAGTGCCAGCGTGTGGGGAACGAAATCTGGGTCCACGCGGCGAGGGATGCCGTCTTTCGATCGTGCATGATGATCTGTCCGGTTGATCGCGATCGGCACAGGCGCCGCTCGAGGAGGTACTCCTGTCCGCGAAGGCGAGCGACGGTGACGTCGGGCCTCGCACCCTTCGCCGTCTCGTATTCCAGCAATCCTTCGAGGACACAGATCGTCGTGTGGAACGACGATCGCTGGCTGCGCGGGGCGTCGCAGTTCCAGCCGCCGTCGCTCAACTGCTCCTGAAGCAACCGGTCGACGAGACGATCCCTTGCCTCGCCGAAATAAGCGCCGATCGCAAGCACCCGTCCGTTGATACAGGGCTCGACCTCGCCTTCGAAGAACGGCGAATCGCCGAACTCCTCCCCCCACGTGCAGCGGTCGCGTACCTGGCCGATGGCCCTTCGCATCCGATCGCTCGTCGGGTCCACACCGAGATCTCGCAACAGCTGGAGCGTGTCCTTAGTGGAGATCCAGGCGTGCGGCACGAACGCCGCGCCGCCCCAATGGCCATCCGGTCCTTGAAGGTCCAGCAGGCGAGCGCCCCAACCCTCCAACGCCACGCGCGATCGCTCGCGCGCAACCATCACCTCCGACTCGCCCAGCAGGTCGCGCATCACCTGCCAGCGAATCGACGGATCCGAGTCGAGCAACCAGTCGAGGATGTTCATCAGACTTAACGGTTGAGAGTTCAGAGTTCAGATTTCAGATTCAGGCTTTCCGCCATCGTAGTACGAGCGGATCATGCTGTCGACAACTTTTACTTGGTATTAGGGATGGATCCGACTTTCCTGCAGCCTGTGACGTGCGATTCAAATCCGTGAAGACCGCTTTTTCGCAAGCTTCTGATACTCCGGACTGCGCATGCACGACAAGCTGCTTCCCTCTGTCATGCCATCGTGGTCCTCCACATCCAGCAGCGCCGCCATGCTCAAGGAGCATCCGCACGTACTTGGGATCGCTGCGCCTCGCCACTTGGGTTCACGACGGCCCCGGCGCGAACCAACAGCCTGAAGCGAGGCACAATTTGCGCGGCGGTCTCGACATGCGCATGACCTGGTATAGGCGCGAGATCAACAGCATGTTCGTACTGAGCTTCGATTAATGTGTTGCCGTATTTCGATGACAGGCAGTTGGCGCTTGCGCTTGCGAATGTGGCGGCGATGCTGCGGCCAGGCGGATACGTTCTGCACAACGAAACCGCCAGAGCGTCGGAGCGCTCGCCGCCACCACGAACATGCCCGCGCGGCAGATGCGAACGGCAATCCTCGGTGGTCCGCCTGCGCAACCGCTGTACGACGTCATCTGGATGCATAAAAAGGATTGAATTATGGCCATTCGAGTTGCAATCGCTCTCTTCGTCACCCTCGCGTTTGGTGTTCAGCCGCAAGATCTCACAGCTCGTTGGGTGGCGCGCGTCGCAAATGGCGACGGCACGTTTCGTGAGACCGTGTTCGTGCTCAACCAGCAAGGGTCCACGCTCACCGGCAGCGTCATCAATCCAACTTCCGAGCAACCGATCGTCGAGGGCAGCATTGACGGCGACACGTTTTTCTTCTCGACAGCACCCGCTTCGAATCCGCGACGGACGGTGTATCGCGGTGTTCGGAAGGGCGACGAGGTCACGATCACGATTGTGCGGCCGGACCGTGACGATCAAGTGCTGAATGTGGTGCGCGGCCCCGAAACCGCCGGACGCACGCCACCGCGTATTGATCTTCCGGAATTTCACGCTGTTCGCGACAACGGCCTCGCTCGCACGCCGCCAATGGGCTGGAACAGTTGGAACTTCTTTCGCGGGCGGGTCGACGATGCGGTTGTCCGCGGAATTGCGGACGTGATGGCGTCAAACGGCATGCGCGACGCCGGCTATGTCTACGTGAACATCGACGACACGTGGGAGGCAGGTCGCGATTCGCAGGGACGGATCCTAACCAACAAAAAATTTCCCGACATGAAAGCGCTCGCCAACTACGTCCATGCAAAGGGATTGAAGCTCGGCATCTACTCATCGCCGGGTCCACTGACGTGCGCGGGCTATGAGGGCAGCTACGGACACGAAGCACAAGACGCACGCACCTACGCCGAATGGGGCATCGATTATCTGAAATACGACTGGTGCAGCGCAGCGCGCATCTATACCGATACTGAGATGCAGGCCGTTTATCAAAGAATGGGCGACGCCCTCCTCGCGACGGGCCACCCCATCGTCTACAGCCTGTGTCAGTACGGCCGCAACGAAGTGTGGAAGTGGGGTCCGTCGGTCGGCGGCAATCTATGGCGCACCACGGGCGATATTTCCGACAACTGGGAATCGATGACGCGCATCGGCTTCAATCAGGACGCGCTGGCGCCGTTTGCCAAGCCCGGGCACTGGAACGATCCCGACATGCTCGAAGTCGGGAACGGCGGCATGACACTGGCAGAGTATCAGACGCACATGAGCCTCTGGGCGCTGCTCGCGGCGCCGCTCCTGGCGGGAAACGATTTGCGCAGCGTCAAACCCGACGTGCTCGCCATTCTCACCAATCGCGATGTGATCGCGATCGATCAAGACCCGCTTGGACAACAGGGACAGCCTGTCAAGAAAGATCGCGACGTCGAGATCTGGTCGCGCAGCCTGGCCGGCGGAGCCGCGGCGATTGGGATTTTTAATCGTGGCGCGTCGGCGGCAGACGTCGTCGTGGATTGCAAAGCGCTGGGCCTGTGCGGCGACTACTCGGTCCGTGACGTATGGGCGGCTAAGAACGTCGGCCAGTTCGGACCGACCTACCGCACCAGCGTGCCCGCACATGGAGTCACGCTGCTTCGGTTGATGCGAGGCTAAAGGTCGGCATTCTGCAACTCGGTGCGGGCCAGACCGAGTGCAATTTCATCGTGCTTCCCCTGATCCGCATTCGGGCTACTGGTCGCTGAACGGATGCCATGTCGTCTATGCCATCGGATCACGTGCGCTTCGTCACCTACACGACACGATTCAACAAAGCCTACTGGGTCACAGTGGACGGTCTCGACGAAATCTACAACGCGCAGAGGTGGACGCAATTCGAGGCGACGGAGAAAAGTACACCGTGACAACCAGCAATGTGAGCCGGATCACGTTTGACAGCCCCGCCGCCGCTTTTTCGATCGACAAGCAATCGCTCACGGCCACCGTGCATCCGTCATTTGAAAAACAGAACGGCAAATGGATGCTGGCAAACCACGCACGCCAGGGTGTCAGCAAAGTTCACGGGCCAGGGTCCGGTCGACGACGCTTTCATGGACGCGTTTTTGTGCGTCCGTCCGACCGGCGCGCCATGGCATCCGACCACGCAGCGGTGGGCCACGAAAACACTCGAGGCGTTCAAGTGGAACTTCGCAAAATGGCTTCGCGGTGACGTCCGCGTCAAAGACGATCGCGATGTGAGCGCGAGCGATACCGTCGATTACAACCTGATTTTGTTCAACGATCCCGGCAGCAACAGCGTCATCGCGAACGTTGTGGGCAAACTGCCGATTCAGTGGACGAGGGCGGAGATCACGATCGGTGGGCAGAAGTTCTCCGCGGCCGATCACGTGCCGGTGATTATCTATCCGAATCCGCTCGATCCCCGGCGCTACGTGGTGTTCAACAGCGGCCACACGTTTGGCGAGGAGGACTTCCGTGGCACGAACGCGTGGTTGTATCCGCGCATTGGCGATTACGCGGTGTTCAAGCCGGACGGCGAGATTGTGATGTCAGGCTTCTTCGATAAATCGTGGCGGCTCAAATAATCCCGGTGATCTTTCTCTCGGCGGTCGGGAATCCCTTCTCGAGTCGCAGCTTGAACACTTCTTCCGCGATCGTCAGGTAGAGATCGCCGGCCGTGTTTCGCATCTTCGAATGCATCCCCGTCTTCATGCCACCGGCATGCCCGGCGAGGATCATTGCCAGACCGTTGTCTTTGTGCGGGTTGGCTTCCGCATGTTCGTGGGCGAACACGAGGCATGTGTTATCGAGCAGCGTGCCGTCGCCTTCCTGAACAGATTTCATCCGCTGAACCAGATACGCGAACTCCTCCACATGCCAGCGGCAAATATCGCGCATGATCCGCTGTCCTTCGGGCGACTCGCCGTTGGTGTGCGTGTAGTCGTGATGACGAAGCTGCGTGTAGCCAAGCCACGGCAGCCGCACCAGGCTCTGACATTTGCTCAACATGTAAGAGACGACGCGCGTTTGGCCGGAGGCGAGCGCATGCACGACCAGCTCGGATTGAATTTTCGCGATTTTTGGATAGTCGGTGAGGTCGGCAATGTCCTCGGGCTCTTTCACGTTCGTTCCGTAATCGGAAGGCAAACTCGCGATCGATCGCTCCAGTTCGCGCACCGACGTGAGGTGCTCGTCGAGGCGATGCCGATCGGCCGCAGGCAGTGACGGCTGTAGATCAGCGAGATCTTCGCGAACGGCATCGAGCACGCTCTTCTTGCGCCCGATCCAGGTTTGATCGCGGACGCCGAACAGTCGATCGAACAAATTGTGCGGAATCATTTCCGGCGGCAGCGCGCGATCGGCGCCGGCCCAGCTCAAATTGCGATGGATGTTTTCGCCGTGCGATTCCTGGCAGACGCCGACCTGCAGCGAGCGAAAGCGCGAGTCGCCGCCCATTGTACCGGCGATCACTTGATCGATCGAAGTACCTCCTGCGCCGCGGCCGGTATACGGCAGACCGGACACGAGCGCGCTCATCGACTTGTGATGCGTATTGCCCGGCGCGGTGACGCGTGCATTCGGGTTGTCGACGCCGCTGATCACGTGAATGTCATTGCGCAGTGATTCGAGCGGCGCCAGGCACGGCGTCAGCTCGTAATCGGCGCCGACCTCTCGCGGGATCCAGTAGCGCTCGGGAATGCCGTTGCCATTGAACCAGAACAGAAAGCGCGGCTGGATTGCGCGATCCGCGGAGGCGGTCGTGGCCGCGTAGGCCGTTCCGTTCGTGTTGAACATGGCCACTAACGGCGGCAGGCCGACACGAATGCCGACGCCCGACATGCTCAATTCCCGCAGGAAACGCCGTCTGGTGATCATGATGTCAGCCCCTCGAGAAATTGCGGCGAGCTTATGAGAGCCATTATCAGCTCTTTGAAGTGGAATCCGGAGTCGCGAAACGCAGCCGACGCGCTGCGGATCGTCTCGCGGTCGGCGGGCATCTCCAGGCGGCCAAGCGCATAGCGGAAGACCTGCTTCACGATGCACTCCTGGCAGCCGCGGCTTTGCGCCAGCACGCGCCCGATCTGGCGCGGCTCGGAAAACGCCGAGTCGCTGAGTCCGGCGATCTCGCCGGTGCTGTCGATTGGAAGTTCAACCGACTTGGCGCCGCTGCCGCTGAACTCGATCAATTCCATGTCGCGCCACCGGCCAACTGCATCGAAATTCTCGAGCCCGAAACCGATTGGATCCATCAATCGGTGGCAGCTCGAGCAGGTCGGGCTCTCGACGTGCGCCTGCATGCGCTGACGTCGCGGTTGTGGCCGATCGACGGTCGGTTCCGGAATCTCCGTGTTCACGCCGGGTGGCGGATTCGGCACGTGCTGGCACAAGAGCTGCTCGCGAACGAAGATGCCGCGCGCGGTCGGCGACGTTTCGACGGGTCCGGCCGTGCCGGTAAGAAACGACGCCTGGCCCAGAATACCCGAGCGTCGCATATCGGCGGGGAAACGCACGCGCTCGAATTCGCCGGCGGAAGCGGGCAGCGCATACAAGCGCGCGAGATCGGAGTTCAGGAAGCTGTAATCCGCGGTGAACGCTTCCATGAAATTGCCGTCGTTCCACACCAGGTTGCCGAGGAACATGCGTGTTTCCTGCACCATTGTCGCGGCGAGCTCCGGGGTGAACTCCGGATAGCGGCGGCGATCTTTTACCGAGCCGAGGACGCGATCGAATCGCAGCCACTCGGCAAAGAATTCGTCAGCGGCGTCGTGTGCGCGCGACTGAGCAAGCATCTCTCGTGCGATGCGCTGCAATCCTTCCGTCGTTCGCAGTTCGCCCTTCGCCGCAGCGTCGAAAAGCCGCTGATCGGGCATCGTGTCCCAAAGGAAGTACGACAGGCGGCTGGCGACGTCGTAATCCCGGAACCGTCCGGCCGGACCGCCTTCGAGGTGGAACAGAAACTTCGGCGACTGGAGCATGGCTTCGACCACGACGCGCGCGCCATCGAGAAACGCGCGGCTCTTCGCCGACTGCGCGGTGAAGAGCGCCGTATAGCGGTGCATCTCTTCGTCGGTTAACGGTCGTCTGAACGCGCGCAGGCCAAACGAGCGTACGAACTGATCGCGGCACTTGGCGTCGCCGGCGGATGCCGCTTTACAGGGCACAAGGCGGTTGACGTCGCCGGCGCGAAACGCGTTGAGCGCGAGCTTCTCCGCGGCGGCGCTGTAGGCCTCGGTCAGCAGCGGCGGCATGCCCTGCGTGCGCAGCTGGTTTTTGAATCCGTTGACGAAGTCCTCCGGAGGAAAGCGATCCGCCGGCCGGCTGTAATCACCGAGGAGGTCGCGAACGGTGTTGTTGTACTGACTGTGCGTAAGTCGGCGGAGTAATTGCTCGGGCTTCGCGGCTCCTTTGGTCTGTGACAGGCGCGCGCCTGCCGCCGCGACGTCTTCGTCGGACATCACGCTTAGCCGGCGCACCCACTCCGTGAGCGACTGCTCTTCGAACGAACCCGGCTGAATCCGGACGCCGCCGGTGTGCCGCACACGGTTTGTCGGTTTGTTGATCAGCAGCGACTGCGCGGGATTGGCTCGATCGACGAGGGCGGCAAGCGTCACGCCAAACGACTCGACCTCCTCTGGACTCGCGTTTGGATCGGGAAACTGCAGGCGCGTCGCCGATGCGACACCGTCTTCGGAGTGGCAGCCGCGACACTGCGCGGCTTCGAAGATCGGGTACACCGTTCGCGAAAACGAGATCGCCGTTGTCTGACCGGCTTGCCCCGCGAGACGCGCGCCGGCGAGGGCGGGAACAATCACACCAACGGCGATGACGGACAGCCTCTTAACGTTCATGCTGCGTTCCGGGACTTAGTGGAATGCGCGGCGCCGGCCGCGCGCCGACCGACACTATCACCGACGGATGTTGCTGCTGGAACGTCGTCAGGGCGGCGGTGGTGATCTTCGTGTCGCTCGCATAAATCCGCTCGAGATGGGGCAGTTTGCCCAATCGCGCGAGGGTGGCGTCGCCGATCCCCGTGTTCGAGAGATCGAGAATGGCGACGCTGGTGAGTGCTTCGAGCGCCGCCGCCGCGCTATCGTCGAGATCGTTCACGTTCCAAAGACTGAGTCGACGTAACTCCTTCAATTGCGCCAGCGCCTTCAAGCCATTGGCCGTAACGACGGAGCCGCTCAGATCGAGTTGCCGCAGTTTCTTGAGCGCGGTGAGTTTGGTCAGGCCGAAATCGGTAATGCGCGTTCCGCCGGCAATGCGACACTCCGCTTCGCTGTCGGCCGGACCGAGATCGTTCGGCCGCGGCGCACCCAACGCGACGCCGAAGCCGACGTTCAGATCCTCGAGCCCGGCGAGCAGCGAAATGGTTTCCAGCTCGAGGTCGGTGATAACGGGCGCCCAGCACCAGCCGGCATTGCGTCGCTGGATCCCGTAGAAACTCAGTCGCTTCAGGTGGGGCAGCAGCTTCAAAACGTGAAGACCGTCACCGCTGATTTTGTTGCCGCCAAGATTCAAATCCTCGAGCTCGCTCAGTGCTGCCAGGTGCTCGAAGCCGACGTCAGTAATTTGCGTAAAGCTGATGTCCAGTGTCTTGAGATGCGGGAGTTCTGCGATGTAAGCGAGGCTCGTGTCGGTGACATCGGTTCCGCGCAGATTCAATCGGGTGAGCGACTGATGTCCGCGGAGAAATGCGACGGCAGCGTCGGTGATGAACTCGGCGGCGTAAAGATTCAATTCCTCCAGCTGATCGAGCGGCTTCAAGCGCTCGATGGCCCGGTCGGAAACGTATGTCAATGAAAGATCCAAACGCTTCAGGCTCTTGACGCGGGCGATCGGTTCGACATCCGCGTCGTTGGCCCACGTGCGCGCCAACGACACCTCCACGATCTGACCGCCCGCGTCGCGGATGACTTTGCCGCCCTGTTTCTCGATTGCCGCGGCAAGATCGGCATCGGGGACGCGAAGAGCGGCGGCACTCAGAGTTGCGAGCAGGATGACAGCGATCATGAGCTCCTCCGCTCGCGCTTGGCTGAATCGCGCTCGTAGTAAATCTGACAGTCGGGCAATGCTTTTTTGAGTTGTTCGAATCCTTTGTCGGTCACCAGCGTGTGGTACAGGTCTAATTGATGGAGATGCACAAGCCCCGCGATGGACGCCACGCCAGCATCAGTGAGATTCACGCTATCGAGCTCCAGGCTCACCAAGTTCGTGAGCCCCTTCAACTTTGCCAGTCCTGCGTCGCCGACCGGCGTGTAGGCGAGGTCGAGCGTTTCGAGCGCTGCAAGCTTGCCCACGGCTTCCATGCCCGCATCGGTTACTTTCGTTCGCGCGAGACTGAGCTGCTTCAGGCGAGTCAAATTGGCGAGGGCGCCAATTCCTGCATCGTTGAAGCGGCCGAAGTCGAGATGCAACTCTTCGAGATCGACCAGTTTTCCGATTGCGCCAAGTCCGGCGTTTCCCACATCCGAGCCCGCAAGGTCGAGCCGTTTGAGCCGCGTGAGCGTTGCGAGATCGGCAAGCCCACGATCGGTCACGTCAGTGTGATTCAACGACAACCGCTCGAGTGCGCTCAACTTGCCGAGATGCGCGAGCCCCTCATCGCGCAGTGGCGTGTCGTTGATGCGGACGTCGCGTAGCGCCGGGAGGCCAGCAAGCGAAGCAAACCTGCTTCCTTCGACCAACGTATGGCTCAGATCGAGCCGCTCGAGCGCTGTGAGCGAGCTGAGTTTGTCGAGCGCCGAATCCGAGAGCAAAGTGTGGCTGAGATCGAGGACGCGCAGCGAGCGAATGCCCGAGAGCTGCGCGGCGCCGAGATCGCTGATGTCGGTGTCGCGTAGCGTCAGCTCTTCCAGTTTCGGTAGCTCGCGAAGAATCGCGAGCTCGTTATCCGTAATTGGCGTTGAGTTGAGCGAGACCGCCACGACGCCGCCGTCGCGTAATTTGACGGTGCCACCGACCGATCGCAGCCACTCGGCAATCGCGGCCTCGCCCTTGCCCTTGATCGCGCTCACATCCCCGCCGCGCTTCGAGTTGCGGATCGACGAGTCGTCGAACAACACGGCAAGGCCGGGAATGCCCGCCATCAACTCTTTCGCACCCGACGCGGTCACGCGACTGTAGCGCACGTCGAGATTGCGCAACTGCTTCAACGCGGCGAGCCGTACCAGACCGGCATTGGACACTTTCGTTCGATAGAGCGTGAGCTCTTCGAGCTCGGTCATCCGTTCAAGGTGAACGAGGCCGGCATCGGTCACGTTCGAACCCAGAAGATTCAGGCGGCGCAGTTTTGTCAAACCGGCAAGATGCGCGAGTCCGCGATCGGAGATCCCGGTGCCATCCAAATCCAGCTCAGTGAGGTTGGCGAGCGCACTCAGGTGCTGCAGTCCGTCATCAGTGATCGACGTTCCGGTCAGGTACAACTTCACGAGGCCGGTCATGCGGCCGACGTGAACGAGCCCGCGATCGTCGAAGAAACGATTGTGGCGAAGATCGAGATAGCGCAATCTGGTAAACGCCGCGAGCGCATTACCCGGCATGCGCGTTTGATGGAGCCGCATTTCCTCGATGGCCGGCAGCGCTCGGAGCCGCTCGAGAACGACGTCCTCGAGCGGGATGTAGGTCTGCACCGGTTTGCTCAAGACCAGCTTTTCGAGCGTTGTCGATGACGAGAACAAGCCGATCGTGTCGGCAACGAGTGAGACGGGCTGGTTGTACCAAAGCCGTCCGTTGATATAGAGCTCTTTGAGATGGGGAAGCGCAGGCAGTCGGGAGAGTTCGTCCTTGAGGCCCCACGCGCCCATCGAAACGCCGACGAGATCGAGCGTGTGGATTTGAAAATCGGTGTTTGGCAGCTCGTCGATCGCCGCAATCGGCCGCGTGTCGCCCTCGAGCACGACCGCACCGCCAAGACGCAGCACCCGTTCGGCGACGATGCGATCGGGCGAGGGCTGCTCGGCAACTGCCGGAACGATCGTCAAGATCACCACCGTGCCAAGCGCCGACAAGCGAAGCGCAGCAGTCATAAATGATTCGGATCGCGCAGATCCTAGCAGGTTGTCAGCTGGGTGGCGCTTGTCAGTTCACGCCTGGTAACGGGAGAAACTCGGCCGGGGACAACGCGCCGCGCGTGAGCGCGCCAGCCGAATC
>JBKPAJ010000234.1:0-16125 GCA_046726375.1 Acidobacteriota bacterium
ATGCCGGGCATCACAAGTGATGGCTCGAGCCACCGATCGAGCTCCGCCAGCGCACGCTCGGCAATCAGCATCTTGCGCCGCGCCTTGTCGCGCGGCGGATTGTCGAGCGGCTGCATGATGCCGTGCGTGATGTTGGTGGGCTGGTAATTGTCGGGATCAGCGTGGGAGACGTAATAGGCGAGCGCGCCAATTGCCGTCGTGCGCGGAGGGGAACTGAGCGCGCGGCCTAACACCCGCCGCGCGGCATTGCGGCCGGCGATCAGCCCTGAAGCGGCGGACTCAACGTAGCCTTCGACGCCGGACACCTGTCCCGCGAAGAACAGATCCGCCCGCCGGCGCGTTTGCCAGGTCTCGCGCAGCACTTTCGGCCCGTTGATGTAGGTGTTGCGGTGCACCATGCCGAAGCGGACGAATTCGGCGCTTTCGAGGCCCGGGATCATCCGCAGGACGCGCGCCTGCTCTCCCCATTTCAGCTGCGTTTGGAACCCGACCAGACTGTAGTGATCGCCGGCCAACGTATCTTGACGAAGCTGCACGGCGGCGTACGGATAGCGCCCGGTACGCGGATCGGTGAGACCGACGGGCTTCATCGGCCCGAATCGCAGCGTGTCGCGCCCGCGATGCGCCATGACTTCGATCGGCAGGCACCCTTCAAAGAACTTTTCCTTGTCGAAGTCGTGGACCGTCGCCGATTCGGCGGTGATCACCGCTTCATAAAACGCCTCGTACTCGTCCTTCGTGAACGGGCAATTCAGATAATCACCGTCACCGTGCACCACAGCTGTTGCACCTGAGCGAAGCGACCGATCCCAGCGCGACGCCCGAAAAACTTTCGACATGTCGATCGTTTCCGCCAGCACGATCGGACTGATCGCGTCGTAGAAATGCAGATGGTCTTCGCCGACGAACGCTCGGATGTCCGACGACAAGGCGTCGGATGTGAGCGGGCCGGTTGCGACAATGATCGGCGACCAGCCGCTCTCCACCGCCGGCAGGCGCGGCACTTCCTCCCGCACGATTGAGATGAGCGGATGCGTGCTGACGCGCGCGGTCACCTCATTTGAAAACACGCTACGATCAACCGCTAGCGCCGCGCCCGCAGGCACGCGCGCGATGTCAGCCGCCTGCATGATCACGGAGCCAAGCCGGCGCATTTCTTCTTTCAGCAGACCGACTGCGTTATCGAGCTTGTCGCCGCGGAACGAGTTGCTGCAAACGAGTTCGGCGAGCCCGTCGGTTTTGTGGACCGCCGTGGAACGCAAGGGGCGCATCTCATGGATCGTGATCGGAACGCCGAGTGAAGCTGCTTGCCAGGCCGCTTCGCAACCTGCCAGACCGCCGCCGATGATGTGGATCATGTGGAAACAGTTCAAAGTTCAAAGTTCAAAGTTCAAAGTTAGTTGTCAATTTCCAATTTCCAAATTTACAACTAACTTTGAACTTTGAACTTTGAACTTGTAATTTTCATGCTCCCGCCGTAGCGCGCGATTTCGTTTTGGCGCCGCGCCCGGCGGCTGACTTCGCCGCGCGCCGGCGCGGCGCTTTGGCGGCGCCGGCGCGAGCCGCGAGCAGGCCGACCGCCTCGTCCATGCTGAGCGCTTCGGGCGCGGTGCCTTTCGGCACTGACGCGTTCGTGGTGCCGTCGGTGACGTAGGGACCGTAGCGGCCATCGAGAATCTTCACGGTTGCCTTCGTCTCCGGGTGCTCGCCCATGACGCGCAGTTCTTTCGGCGCCACACGCTGACGACGAATCGACTTCTTTTCCTTTGCGAGCAGCGCCTGCGCGCGTTCAAGCGAGATGGTATAGACGTCGTCTTCTGCCTCGAGCGAGCGGAACTCCGATCCGTGTTTGACGTAGGGCCCGAAGCGGCCGACATTCGCCACAATCGGCTCGCCATCATCCGCCACGCCGAGCTCACGCGGCAGCGAGAGCAGCTTGAGCGCGTCGTCGAGCGTGATCGACTCTTCGGTGAAGTGACGGCCGAGCGACGCACGGCGAGGTTTCTCCGCTTTTTTGGTCTCGGGTGTTTCGCCAAGCTGCACGTAGTGCCCGAAGCGGCCGTGCATCACGTAGATGGTTTGCCCCGTCTGTGGATCTTCGCCGAGCACGCGCGGACCGGCCGCCTTCGCCTTGAGAATCTCGAGCGCCTTCTCGAACGTCAAATCGGCGGGCGCCAGATCGTCCGGTAGCGACGCGCGCGGTCCTTCGTCGCTCGCTTCACCCAGCTGCAGGAATACTCCGTATCGTCCAATGCGCACTCGTGCAGGCAGCCTGGTCTCGGGATCCTCGCCCAGCTCCATGACCGGATACGAGATCTCGCCCGACTTCCCTTCGACGAGATTCTCGAGACCGTGATGCTTGCCGTCGCCGTGATAGAACTGCCGGATGAAATCGAGCCAGTCTTTCTCACCATTCGAGATCTCGTCGAGGATCTCTTCGAGCTCCGCGGTGAATCCGACGTCCACGTAATCACCAAAGTGCTCGCGCAGCAGTTTCGTCACGGCAAACGCCACGAACGTCGGCACCAGCGCCTTGCCCTGGCGGAACACATAACCGCGCCGCTGGATCGTCGCGACGGTTGGTGCGTAGGTCGAAGGGCGGCCGATGCCTTCCTCTTCGAGCCGCTTCACCAATGAGGCTTCCGTGTAGCGTGCCGGAGGCGACGTTTGGTGCGGCTTCTCGTCCAAGCCGGAGACGACAAACTTCGCGTCGAGGACGTCGGGCGCGAAGATGCGATCGCCGACCGTCATCTTCGGCAGTAGTGTTTCCTGCTCGTCGAGTTGCGCGCCCGGATCGTCGCTGCCCTCCACGTAGGCGCGAAGGAAGCCGGGAAACTCAATCGCTTTGCCGCTTGCCGTAAACACGGCGAGCTCGCCATGAGTGGCCTTGCCGGTGATCTCGACGGTAGTGCGGAGCAGGCGCGCTTCCGCCATCTGTGAGGCAATCGCGCGCTTCCAGATCAATTCGTAGAGCCGCAGCTCCTCGTACTCGAGCGCGCCTTCGAGCGACTGCGGCGTGCGTCGGAACTCGGTTGGGCGGATCGCTTCGTGCGCTTCCTGCGCATTGCGAACCTTGGTTTGATACTGGCGAGGCCCCTTGTAGTAGTCGTTGCCGTACATCTCGCGCACCGCGCTTGCGGCCTCAGCCAGCGCCTTGTCGCTCAGCGTGGTGGAGTCGGTGCGGTGATAGGAAATGAGACCTTCGAGATCGCCGCCGCCGATATCGATGCCCTGGAACAACCGCTGCGCAATCGACATCGTCCGCTCGGCAGGGTAGCCAAACTTGCGGTTGGCTTCCTGCTGCAGCGTTGAGGTCGTAAACGGCGGCGCCGGACGTTGCGTAAACGGCTTCTCTTCAACGCTGGTGACGTCCCACGGCAAATTGCGCGACAGAGCGTCGGCGAGCGAGTGCGCCTGTCCCTGATCGAGGACGCGCGCGCCTTTCCCAGTCAGCTGACCGCGGGCGTCGAAGTCTTTTCCGGTTGCGACGCGATCGTCGCCGACGCGCACAAGCGCCGCGACAAACTCACCGTTGTCGCTGCGGATCCGGGCTTCCAGATCCCAATAGTTCGCCGTGCGAAACGCCATGCGCTCTTCTTCGCGCTCGACGATGAGCCGCACCGCGGGACTTTGGACGCGGCCGGCGCTCAATCCGGTTTTGACGTATTTCCACAGCACGGGCGAGAGCGTGTAGCCGTAGAGGCGATCGAGAATGCGACGGCTCTCCTGCGCGCGAACGAGGTTTTCATCCACGTCCTCGTGCGCTTCGCGAAGCGCCTCCTGGATGGCGTCTTCCGTGATCTCGTGAAAGACGATCCGCCGCACTTTGACTTTCGGTTTGAGAATCTGCTTCAGATGCCAGCTAATCGACTCGCCTTCGCGGTCAGGGTCGGTCGCGAGAATGACCTCCGACGCGTCTTTGAGTGCGGCCTTCAGCTGTTGAACGTGCTTCTTCTTGTCCGCCGGAACGACGTAGTAGGGTGTGAACTCGCCTTCGATATCCACACCGAGCCGCCCCCAGGGCTTGCCCTTGATCTCCTTGGGCACTTCCGCGGCGGATTCAGGCAGATCCCGGATGTGGCCATAGCTGGCTTCGACACGGTAGTCTTTGCCGAGAAACCGGGCGAGCGTGCGCGCCTTTGCCGGTGACTCGACGATTACAAGTGGTTTCGCCATTCACTCCAAGTTCGCAGGGTGCAGGTTTGAAAGTGTGCGAGTGGTGACTCGGTCCCTGCGATCCTGCACACCTGCGAACCTACAACCCTAAAAACAGACCGTTTACGGTAGCACGCGCCCTGCACAACGCACGAAGCGACCGCCTCCAATTCTTTGGATTTGTCCGGACAGCTCCAATTCCAACAGGCGTGCCAGCACAACGCTCGGGTGCTCGCCAGTTTGTTCCGCGAGCTCATCTACCGTGAAATCAACCGCATTGGGGAGTTGCCCCATCTCTAAACCCGCGCCTCTCGCGGTCGGCCGCGCAATTGGCCGCCCTATTTCATGGAGAATATCGTCCCCAGTCTCCACGACCTTTGCACCGTCCCTGATTAAAAGGTGTCCGCCGCGGTTGCGCCCGCTGGCTACAGGACCCGGAACCACCATGACTTCCCTTCCCTGCTCTGCTGCCGCTGCCGCGGTGATGAGCGCTCCGCTCTTCTCGGGCGCTTCGACGACAACCACGGCATGAGACAAGCCGCTGATGATGCGGTTGCGTAACGGGAAGTGATGCGTCCTGGGCGGGCAACCGGGCGGGAACTCGCTGACAATGGCGCCGGCGCACACGACATTGCGGGCGAGTTCGGCATGCTCGGCCGGGTAAATCCGGTCAGCGCCGCAACCCAGGACCGCCACTGTGGTGCCGCCTGCCGCCAGCGACGCGGCGTGCGCGGCCGAATCCACGCCGCGCGCGAGACCAGATACGACAACCAGGCCGGCGACAGATAAATCGGTCGCTAGACGATGTGCCATCTCGAGTCCGTGCGGAGTCGCGGCCCGCGATCCAACAATTGCGATGGCCGGTCTGAGGAGATGAGCCGGATCGCCGCGCGTCCATAAAAGTACGGGCGGATCAGGAATCGAACCGAGCAAGGGTGGATACCGATCGCCGAAGAGCGGGAGCGGAATGATGCCGCGCGACTCGGCTTGCACAAGATGACCACGACCCTCGGCGATCGCGGCGGTAACGTCCATTTGGAGCTGTTCCGAGGGAACGAACGGGGCTCGGCAACGGCACGCCCATTCAATCAACGACTCGTGCGGCTCGCGCGGCGGCAGCACGTCATCGCCCTCTGTTGGAGAACGTTCGGTCAAATAGTGAAGGATGGCGCGCAGCAGGCGGCGGTCGCGGGCGCCAAAGGTCGCGAGAGCGGCAGCCTCGAGCAAAGTCATGGCCCAATCCGGCTGAAAAACCGGTGGTCCTGACCCGCTCGTGATGATACCCCAACCTTCGCTCTGCTTCCGGCGAAGGTTGTCCACCATAGCAGCGCAGCATTGCAAACGCTGCGACGCTGGACCGGCCGATTTCGAGCCTCCGCGGGCCAGCCAATTCGCTTGCCCCGCCCGGCGGTGGCCGCTATAGTGGCAGCAAGGGATCATGTCTGCACGCGCATCCGTTGCGACGCTCCTGCTCTTCCTGTTGCTCGCGGTTCCGGCCTCGGCCAATCAGCGAGACGATGCCAAAGTGCAGGTCGAATTCGGCATTCAGGTCGCACAACGGGGGCTCTGGCGGGAAGCGATATATCGATGGGAACGCGCCACCCAGATCGATCCGAGCTACGCCGCTGCCTATAACAACCTCGCGGTCGCGTACGAACACGAGGGGCAGTTGGACAAAGCCCGCGCCGCGTATGAAAAGGCTCTCGAACTCGAGCCTGGCAATACGCTGATCAAGCAGAACTTCGATCTCTTCAAGGAAATCAATGACCGCGCAAAGAAAGACGGTCGGTAGTCTGCTCCTGCTGCTGGTGGGCGCACTGGCAGGTTGCACGAACTACTTTGAAATCCCGATCGAAACCCCGATCTCGCCCAAGCTGGATGTTGGTGCGTTCCAGCGTGTGCTCGTGGCTGGTTTCATCGCCGGCGGGTCCGACGAGGTCGACGGCAATCTCGAAACCGTACGACTGCTCCGCAGTCAGCTGCGGACGAAAGGCACGCTACGTGTGATCGACGCCGAAGCGTTGCCGCTTGCCGAAATCGCGGTGCAGCAGATGCCGGAACTCGCGGCGCAGCCAGCCAACGGCGCGACCTCCGCGTCACCCAGTGAAACGGCGGCCGTAGCGGAACAGCAACTGCCGCCGATCAAAGAGGAAAAAGACCTCGAGCCCTACGAGAAGTTGTTTGCCAACGTCGATTACTGGAAGAAGATCGGCGAGGAGCATCAGAATCCGCTGATCGTCACTGGCACGGTGCTTTTCACGCCGCACCAACGCGCCGGCTTCGTGCAGAAGGAACAGGAAGTTTACGACTCCTTCGGCCGCCGGCGCGTCATGCCCGTCCGCACCTACGAGGATCGCAAGGGCTACATCCTGCGGCCGACATTTGTGTTCATCGACGGCCGCACGGGACAGACGTTGCACTCAGAGACGTTCCGCGAAGAAATCCTGTACAGTCAGAACCAATCGACGCCGGCGCTCTCGTCGTACTTCGAGTTGATGGATCGCCTGCTGCCGACGTTTCTGAATACGCTCAGCGCGCAGAAGATTCGCGGCACTCGCGTGCTCCTCAAATAGCCATTCACCTGTAGCGGCCGGCCTTTAGGCCGGCCGACCTCGTTCACCGCAATCCAATCGACGCGCCCACCACCAAGCGCAGGCGATCGTCCAGGCCGGAATCCCGTCGCGCGCGCGTGAAGTACTGGAATTCAACTCTGAACGCGAGCACGCCATCAGGCATCTCGATGTGACTGCCGACGCCAAGGACGGGCGACCACCGGAACGAGAGACCATTGCCCGCGGCAATACCGCCGACGAGGAACGGCCGCTTGCCGGCGAGCGCTTCCGGCGATTGAAGACGCAGGTTCGTAACCAGAAGGTACGAGTCGGGCTCGTAGCGGTTTTCGGTCCGTTCGACGTTCCCTTCAGTCACCAGCCAGTCTTGATAGCGATGGCCGAAGCGGATACCGACCGTTTTCGCATCTTCGTTGAGCAGGCTGGCATAGCTGGTCTGGACGCCAACCTCCAGACGCGGGGTGCTCGACGTTGACATCGTGACGCCCGGAGGGAGCGGCTGAAGGGCTTGGGCAACGGCAGCACCGGGAGTCGTGAGGTAAAGCGTGACGACCATTCCAGACAGGCGTTTCATATCGGTCCTCCTTCACCCCGCACGATAGGCGTTCGGAGGCGGCGAAGTCGTGAAACGCGGCCTGAAAAGGGCTGAAATTGGCTGAGCGGCTGGACCGCGTGCTAGAATCAGAAGTTCCGAAATCGAACGGAGAGTTCACTGTGTTTGCCATCATTCAGACATCGGGCCGCCAGGTGCGCGTCGAGCCAGGGACGGTCATTGAAGTTGCGGGCCATGGCCACGATGCCGGCGCCGAATTGACGTTCGATCAGGTGCTCTTCGTGGGGAAGGACGCAGGAGAAATCGTCGCGGGCGCGCCGTTCGTCTCGGGCGCGAAGGTGCTGGGCGTGGTGGACGGCGAAGGCAAGGGCCCGAAGGTGCGCATCTTCAAGAAGAAGCGGCGCAAGCAGTATCGCCGCACGGCCGGGCACCGCGATCAGTTCACGCGGGTGCGCATCACAGATATCCAGGTGTAGCAATGGCACATAAAAAAGGGCAGGGAAGTTCGCGCAACGGACGCGACAGCAATTCGCAGCGACTGGGCGTGAAGCGCCACGACGGCAATCTCGTCAGTGGCGGCTCGATCCTCGTGCGCCAGCGCGGCCGCAAGTTCCAGCCTGGGCTCAACGTCGGCCTTGGCAAAGACGACACGCTCTACGCCAAAGTGACCGGGCGGGTGAAGTTCGAGGACCACGGCGCGCGGGGACGGTTCATCAGCATTCAGCCAGTTGAGCAGTGAGATTGCAGATCGCGGATTGCCGCTTGCAGAGTGAATCGGTCGATTTTTCAATCTGCACGCGACCATCCGAAACCTGCAGTCACGCTTGACACTCCCTTGTTCGTCGACGAAGTCGACATCCACGTCAAGGCGGGCGACGGCGGTCGCGGCGCACTCAGCTTCCGGCGCGAGAAGTTCGTGCCGCGCGGCGGTCCGGATGGCGGCAACGGCGGCAAAGGCGGGGCCGTATACCTCGTCGCCGATCCTCATCGCAACACACTCGTTCACTTCCGCTTCAATCCAAATTACGAAGCGCCGCGCGGCGGCGGCGGGCAAGGCGCGCTCAAAACCGGACGCGACGGCAACGATCTCGAGATTCCGGTGCCCGTCGGCACGCTCGTGTTCGTCCGCGATCCCGAAAACCCCGACACGCTCGACCAAGTTGCCGACCTCACGGAAGTTGGTCAACGCGTGCTCGTCGCAAAAGGCGGACGCGGCGGGCTCGGGAACGCGCACTTCGCAACGTCGACGAACCGCGCGCCGCGGAAGACGCAGCCGGGAGAGCCGGGAGAGGAGCACGCCCTGCGGCTGCAGCTCAAACTGCTCGCCGATGCGGGGCTCGTCGGCTTCCCAAACGCGGGCAAGTCCACGCTGATCTCGCGCATCTCCGCCGCCAAGCCGAAGATCGCCGACTATCCGTTCACGACGCTCACGCCGCATCTTGGGGTCGTGTCGATGAGCGACGATCGCAGCTTCGTGGTTGCCGATGTGCCCGGCCTCATCGAGGGTGCGCACGAAGGTCATGGCCTTGGGCATCAGTTTCTTCGTCACGTCGAGCGCACCAAAGTGCTGCTTCACGTCGTGGACGTGTCGAGCGCATCCGGACGCGATCCCGTCCAAGACTTCGATACGATTCGGCGTGAGCTTGCGCTCTACAACCCGCAGCTGCTCGACAAGCCTGAACTCGTCGTCGCCAACAAAATCGACGCGCTCGACGATCCCTCGCGTGTCACGCGGTTGGAAGCCCGCGCGACGGAGCTCGAGCTGCCTTTCTACCGCATTTCCGCGGTGACTGGCGCCGGCGTGCCGGCGCTGCTCGAGGAGGTGTGGAGGCACATCGACCTCCATCCCTCTCAGGGACCTCCGTCCGCGTTAGAGACCTCTGTCCCTCCCGAGCGGGACGGAGGCGCCGTACGGGGACGGAGGTCTCGTACGGCGACGGAGGTCTCCAAGAGGGACGGAGGTTGAGGCTCGGGCTCCTCGGGGGGACCTTCGACCCAATCCACAACGGCCATCTCGCGGCAGCCGCCGCGGCGCAGCGCGCGCTCGGGCTCGATCGTGTCCGGTTTATCCCGTCAGCGCGCCCGCCACATCGAACTGACAGCCCGCGCGCGTCCGGGTATCATCGACTCCAGATGATCGCCCTGGCCGTGGCGAACTCGCCTGGCTGGGACGCTTCGGACTTGGAGATCAATCGGGAAGGACGTTCATATACCTACGACACGCTCACCACGATCGGCCGCGAAGAAGGTCTCACCCCGTCACGCATCTTCTTCATCACCGGTGCCGATGCGTTCGCCGAACTCGCCACCTGGCATCGCTATCCTGACGTTCTGGATCGCGCACATTTCGTGGTCGTGGCACGGCCCGGCACGACGCTCGACGTTTTGCGCTTACGGCTGCCCAATCTCGCCTCGCGCATGACGACAGCGAACGCGCTTGACGCGTCCACTCCGCGCATCATTCTTCTCCAGGCGCAGACACCCGGTGTCTCCTCGACGGACATTCGCCGGCGGGTTGCCGACGGGAGGTCGATCGACACACTCGTGCCTGCAGCAGTGTCTCGGTACATCGATCAGAATTTGCTCTATCGCACGGCTGGAGCCTAGATTGCATGGCGAAAACGACAACAAAGCCCCGCACACGTAAACCACGCCTGCCGGCCGATTTGACCGCCGCCATCGAGGCGGCGCGAGACAAGAAGGCCACTGAACTCGTGGTGCTCGATCTGAAAAAGACCGGGGCGTTTACGGATTACTTTTTGATTTGCACCGGCGCGAACCCGCGCCAGGTGCACGCCATCGCCGATGCCATCGAACAGGCGCTCAAAGCGAAGCAGGTGCGTCCCGCTCACCTCGAAGGCTATCAGCGCGCCGAGTGGATCCTCGTCGACTACTTCGACTTCATCGTCCACGTGTTTTCGCCCTCCGCACGCTCGTTTTATGGACTCGAGCGGTTGTGGGGCAACGCCACACGCATCGATCTCGCCGATCACGAATGAGGGGCGGAGGGCGCGGTGACCGTTTGGCGCCGCGTTGCCGACGCCGTGCTTTCCGCGATCCTCGCGCCCCCGTGCGCCGTCTGCCAGCAAATCCTCGAGCAGCCGCTCGCCGGCGCCGTTTGCGAGCGCTGTTGGCGGTCGGTTGGTGCAGTTCCACTCCGTTTCCAGACCACCGGTCTGATTTCATCGGCCGGAGCCATCGGTGAGTACGAGGGCGTGCTGCGCGAGATCATTCACGCACTGAAGTACCACGGCCGCCGATCGACGGCTCCGCGCCTGTCTGCGCTCATGGCCGTGCACGGCGCGCACGTGCTCGCGGATGCCGATGCCGTTGTGCCTGTGCCGTTGCACTCGCGCCGTGAACGCGAGCGCGGCTTCAATCAAGCCGACGATCTCACGTGCGCACTGCCGCTGCCAGTGATGCGCCCGCTAGGCCGGCCGCGCAGCACCGCGCCGCAAGTGGATCTTTCGGCCGCCGAGCGCCAGCGCAACGTGAAGAACGCCTTCGAAGTCGTCGACCGCGCGCGACGCTCAGCCGCCGTCGCGGGCAAGATTCTCGTGCTTGTTGACGACGTCACCACGACCGGCGCCACGCTCGACGCATGCGCGCGCGTATTGAGGGAAGCGGGTGCTGCGGACGTGCGCGCGCTTACAGCAGCGCGAGTTTCGTCCGGACTGCGCTGAATACCTCCTGCGTCACTTCGTCTTTTGGGCGAGCCCCATCGATTAACTGCCAGTTGGCCTGAGATGCCTGCCGCCGATAGCTCGCGCGCACGCGATCGAGCAACGCAAGATCGCGCTCGTAGCGATCGCGCGACAGCCGCTTGCGCTGGAGCGACGCCTCGGGCACGATGTCGAGGAGGATCACGAGCGACGGCTGCGGCAGATGGGTCTGCACATCGGTGAGCCAGCGCGCGTCGAGGCCTTGCGCTTCGCCGTAGGCAATGCTCGACGCAAGGTAGCGGTCGCAAATCACGATCCCTGCGGACGCGATCGTTGCGCTGATCCGCGGGCGACACTCGTAGCGGTTGGCGATGTACAGCAACTGCATGACGTCGGCGGCGTAATCCCGCTCACCGCGCAGCGCACGCCCGATCTCCGCACCGATCGCCGTCTCGTAGTCGGGAAACGAAAGCAGCTGTACGGTGCGGCCGGCGGTCGATAGCGCTGCCGCTAACCGTTCCGCCTGCGTCTGCTTGCCGCTTTGGTCGAGGCCTTCGAACGCGATGAGGTGACCGCGCGCGCGGCCCTCGCCGACGGCTGGCGTCACTCTTCGAGCCTCAGCATGTCGTCGAGCGTCTGGCGGCGCCGAATCACACGCCAGCTTCTCTCGTCCACAAGTACTTCCGGTGGCAACGGACGTCGCAGGTACATCGATCCCATCGCGCTGCCGTAGGCACCGACATCGCGTACCGTCATCAGGTCGCCCACTTCGACGGGAGGCAGCTCGCGATCGCGAGCGAACGTATCGGTGCTTTCGCAGATTGGCCCGACGATGTCGGCAATCATCGTCGCACCGGCTCGCGGCTGAACCGGTTCGATGCGATGAAACGCGCCATACAAGGCGGGGCGCATGAGCTCGGTCATACCGGCATCGAGGACGACGAAACGCCGAGAGCCAGGAAACTGTTTCACGTCGACAACGCGGGTAACCAGCACACCGGCGGGTCCGACCAGCACACGGCCGGGCTCGATCAACGCGGTAAGAGCGGTCGGGCGCACGATGTCGACCAGGGTGCGGACGTACTCTGCCGGATCAATCGCCGGCGTCCCGTCGTACGAGATCCCGAGGCCGCCGCCGAGATCGATGTGATGGATTGGAACACCTTCCGCCCTGAGCGCCACGGCGAGTTCAACCGCCGCTTGCGCGCCGCGCTGCAGCGGATCGAGCGTGGTGATCTGCGAACCGATGTGCATGTGCACGCCTTCGGCGACGAGCCCGGTGCGCCGGCCGATCTCACGGAAGATCCCGGCAGCGGCTTCGATCGGCACGCCGAACTTGTTGGTTTTCAGGCCGGTCGAAATGTGCGGATGGCTGCGCGCGTCGATGTCGGGATTGACGCGCAGCGCGACACGGACGGTGGTCTGGTGCGTCCGCGCTAATTGCTCGAGACGATCGAGCTCACCAGGCGATTCCACGTTGATGGCTTTGAAGCCGAGGCTGACTGCGCGATCGAGCTCGCCGGTGCTCTTGCCGACCCCGGTGAACACGATCTGGGCCGGCGGGATCCCGCAGCGCAGCGCGATATCGACTTCACCCATCGAATTGGCATCGGCGCCGGCGCCAAGATCCTTGAGCACCGCGACCACACCGAGCGTGGAGTTGGCTTTGAGAGCGTAATGAATGCCGTGCGGGTACCCTGCGAAGGCCGTGTCCAGCCGGCGATAGATCTCGCGAATGGAGTGGGCGGTGTAAACGTAGCAGGGCGTTCCGACGCGCGCGGCGATGTCGGACAAGAGCCGCGCGTCGGTTTGAGTCGCTTCGCTGGCGGGCACCGTTCAATGATACGCGCGCCCGAAGGCGCGCGGCTACGTGCAGCGTGGGCACGGGATGATATGATCGGCGGCGTCCTCACGCCGCGATGTCTCAGTCGGGTCCCGCTCCGGACGCAATCGACGCGCTCATTCAGCGCTGCCTGGCGGGCGACCAGGCGGCGTGGGAGCAGATCGTCCGCCAGCATTGGCGCAAAGTCTTCAACATCGCCTATAAGTTCACCGGCAAGCACGATGAGGCGGAAGATCTGACGCAGGACGTGTTCGTGAAGATCTTCAAGTCGCTCGACACGTTCGACCGGCGTGCGAATTTTCAGACCTGGCTGGTGAGCGTCAGCCGCAACCTGTGCATCGACCACTACCGCAGCGTGCGGAAAGAACGCGAGACCATCGATCGCGACGTCGACGCGGGCGAGCTGGCGCCGGTGGCGCCGACGATCAGCCCGATGGCGGCGCTCGAACATCGCGACCGGGTCGCGCTGTTGAAGAAGGCGTTGAATCAGTTGCCCGAAGCGCTGCGCTCGGCGGTGCTGTTGCGCGATATTCAGGAGTTGTCGTACCAGGAAATCGCGGATCAACTGCACTTGCCCGAAGGCACAGTCAAATCGCGCATTAACCGCGGACGCACGGAGCTGGCGCGCCAGATCCGGCGCTTGCGAGACCAGCTCGAAACGGGAGTCGCAGGATGAACCTCTCTACCGAACAGGCTGCCGGCGTGGCGATCGTGCGCGTCGGCGAACCACGCATGATGTATCCGCTGCTGGCGGATTTCTCCGGGGCGATAACGGGTTTGCTCGCGGCCGGCAACCGCAAGCTGCTGCTCGACTTTTCGAAGGTCACCTACGTCGACAGCGCGACGATCGGCTGCCTGATGGATCTCTATCGCCAAACCACGGCCGCCGGCGGCAAGCTGAAGATCGCCGGGGTGCAGAAGCGCGTCGAGACGATGCTCACCATGACCGGGGCGCACAATTTCATCGAGATGCACCCGGACGAGGCGAGCGCCGTCAAAAGCTTCGGGAGCTAACGATGCGCACGATCAAGACCACGTCGGGACTTGAAATTGCGCTCGACGGTGACGTGCTAGCTGTACTGGAAGCGCTCTTCCACGAGGTCACCGCACGACGCGAGCTCGAGCGATCCTTCGAGGATCTCAAGAACGAGATCAACCACTTGATCGGCCAAATGACGCCTGAAGAAGTCCGTTCGTACTTCGAGGAGAGCTTGTTTCTCAATCAGGTCACGTACGAGAATGACAAGCTCGAAGCTTATATGCGCAAGTTAGAAAAGAAATAGGTTTGCGCGTGAATCTGGAAATCTCGAGATTAGAGATATGGAGGTGATCTCCAGATTCTCTCCAGATCTCCAGATTTCCAAATCTCCAGATTCGCTGTTCACGAATGTCCCTTAACTACCTCGCCACCCGTTTTACCTGCTCGTGGCCGTGGTCGATCGCTGTGATGCTCTGCGACGGCCGCGTCGTCTGCGGCTGCGCCGATCCTTACGCCAAGCGCGTGCTCGGCGACATGCGGCAGACAACGCTCAGCGCCATCTGGCAGGGTCCGACCGCCAGCAGCCTCCGTGCGGATTTGAATAAGGGCGGCGCGACATTTTGCGGCGACTGCCCCCTCAAGCTTCCGCTCGCCACCGACCAGGCTCCGCCGCAGCGCGATCTCAACGTCGGCCCATTGCCCAACCGGCTGTACATCGAATGCACGGCCGCCTGCAACATCTCGTGTTTTCAGGCGTGCTGCGCGCCCGAAACCGGCATCACGCGCACCCGTCAGGCCGGCATGCTCGATTGGGACCTGTTCACGAAGATCGTGGACGAAGCTGGCCCGTCACTCGTGCGCATCGATTTCTTCAACTACGGCGAAGCCTTCCTGCACAAACGCTCGGTCGAGATGTGCGAGTACATCAAGAACCGCTACCCGCACATCTATCTCTACACCAGCACAAACGGCCTTGCACTCAACGACGAGAAGGCGCGGCGTCTCGTTCACTCCGGCATCGACGAGGTGACCTTCTCCGTCGACGGCGCCTCACAAGAGACCTACGCGCGCTACCGCCAGCGCGGCAAGTTCGACGTCGCGATGGCAAGTCTTCGCGCGATGATCGACGAGAAAGCGCGCTCCGTCCGGGATGTGCCGCAACTCAACTGGCGCTACATCCTCTTCAACTGGAATGACAGCGACGTCGAGATGGATCGCGCCCGCGCTCTCGCGAAAGAGATCGGCGTCGATCGATTGTGTTGGGAGATTACCGATCACCCCGAGGACTCGTTTTCGCGCCGGTTCAGCGCGGGATCGCCCGATCTCGCACGCATCCAGCACGAAATCTGGGACGACAACAATCTCGGGAATGCCATTCCCGGCGCAACCCCGCGCGCGAAGATTGCCGTCAAGACGTGGTTGCCCGGTGTCCCGCTTGTCGCGAAAGCCGCAACGCCGCTGAAGGTGTCGACGCGCGTGCGCAATCTGTCGACGCGTCCGTTCCGATCGCAGGCAAGCTACGGACGCCGGCTCGTGAGGCTGGGCGCGCAGTTGCTCGACGAGAGCGGCGCCATGATGAACCGCGACTACGCGCGGGCATGGCTACCAGGCGATGTTCACGCCGGCGCCGAGGTCGACGTTCCCATCGAAATAGCCGCGCCAGTTCAACCCGGTCGATACACGTTGAAGTTCGACCTCGTCAGTGAAGGCATCGACTGGTTCGAAGCCTGCGGATCGCCGACCACCACCAAGCGCCTCGTCGTTCGATAATCGCACGAGAAGTACGCGATGAAGCTCATCATTTTTGCGGCTCGCCGTGTTCTGCAGGCGCCGCGCAAATTGCTCCCGCGATTCGACCAGGCACGATCACGACCGGTGACGTGGCGCTCGCGCGGCGGCTGGGATTCCGCGATACACAGCGGATCGTTATCCCGCATTGCCGCCCTCGGTCCGTGAAGCGCTCACCGCGATCAATTGTCATTCCACAAACGTCGCTCACCGCGGGACCGATGAACGTTATCCAGGGCGAGTTTGCTGCCAAAAGGCAACGCGACTGGGCTGCGCTGTGTTCAAACGGTACGCTCACCGACGTGCAGGTCGTGTGGGGCGGTCCGACGCGATGCGAAGACCGGCTCGCCAGTCGTCAAGATTCCGATTCGATTGCGCTGGCCGCACCGACGGTGGCTAACTATACGCGTCGCATCGACGCCATTCCGCCAGTTCGCGTGGAGAACTTTCTTCTGCGTTTCCGCACGAGGCTGTCGGAATCGCCCTCGCACGACGCGATTGAGGAAACCATCGGCGGCACGAATTACGCTCACTACTGCGCCAGCGGACACTGGCAAAGCATTCCGTAGTTCCGG
>JBKPAJ010000235.1:0-16527 GCA_046726375.1 Acidobacteriota bacterium
AGGAGAAGTGTGAGAACAATCGCCAGCGCCACGCCGTACAACAGCGGTTGAAACGCCGTCTGGTAGTGTCCGAGCGTCATCTCCTGGGCCCCGCCACTCACGGTCATGAGCAGGGAGCCAAACACCGGTCCGAGAAGCGCGCTGAACGTGAAGTTGAGAAAGTTGACGACACCCGTCGCCGTGCCGCTCATTTCTGGCGGGTTTGCTTCCTTAATGACTGTGTACGGCAACATCGCGGCGCCCGATGCGAGCCCCGCGATGAGGCCGAGGACATATGGCGGGAACAGATCCGTGCCGCCGTACAGGATCCACGCGAGACACAGAAACAGCACCGCCGCACCGGCGACGATCACAGGCTTGCGGCGACCGATGCGATCCGAAATGAAACCAAGCAGGGGGCAACCGATGATCCAGCCGAGCGGCACCATCGAGGAGCGCATCACTGCCGCTCCATAATCGAAGCCCCTGGCCTCCTGGAGATAACGAACACCCCACACCATGTCGAAGATCGTCGTTGGGATGAACAGCAGGCCCGCGATCATCCCGCAGAGAATCGACTGCGGATTCCCAAACACCGTCTTCATCGCAGCCAGCGTGCTTCTCCGCCAGTCGGCGTGCCGCTCTTTCTTCTCAGACTTGGGAAGCAACAGAAACAGGAGCACGCTGATCACGAGGCCGACGAAACCCATCGCGATCCAAAACGCACTCCACGACACGCCCGCTGCAATCGCGGGTCCGACCAGAAACTGGCCGGCGGAACCGCCAGCCATGCCGAACATCTGCGTCGCCCCGATCAGCGTGGCTGCGCGTGACGGCGGGAAGTTCGTCGCCGCGATGTACGCGGCGCCGACGAGCGCGAACACACCGCCGGCACCCTGTATGAACCGTCCGATGCTCGCGGCCTCGGTGCTGCCGGAGCCAAAGAGAAGGGCGCCAATTCCCACCATGGCCGCGCCGAGCGGGATCACCCGGCGCGGTCCGATTTGATCCATCGCCACACCTGCGACCAGGCTGAATGGCGAGTAGGCGTAGTAGAAAAGACCGACCATCGACGCGACGCCCATCGCGCTGAGGCCAAACGCCTCCGACAGCTGCGGCATCATCACGGCGGGCGCCGAACGGAGCGTGTACTGGTAGAAGTAGTACACCGCCGTGATGAGCCACGCGATTGCCGCGGTCCTGAGCGCACGGTTCATCGTGTTGTCCAGTCGTGGCAAGCGGTCGCGTGATAACAGAGCACGAGTGACACGGCGAGGCCGCCTTCCGACGTTACCTTGTACTTCGCGTTCATCTCCTCGTGTTCGGATGCGGCAAGGTCCACTTTGGAGCGTCGCCCACGATGTCCTTCAGCGACATCGTACGTGTTTTTGTCGCCGAGTTTCACGGGGAAGGTCTGGTCCGGCGTTGACACCAGGCTGTCGAGGAATTCCGGCTCGACCGTTGCTGGCTCCTTGCCGATCACGCCAGCCAGCGCTGCGCGTTGATGCCGTGACGCTCAGACACCGCTCGCGCTCAATCCTGTTGAGCAGTCCGTGTGCCCTACGACCGATCTGCGCTCCCTGAAGGCAGAAAGTGGTGGGATCAAAAGACTTGTGTGGACATCGGAGACCGCGGCCTGACGCTGCAGCACCGTTTCGGACTCCGTCCCGCCGGAGTTCGCCCAAGATTTCGGAGGGAGCCGGTTGTTCGAACGAACGGACGTGAGCCTCGCCACGGCATTCGGTCGGCCAAACAATAGGTACCGGTTTGGCGCAGTACGCGCGCGCTGGCACGCCTAGTGCTCGTAGTGCTCGCCGATTCGAGTGAGAGCGCTTTTTGGAGGTGTCATGAGGACGATCAGTCTATTGGTATTGGCCCTGGTCTCGGCCATTTCGATACAGCCGTTCGCGGCGCCAAGGGAAGCGGCGGCGCAGAAGCCCCCGGCCGTGAAGGTCCCGGATCCCGGCGTACCACAGCTCATGACGCTGGAGGGGACGTGGACCCGCGTTGCGTACAACAACGAAGGCTACGCCATCATCGGCTATCGTCTCGCCAACCTGTCAATCGGTGAAGAGTGGATGCTCCTCGAGTTCGGCACCACGCTTCGCGATCGAGTGCCGGATTACACGTTGAAGCGCGATGCGCTCTCGCTCGAGACACCAGACGGGAACACGATCCCCCTGGCCTCCAACATGGAATATCGGAAGGCGAACCTAGCCGCTCTGCAGAGCCGCGAAAGAGTGCAGCGCGACTCGATCAACTACTTCCCACCAAATGCACACCAGGCGTGTCGAATCGGGTTCTTCTCGGAGTTGGACGATCGGGCGATGGCGTGGGACCAGGTTGAGCTCAGCTCCCAGCGCGGGTGTGTCGGTCGGCTCTTTTTTCAAGTGCCGGGCGGGATCAAGCACGGCCAGTACTGGCTCAACGTGAAGTTCGAAAAGAGTCTCGTGCGGGTGCCATTCAGGATCCTGACCAAGGACGAAGAGAAGTTGCTGTCGAAGAACTTCAAAGACATCCGCAAGGAGGTCGAAAACGCGTTCAAGAAAAAGAGCTGACGCTGAGCCGTGCGTGAGAGAGTTCAGTGCTGACGCTTGACCCGATCCAGCAGCGCCTTGAGCAGGGGCACGCTTTCTGCTGACGGCGACTGTGATTTGCGCGAGCGCAGGTGGGCGTAGATGTCCGCCAGATCTTGTGCCGGCACATTCGGATACGACGGCATCCCGGGTGTCGATGGCTTGCGCAGATAAGCGATGAACGCCTCCTGCGACCGCGCCATCGGCACGAGTCGCGGCACGCCGAGAGCGGTTGTCTCACCGTTATAGCCGTGGCACGCGTAACACCGGTAGGTCTGCTCGTAGAGGCTTTTGCCTCGCGCCGGCTCGCCCGTGACCGACGCGGAACCGGGCGTCTGGCCTGACGCGACAGCCGCCGAAAGCGCAAGTGCGGCGGCGAGAGGTGCCGCACGTTTGTGGAACGTTCCGTTCGCGATCATCGCGGTTGCGACACGACGTCTACCAACGCCGGTTCTCCCTTGCGCACGCGCTCGAGCGCCCGGCGGTATGCGCCGGCCAGGTCGTTCGGGTTCTCGATCGGGCCTTCGCTGTACACGCCATACGCCTTTGCCAGCTGTGCATGGTTGATGTGCGGGTTATCGAGCGTCGTCCCGATGTGCACGCGGTCGGTGCCACGCCCGCGCGCGCCGCAGAGCCGCTGAACGATCATCATCTCCGCGTGATACGCGCGATTGTTGTGCACGACCAGCAACAGCGGGATGCGATGGTGCCCTGCAGTCCACAGCACCCCCGGCGCGTAATTGAGATCGCCGTCGCCGACGATGCCGATCGAAAGGCGGCCCTCTTTCATATGCGCCAGTGCGCCGCCGACCGACGCCGGCGTGTCGTAGCCGATGCCGAAGCCGCCGCAGTCGCCGTTGTAGCGATAGTGCCGATCGAAGTTCAACAGCCATCGCTGCCAGTCACCCGTGAACTGATGACCGGACACGATCGCCCAGTCGTCGTCCTTGATCTGATCGCCAAGTTCCGCGATCAACCGCGGGACGCTGACCGGACTGTCGTTCCAGCCGAATCGCGCATCCTCAATCGCACGTGCGCGCGCGTCGCGGTGCGCGGCGGCAATTGTGCGGCCGCGCTGCTCGAACACTTGCGTTCGATCTGTCGTCGTCAGCCGGCGGATCTCGTCGACGAGCGACGGCAGCGTTGCTTCCGCGTCGGCGCCGATCATCAAATCGATCTCGGCGTAGCGGCCAAAATCGTGGATGTTGCTCCCCTGAAACAAGTGCTCCGCGGAGATGCTGATGGTCTTGCCGCCGCCGCTGCGCGCCTGTCGCGCAACGGCCGACATGTCGCTCACCTCGAGCCCGAGCGTGACGTCGGGCCGGTAGCCCGGGCCGCCTGCTCCATGCAGCGGGTGCAACGACGGAAAATCTTTCCACGATCCAAATCCGCCGACGTCAACGGGCGCCTGCAGCGCCTCCGCAAGCTCGATCATCAAATCCCAGCCGCGCGGCGTGCGCGCGACTTTCTGAATCTGGATGAGCGGCCGCTCCGCGCCAACCAGCAGGCGCGCGGCTTCGCGCACGGCGTTGGCGTCGCCCTGCGGCGGTGTGGTTCTCGTCACCGCGGGGAAGTGCAGGCGCGATCGATCTGTTACTTGTATTTCCTGCAGGGCCGCATCGACCACGAGCAGCGCCGGACCCATCGGCGGCGTCAGCGCGATGCGATACGCGCGCATCGCCGACTCGGCGAACCGTTCCAGCGTCGTCGCCTCGTCGTCGAATTTCACGAAATCGCGAACCAGCGCGCCCATGTCCTGCGCGCTATGCGGCCGGTTGATGATCGTCACCGGGTCGCGGTGGTGACCGACGATGGCGAGGAGCGGCACGCGATCGGCCCAGGCTTGAAAGATCGCCATTGACGCGTGCAGTAAGCCGACCGTGCCATGGACCATGACGAGCATCGGCTTGCCCGCGGCCTTCGCGTAACCGTGCGCGATGGCGGCAGCAGACTCCTCGTGCAAGCAGGTGAGAATCTCGGGACGACGATTGTTCGCGTGGTTGGCGATCGATTCGTGCAGGCCCTGGAAGCCCGAGCCAGGATTGATTGCCGCGTACTCAAGATCCAACGCTCCGAGCACATCCACCATGAAGTCTGACGCGGGCTGCGTGATGACGGCTGATGAAACTCGCGCCGCGCCCGTTTCCGCTGCGGCCTGCGCCTCGGTTGGGAGCACGGCGCCCGGGCGCTCGCTCGGGGCTTGGTCCGATGCGATCGTCGCCGTCGGTGTGACTGCGAGGCCGGCGGCGCCGAGGGCGGCGTCCTTGAAGAAGTCGCGGCGGTTCATGACGATCCTCAATACGGCACGTCGATGAGACGATCCCCCGTGCGCATGTCCTCTTCGAGCAGCTGCAGAAGCGTCTTCGCGATCGGGCCTGGTTTGCCGTCGCCTATCGTGTGCTGATCCCACTGAACGATCGGCGCCACTTTTATCGAACTGCCGATGAGCAGCATCTCGCGCGCCCGCAGCGCCTCGGCCATCGCGATGTCGCGCACCTTCACGCCTTTCAGCAATCCCTGAGCCTCCAGGCGCGGCGCCAGTTCGAGGAGTCGCAAACTGGTGCATCCCGACAAGATATTGTCGAAATTCGGATGCTCGAACACGCCGTCTTCGTTCACAAACGCGACGTTCATGTTCGAGCTTTCGCCGACGTGGCCGGCGGCATCGAGGAATACGCCGTTGTCGAAGCCCGCTTCTTTCGCTTCCATCTGCATCAACACGTTGGGCAGATAGTTCGTGGTCTTGGTAATCGCGTACAGCGGCGGCTTGATGGGACATGTTGTGGTCATGACGCGTACCCCTTCGGTGTAAAAGCGTTCGGGATACACGAGACCGGGGAAGATCATGACGAAGAAGCCGGGGTTGGCGCCTGCGGCCGGACTGAGCTCGAGACTGCCGGGTCCGGACGACAACCAATAGCGAATCGAGCCATCGCGGCGGCCGCTTAGGGCGGTTGTCTTCACGATGATGTCGCGGATCTCCTCGCGCGAGCCAGGAAGGCGCAGCTTGGATCGCTCCGCCGAGCGCGCGAAGCGATCGAGGTGTGCGTCGAGATCGTAGATCTTGCCGCCGACGAGCCCGGCGGTGTCGAAGATGCCATGGCCGCGATGCACCATGTGGTCGTCGAACGGAATGACCATCAGCGCCGGGTCGGTGACCACGCCTCCGAGTTGGCTGGAATAGAACGCCCAGTAGTTGACTTGCTGTCGCGCGCGCAACGCTCCGAGCTGGGAGAGCAGGTCGGGAGCAGAGAGAACCTTGAGGCTTGTGGTCGATACCGACATGGGCGTCACTCTACTCGATTCTGTGCGTCGAAGAGATTCGAAGGCTGAGCCTGCCTGGCAGACGTAACTTGCCGCGGCCGTGTGGGTATGCCTAGAATTTTGACGCTGGATTATCGTGTGACGCCCGGCACCCCCGTATCTTGTCGCCGCATCCTCGCCATTCGCCCGGACCCTGCACTGACAGCCGCGCTCGACATGGCAGTCGATTCGCGCCGGTACGACCTGCAGTCGTGCACCGGCAACGTCGAGGCGCTCCGCTCGGTTCGCGGGCACGCCACCGACGTGGTCATCACCGACGTGTCGACCACGATCGAAGAGGATCTGGCGCTTGCGAAGGAGTTGATGACTGTGCGGCCGGCGGTCCGGGTGATTCTCCTGGCGCCGTCCGCACCGGCAGCCAACCTGATTGACGCCATCCGGGCGCATGTGTTCGCGTGCTTTGCGTCTCCGATCGACTACAGCGAGGTCGCCTCGATGGCCGCAAACGCGCTCGCCGCGGACAGGTGGAAGGACGGCATTCAGGTACTCTCCGGGCTGGATCACTGGTTGACGCTTCGCGTTTCCTGCCACCTGCTGACGGCGGATCGTCTGGTGCGCTTCATGATGGAGTTGCAGCCGTCGACGGGTGCCGTCGATCGCGATCTGCTCATTTCGGCCTTCCGCGAGCTGCTGCTCAACGCCATGGAGCATGGCGCCGGGTTCGATGCCGAGAGAGTGATCGAGGTCACGGCGGCAAAGACCGCACGCGCCATCGTTTACCACTTCAAAGATCCCGGCGACGGGTTCGATCGCACCGACCTCCAACACGCGGTGGCGTCGTCCAGACCCGATGACATCCTCGCGGCAGCGCTCGCGCGAGCGGAGATGGGATTGCGGCCGGGCGGATTCGGCATGCTCATCGCCCGTCACGTCGCCGACGAGCTCGTCTACAACGAACGCGGCAACGAAGTGCTGCTGATCAAGCATCTCGAATGAACCTGGCAAAAGACGACGGCGTCCGGCCAAGCGCTGTCGGCTGTCAACGCAGTCTGCACTTGCCGACTTTCAGGAGCGAGCAGTCGCAAAGATCCCGCTGACCATATCCTGCGCGTCGCGCTGAATGCGGTGAAGGTGCTCCGCGCCGCGAACGCTTTCGGCGTACAGCTTGTACACATCTTCCGTCCCTGAGGGGCGGGCGGCGAACCACCCGCTCTTTGCGATCACTTTGATGCCGCCAATTGGATTGCCGTCGGCCGGTGCGGTCGTCAGGATGTTCAGAACGTCCTCACCAGCCAACTGCGATATCGTCACGTCCCTCGCTGTGAGCGCACTGAGCAGGGCTTTCTGTTCGGTCGTCGCCGGTGCGTCGATTCGGTCGTACACGGGGTCACCGGCCGCATGCGCCAGTTCGTTGGACAAATCTCCCGGATCGCGATCGGTTCGAGCCGCGATTTCGGCGGCGAGCAGGGCCGCGACAATCCCGTCTTTGTCGGTCGTCCACACCTGTCCGTCGATGCGAAGAAAAGAAGATCCCGCGCTCTCTTCGCCGGCAAAACCGAGCGAGCCGCTGAGCAAGCCGTCGACGAACCATTTGAAGCCGACGGGAACCTCGTACAGCTGTCGTCGAACGTTCGCGGCGGCGTAGTCGATAAGGTTGCTGCTCACGACCGTCTTCCCGACCGCCGCATCCGAGCGCCATCCGGAACGGTTCGCGAACAGGTAGGCGATGCAGACCGACAGATAATGATTCGGGGAGAGTAGCCCGGCATTCTTCGTGATCACGCCGTGCCGGTCGTGATCAGTGTCGCATGCGAGCGCGACGTCGAACCGATCCCGGAGCGCGAGGAGCCCTTTCATGACGTAGGGCGACGATGGGTCCATCCGGATTCGGCCGTCCCAATCGAGCGTCATGAAACGAAATGTGGGATCTACAGTCCCGTTCACGATGGTGAGGTCGAGCCCGTAGCGCTCTGAGATTGCGGGCCAGTAGTGCACGCCCGCGCCACCCATCGGATCGGCCAGGATGCGCAGCCGCGCCGTCCGAATCGCCGTCATGTCGAGTACGTGGGCCAAGTCGTCCACGTACTCAGTACGGAAATCGTAGCGATGCGTGGTTGAAGAGCGACGTGCTTTGTCGAGCACGACGCGCTTCACATCGGCGAGCCCGTTCTCGAGATGCCGGTTCGCCTCGTTCTCAATCCATTGCGTGGTGCGGGTGTCCGCGGGTCCGCCGTGGGGAGGGTTGTATTTGAACCCGCCGTCTGCGGGCGGATTGTGCGACGGTGTGATCACGATCCCGTCGGCGCGGCCGGCGGCGCGACCGCGATTGTGCGTCAGAATCGCATGAGAAACGGCAGGCGTCGGCGTGTAGCCATCGCCGGAGTCGATCATAGCGTCGACGCCATTGGCGGCCACTACCTCGAGCGCGGTGGCCGCTGACGGTTCGGATAATGCGTGCGTGTCTTTCCCAAGAAACAGGGGACCGTCGATCTGCTGTTGCTTGCGGTAGCTGCAGATCGCTTGCGTGATCGCGAGGATATGCCACTCATTGAAGGTTCGCGTCAGCGCCGATCCGCGGTGCCCCGACGTTCCGAACGCGACGCGCTGCTCCTGTATGGTGGGATCCGGCCGGTCGGTGTAGTACGCGGTGATCAACTTGGCGACATCGACGAGCGGATGCGACGCGGCCGGTTCTCCTGCGAGTGCGTTGGTTGGCATGGCTGTTTGCGCCTCAGGACTATCGCACGCGGCCGCGGCGTCTACTGCGGCCGTGCTGCTTGCGCGTCGAGCGCACGTTCGATCATATCGAGCCGAGACTTCCAAGGGTCGGCTTGCATGATCGCCGTGGCGTCAGGTGTGAACATCATCAACTCGGAATTCACTCCGTCGGAGCGTGGCCATGAGGGGAGGCCGCTGCGATTCGGGTCGCCGGTCTTGGCGAACGCGCCGATGTAGCCCATGAACAGATCGGCCATCGCGCGGTCTTTGGCCGTCGCGGCCGCGCCGTAGCGCACGTCCAGCGTGCCGAAGAGGTACGGTAATTCGCAGGAATGACATGCACCGGACACTTTCGGGCGCAGTGATTCGGCAACATATCCGAAGCGATACAGCCACGCCGGCTGGCGGGCCGCGGTCACTTGTCTCGCGACGAAACGAGCCGGCTCGTGCATCGTCGTATCCACCGCAATGCTGTTGATCGCCACGACCGGGTCGATCCCGTCTGCGAAATACACGGCCTTCGCGGCCGGCGCGTCCGCGCCGAAGAACGACAGGGGATTGTCTCGCGGCGGAAACAGCACGGGCAGATCGTCGCTCGTCGTCCCGATCAGCACCGGCACCTTGGCCGCCGTGCGCTTCCGCAGCGCCTCGCCAGGCATGCCGGTCACGATCTTCCCGTCGTCAATCGGGCCGCCGGCATAGGTGTCGGGCTTCGTAATCAGCGCTTCCATGCTGAGGTCGCCGTTGACGTTCTCTACGGGCAACGCCCGCAGGCCGGCGAGCGCGTCGGCGCCGGTTCCCGCGATGCCCATGCTCTGCGCGAAGGCGAGGCCAGCCCGCTCGGCCCGCGCGGTGGGCCCTCCAATCCCGTAGCTGCGACCGCCGCCTGACATGACGACGGCGCGCTGAAACAAGCCGTGCGCCGCCGGCCACGTCAGGTGATGCATCACGGAGATCCCGCCGGCGGATTCGCCCGCGATCGTCACCTCCTGCGGATTGCCGCCGAACGCGGCAATGTTTCGCCGCACCCACTGGAGCGCGGCGAGTTGATCGAGGAATCCATAGTTGCCGGCAGTTTCACCGGCCGCCGTCAGCGCGGGATGCATGAAGAACCCGAGCCGCCCCAGTCGATAGTTCAGGCTCACCACGACCAGGCCCTGGCGCGCGAGCGTACTGCCGTCGAACATCGGCGCGGATGATCCGCCATTGAGGAAGCCGCCGCCATGGATCCAGACAAAGACCGGCAGCCGAGCGGCAGGCTTTGTCGCCGTCGGACGCCACACGTTCACAAACAGGCAGTCCTCGCCGAACTCGCCCCCACTTGCGGCCGCGTCGCCGGGAATCGGCTTCTGCATGCAGTCGCGGCCGTATGCAGTGGCCGCTCGTATGCCGCGCCAGGGCGTGACGGGCTGCGGTGCGCGCCACCGTAAGGCCCCCACCGGCGGCGCGGCGTATGGAATGCCTTTGAACGAGAGAACGTCGCCTGATACCGCGCCCTCGATCGTCCCAGCATCGATCTCGAGGATCTTGTCGATCGATTGGGTTGCAGCCGTGGCGATCACGGCCATCACGAGAGACGCCACCGTGACCATCGCGCTTGCTTGGATGCGGTTCGTCAGCATACCTCCTCGTTCCGCCAGGCTCGCTCATGGCAAGCGACGCGAGTTACCTTACTCCGTTCAACGCCCCAGGGACCAACCCGCACACGACTGCCTGGCTCGCGCATTTTGGTTTGCTTCAGGAGGCATTCATCGAATGCCGGAGGGTCGGGCCATCCATGGTGAAGTGCTGCGGGGGATGCAACGATTTGGTTGTACCGCGCTACCGCCGAGCATCATCTCGAGTCTCCCCTCGTCGTGCGCACATCGACAGCGAGCCAGTCGATCAGCCCTATGGTAAGCGTGAATATGGTGCGCGGGATCTGGAAGGTCACCGGGGGTGGTCTACGACACGAGTGAAGCTCGCCAAGCGCTAACGGGTCTGCCACTCCCTCTGCGGCCCGAGCGCGAGCGTCTGCCCAGCGATCCTGAGAATCGGCCGGCCGCGTCGGCGTGCATCGGCGGGCAGCTTCACTGTCAATCGATGGCTGCCATCGAGCAGGTCTTCGTGTTCGACGTCGAGCTCGCGCCCCCGACCTCGATCGTCGGCTTCACGAACGATGACGGGCGACAGGATGTTGCCGAAGCGATCGCGCGGTGTGATCACGACCTCGAATCCATCATCGCCCGCGGATTTCATGACGATACCGGAGGCACGGGGATCAACGCGGACGGCAAGCGAGACGCTGGTCGACAGACTCCTGGTGAAGTGCTCGGGTGCGCGGCCGGGCCGCTGCAGGTAACCCTCGACGTAGCCGCCCATTGCCGGGACGTACTGAATACCTATTGGAGGCGCGCTAACGCCGACCGCCGACCTCATCGAGGTGTCTCAACAGATCGGCGGGATCCTCGAAGACACGGTATGCGCCGGCGCGCTCCAATTCCTGCAACCCATACCCGCCGGAGAGGAGGCCGATTCCAAGTGCCCTGGCGCGCCTCGCCGCCAGCATGTCCCAGACACTGTCGCCCACGACCGAGGCGGTTTCGATGTCCACACCCAAATGGCGAGCGGCAGCCAGAAACAGATCGGGCTCGGGTTTCGCGTATTTCACCTGATCGCGTGTGACGACGACTGTGCGGTTCAAGTCGACGCCGAGCGTTTCGAGCACGGGGGCTGCCGTCTCTAACCGGCCACTGGTGGCGATCGCCCACGGGATTTGAGCCTGAGTCAGGGTTGCGAGCAGCGCGTCGGCGCCAGGCAACGGCCGAACGTTCGAGTAATTTCGTTTGTACGCCTCCGCGTGCAGTCGTTGGAGGCGCTCGATCCGCTGTTGATCGAGCTCGAGGCCAGTTTCGCGCAGCAGCATGTTGGTAAACAGTCCGCCGCTCATGCCGATCTTGCGATGGATGCGCCAGACAGAAAGATCGATCCCTTCCGACTCGAGCGCTTGGCGCCACGCCAATACGTGCTGATACACGCTGTCTACGAGCGTGCCGTCAAGATCGAAAAGAAAGGCAGTCTCCTGACGTTCGTTCATCGTTGTCCCGGGATCCATCGACTCCTCCACAGCTTCCGCCGTCCAAGCCCTACAGTCCACGATAGGAACAGAAGGCAAGTGGTGCTGGCTACCGTACTTTTTCAACGAGGCTCACGTACTTTCTCGCGGCCCAAGACGTAGCTCGCCGCTTTCCTCAGCTGGTAATCAGCTGTAAAGTTCCCGAAATGTCGATTCCGCAACAGACGCTTGCGCTCCTCGCAGCCGGTGCGCTCGTCGTCGCCGTCGGCTGCAACCGGACTCCGGAGGTCCTCACGCCCGAGGCCGCGAGCGCCAAGGGCGACGCCTTGCTCAGGGAAATGAGCAAGAACGCGGCGACGATCCAGACGTTCGCATACACCGCCGATGAGCGGCGCGAAGTAGTCGGCCAGGGCGGAGCCAAGACGGAAGTCAAGGCGACTCGCCGCGTGATCGTGCGCCGCCCGAATGGCGTCACGTTCACGGGTAGTGGAGACCGGGGAGAAACAGCGGGTTGGTACGATGGAAAACAACTCACGCTCGTCTCCCATAAGGAAAAAGTGTGGGCTCGGGGTCCGATGCCGCCGACGCTCGATGAGGCGTTGGACTTCCTGTCCGCCGAATACGCGGTGCACATACCGACGGCGGATCTGTTGTATTCATCTCCTTATGACGCGTTGATGACCAAGGACACGACAGGTGGGTGGGTTGACGTGCAGAAAGTCGCCGATCGGTCGTGCGATCACTTGGCTTATAAGCAGCAGGTCGTCGACTGGGAGATCTGGCTGGATCAGGAACGCCACCTGCCGTGCCAGCTAAAGATCACCTATAAGACCGATCCGGGTCAGCCGTCAACCACGGTCACGTATCATGGTGTCGAAACTCCTCCGGTCACCGACGAGACGTTCGCCGCGAAAGTGCCCGAGGGCTATCAGCGAATCAGAATCATTCGCCACGCAACCGTGAACGATCCGAAAGTTGAAGCGCCGGCCGATGCCGCCCCTGCTACGGCTCAGCCAGACAAGAAGCGGCCCGCTGCCAAGCCTGCCAAGAAGCAGCCCAAATGAGATTTCAGGAGACGACGATGTTCAACCATTCAATTCAGACAGGTCGTCCCGTTCGGTCGTCACGCGTGTTTCGGTTATCAGCCGTCGCCGTCAGCGCGCTCGTCGTGCTCTCAACGGTGGACCTCTCGGCTGATCGGCGGAATTCGGGCGGGTCGGTGCGACAGTCGCGTACCACGCAGAGCAACGCCGGCGCCAATCGAAACAACGACTACAACCGCAACACGAACGTGAATCGCAACGTCAACGTCAACCAGAACGTCAACGTGAACCGGAACGTCAACGCCAACCGTGGGTATTACGGCCGGCCCGGTGCGGTGGCGGTTGGTGAGGAAGGCGCCGTTGCCGTGGGACGCCGCGGGGCCGTTGCCGCAGGGGAAGAAGGATTCGTCGGCGTCGGACGTTACGGCGGCGTTGTCGCCGGCGAGCGCTACGAGTCGTACGAGGGTTGGAGAGTGGCGGCGGGTGTCGCCACCGGCATCGCGGTGGGTACGATGCTCGCCCGGCCGCCGACAACGTCCGTCACCGTCGTTGCCAGTGGCACGAACTACATGTACGCCGACGGCGCGTATTACGAACAAGTCATGTACGGAGGCCAGGTGTCGTACCAAGTTGTCACGGCGCCGGCCGGCGCCATCATAACGACGCTGCCGGCCGGATGCACGACGACCATTGTCAACAATGTCTCTGTGCAGCAGTGCGGTGCCACGTACTACCGGCGTGTGAGTACTGGCTATCAAGTCGTCGTCTTCTGACCGGCCAAGCTGGACCGCCCAATCTGGATTCGGTGGGCTGTCAGCGGATGCAAGACGCAGATCCAGGTGTTCCTACGTAATTTTTCGTGTGTACACACGTACTTTTCCGCCCGCCCAGGCCGTAACTTGCTGCTCGCTCCGGTCACAACCTTTCCCTATAGTTATAGTTCCACGCAGAAGGCGACCATTGGGTGTTGCGGGACATGTTGTGCGACCGAAAGGGGCTCTGGCGGGAGGGTGGTTTCGCGAAATCGCTATCGCTCTGCACGCGGACCGCAAAGTCTGTGGCGGAAATCAACAATTGGATTGGCCCGCGCATTGACTGCGCGATTAACAGCGTGCCAAGGAGGGCAACATGTCTAACAGGGACGAAAAGGGCGATCAGGACGATCCGCTTGGCCGCTCGGATGAATTTGTTTCACAGGAGACTCCACGCGGCGTGGATCGGCGCACGTTCCTCATGCGGAGCGCTGTGGTCGGCTCCGCCGCCGTGATCACGGGTTGCAATGTCACCCCCGACGAGAGAGCGCAGAGGTCTACAGCGCCTCCGCCGACGGCGGCAGCAACACAGACGTCGGCGCAGGCGCCGGCGCCGCCACTGGCCCCCGACCTGGATGTCGTGAAGAAGGAAAAGGGGCCAGTGATGACGACACTGGACGAGTTCTACAAGGTGGGACCGGGCCCATCGAGCTCGCACACGATCGGCCCGATGCGCATTACCTACGATTTCTACCAGCGATGTATCAAGCTGCCTGCAGACCAGCTCGCCCAGGCCACCGCGCTCAAGGTAAACCTCTTCGGCAGCCTGAGCGCTACAGGCAAGGGGCACGGCACGGACCGCGCCGCGCTCGCCGGACTGGTTGGCAAGGAACCGGCAACCGTCGACCCCGCATTTCTCGACAGCTTGCGCGACCAACCTGACCAGACGTTCCCGGTCAAGCTCGGTGCCAAGACCGTCAACGTCTCGCTCAAGGATGTGACGTACGACGCGGTCAAAGGCGACTTTCCGCATCCGAACACGATGACAGCCAAGTTGATGGCCGGCGACAAAGTGCTGCTCGAGCAGGAGTACTACTCGGTGGGCGGGGGCTTCATCGAGTGGAAAGGGTACACGCCGCCCAAGAAGAACCCTCCGAAGTACCCGTTCGGCACGATGAAGGAATTACGGCAGCATGCGGAGCAAAACAAGCTGTCGATCGCACAAGTGATCATGGCCAACGAGATGGCCATCCCCGGGAGGAGCGAGCAGGAAGTCAACGCCTTCATCGACAAGATCACCAACGCGATGGTCGCCATCGTCAAGTCGGGACTCAGCGCTCCGGAGACCAGCGTGTTGCCCGGGCCGATCAAGCTGCACAGTAAAGCGTCGACGGTGTTCAAGCGCGCCCAGGACGAGAAGTTCCAGTCGGACCGCGGAATCGCCTTGCTGTCGGCATATGCGTTGGCGGGGTCGGAAGAGAACGGGCGCGGTCACCTGGTCGTCACGGCGCCCACTGGAGGTTCCGCTGGAGTGATGCCGGCCCTCGTGTACGGCTTGGGCGAAGGCGGGCGCAAGCTTCCGCCGGACAAGATCCGGCAGGGCATGCTGGCGGCGGCGGCGATCGGGTATCTGTGCAAGCACAATGCGACGCTGTCGGCCGCCGAGGGCGGCTGCCAGGCGGAGATCGGCGTGGCGTCGGCCATGGCGGCGGCGCTCGTCGCGCAAGCCTACGACGCGAGTCCCCGGGTCATCGAGAACGCCGCAGAGTCGGCGCTCGAGCATCACCTGGGCATGACCTGCGACCCGGTCGCCGGTTTCGTCCAGGTGCCATGCATCGAGCGCTGTGCGTTCGGCGCCGTCAAGGCCTGGACGGCCTACATGATCGCCACCAACGAGATCGAATCCAGGCATCGAGTCGATCTCGACGCGACGATCACCGCGATGGCTCAAACGGCCAAGGACATGAACAGTAAGTACAAGGAAACCAGCGAGGCTGGACTTGCGCAGTCGGTGACGCTTTGCTGATCGAGTAGGGCGCGATGGAATTCGAAGTGACGCCGGCATTCCCTACGCTCATTGGCAGGTCGCGAGTGCCTGACGCCGAGGCGATGAATGAGGAGCTGCGGGACCTCATTCTCACCGAAGAGGCCAGGTACGTGAGCCTCGGTCGGAGCAACATCGGGGGCTGGCACTCGCAAACGGACTTCCTCAATCGTCCGGAGCCGGCTGTGAGCGCACTGACCACGTGGATCACGTGGGCCGTTCGGCAAATGGTCGATGCCTCGGCGGGTCACGGTGCGTACAAAGGCGCGATGTCCCTTACAGCGTGGGCGACGATCTGTCGCGCCGGCGCGTACCATGCGCCGCACTGTCACCCCGACAGTGCGTGGTCTGGTGTCTATTACGTGAATTCCGGCACGCACGACGCCGATCGGCCGCTCAGCGGCGTGCTGGAATTCCTCGATCCGCGTGCGGGAGTGGAGGCCGTGACGGCGCCGGGCGATCCGTACGGAGAGCCCTTCCGGGTGCGACCCGAATCCGGACTGCTCGTGATCTTCCCGAGCTGGCTGTATCACTGGGTGCACCCGTACGCCGGGCACACACCGCGCATCGCGGTGTCGTTCAATGCGACGGTGGCGTCGGGCGGAGGGGTCAAGGCCAGCACTGCCGACGATCGCGCCAACGAAATCGCAACCCAACTCTCCTGAAGCGAGCATGTTGATACGTCTCGCATTCCATCGGTTCTCCGCCGCCTTGGCGTTGACCGTTGCATCCATCATCACTCCATACGCCGGAGGTTTGGGCGGGCAGTACGCGCTCGGCAATATCTTGTACACCGCTGTCCCCAATGTGATGGTCGGCGGCGAGCTGCAGTGGGGCCGACGTGAGAACTTCCGCGACGGAGTCCAATCCGACGGGCTCAAGCTCCAGTTCGCGTTCACGTACAACTTCTCGTGGAAGCTGGGAGGCTATTCTCGATCACCCGAAGGTACGCGACATTCTTCGCTCCGTAGTTTTCCTGAGCGGGCGCTACGGGATCTTGCGGATGCTTTGCGCAGCGCCCGGTCTTAGCATCCTCGCATCGGAGGGTTGGTGACTCGATCTTCGCCGCCAGCGGTTGACGAGTCTCACGACCGCC
>JBKPAJ010000236.1:0-10245 GCA_046726375.1 Acidobacteriota bacterium
CCGCCGTACGTCCCGAAGGAAATTTCAGCGCGACGACTTCGATCCAATCGGGTCGCGATTCGGGGGCACGCTTCTGATAGAAGAACTCGCCGTTGATGCCGTTGGGATAGCGCACCAGCACGTTCGGGCGTCCGCCGGCGCCGCGCAGCGCGCCGTCGGCGACAGCGAGAAAGTACTGCACGAGATCGAGTTTGGTGTACCCCGTATCGGGGAACAGGACTTTCTGTGGATTCGAGATCGAGACCGCTCGGCCGTTGATACTGAGCACTTCAGCCTGGGCTTTGCTCGCCATGTCAATTACGCGGAGGAAGGCAGGCGCGGATTACGCTCAACCACGCGGGTTATTTTGGATCTTGACGATTCAGCCCGATGCGCACAACGCATGGGCGCAGATTACCGTTGAATGATTGGCTGAGTCGTTTCGGCATCGCCGCAGTTCAACGCGACTCAACGTTTCTTTGAATCCGCCTCATCCGCCCGAAATGCAGATGCATTTCTTTCGCGCAATCCGTGTTCTCAGAGCTTCCGTGCTTCCGTCGCCTATTTGCCGGGTTGGTACTCTCGCTCGATGTGTCCCTTCAGTTGATCGCGATAGAAGTACACCTCGCGCAGATCGCCCGTCGCGTACCGCATCGCCTGATCGTTGAAGTGCTTGGAGGACGGATCGCCGCTCTCGCCGCCGGCGCTCACCGCTTGGGCATGTACGCGATCGCCGAACTCGACGGCCGCGACAAAGCTGTTGCCGCTCGTGCCGTACATCTTCTTCGTGCCTGGATAAGTGCGGGCGCCAAATGACGCCAGCGATCCCCATCGCGCCGACGTAAAGCCGACCGGAATGCTCGGACGCGCGTCGTTGAACGGCTGTACGACGTCGCCGCTAAGGCGCTGAAAGCGATTGATCTCGCCCCACGGCGTCTTCCATGTGCCGAAGTCGGCGGTGAGTTTGTCGGACGCGGCCGATAAGGCCTGAAGCAATTCGTCCGGCGCGGCCTTATCGATAATGTAGTCGTCAGTTGACATGCCGATCTTGCGTGCGGCGTCCGCGACGCGACGGCCGACTTCTTCTCCCCAATAAATGGCCAGCGAGGTTGGGATCGAGTTCACGCCCCATCGAAGATCCCACGAGCGTAAGGTCGCTACCTGCTCCGACAGCGTGGCCTTGAGCGCGTTGCTTGCTGGCGTGCGCTCCCATGCTTCGATCAATGCGGGCATCAGGTCTTCGAACCCGGTGAGATAGCTGTCGTACGCTGCCGCGATGAGCGACGAGAGCGTGAAGTCTTTCTTGTCGCGAAGCACACGAATGGCGTGGAAGCCGCGCGCGTTCTCGGCACCGCGCTCGACGTAGACGGGAAAATCCGACTTCCGCGGGCTGTAGGATCCCGCCGCGGTCCACGGCCAGTTATTGGTGTTGAACAGCCAGCCGCTCGCCGGGTTCAGCAAGCCAGGCGTCTCGTCGATCGAGAGTACGCCATTCCACTCGCTCGCCGGATCGCTGCCGTCCACGGGCTTCGTCCAATCGAATCTCGCGTCGCGCCTCGGAATGAAGTTCGAGTGGAAGTAGGCAATGGTCCCGTCGGCATCGGCATAAATCGTGTTGTTCGACGAGTTCGTGTGCAAATCCATGGTGTCGCGGAACGCTTTGTAGTTCCGCGCTTTGGTCCTCGAGTACGACTGCATCAGGGCCTTGACGGGCTCCTGCATCAGTCGAACACTGACCCACTTGCCGTCTGCCTCGCGAACGATTGGACCGTGATGTGTGCGGTAGACCGTGAACTCCTTGCGCGCCAGCCCGGTGGCCGTCTTGTAGGGGACGACGATCTTGCTGGACGTGACGGGACGCTCCTCGTTGCCGTACTTGTAAAAGAAGCTGTCGCCCTTCTTCACGATGGTTTCGAGGTACTCGTCGATATTGTCGACGCCGCTCGACGTGTGCATCCAACCGGCGCGGTCGTTGAACCCCTGGTAGATGAAAAACTGTCCCCACGTGAGGGCGCCGTAGGCGTTCAGTCCTTCCTCGCTCACCATCTGCGCTTCGGAACGGAAGAAAAACGACGTGTGTGGATTGATCAGCAACAGCGCGCGTTTCGACACGGTGTTCGAGGGGGCAATCGCGATACCGTTGGATCCGCCCGGTTCGCGATCGACCTGATCATCGTCCTGTAGCGCACGAATGCGCGCGCGCGCCGGCGCTGACGTCGTGGAGCGATTGCCATAAAACGCTTCGAGCTGCGTGAGATTGACGCGCTCGATATCACCGCCGATGCTGCCCTCACTGAACGTCAGCGCCATCCACGGTTCGAATCGTTTGATGACCTTCGGACTAACTTTAGGATGTGTGTGAAGGTAGTAGTTGAGGCCGGCCGCCCACGCGTTCATCAATGCCTTGAGCCACTGCGGACTCGACTCGTACTTGGCTGTCATGTCCACGGGATCGATGAACACCTTCATCCGCAGGTCGCGATAGATCTCGGCTTCGCCTTCGGCTTCGGCCAGCCGCCCCATGGAGTTGAGATAGTTCGTTTCCACGCGGTTGAAGTCGTCCTCGGCCTGGGCGTAGACGACCCCGAACACCGCGTCGGCGTCGGTCTTGCCGTAGACGTGCGCAATGCCCCAGTCGTCGCGAATGATCGTGATGTTCCGCGCCTGCCGCTCCCATGCGGCAACCTCGCCGCTTTGCTGCGCCGTTCCGGGCGCGGTGGCCACCAGGCACGCAGTGGCAAGGACGAGAACGAACGTTTTCATGGTCGCGATTCTGTCACAGCTATACTACCGTCACAAATTCTGGAGCGCGCACATGGGCGCAGCGAACGTCAAACAGGCCGTGCCGTTCTTTTCCGTGATCGATATGGATCGATCCCTTCGGTTTTATCTCGACGGCCTCGGCTTCACGATGAAAAACAAGTGGATCGTCGATGGCAAAGTGCGCTGGTGCTGGCTCGAGCATGGAGCGGCGGCGATCATGCTGCAGACCTTCATGCTGGAGGAACCGCACAAGAACGTGCCGGCCACGGCGCTGGGATTAGGTGTCACGACCTGCTTCATCTGCGAGGACGCGCTGGCGCTCTATCGCGACTTCGTCGTACGCGGCATCACCGCCACAAAACCGTTTGTCGGCAATGCCATGTGGGTCACCGACGTGACCGATCCGGATGGCTACAAGCTCTACTTCGAGAGCAAGACCGACGCTGCGGAAGAATCGGAGTATTCCGGGTGATCGTCGTGCGCTCCGCGTACGCGGTCGAGGAAGGCGCGCACCGCACGGATTTGCGAATTAGACAACCGGACGGAACACCGAGCGCGCTGTCCTAATGCGACATCACCTTCGGCGTGATCCCCAGGTTGTGCATGATGAACGTGTAGATATCGGCGGTAGTCTCAATCTGCTTCGTCACATTGCTCGCGCCGTGGCCCGACTTCGTTTCAATCCGGATCAACGCCGGGTTATCCTTGCTCGCCTTCTCCTGCAGCGTCGCTGCGTACTTGAAGGAATGCGCCGGGACGACGCGATCGTCGTGATCGGCCGTGGTGATGAGCGTCGCCGGATACTTCACGCCCGCCTTGATATTGTGCAGCGGTGAATACGCGTACAGCGCGTTGAACTCTTCGGGGTCGTCGCTCGAACCGTAATCCGCAATCCAGTTCCAGCCGATCGTGAACTTGTGGAAGCGCAGCATGTCCATCACGCCAACCTGCGGGATCGCGACGCGGAAGAGTTCGGGACGCTGATTGATTACGGCGCCCACCAGCAGGCCGCCGTTCGATCCACCCTGAAGCGCGAGCTTCGCGGGCGATGTGTACTTGTTGGCGATCAGCCACTCGGCCGCCGCGATGAAGTCGTCAAAGACGTTCTGCTTGTTCGTTTTCGTTCCCGCATCGTGCCAGGCCTCGCCGTACTCGCTACCGCCGCGCATGTTGACGCTGGCGTAAACGAAGCCCTGCTCGAGCAGCGCGAGCCGCAATGAGTTGAAGCTCGGCGTCGTGGCAATCTGGAATCCGCCGTAGCCATACATCAAAGTCGGGTTGTTGCCGTCGAGCACAATGCCTTTTCTGTAGGTCAGGAACATCGGCACTTTGGTGCCGTCCTTGCTCGGAAAGAAGACTTCCTTGGTCTCGTACTGATTCGTATCGAGACCCAGGATCTCCGGCGCGCGAAACACGCTGCTGCGCCGCGACGCGATGTCGTAGCGGAAAATCGTGGTCGGATACATGAACGACGCGTAGTCGTAGAACACGAACTTGTCGTCCATGTTGCCGCCAAAGCCGGCGACGGCGCCCAGCCCGGGCAGCGCGACTTCGTTTTCGAGCGTGCCTTCGAGGTTGTGCACGTAAGCCTTCGACGCCACATCCTTCATGTAGGTCACGAAGATCTTGCCACCGGCCACACCCACGCCATCGATCGGTTCGTTCGTTTCCGCAACGATGGCGGTCCACTGATCGGGAGCTGGATTGGCGGGGTTGATCCGAACGATGCGGCCGTTGGGCGCGTTGTTGTCGGTGTAAACCAGCAGCTCGCCGCGGACGTTTTCGAGCACGTTGTAGGTGTCGTCGCCGATCTCCGGAATCAGCGGCACGAACCTCGCGCCCGGCTTCGTCAGGTCCATCACGAACACCGCGTTGCCCTGCTTGCCAGTGCCGCGGTCTGAAACGTCGAGAATGGCAAATCGTTCGTCTTCCGTCGTCTGCACGGTGTGGAACCGCTGCGGATTCTTCGCATCCTCGAACACCAACTCGTCGTCAGACTGCGAAGTGCCGATGCGATGGTAGTAGACCTGATGATTCTCGTTGGCCGAGGACAGTTCCTTGCCTTTCGACGGCTGTGGATAACGGCTGTAATAGAACCCGTTGCCGCGCCAGGCGGCGCCTGACACTTTCACCCACTCGATCTTGTCCTTCAGCGGCTTCCGCGTAGTCAGATCGAGGACGTTGTATTCCTGCCAGTCGGACCCGCTGCGCGAAATGCCGTAGACAGCAAGCTTCGCGTCTTTCGAAGGCACGAACGCGTTGAGCCGCACCGTGCCGTCCGGCGACCACTCGTTCGGATCGAGCAGCACCTCGGGCTTGCCATCGATGCCTTTCTGAATGTAGAGGACGCTCTGATTCTGCAAACCTTCGTTCTTGCGGAAAAAGAAATAATCGCCTTTGCGCGACGGCGCCGAGTACTTCGCGTAGTTGTACAAATCCTTGAGGCGCTTGGTGAGCGCGGCGCGGAACGGAATCTTCTCGAGATACGCGAAGGTCACTTTGTTCTGCGCCTCTACCCATGCCGCGGTGTCGGCCGACGTGTCGTCCTCGAGCCAGCGATACGGATCGGCCACTTTAACGCCGTGATAGCTGTCCACGTGATCGACTTTGCGTGTTTGTGGGTATTGCAGGCCTTGAGCGGCCAATGCGGCGGAGATGAACATGGTGGCGAGAGTGGCGCGCAGAAAGGTCTTCATACGCGCCATTTTATCGTGGGCAATGAGATCAGGGAGTTAGTGAACAGGGAGATCGGGGAGATCTGGGAGTTAATCGACAGGGAGACCAGGGAGATCAGGGAGTTAATCGACAGGGAGAGCGGGGAGATTGGGGAGTTAATCGACAGGGAGACCGGGGAGATCAGGGAGTTGATGGACAGGGAGACGGGGGAGATCAGGGAGTTGATGGACAGGGAGACCGGGGAGGTCGCGGAGTTAATCGACAGGGAGACCGGGGAGGTCGGGGAGTTAATCGACAGGGAGACCGAGGAGGTCGGGGAGTTAATCGACAGGGAGACCGGGGAAGTCGGGGAGTTAATCGACAGGGAAACGGGAGATCAGGGAGTTAATCGACAGGGAGACCGGGGAGGTCGGGGAGTTGATGGACAGGGAGACCGGGGAGATCGGGGAGTTAATCGACAGGGAGACCGGGGAGATCGGGGAGTTAATCGACAGGGAGACCGGGGAGATCAGAGAGTTAATGGCCAAGGAGAATAGAGGCATCAGCGAGAAGAATTTTCTCCCCGATCTCCCTGTTAATCCCCCTCCCCGATCTCCCTGATCTCCCTTGTTAATCCCCTCCCCGATCTCCCCGATCTCCCTGTTAATCCCCCCCGATCTCCCGATCTCCCTGTTAATCCCTCCCCGATCTCCCCGATCTCCCTGTTAATCCCCTCCCCGATCTCCCCGATCTCCCTGTTAATCCCCTCCCCGATCTCTGATCTCTACAGCGGGATACCGACTTGGAACATCCCGCTGTACCCGTTCGTCGAATCACCGCTTAGCGTGATCAATTCGTTCGTCACGCCGTCGCTGAACACGTTATCGCGCGCGTTCGTCGTCGGATTCTGCCCACCCGCGGCATAGACGCCGGTGCGGTATACGGCGGCGGTGATGTCCTCCGGAAACGCGATTTGCGTCACCTTCGCGGAGCGCCCATTGATTGTGACTTCGACGTGAATGTGGCTCGCCCGTCCCTGGTACCAACCGGGATAAATCGTGACGAACGACGCCCGTCCGTCGGCGTCCGTCGTTTGCAGGCCGCGCAGATATGTCAGGTTCCGCTGGCTCCCGTACTGCGAGTAGTTGCCGCCAGCATCGCACTGCCAGATATCGACCACCGCACCCGACACCGGCGCGCACGCGTTGTTCGTGTCGACGACCGCAATCGTGAGATAGAGCGGCAGCCCCGGCCGCTCTTCGCGAATGTCGGCGCGCACGAAGTCGGCGAGCGACGGGTACGGCCCGATTGTCTCGGTCGGCGACACCGCACACGTGGCGGTATTGGTCGGAGGCGTCGTCGTGGTCGGCGGAACAGTTGCCGTCGTCGACGACGTGGTGGTCACCGGCGTTGCGCTCGTCGGCGTCTCGCCGTTGCACGCGATCGACAGCGTCGCTCCACCGACACCGAGCATTCCCAGTGCCTCGCGGCGGCTGAGGCGTTTTCTCTTTCCGCTCATCGTCTTCCTCGAGTTGTCAAAGGCTGGCCTGTTCAGAGTACGGCGCCGGGCCACGCCCCGGTAGTCCCGCGAAACTGTCGCCAGTGTTAAGGTGGGCTTAACAATGGACCTGCACAAGATGGCGACGCTTGTCGCCGTGATCGACCGCGGATCGATGCGGAAGGCCGCTCGCGAGTTGGGGCTGACGCCGTCGGCGGTGAGTCAGCAGATACGCCAGCTCGAGCGCGAGACCGGCGTCACGCTGCTCCGCCGCTCGACGCGGAAGCTGGCGCTGACCGACGCGGGCGAAGCGTTTTACGAAGGGTCGGTGGCGATGCTGGCCGCGGCTCGTTCCGCACACGATCGTTTAGCGGAGCTGCACGATTCGGTCAGTGGCGAATTGACCGTCAGCGCCCCCGTCGGTTTTGCCGCCGCCCATCTCACCGGCGCGCTCGTGCCGCTGGTTGCCGCGCATCAGGATTTGACGTTGCGGCTGATTGCAACCGACGATCAGCTCGATCTTCAGAAGGAGCGCATCGACATTGCGATCGCCATCGGCACGAAACCGCCGGCCACCTCGCTCATCCGCCGGCATCTTGCCGATTGGGACAACGTGCTCGTCGCCGCCCCGTCGTACCTCAAAAAACGGGGCACCCCAAAAACCGCGGGCGACCTCGCGCAGCACGCGTTCATCGCGTTGCCGCTCTGGCATCATCCCGCGGACGTCCTCACCGGACCCGGACGCCAGCGCTACCGGCTCGATGTGAAGCCGCGGATCACGAGCAACAACCAGGTCACGATTAAGCAATTCACGCTTGCCGGCTGCGGATTGTCGTTTGGTGTGATCCCCGAGATGGCAGACGAGCTCGCTGCGCGGAAGCTCGTGCGCGTCCTGCCCGACTGGTCGTCGCCGCGGCTCAGCGTAGACGCACTCCTGCTGCCGCGAAAGACGCAGCCAGCCAAAGTGCGGGCTGCGCTCGACGCGCTGAAGACTTACTTGAACACGCGCAGCAAACGCGTGAGCGGATCGTAGAACCGATCGACGACGCGCTCTTTGAGCGGGATGATCGCGTTGTCGGTAATCTTGATGTGCTCCGGACAGACGTCGGTGCAGCACTTGGTGATGTTGCAGTAGCCGATGTTGTGCTTGTGCCGGAGATCTGCCAGCCGATCGCCCGTGTCGAGCGGGTGCATCTCGAACTGCGCGGCGTAGACGAAAAAGCGCGGCCCGATGAACTCGCTGTGCTTCGCGTGATCGCGCAGGATGTGACAGACGTCCTGGCACAGGAAGCACTCGATGCACTTGCGGTACTCCTGGACACGGTCGACGTCCTTCTGGAACATCCGCCAGGTGCCGTCAGGCGCATCGGCAGGACGCGGCTTGAACTTTTGAATCGTCTTCTTGACGGTGAAGTTCCACGACACGTCGGTGACGAGATCCTTGACCGGCGGGAAGGTGCGCATCGGCTCGATCGTGACCGGCTCGTTGAGATCGAGCGTGCTCAGCCGCGTCATGCACATCAACTTGGGCATGCCGTTGATTTCGGCCGAGCACGATCCACACTTCCCCGCTTTGCAGTTCCAGCGAACGGCCAGGTCGGGCGCTTGTTCCGCCTGGATGCGATGAACGGCGTCGAGAACGACCATCCCGTCCTCGACCTTCGTCCTGTAGTCACGAAAGTCGCCGTCGCCGTACGGTTCGCTGCGCCAAACACGAAAAGTTGCGTCCATAGGTATGATTCCCGTCGGTGTCGGCGATCAGCTGTCGGCTATCAGGAAAAACGCCACGATAATCCGCCAGCCGCCGAGAGCTGAAAGCCGAACGCTGAAAGCTGAAAGCTTTATTGCTTCTGCTCCTCGATGATCTGCTGCAACTCGGGCGGAATCGGCGGAATCGGAACGCGTGACACGTCGATGCTGCCGGCCGCGTTTCGCTTCACCATCACGTTGACGTTGCCGAACGCCGCGACCTTGTTGGGGTAATCCTCGCGGAAGTGGCCGCCACGGCTCTCCTTGCGTTCGAGCGCCGAGAGCGTGATGGTCTCGGCGACCGTGAGCAGATTGCATAGATCGAGCGCCGTGTGCCAGCCGCCGTTGTACTCGCGATGGCCTGAGACGCCGACGCGTGCGGCGCGGTCCGCGTATTTTTCGAGCCGCGAGAGTGCTTCCATCATCTCGCTTTCCTGCCGGACGATGCCCACCAGCGTTTGCATCGTGTCCTGCAGTTCCTCCTGGACCTTGTACGGATTCTCGCCGCCTGTCCCGCGATCGAACGGCGCCAGCGCCTCCTTGATCGCACGCTCGACCGCGTCGTCGTCCACGCTAACGGCGCCTTCCTGCTTCGCAAATTCCGCGGCGTATTCGCCCGCCCGCTTGCCGAACACGATCAAGTCCGACAGCGAGTTGCCGCCCAGACGATTGGCGCCGTTGATGCCCGAGGCGCATTCCCCGGCGGCGAACAGGCCGGGAATCGACGACATCTGCGAATCCGGGTCCACGCGCACCCCACCCATGATGTAGTGCGTGGTCGGACCGATTTCCATCGCTTGCTTGGTGATATCGAGGTCGGCCAGTTGCTTGAACTGGTGATACATGCTCGGCAGCTTGCGCTTGATGTGCTCTTCGGCGTTGGGCAGCTTCTCTTTGATCCACGCAATATCGAGATACACCCCGCCGTGCGGACTGCCGCGCCCTTCCTTCACTTCGCGGACAATGCAGCGCGCGACGTGATCCCGCGTCAGCAGCTCTGGCGGACGCCGCGCGTTCTTGTCGCCTTGCGTGTAGCGCCAGCCCTCTTCAGCGTCGGCCGCCGTCTGCGGCTTGTAGTTGTCCGGAATGTCGTCGAACATGAAGCGGCGGCCCTGGCTGTTCTTCAGCACGCCGCCCTCACCACGCACGCCTTCGGTCACGAGAATGCCTTTGACGCTCGGCGGCCAGACCATCCCGGTGGGGTGGAACTGAATGAACTCCATGTCGATCAATTCCGCGCCGGCGCGGAACGCGAGCGCGTGGCCGTCGCCCGTCCCTTCCCAGCTGTTGCTCGTGATCTGGTAGGCGCGGCCGACGCCGCCGGTGGCAAGAATCACCGTCTTGGCGCCCAACACGTGAAAGCGCCCGCGTTCGCGGTCGTAGGCGACCACACCTGCCGCGCGTCCGCCATCGTCCAGCAACGTGATGACGGTGTGCTCCATGTGAACGGTCACGCCGAGATAGACGGTGTGGTCCTGCAGCGTGCGAATCAGCTCGAGGCCGGTGCGATCGCCGACGTGCGCGAGCCGCGGATAGCGGTGGCCGCCGAAGTTGCGCTGGTTGATGCGGCCGTCGGGCGTGCGATCGAATACGGCTCCCCA
>JBKPAJ010000237.1:0-46595 GCA_046726375.1 Acidobacteriota bacterium
GTACAGGATCGAGACCAACCGCTTCATCAACCCCGGCGAAGACTTCACGCCCGAACCACCAAAAGTCGTCGTGGCCGCGCGGACCTCTACGCAGATCTAGGGATCACATCGGTTCCTTACGGAGGTTCCTCACGTACGTTCCTTAAGGAGTTCACAGGGTGCTTGCCGGCGTGAACTTGCGTAGGGAACCGCCTGAAGGAACCCGTAGGAACGCACGTAGTGAACCGACGTGAACGAGCGTGGGGACCCTACGCAAGGAACGTAGGTAAGGAACCTACGTCACGTCGGTTCCCGCGCGACTCACGCGCAAAGCGATCGCGGCGACGAGAAAGAACAGTTGAACAGGCGAGAACATATCGATGGCGACGAACGCGAGACCAGCATTGCGGTGAATCGCGCCGGCAAACGCGATCGCGATGAGGCCTATCGTCACGATCACATGCGTCCATCGCAGCTTGACGCCCAGCGCGCCCGTGATCCCCTTCTTGGTGAGCGCGAACGTGAGAACCGGCGATAGAAACAGAAGAAGCTCGAGAGGTACCAGGCCGACGCTTACCGCCCCGACACCACCGCTCCCGGCATCCTGGACTAAAAACGGCAGGCTCGAAGCGAGCCTGACATAGGCCCAGTAACCGCATAACGCCGTGCCCACCACAAACACGCACACGGCGACAACACGTGCGTCACCAGCCTCAAATCTCATGAGCGATCTGCGAACCTCCTCACAGCTGCAATCTGCACGTGCCACCTGCCACCAGATACCTGATACCGACCGGCAGCGAAGCAGTATTCGCCATGCACCAACTCGACGAGCTCTCGTGGCGGCTCCTCGAGCAGTTCGAGCTTCGGCGGTGACTCGTCTGGTGGCGGCGGCGCAAGCGGGCGCTGGTAGACGCGGGTCGCGGTTCAAAAATAGAAAATCACGCCGACACCTGAACGCGTGCCCAGGGTATTGCCCGTGCTCTCACGGCTCACGAGCGATAGCAATCCATCCTCGAAGTCTGTCTCGGACCACCGGTACTCGATCCCGGTCTCGCCGTAAATCGCGAAATGCCGGTGCGGCGTAAATTGCACGCCGACCGTGCCGCGCACGCCCTGGGTGTTCACGGTTGTGTCGAGCGACGTGGTGCCGACAGGACGAGGCAGCGAGATCTCCAGCTCCGATGACGTGTGCGAGTAGTTATAGGCCGGAGCGACGTAGGCGCGAACGTTGTCCCATTCGCCGACATAAAACAGCGCCGAAAGGTCGACGCCTATCGACCACGAGTCGGTCTCGGTCCGCGAGCCCGACTCGGTGATCAAAGGGCCGAGTAGCGACGACGCGACCTCGTCCTCATTCTCAATGGACGCGCGCGCCAGGGAAATCGCCGGCCTGATGGCAATGCGATCGCTGATGTGCCAGACGATCCCGAACGAGCTTGGATACCCCATCGTGATGCCAACCCGTCCAGCTTCTTGTGCAGCCGCGTCGCGGCCGGCAAGCACCACGGCGGCAAAACCAATCGCAATCGCCACTCTCCGCATAACGTCACCTCCCAGTGTCGGAACTTTCCTCGGCGTGGTGCAGTATCCTTCTTTTTGGGGGAACAGCACGGGGTGGACACCGCTGATATCCTGTCGATCTTTCTCCGCGGCGCCATCGGGCGTCGCGGGCGGAAGCGCGCTCGTCGCGCTGTCAACTTTCTCACCGGAAACCGCGGATTTCTCACCGCAAGCACGCTGCTCGGTGCCGCCGGCGTCGCCTGGGGCGTGTACGATTCGCTCAAGTCAGGTGCACACAATCCGACTGCACCGGCGCCACCCGCCATCCCGCCGGCTCTTGCAATGCTGCCGAACGAAGTGCTGCGCGTCGTTCGCCTTGCCGTCTCGGCGGCACGCGCAGATGGCGCCCTGACACCGGACGAACGCGCACTGATCCTCGAGCATGCGCGCGCGGCGGGGATCGAGTCCGCCGTCGAGCACGAAGTCAACACATCGCGTCCGCTTGCAGAGATCGTGAGCGGCGTCACCGACGGCCAGCGCAAGCAGGATCTCTACGTGCTTGCCTTCACCATCGTGCGCGCCGACGAAGCCGTGTCCGGCGCCGAACGCATCTACCTCGCGCAGCTTGCGCACCAGCTCGGCCTCGACGCGCAAACGACTGCGCGCTTGGAGCAGGAAACCGCAGCCACCATCGACGCATCACCCGACGCGCAATAGAATCGAACGTCCGTCGCGTCTCAGGAGCCAAACAATGTACGGATCGCAGCAGTGGTATATGGCCATCGGCGGTCATCAGGTAGGACCAGTCAGCCAGGACGAGATTCTCGCCAATCTTCGCAACGGCAGCATTGACGCCGATACGCTCGTGTTCACGACCGGCATGCCCAACTGGCAGAAGATCAAAGACGTGCCGGCGTTTGCTCAGTACGTCGGCGGCGCCGGCGCGCCGGCAGCAGGCGGTGAAGTGCCGCCGATGGCCCCCGGGCGTCGCGCACACGACATCGACTTCGTCATCCACGGCAACGAGATGCAGTTTGTCGAAGTGGAGCTCGATCCCGGCGAAGCGGCGATCGCGGAAGCGGGTTCGCTGATGTACATGACGCAAGGCATCCAGATGGAAACGATCTTCGGCGATGGATCGAAGCGACCGTCGGGGATGTTCGACGCACTGCTGGGCGCTGGCAAGCGCATTCTCACCGGCGAGAGTTTGTTCATGACGGTGTTCACCAACCAGGGTTCCGACAAACACCGGGTCTCGTTTGGAGCGCCGTATCCGGGCAAGATCATTCCGATGGATCTGCAATCGATCGGCGGACAGTTGATCTGCCAGAAGGATTCGTTTCTCTGTGCGGCACGTGGCGTTTCAATCGGCATAGCCTTTCAACGCAAGATCGGCGTGGGGCTGTTCGGCGGCGAGGGCTTCATCATGCAGAAGCTCGAAGGCGACGGACTCTGCTTTGTCCACGCCGGCGGAACCATTCACCATTTCGAGCTTGCGGCGGGAGAAACGATGCGGGTGGACACCGGATGTCTCGTAGCGCTGCAACCGAGCGTCAACTACGACATCCAGTTCGTCGGCAAGATCAAGACGGCGCTCTTCGGCGGCGAAGGGATTTTCTTTGCAACGCTTACCGGCCCCGGAAAAGTGTGGCTGCAATCGCTGCCGCTCAGCCGCATGGCCGATCGCATTTACAAGGCCGCGCCGCAGCAGGGACACCGAAGAGAAGAAGGTTCGATTCTCGATCGCGTGGGCGGGCTCGGTGATTTGATCGACGGACGTTGAAACGCGCAAGGGCGGACTTAGCCCCTCAATTCACTTGTGTTCGCAATCGTGGCATCGAGCCGATTCCAACGCTCGGGCCGAAACCGCCATTGTTCGAGCGTTTCGCGCCGTTGGCGTTCCGAATTCAAGTGCGCTTTGGGGTTAAAGGTCCGCGGCCTACGTGAATTCTTGGAAAAACGCGGACCTGAAGGTCGGCGCTACATGAACGCGTGGAAAAAGGCAGAGACCAAAGGTCTGCCGCTACACCAGACCGCAACACGTAGCGCGGACCTTCCCGGGCCTGAGCGACTCGCGGTTGAAGGGAGTCGAAGGCAGGTCCACGGCTTGTGGGAGGATCGGGAATGCGTGTCTTACTGGCCACGACAATGACGATGGCGCTCGCGAGCGCCGCGTTTGCGCAACCGCGCACCGCTGATCCGGCAAAGCGCGGCTTGAAGCCGGGCGATCTGCCCCGCCTTGTCAAGATCGCCGACAACGTCTACGGATACGAAGGCATCCACAACTCGGGGATGCCAACCGTCAGCCTCATCGTGATCGGCAACGATGGCGTCCTGATTGCCGACGGTCAGGGCAGTCCCGAGGCCACACAGAAGCTGCTCGATGCGATCGCCGAGGTCACGGAGAAACCCGTGAAGTGGTACGTCGTCGGATCTGATCACGGGGATCACACCGCCGGCAACGCAGTCCTTCCGAAGGACATTACGTACATCGTGTCGCCTGCCTCGAAAGCGCAGCTAGCACGTGACGCCGCGACCGCCAAGCCGCCGCGTGTCGTCGTTGTCCCGCCGGCGGCCATGACCTCCGACAAGCAGGTCATCGACGTCGGCGGAACGGAAGTGCACGTCCTCAATCTCGGGCGCGCGCATTCCGGCGGCGATCTCAGTGTGTATCTCCCGAAACAAGACATCCTCTTCATGAGCGAGGCCTACCTCAATCGCGTGTTTCCGGCCATGCGCTCGGCGTATCCGCGCGAATGGCTGAAGACGCTCGATAAGGCGATTGCGATGAACGCGCGCCACTACATCCCCGGCCATGGGTTCATCGAAGACCCCAAGGCCGCGCGCGAGGAACTGCTCGAGTATCGTAAGGCGCTGCAATACGTCATCGACGAGGTCAATCGCCTTCACAAGCTCGGTTTGTCGGCCGACGACGCGCGCAAGCAAGCCAGCTGGGGACCCTATAAGGAGTGGATGCTGTCCGACTCGCAGGACATCATCGCCATCCGAAAGGTGTACGAAGAAATCGAAGGAAAGCTGCCGTCGATGGAGCAATGACAGAAGCGGAAAAGCTGGAAGTCCGGCAGCTCCTCGACGCGCATCAACGCACCGTCGACATTTGCCGTGCCTGCGCGCACACGGCGCGCGATCTTGCCTGGGAAATCAAACGCGGCAGTGTGCCCGACGCCCAAGCGCTGAGAACCACGATCGAGGAAGCCGAACAAGTGCTGGACGATCTCGGCAAGATCGAGATTGCCATCGCGCGGCTCAAGGGCGCGCTTTGGTGAGGTGTGGAACGCCTTGCGACCTCCCCGCCAGCGACCTCCGTCCTGCTAGCGCCCTCCGTCCCGGTAAGCGCCCTCCGTCCCCCGCTTGTGCCTGAGCGCCCACCGTCAAGTAACGTCCCTGCTGCCATGCGAAAGCACTTTTTGGCAGAACGGCGATGGTGTCATTCCGTCACGGAACGGTATTGCGGCGCGCGTACCAAAAACGACGCGATCGCGGCGAGCACCTGAGCAGGCGCCTCGCGGTGCGGCGAGTGCCCACAGCGGGGAATTATTGTTGTCTCTACCGGTCCTCCAATCTGGTTTCGAATCGCCTCAATCTGCCGCACCGTGCCGTACTGATCGTCCTCGCCCTGGATCAGCAGTGTCGGACATGCGATGCGCGGTAAAAACTCCTCGAGATTCCAGTCGCGAAAGTCCGGATGCAGCCATACGTCGTTCCACCCGTGAAACGCCGCCTCCACGTCGCGATGGTGCTTTGAAAGGCGGTCGCGCAGATCGCCGGCGTCGTATGAACGCTTCATCAATTCGATGCTGCGAACCGACACATCCTCGACAAACACATGTGGCGCTTCGAGGATCAACCGCTCGACACGCGCCGGACACGTCGCGGCAAAGATGAGCGCAATGGAGCCGCCATCACTGTGGCCAAGCAGCGTCGCCTTGGCGATTCCGGCCTGGTCGAGCACGGCGGGCAGCCACCTGCGTGCTTCTTCGTGCATGAAGGCATCCGTATGCGGCAGCAGCGGCGGATCTGATGAGCCGTGGCCGGCACGGCTATACGCAAACACGGCGCGGTCGGTACGGCTGGCGAGGGCGGCCGGAAATTCGCGCCACAAGCCGACAGACCCGAGGCCTTCGTGCAGCAACACGATCGGCGTGCCGCCGCGAGCCGCCGCCTTCCACCACTGCGCTTCAATCCCGCGGCCGAAGACGTCGAGTCGATCCATCGCGGCGACTAGAATATCAATCACATGGACAGGCATGGAGGGGCGCGCCTTGCCGCCCTGGCCGAATTCAGCAGCGACGCCGTGATGCTCGTCAACGCCGACGTCGTGATCGAGTGGGCGAGTCGCTCAACGCGCGACGTTCTTGGCTACGCCTCCGACGTACTCGTCGGCACACGTGCGCGCGATCTGATCGTGCCTGAGGATCTCGGGGCGTGGCACGCCATCATTGAACAGTCGCTCGAACAACCCGGCGTTGCTGTTGGTGGAACCGTGAGGTGCCGGCATGGAGATGGATCCACGCGCTGGACGCTGGGCGTAGTTCGGAATCTTCTCAATGAGCCGCGCGTGGGCGGCTTGCTCTTGTCGTTCACCGACGTCACACCGTCCCGTGAGATCGAAGCCGCCCTGCAGGACAGCGAAGATCGGTTTCGGCAGTTCTTCGAGGGCGCCGCCGACGTGATGTTCGAAACCGATGAGGAAGGCTATTTCCGATTCGTCAACCCTGCCACCACGCGCCTGTTCGACTACGACGCTGACGAGATCCTCGGACGGCGCTTCACGGAGTTCATTCGCGAGGATCATCGCCGGCGCATCTTCGAGCATTACCGCAATCAGGCGGATCGACGCGAGCCGACGTCGTACGTCGAGTTCCCGGCGCTTGCCAAGAACCGCTCCGAAATCTGGGTGGGGCAAAACGCGTGGCTCGTTGTCGACCCCCGCGGGCGCTTCCGTGGAATGCGCGCCGTCGCGCGCGACATCACCGATCGGCTGCGGCTGGATGAGCGCCTGCGTGATGCGCAAAAGATGGAAGCGGTCGGACGGCTCGCGGGTGGAATCGCGCACGACTTCAACAATCTGCTTGCCGCAATTCGCGGCAATGCCGAGCTGATGGCGCACCGTATTCGTGATGACGCGCTGGTCGCCGCGGAGCTGAACGAGATCCTGCATGCCGCCGATCGCGCGGCGACGCTGACACGTCAATTGCTGGCGTTCAGTCGCAAACAGGAGGTGACGGCCGCGCGCGTGAATCTGAACGAGCTCGTCGACAGCGTCACGCGCATGGCGCGTCGCTTGATTGGTCCTAACGTGCAGCTCGAGGTTCGGCCCGGCAGCACGCTGCGGCCGGTCTTCGCCGATCCGAGCCAGTTGGAGCAGATGCTCTTGAACCTGATTCTCAACGCCCGCGACGCGCTGCCCGATGGCGGTCTCGTCGTCATTCGTACTACCAACGTCGCTGTTCGCGAGGGATCAGCAGAAGCCGTCAACACCGGGTTGCCGGCTGGACGCTACGTCTTGTTGCAGGTGAGTGATGACGGTGTCGGAATGGATCGGGCCACGCAGGCGAGAATTTTCGAGCCGTTCTTCACCACAAAAGAGCCCGGACGCGGCACCGGGCTAGGCCTGGCGACCGTGTATGGCACTGTCCGCCAGATGGGCGGCGCCGTGAGCGTTAAGAGCGCCAGAAACCGGGGTGCCACCTTCAGCATTCACATTCCGGCGGCAGCGACGGACGACACCGACAGCACCAAGCGATCGGCACAGCAGGAGGTGTAATGCGGAAGTCGGTGGTGCTCATCACGGGCGCCGGCGGTGAAATTGGCCACGGACTCATTTCCCGGCTCGCGCAAGTCGGTCGCGAGTCGGTCGTGACGCTCGATCTCAATCCTCTGGAACCGGCGCAGGCGAAGATGGTGCTGCGCGAGTTCACCGGATCGATTACCGACACGCGCTTGCTCGATCGGTTGTTGTCGGAGTTCGAGATCTCGACCGTCTTTCATCTCGCTGCGCTCCTCTCGACGCGATCGGAGTTCACGCCCACCACCGCACACCAGGTGAACGTCGAAGGCACACTCAATCTGCTCGAGTTCGCGCAACGCGAGGCCGAGTCGCACGGCCGGCCGGTCACGTTCTTATATCCTTCGTCGATTGCGGCGTACGGTCTTCTGGACTTCGAGACCAAACGGCGCGCAGGCCGCGTCAAGGAGGACGACTTCAATACCCCTATGACGATGTACGGGTGCAACAAGCTGTACTGCGAGCACCTTGGGCGATACTACGCGCGCTTTTACAAACAACTTGCCGCTGAAACCCACAGCGGTCGCGTGGATTTTCGCGCGGTGCGATTCCCGGGATTGATTTCGGCCGTTACGGTGCCGTCAGGCGGTACTTCGGACTACGCGCCGGAGATGATTCACGCCGCAGCGAAAGGGGAGCGGTATGCGTGCTTTGTACGGCCGGACACGCGGATCCCGTTCATGGCCATGCCGGACGGCGTCGACGCGCTGCTGGCGCTCGCCACGGTCGATCGGAGCCGGTTGTCGCGAACGGCGTACAATCTGAGCGCGTTCAATCCGTCCGCCGAAGAAATTCGCACCGAAGTCGTGCGCGCGTTCCCGGATGCGAAGATCACGTGGGCAATTGATACGAAGCGCCAGCGGATCATCGATTCCTGGCCGGAGGATGTGGACGATTCGGCGGCGCGGCGCGATTGGGGATTTGCGCCGCGGTACGATTTCCAAAAAGCGTTCAGGGACTATCTCATTCCGACGATTCAGAAACGATATGCCGCCTAAAACTGTTGTGGTCGCGCTTCTTTTGGCGCTCCAGCCCATGATGCAGACGCCGCCAGATCCTTTGAAAGACGTTGCCGAGCGGTACGTGAAGCTCGTGCTCGCCGTCGGATTGCACGACGGCGATTATGTCGACGCATACTATGGGCCGGCCGAATGGCGATCGCACGTGCAAACGGAAAAGCCGTCGCTCGCCGAGATCGACAAGCGTGCCGAGGTGCTGATCGCGGAAGTGGCGAAAGCGCCTCTCGTTGCGTCTGTGAAAGCGGACAGCGAATTGTGGAAGCTGCGGCTGCAGTATCTCGATCGTCAGCTCTCGGCTCTGCGCGCGCGCGTGGCGATGCTGCAGGGCAAACGCTTGACCTTCGACGAGGAATCGCGATCGCTCTACGACGCCGAGGCGCCTCGCTATCGGGAAGCGGATTTCGAAGCCGCGCTCGCCAGGCTCGAAGCGAAGCTTCCCGGCCAGGCTCCACTCATTCAGCGCTACGAGAAGTTCAAGCAGGCGTTCATCATCCCGCGTGACCGCCTCGATCTGGTCTTCCAGGCGGCGATTCGAGCCTGCCGTGATCGCACGGCCGCGGCCATCGAGCTTCCGCCTGGGGAGAGCTTCACGGTTGAATACGTCACCAATAAATCGTGGAGCGGCTACAACTGGTATCAGGGCAATTACAAGAGCCTGATTCAGGTGAACACCGATCTGCCGATCTACATCGATCGCGCCGTCGACCTTGCGTGTCACGAAGGCTATCCCGGACATCACGTCTACAACGCCCTGCTCGAGAAGAATCTCGTGCGCGATCGCCAATGGGTGGAGTTCACCGTGTATCCGTTGTTCTCGCCGCAATCGTTGATTGCCGAAGGAACGGCGAACTACGGAATCGAGGTGGCGTTCTCGAAAGAGGATCGTCTTGCGTTCGAGCGCGACGTGCTCTTCCCGTTGGCGAAGCTCGATGCTGGTCGGGTGAAGGAGTATTACGACGTCTTTGCGCTCGTCGATCAGTTGTCGTACGCGGGAAACGAAGCCGCACGACAGTATCTCGACGGTAAGATCGACGCCAGCGCGGCGGCCGAGTGGCTCGAGCGTTACGCGATGATGCCGCGCGCCCGCGCCGAGCAGCGCGTCAAGTTCTTCGACCAGTACCGCAGCTATGTGATCAATTACAACCTCGGCAAGGACCTGGTGCGCGCGTTCATCGAGCGTCGCACGCGCGGCAATGCGGCGCCGGGTCGCCGATGGCAGGAGTTTGCCGCGCTGCTTTCGTCCCCGCGGCTGCCAAGCGGACTCAAATAGTTCAAAGTTCAAAGTTCAAAGTTCAAAGTTCAAAGTTAAAAGTTCAAAGTTAGTTGTCAGTGTTCAGTTGTAAGTGGGCGATCGTCTCAACTTTGAACTTTTGAACTTAACTCCAACGCTCGCTTGAATTCGGAACGCCAGCGGCGCGAAACGCTCGAACAATGCCGTTTCGGCCCAAACGTTGGAATCGGCTCGATGCCACGATTGCGAACACAAGTGAATTGAGGGGTTAAGCACTCACTTTGAACTTTGAACTTTGAACTTTGAACTTGTAAGTTTCCCCCATGCGCGTTGTTGAGATTTCGAAACCCGGCCCGCCCGAAGTGCTGCGCATCGCGGAGCGCCCAAAACCGTCGTCTGGCCCAGGTGAAGTGTTGATCAAGGTCGTGGCGGCTGGTGTCAACCGTCCTGACGTCCTGCAGCGCCTCGGTAAATATCCGCCGCCGCCCGGCGCGTCAGATATCCCGGGACTCGAAGTCGCCGGTCACATCGAGGAACGCGGCGACGGCGTGGTGCAGTGGCGGCCCGGCGATGCCGTGTGCGCGCTCGTTGCCGGTGGCGGTTATGCGGAGTACTGCGTGGCCCCGCAAGCGCAATGTCTGCGTCCTCCCGATGCCGTGTCGCTGATCGAAGCGGCCGGCATTCCCGAAACGTTCTTCACCGTGTGGACCAACGTGTTCGAGCGTGGCCGCCTGCAGCCGAACGAAACGATCCTGATCCACGGTGGATCGAGCGGGATCGGCACCACCGCGATTCAACTCGCGGCCGCGTTCGGCGCACGCGTGTTTGCCACGGCGGGCACCGAGGAAAAGTGTGAGGCGTGTCGCAGGCTTGGCGCGGAACTCGCTGCGAACTACCGCAGCATCGACTGGGTCGCCGCCTGTAAGGAAGCCACAAGTGGGCGCGGCGTGGATGTCATTCTGGACATGGTGGGGGGCGATTACGTCACCAGGAACCTCGATCTCCTGGCCGTAGAAGGCCGTCTCGTGCAGATCGCGTTCCTCAAAACGTCGAAGGTCGAGCTCGATTTGATGCACGTCATGCGGCGGCGGCTGACGATCACCGGGTCGACGTTGCGGCCGCGATCGCCAGAGGAGAAAGGACAGATCGCGCGCGCGCTGGAGCAGAAAGTGTGGCCGCTGATCGAGGACGGACGAGTGAAGCCGATCGTGCACGCGCAGTTTCCGCTCGAGCGCGCGGCGGATGCGCACGCAATGATGGAAGCTGGCGAGCATATCGGGAAGATTCTGCTCGTCGTATAACGGCATGCCTGAACGAGCTGTCCCGGCGCTCCTGTCGATAGCGATTCAACCAAAGACGCCAAAGGAGATCGAGCGTCTCAACATTGCATTGCCGCAGCTCAGGTCAGAAATGGGCGGGATGCGCGGGACGATCGACGACAAAACCGGTGCGGTCACAGTCGCCGCCGCCGACGAGCAGCAGTTGGAAATCGTCCTCGACCGGCATTGTTCGAACATTCAACCCGGTTGGCGCTGCGAACTGAAGTGAGTTGGGGTTCGAGGGTTTTTTTTCGCACGTTCTCGTTCTATCCCCAGTTGATCCTGGCGCGCACGACGCTGCAGCGAGGCTATTCTTGGGTGGGATGGTCATCACTCACACCCACAAGGTGTCCACCAGCGGCCAGGGCGACGCGCACGATGTCACGCGAGCCGTGACGCGCGCGCTAACGCAGTCGGGCGTGCGCAACGGCATCGTGACGGTGTTTGTCGTCGGTTCGACTGCCGCGATTACCACCATCGAGTTCGAACCCGGCGCCGTCCACGACTTCAACGCGCTTTTCGACGAGCTCGCGCCGCGGGACGCCGACTATCGCCATCACCTGCGGTGGGGCGACGACAACGGCTCGAGCCACGTGCGCGCGGCGCTGCTGGGACCGTCGATCACGATTCCCTTCAAAGACGGCGCGTTGGTGGTTGGAACCTGGCAACAGATCGCGCTCTTCGAATTCGACACCCGGCCACGCGAGCGGGAGATCGTGGTTCAGATCGTGGGTGAATGAGCCCATTGTGACGTCCGCGTCCGTGGGCCGTCTGGACTGTGAACAGCAGCGATCCGAGAGTGCGGATACGTCCCGGCGCGCGGGAGAATTCGGCTGACGCAGGGTCAAATTATCGATGCCAAAGGGATGTCGACGCCTGGCTCAACCGTATTCCCTGCGGAAAGCGGCAAAGACACCACGATCGAATACGCGCCGGCTGTATGACGACGTGCGTGGCTGGTATGACAACGCCGACAATGCGACGCTGATGCTGCTTGCGACGGCCGCTTGGTCATATCTCGTGGCCCGTGAGATCGTAGAGCGCGCGAGCGCAAGGCTCCACCGGCACGGCGTCGCGGCGTCAAGCGGCCGCCACCGCAATGCCGCGCCCGAGACTATGGGTCGTCACGAACGCGGTGGCCGGGGCGGCCTCTATCATTGGGACGACGCGCGATAGCGCTTCCCTTATAGGCCGAATCTCCTGCGCCTCGTCATGCTGCGCTTCTTCGCTGACCTCACCGTTGTTCTCCACATCGCATTCGTGCTCTTCGTCGTGTTCGGCGGACTGCTCGTCGCGCGACGGCATTCCCTGGCCTGGCTGCACGTTCCAGCCGTCATCTGGGGCGCATGGGTCGAGTTCGCCGGTTGGGTTTGTCCCCTGACGCCGCTCGAAAACTGGCTTCGGCAACAGGAGGGCGGGTCCGTCTACACGACGAGTTTCGTCGAGCATTACCTCGTGCCGGTTCTCTACCCGGCTTCGCTGGCGCGCGACGTGCAATGGCTGCTGGGCGCGCTCGTCGTCACGATCAACGTCGTGGTTTACGGCTACGTTTTTGCAGTCGGCAAACGCGCTCGCGCCGGTCACTGAGAGCCGCGTGGCTCGGCGGCATATAACGCGCGACCGTTTCTGATCGCCGACACGGCAAAGGCGATCACCAATCCGGGGATCGCCACGACGGCGCCGACGTCAAACAGCTTCCAGGGCGAGCCGAAGAGATCGATCACCGGTTTCATCAGCGCGACGAGGTTTCCAACCGCGAGCAGAATCCGAAGCTCGGTCGGACCCACGCCGAGAAACGACATCCGAAATCTGCTGAGGCAGTAGGTCGCAAGGAAGATTTCGATCGAGACCAGAAAGTACGCAATCAGAAACGCCATCGCCAGTGTCAGCGACATGAGGCCCGAGGCCGACATCCCGAGTACGAGCAGCGCGATGCCGGCGCAGTCGAGCACGTGATCGACATAAAAGCCGTAACGGGGGCGCTGTTGATTGCGCACGCGCGCGACGGTGCCGTCGAGCGAATCACCGAACCAGTTGATCACGAGACAGAGATTCACCAGATGCAGCGCGCCTGGCCAGCGGCTCGCAGCCGCGTAGGCCGCGGCGGCGCCTACCATCGCCAGCGCCGCGAGCGACGTGAGGTGATCTGAGTTGATTGCGCTCGGCATCCGCGACGCGAGCCAGACCAGCAGTTGCTTTTCGCGCGCGGCCGTCCAGCCGTTCATTACTCGTGTCGCGTGCACAAATCCCTGAACCACTCTCAATGACTCCTGTCAGGGAATGTGCGAGGCCGGATGAATTCGGCTCATCAAGTAGAATGAACGGCTCCGCATGTCATCGCCGGACCGCCTGTTTACCGCACGTTTCTTTCTGATGTGCGGGTTCAGCTTCACCGTGTTTCTGTCCGCCTTTCAGCTCCTGCCCACCGCGCCGTATCGCATTCTCGATCTCGGCGGCACGCCTGCGGTGGCCGGCCTGTTTCTCGGATTTCTGACCTACGCATCGGCGTTGAGCGCGCCGCTCACCGGCACGGTTGTCGATCGCGTGGGCCCACGTCGCGTCTTGATTGTCGCGAGCCTCGCCATTACGGCGTTGTCGTTGATCTACGCCGTACTCCCGAACTACGGCGTCATGCTCGCGCTGGTCGTCGTTCATGGCGTGTTCTGGTCAGGCTTGCTGAGCGCATCCGCGACGTATGTCACGGCGTTGGTTCCGGCGGTCCGCCGCGCCGAAGGCATCGGCTACTGGGGCTTGTCCACTGTGCTCGCGACATCGGTTGCGCCGACGATCGGCCTGTGGGTATATGGCCACGGCGGCTGGACGACGATGTGCGCCGAGTCGGCGACGCTCAATCTGGTGATGGCCGCAATCGCGTGGTCGCTGCCCCCCGACACACACGGAAGCACCCACCACAAAGTCGCGCTCGAATGGCGCGTGCTGGTGCTGTCCTTCACGCTGTTCATGTACGCATTTGGGTACGGTGGTCTCACGAGTTTCGTGGCGCTGTACACGGACGCCAACCATGTGACGCCGCGCGGACTCTACTTCACGGTGTTCTGCTTGACCATCGTGTTCACGCGTCCGTTTATCGGCCGCATTGCCGATCGCATCGGCTATCGGCGCGTGTTCATCCCAGCAGTCGCGCTGATCGCGCTCGGCTTTGCGCTGCTGGCCATCGCGGCCACGCGGACGACGCTGATCGTGTCGGCACTGATCTTTGGCACGGGATTCGGCTCCGCGTATCCGGTGTTTCTCGCGCATGTGCTCAGGCACGTCTCGGAAAGCCGCCGCGGCGCCACGTTTGGCAGCATCATCGGCGCGTTCGACACCGGCATTGGCACGGGGTCGATCACTATGGGATCGATCGTCGAGCGCCACGGATACCAGGCGGGGTGGGGCACCGCGGCAGCGCTCGCGGCCTGTGCGATTCCGTTCTTCCTCATCACGGAACCAAGGATGATCGATGGACTACGTGAATCTCGGTAAGTCAGGTCTGAAAGTCTCGCGGCTGTGCTTGGGCTGCATGTCGTACGGCACCTCGCAGTGGAGGCCGTGGGTGCTCGACGAACCCGCCAGTCGCGAGATCATCAAGCATGCGCTCGAGGTCGGTATCAACTTTTTCGACACCGCCGACTATTACTCGCTTGGCGTCAGCGAAGAAGTCATCGGCCGCGCGCTTCGCGACTTCACCCGGCGCGAAGCGGTGGTCATCGCGACCAAAGTGTTTTACCCGATTACAGAACACGCGAATGCCGGTGGGCTGTCGCGCAAGCACATCATGGAGGCCGTGGACGACTCGCTCCGGCGTCTCGGCACGGAGTTCATCGACCTCTATCAGATTCACCGCCCCGATCCACACACGCCGATTCAGGAATCGCTCGAAGCGTTGCACGACCTGGTCAAAGCGGGGAAGGTACGGTATCTCGGCGCATCGAGCATGTTTGCGTGGCAGTTCGCGCAGATGATTTACACGCAGCGGCATCGCGGATGGAGCGAGTTCATCTCCATGCAGAATCACTACAACCTGATCTACCGCGAGGAAGAGCGCGAGATGAATCCGTTCTGCATCGCCGAAGAGATCGGATTGATTCCCTGGAGCCCGCTCGCGCGCGGCTTTTTCGCCGGCAACCGCAAACGCGGTAGCAAGGATGCGACGCTACGCGAGAGGCACGACGAATACGGGCACGGTCTCTACTACACCGACGCCGACTACGACGTCGCCGACAAAGTAGTGGAGGTCGCGCGGCGCAAGGGCGTGCTGCCGATCCAGGCGGGGCTGGCGTGGATCCTGAGCAAGCCGGGCGTTACCGCGCCGATTATCAGCGTCACCAAACGCGAACAACTCGATCAGTTGATCGACGGCCTTGCCGTGACGCTCACGCCCGAGGAAGTGAAGGAGCTGGAGTCACCCTATCGGCCACATCCGATTCTCGGGCACGAGTGACCGTGGCCGGCACCGGCTGCGACACGAGGCTCGCAATCACGAACGTCATGAACGAGAGCAGCATCACCAGACCGACGCTCGGGAATCCGTGTGCGGGCACCCACCAGCCGCGGCTGGCGGCGAAGCCGAGTTGCTGCGCGATGAAGAAGTAGATACTGCCCGCAATCGCCACACCGGCGCTCCACACGACACCGGCCGCCGTCGCGCGCGGCCAATGCAGACCCAGGACCAGCGTCGGCACGAGCGCCGCGGCGTGCAAGCCGTAGCCGATCGCGCCGAGCAACCCCACCAACTCGCGCGACCACAGCGCGAGCCCTGCTGACAAGAGCGCGAGAATCGCCGTCCACGTGCGTGCCCAGAAGATCGGGTGTGTGAGCGGCCGCTGGAGCGCGTGCGGGATGTCGCGCGTCAGGGTCGCGCTGCCGACATTGAGGAAAATACTCGCCGTGCTGAGAATCGCGCACATCAAACCGGCAAACGCGACTCCTGCCAACCAGCCCGGCGTGTAGGTGCTCAGGAAGACGGGTGCCGCTTGATCCGGTACCGACAATGCGGCGAGCTCACCGGTGGCGACACGGGCACGAACGGCAAAACCGACGGTCATCCACAAGAGGCTGCCAAGCATGTAGGCGCCGGTGGCGATGAGCAGACCATAGCGAAGCTGTTTCGTGTCCTTGAGCATGAGAAACCGGCTCGTACTGTGCGGCATGCCCACGTTCCCGATGCTGAACACGAACAGATACCCGAGCGCCATCATCGCCGGCGTCGTGCCCCACGGACCAACGAGCGCTTGATTCGCACGCGCCGCGTCAACGGTGATCCGCGCCATGCCGCCGCCGCTCGCCAGCGCGAAATAGAACACGAGCACGCTGGCGACGATCATGATCGCGCCCTGAAACACCTCGGTGCGGATGCCCGCGACGATACCGCCAATGAGCGGGTAGATACTGATGACCGCCACAGCAATCCAAAACGCCAACACGTAGCTGGTGCCAAATACCTCGACCAGGACGAAGGTCGCCGCAAGCATCTGCGATCCGAGATACGCGACGATGCCAAGCAGGATGCTGAGGGCGATGGCCAGTCGCGCCGCCTGACTGTTAAAACGCTTGTGAACGGCGTCCGGCAGCGTGAGCACTTCCGGCCCCGCCAGCGCATGCAGCTTGTGCCCGACCAGCAGAAACGAAAACGGAATGCCGAGCGCCGCCGCAAACGTCATCCACAAACTCGTCGTCCCGGTGTTGTAAACGAGGCCGGGTCCACCGACAAAGCCGAAGCCGCTCATGACCGTGGAGAACGTCGCCAGGCCGAGGACGAACCAGCGCAGCTGCTGACCGTAGGCAAAATACTGCTGCTGCGTTCGCGCTTCCCAATAGGCGTGGATGCCGATGCCCATCGTGATGCCGATGGTCAGCAGCATCATGATGGCGATGAACGGATTGGTCATTAGTGCTCCGTCAGTCGATCGAACAGCAGTGCGAACGTGACGCCCATGGTGAAGAACGCCGGGATCCAGACCCCGTAAATCAGAAAGGCCGTGCCTTTTTGAAAGCCGAGGAGCGCGTCGCGGACATCGTGAACGGCCGCGGTCTCGTACGCGAACATGCCCGCAAAGGCGACGAGCAGAACCGCGGTCGCCAGAATCGGCGGCAGCCAAGTGATGCGATCACCGCGTCGCACGAATCCCAGCGCCGCGAGCATTCCCAGGAAAACCACGAGCGCATAGCCAAACGCGCGGTACGAACCGCTCAGCGCGGAGACGAGAAGAACGACCATGAGGACGAGCAGCGCGAGCACAAAGCCGTCGCGACGTAGGTCGAAGTGATTCATAGCACCTCACTCCAACGCACGGGGTGGTTCACCGTCGTATTCAACAGGAATGCGGATGCGCATCGGTTTTTCACGGGACAACTCCTCGGCGACTTCGGCGGTCAACCCCGCGACGCGGCCGATGATGAAGACGAGGCGGCCGAATGGGGGCGTAAAGCCCATGTCGTGCAACACTGCAGCGAGCGCGCCATCGATGTTGATGGGGAGCGGCTTGACCTGCTGCGCCACGGCGGCTTCAAGCGCCTCGATAAACGCGATGCCTTCGCCCGCGATCCCTCCGGCACGTGCCAGATCGAACAGGATCTTGGTGCGCGGATCGGTGGTGTGGATGCGATGACCGAGACCCGGCAACCGCTTGCCCTGCGCCCGCAACTCCGTCACCGTACGCCGCGCCGCCTCTGCCAGGTCAACCTGTTCGGCACGCGCGCGCGTGATGCCGCCGGCAATCAGCTCCATGCAACCAGACCCTGCGCCGCCGTGGTCATCGCCGACGGCCAAGATCCCCGCCGCCACGGCTGCCGACAGTGACGCGCGGTTGCCGGACGCGGCGAGCCGCGCGGCCGCGCACGACGGCGCACCCGAGCCGTGATCGGCGACTCCAACCAGAATGGCGTCGAGCAACGCACGTTCATGCGGGTTCGGCAGCCGCCCGCGGTGCAAGAGGTAAATAGTGTCGGTAAACGTCTTGCCTGTCATCAGGGAGGGCACGTCGTACCCGCGAATCCTGATGTGACCATCGCGTGAATCAACAAGAGCGGTGCGCCACGGTTCCATGAGCTACCGCCCGACTATGCCGCAGGCTTGTATTAATGTCAATACAAGTTGTAACCGTATCGACACCGTAACACGCTCGCCTCCGCGCCGGCCGGCGCGGATAATCGTCGCCGCAGCACCATGGCAATACGCACCATTACGTCCGAAGAATCCGCACTCGCGCAGCAGTTCCTGGCGCGCGCGCGCCGCGCGATGGAGGACATCGCGTCCTACGATCAGGCCCGCGTCGATCGCATCTGCCGCGCGGTGGCGTGGGCCACCGCCAACATGGAGACGTCCATCCGGCTCGCGAACATGAGCGTCGACGAGAGTGGGATGGGCGGTCGCGAGCCCTCGCGCCGCAGCAAGGTGCTCGGTATTCTCCGCGACGCGCTGCGCCAAAAGAGCATGGGCGTGATCGAAGAAATTCCGGAAAAGGGCCTGGTGAAGTACGCCAAGCCCGCCGGGGTCATCTGCGCGCTGATCCCGGTGACCAGCCCTTACATCACGCCAATCGGAATCGCGATCTACGCGATCAAGTGCAAGGACGCGGTGATCTTTTCTCCGCATCCCTCGAGTCGCAGGACCACCGCCGAGGTCGTGCGATTGATGCGCGAAACGCTCAAACGGCTGGACGTGCCTGAGGACGTCGTTCAGGTGATTGAACGTCCAAGCATTCCGCTCGCCAACGAGCTGATGTCGATCTGCGATCTCACGATCGCCACCGGCGGTCCGGCCATGGTGAAGGCGGCATACAGTTCCGGCAAACCCGCGTTCGGCGTCGGCGCCGGCAACGCGACGATGGTGATCGACGAGACCGCCGACATCGATGACGCCGCGCGCAACAGCGCGATCAGCAAGACCAACGACAACGGATCCGGTTGTTCGGCGGATGGCAATCTGCTCGTCGAAGCGTCGATTTACGACCGCTTTCTCGACGCGCTGCAGCAACAGGGCGGCTATGTCGTGTCGCCTGAGGAGAAAGCGAAACTGCAGCGGGCGTACTGGGACGCCGACGGCCACCGCACCGCAGACACGATTGCGCGCCCCGCCAGCGTCGTGGCCGACAAAGCCGGTATCGCACTTCCACCCAACAGAACCTTCTTCATCGTTCCTGAGACCAACGTCGGCAAGCAGTATCCGTTCTCAACAGAGAAGCTTGGTGTGGTGTTGTCGATCTTCAGGTGCCACGGGTTCGACGATGCGCTCGACAAAGTGCGGCAGATCTTCGAGACCGGAGGCAAGGGTCACTCCTGCGGCATCTATTCGTTCAACGACGAACACATCCATCGCCTCGCGCTGACCGCGCCGGTCAGCCGGATGATGGTGCGTCAGATCCAGTCGAAATCAAACGCCGGTACCTTCACCAACGGCATGCCGATGACCTCGAGCATGGGCTGCGGCATCTGGGGCGGCAACATCACCAACGAGAACATCGCGCTCAAGCACTACATGAACGTGACGTGGGTGAGCCGGCCGATCCCCGAAGACAAACCATCGGAAGAAGAGTTGTTTGGCGAGTTCTACAACAGCGAGATCACCGTCTGAATCGCGGACATCATCATGAGTACAGCACGACAAGGGGCCGCTGAGCGCGTCGGTGTGGCGAGCACGCGCATTGCCTCGTATTTGATGACGGAATACCTCGAACGCGTTGGCGTCGAGGTGATCTTCGGCCTCTGCGGCCATACCGTCATCGCGTTTCTCGATGCGCTCGGCAAGAGCAAGATCCGGTTCATCTCCACGCGTCACGAACAGATTGCCGCGCACGCCGCCGACGGCTACGCACGTGCGTCCGGCAAGGTCGGCGTCGTGTTGACGCACCTGGGGCCGGGACTCACCAACGCGGCCACTGGCGTCGCCAACGCGGCACTCGATTCGATTCCGATGGTGGTGATCGCCGGCGACGTGCCGTCGTACTTCTACGGCCGTCATCCGCACCAGGAAGTCAACCTGCATCAGGACGCCGATCAGTTTCAGATCTATCGACCCTTTTGTAAGCGCGTGTACCGCGTCGATCGCGCCGGGGATCTTCCGCGCGTGCTGGAACGCGCGTTCCATCTCGCGCAGACGGGCCGGCCGGGACCGGTGCTGGTCGATATTCCAATGGACATGTTCTCGGCGGATCTGTCGGTCAACGCGTTTGCGAAAACAGCGCCGGAGATCGCGAAGACGGGTCTCGACCCCGAGATCGCCGTGCGCATCGTGAATGCCCTCGCCCAAGCGAAGCAGCCCGTCTTGTACGCCGGGGGCGGCGTTGTTTCAGCGCACGCAACAGAGGAACTTGCCGCGCTTGCGCAGGCGTTAGAAGTTCCCGTCGCCCACACGCTCATGGGCAAGGGATGTCTGCATCACGATCATCCGCTGCTGCTCGGACAGTCAGGCTTCTGGGGCACGCCGATCGCCAACGAAAAGTGCCGTACCGCCGACGTGATTCTCGCGATCGGCACGCGGATGGCCGAAGCCAATTCGAGTTCGTGGGACACACGGTTCACGTTTGAAATTCCGCCGACGCGGCTGATCCACATTGACGCCGATCTCTCGGAAATCGGTCGCAACTACCAAACCGAGTTGGGCGTCGTGGCCGATGCGAAGTTGGCAATGGCCGCACTGGTCGAAGCCGCTCGCGACACGCGGCCCGCCGATCGCGGCCGGTTGCGGGAGGAGATCGCACGCGGACGCAGGCAGTTCGCCGCCAACTGGGCGCACCAGTGGACCTCGGAGCAATACCCGCTGCGTCCGGAGCGCATCCTCGCCGAGCTTCGCGCCGCCGCACCAGAAGACGCGTTCATCGTCACCGACGTGGGCTGGAACAAGAACGGCGTCGGCCAGCAATTCCCGATCACCGTGCCTGGCACGTTCATTACGCCGAGCGGACTCGCGACCATGGGCTTTGGACCAGCCGCGGCGCTGGGCGTGAAGATGGCGCAGCCCCATCGCGCGTCGATCGCGCTCGTCGGCGACGGCGGCTTCAGCGCCAACCCCTCGGTGATTGCGACGGCCATCGAAGCAAATCTCCCGGTCATCTGGGTGGTGATGGACAACTCCGCGTTCGGCACCATCGCTGGTCTCGAGGAGATGCACTACGGCACCACCTTCGGCTGCCTCTTCGAGCGCAACGGTGAACCCTATCGCGTGGACTACGCCGCGATGGCGCGCTCGTTCGGCGCCGACGGCGTCGCCATTACTACGGCCAGTGATCTCGGCCCCGCGCTGCGTGCGGCCATCGCATCGAATCGGCCGACGCTCATTCAAGTGCCAATGGAAAATGCGCCCACACCCACCCCGGGTCACTGGGACATCAACGACATCTACCGCAAAGGTGAGTAGCTCGCGATTGCTGTGAGGAGGCCAGCGTCATGAATTGGAAACCCTTGTCCTTGTTGCTCGGCGCCGTGTTGTTGTCCCTGATGACCAGCGATCCCGCCGCGGCTCAGGCGGTTGCGAGTGCGCAGATTTCCGGTGTGGTGCGCGACGGAAACGGCGGCGCCATTCCGGGCGCCGACGTCACCGTGACAAAGACCGACACCGGAATGACGCGATCAACGGTCTCGGAGACCGACGGCACCTACGTGCTGCCGAATCTTCCGATCGGACCGTATCAGCTCAAAGTCGCCCTGCAGGGATTTACGACTTACGTGCAGGACGGCATTGTGCTGCAGGTCAACACCAACCCGCAGATCAACGTGACGCTCCAGGTCGGCACCGTCAGCGAGCAGGTCACGGTCACGGCGAACGCGACCATGGTCGAAACACACTCCACCGGTATCGGTCAGGTTGTGGACAACCAGCGCATCGTCGAACTCCCGCTCAACGGACGGCAAGCCACGGAGTTGATCTTCCTGGCCGGCCTGGCCACCTCGGCGCCCGCGGGCGACCTCAACACCAACAAGAACTATCCAACCGTCACGATCTCTGTCGCCGGTGGTCAGGCCAACGGCATGACCTACATCATGGATGGCGGCACGCACAACGATCCGTTCAACAACCTGAATCTGCCCCCGCCGTTCCCCGACGCGCTGCAGGAATTCAAAGTTGAAACCAGCGCGTTACCCGCGCGCTATGGGCACCACGCCGCATCGGCAGTCAACATCGTGACGAAGTCCGGCGCCAACGCCTTCAAAGGAAGCGCGTTCGAGTTCAACCGCAACTACCGTTTCAACGCGCGCAATGCCTTTGCTCCCGAGCGCGATAGTCTCAAGCGCAATCAGTTCGGCGGCGTGCTGGGTGGCCCAGTCCTTCAGAACAAAGTGTTCTTCTTCGGAGGCTACCAGGGAAAGATCGAGCGAACGAATCCGGCCACGACGATCAGTTACATCCCGACCACGGCGATGCTGAACGGCGACTTTCGAGCGTTTGCGTCACCCGAGTGCAATGCCGGCCGGCAGGTCACCCTCACAGGCGGCTTCGCCAACAACCAGATTGATCCGTCGCGTCTCAGCAGCGTTGCGCTCAATTTTGCGAAGTATCTGCCTACGGCGAGCGCCGACCCGTGCGGCCGGGTGCAGTACGGGATTCCAAATAACAACACCGAGCATCAGACGATTGGCAAGGTCGACTACACGCTCACCAACAAGCAAAGCGTGATGGCGCGCTATCTCTACTCGGTGTACGAGAACCCGGCGACTTTCGACGGCCAGAACGTGCTAACGCTCAGCCGCACCGGACAGAAAAACCAGGCCCACTCGATCGTACTCGGGCACAACTATCTGCTCTCATCGTCGCTGATCAACTCTCTCCGCGTCACCTACAACAAGACGCTCAACGATCGGCCGCTGCCGCAGTACTTCACTGCGACCGATCTCGGCAGCAAGATTTACAGTCCGTTGCCCGGTTACGTCGGCGTCAATGTCACCGGCAACGGCTTTTCCGTCGGCAGCGGCGCGACCAATCCGGGTTACTTCAACTCCGACGGGTTTCAGATCGTCGACGACGTCGATTTCATTGCTGGCGGTCACCAGGTGTCGTTTGGCGGCAACTGGATTCATACGAAGATTGAGACACTGAACAACCGGCCAACCAACGGCGCCTTCACCTTCAACGGCCAGGGCACGGGTCTGTCGCTGTCGGATTTCATGCTTGGCGTCGTCAGCGGCGGCTTCATTCAGGGCAACCCGGTCTACGACTACGACAATCACGATTACATCGGCGCGTATATTCAGGACGACTGGAAAGTACGGCCGAATCTTTCGCTTAACATCGGGGTGCGTTGGGAGCCGTTCATTCCACTACGCAACACGTTCGATTGGGTCAGCCATTTCGATCAGTCGCGCTTCGATCAGGGCCTCAAGAGCAAGGTGTATCCGCAGGCCCCCGCCGGCTTGATTTTCCCGGGCGATGACGGCTACCCGGGCTCGGGCACGACGAAGGGACGAGTGGCGATGTTTGCGCCGCGTGTCGGCGCCATCTGGACGCCGGGTAACGACAACAGCACGAGCATTCGTGCGGCCTACGGCATCTTCCACGACACACCGCATTTGTTCTTCAACACGCGCTTCGCCAACAATCCCCCGTGGGGCGCACAGATCACGATTTCGAATCCTGCAGGCGGCTGGGCCGATCCATATCTTGGATATCCGGGCGGTAATCCATTTCCCGCGCTCAACACCGACTGGGAGACCGCGCCGTTCCCCGCGTTCGGTGTCTACGTCAACACGCCGATCGAAATGAATCCCACCTCGCTGCACCAGTGGAATGTCAGCGCCCAACGGCAGTTTGGCGAGTGGCTCCTCGCCGCCAGCTATCTCGGGAATCACTCGTCGCATTTGTGGAGAGCGACGGAATTGAATCCGGCGGTCCTCGTCGCGGGCGCGACGACGGGCAACACCAATCAGCGCCGCCTGCTGATTCGCCAGAATCCGGTGGAGGGCCAGTTCTACGGCACCATCGGGCACGTGGACGACACCGGCCGCGGCAATTACCACGGCATGCTGCTCTCAGCACAACGCCGGTTGCGCAACGGTTTCAGCGTGCTGTTCAACTGGACGCTGTCGAAGTGCATGTCGGATCCGGCGACAACGGAGATCACCGGACCAACGATCACCGATCCCAACAACCCTGATCTCGATTACTCGTACTGTTCGTCGGATCGCCGGCACGTGCTGAACTTCTCGGTGGTCGCGCGCACGCCGCGGTTCGACACGCCGCTGCTCAACGCCGTGCTCGGCGACTGGCAGGTATCACCGCTGATTCGCTGGCAGAGCGGCAACCGTTCGTCGGTGACGACCGGCGTCGACAACGCGCTGAGCGGGATGGGCGGACAGCGAGCGGTTCAGATTCTCGAGGATCCCTACGGTGATGGCGCCCCTGACAACTACCTCAATCGCGCCGCGTTCACGTCGCCGGCAGCGGGCACCTACAGTGATCTGATCCCTTTCAGCATCGTGAACCCGTCGCGGTTCCAGAACGACCTCGCCGTGACACGCACGTTTCGCGTCGGCACCAACAACCTGCAGTTCCGCTGGGAGATCTTCAACGTGATCAACTATGTGAACTACAACGCCCCCACCACGGCGCTCAACAGTGCGAACTTCGGACGCATCTTGAGCGCCGGCGATCCGCGCATCATGCAGTTCGCGTTCAAGGTGGACTTCTAATCCGAGGTCGATGATGAGACGTTCGCGTGTTTGGCTCTGCGCGGTGACACTGCTGGCGATGGCGCTTGTGGCGGTGCCCACCGCCGAACAGCGTGGCGGGCGCGGCGGCGCGCCCGCTCGCACGCGCAAGGTTTTGCTCGCGTGGGCCGACACGCGCAATGGCATCGCGCAGCATGACTCGGTCTCGCACGCGCTCGCCGTGATCGAGCGTCTCGGGTACGAATCGGGCGCCTACGACACGTTCATTCGCACCGATTCAAACATCATTGCCAGGCAGCCCAGACGGACGACCGGGGAACCAGCGAGTGGCGGGCCGAGTCTCGCGATCGCGGACGCCATCTTCTTCCTCGGTCACCGCGATGTGCCTCTCGACGAAGGACAGAAGAGCGAGCTGCTCGCGTTCGTGCGTGACGAGGGAAAGGGTTTTGTCGCAGCGCACACGGCACTTACCGCATTTGAGAACTGGCCGGAATTTGGTGAGCTGCTCGGCGGGCGCTATGACGGCCATCCCTGGAACACCGCGTCTGGCACTATCATCAACGACGGCCGCGACTTTCCCGCGACCGCGCATTTCCCGGCGAGTTTCCCCTTCACTGACGAGTTCTATCAGGCCTCCTCTTTCTCGCCTGAGAAAGCGCGCGTGTTGTTGCGGCTCGATGTGACGAAGATGCCGCCCAACGACGGCTACCACGGCAAGGATGGCTCGATGCCGCTCGTGTGGGCCAAGAACTACGGCAAGGGGCGCGTGTTCTACTCGTCGTTGGGCCACGCTGCGAGCACGTGGGATGACCGCGATGTGGCGCAAATGTATTTCGAGGCCATCAAGTGGGCGCTGGGCTTGACCGCGGGGGATGCCACGCCGCGAAAGACTCCCGCCAGTCAGTAAATGCCTATGAACAAACGGATTCAGGTGCTCGCGATCGTCGCCGCCGCGCTGACGGTCGTGACCGTCAGCGCCCAGGAGTGGGTCACGCGCGGCGGAGATCTCGGCGAGCAGCGCTTCTCGAGGCTCACCCAAATCACTCCGGCGAACGTATCGCGGCTCACACAGGCGTGGAGCTTCGACGTCGGCGCATCGAACCTGCAAGTCACGCCGCTGGTCGTGAACGGCATCATGTATCTGTCCGGCGGATCGAGCGTTTTCGCGCTCGCACCAGAGAGCGGCAGGGTGCTGTGGAAGTTCGAAGCGCCAGAGCAAGTGGGCCGCCGTGGACTCGCGTACTGGCCGGGCGATGGCACCGCCGGACCACGGATCCTCCAGGGAACCAACGAACGACTGCTCGCACTCGACGCCAAAACTGGCCGACTTGCGACCGAGTTCGGCGGCTTCGGCTGGGTTGATCTGAAGACTGGGATCAAAGGCGACGTTGACGGTCGAATCGGCATGCAGTCGCCGCCGACCATCTACAAGAACATCATCGTCACCGGCGGCAACAACGGCGAGAACTCACCGAGCCTTGGCCTGTACGGTGACATCCGCGCGTGGGACGCCCGCACGGGAAAACTCTTGTGGTCATTTCATACCGTGCCGCGTCCTGGCGAGCCAGGCAACGAAACGTGGGAAGGGGAGAGCTGGAAAAACCGCTCCGGCACTAACATGTGGGCGTTTTTCACTGTCGATGCGGAGCGCGGCATTCTCTATGCGCCAATCGGCGCGCCTACGTCGGATTATTACGGCGCTGATCGCAAAGGAAAGAACCTCTACGCCAATTCCGTGGTCGCGCTCGACGTGGCCACGGGCAAGTTGAAGTGGTACCAGCAGCTCGTGCACCACGACATCTGGGATTGGGATGTTCCCTCAGCGCCAACCTTGATCGACGTCCGCCGCAACGGAAAGACGCTTCCCGCCGTTGCTGTGATCACGAAGATGGGCACCCTCTTTATCTTCGATCGCGTGACCGGCGAACCTGCGTACGGGATGGAGGAGCGTGCCGTGCCGAAAAGCTCCGTTCCCGGCGAAGAGAGCTGGCCGACGCAACCCTTTCCGCTCAAACCCGAACCGCTGGCACGCATGCAGTTCGATCCCGCGAATGACTTCTACAATCTCACGCCCGAGCATGCCACGTACTGCAAGGAGCTGTGGGAGAAAAACGGCTTCTACACGCAAGGGCCGTTTACGCCGGCGGGAATCGACGGCTTCATGGTCACGTTTCCGAGCACGCTCGGCGGAGGCAACTGGAACGGCCTCGCGTACGACCCGTCGCTGGGTATGGTGTTCACTAACGTCATGAACCTCGGGCAGGTCGCGCGCATGCAACTCGCCACCGACCGCTCGGGCACACGCACCTACGTGCGGACGACGCCGTGGGGTGGGGCGGTGGGCCGCTTCTGGAATCCCGAAAACAAGATTCCGTGCTCGGCGCCACCCTTTGGTGAGCTCGTCGCCGTCAACGTCAACACAGGTGACATCGCTTGGAAGGTGCCGATCGGCATCGTTCCCCAGCTGAAAGAGAAAGGATTTGGCAACACGGGCGCCCTCAATATCGGCGGACCGATTGCCACCGCAAGCGGCTTGTTGTTCGTGGGGGCGACAACCGATGGTTATTTCCGTGCATTCGATTCGCGCACCGGCAAACAGTTATGGGAGACAAAGCTCGAAGCGAGCGCCCACTCCATCCCGATGACGTTCATGGGCAAAGACGGCAAGCAGTACATCGTGGTGGCGGCTGGAGGCGGCAGCTTCCTGGGATCTCCGCCCGGTACCAAGGTCGTCGCGTTCGCGCTGTCCAGCTCCACGCAATGAAAGCGCTCGTCACGCTCTGTGTGGCGCTGAGCACCACGTTCGCGCAATCGGTCGATCGCACGCCCGCGCCGCGAACGTTCCCCAAGCATGTTCTGGCCTGGGCGGACGTGCGCAACGGCTACCAGCACGATTCGATTACGCACGCGCTCTCGACCATCGAACGTATGGGATGGGAGTCGGGTCTGTATGACACGATCATCCGCACCGACTCTCAGCCGATCACCAGGCATCCCATCACCTTCAAAACCGGCACAGGCATCGCCACCGGCGAACAGTTTCTGGCCCGCAATCTGAATTACTTTGACGCGATCTTCTTCTTTGGCGTACGCGAGATCGACCTCACGGCCGAGCAAAAGGCGGATCTCCTCGCGTTCGTCCGCGACGACGGCAAAGGATTTGTGGCCACGCATGCCGGCGCGACGGGCTTTTTCTCGTGGCCTGAATTCGGTGAGATGCTCGGCGGCCGGTTCGACGAACACCCATGGGGCATCGTTGATGCGACCGTGATTGTCGAGGACGGAGCGTCGCCGATCACCGCCCACCTTCCGCGCTCGTTCGTCGTCAACGACGAGCACTACCAGTTGAAGGATTTTTCGCGCGACAAGGTGCATGTGCTCGCCCGGCTCGACGCCGCCTCGCTCGATTTGGAGGCGCCGCTCGTGCACCGAAAAGACGGCGATTTTCCAGTAGCGTGGACCAGGACCTACGGGAAAGGCCGGGTGTTCTACTCCACGCTTGGCCATCACCGCGAGCTCTGGGATACGCCGTGGATGCAGAAGATGTACTTCGAAGCGCTTAAATGGGTGATGGCTCGTTAACGCGCGCCTAGTCGGCACGAAGTCCAACGCGTCGCGTAATCGCGACAAACCGCGGATCGTCGCGCAACGCCTCGAAGCGCGGGTCGACGCGAAGCGCGAGCAATTCAAAGCACCGATCGTCACAGGCTTTGCCGAACCATTTGAACCCGCGCCCGACGTCTCCAAGCGCAAAGTGAATCGTGAGGAGATCGAACGGCGACACGTAGCGAGCCGAGGACAGCCCCTCCAACGAGTGCAGCGTTTCGCGCGCGCTCTCGACTTTGCCGGACAGCGCGAGTGTGCGGGCAAGGGCGCCCTGCATGCGAGGTGAATTGGGGGCCAAATTGACGGCCCGGCGGAAGGCGGCCGCCGATTCGTCGAAGTCTTTGCGCTGCTCCTGAATCAGACCGAGCGTCAGGTACGCCGGCGCGAAGTGCGGGTTCAACTCGATCGTCTGGTCGCACTGATCCAGCGCCGCGTCGAAGTCGCGCCGGTAGGCGAAGATCACGGCAACGTCGCGCGCAATGATCGACGAAACCGGATCGAGCGACTGCGCCAACAGCATCTGCTCGAGTGCTTCGTCCAGCCGTCCCATGGGCACAAGGCACGACATCGCGTACCAGTGATGCGCGGTCGGGTAACGCGGGTTGAGCTGAATAGCGAGTTGATATTCGCGCTCGGCGCCCGCCCAATCCCAATCTTGCGTCGCGCGCACGTGCGCGAGCGACGTGTGCGCTTCGGCCGAGTGGCTGTCGAGCATCACGGCGGACGCCGCGCTCGAAGCCGCCTTCGACCAGACATCAGCCGGCCCGAGGACGCCGTAGTGCGCAAGCAGGCCGTAGGCGTCGGCGAGACCGGCGTGCGCCAACGAGAACTGCGCGTCCTCGATCAGCGCTTTTTCGAAAAACTCCACTGCCTTCAGCAAGCCTTCTTCGGTGCGCTGATTGAGGTGATAGCGCCCCTGCAGATACAGGTTGCGCGCCGCGAGATTGTCGTTGCCGTGACGCGAGCTCGGTGGATGTTCCGCGTCGGGCAGTTCAGGTGTGAGCTTCTCGACGATCGTCTTCGCGACGACCTCCTGAGCGCCTAACGGATCCGCCAGCGGTGCATCAATGGCGTGCGACCAGAGATAAAACCCGTTGGCGCCGTCAATCAGCCGCGTCGTGACACGAACGAGATCGCCAAAGGGGCGAACGCTACCGTCGATCTGCAACGCCGCCGCAGACCGCGGGTTCGGCTCAACGGCGTGACCAGCCTGACGGGCGAGCACGCGCAAACTTCGAAGCTGCGTGAGCGCGTGAACGATTTCATCGCTCAGCCCCTGGCAGAAGTAGCCGAGCGTGCCGGCCGGCGATTGATCCGTGAACGGCGACACCGCCACCGTGTTGCGTGTCACGAGCGCGGCGCTCAGTGTTGGCTTGGTTGGCGGCGTGCCTTCGCGACGCCGGAACACTGGCGCGTAGCCGCCCTTGGGCAGATCGACGATGACCTCGTCGTTCTGGCCCTCCTCGCGGTAATAGCGGACCAGCCGCGCGCGCAGGCGCCGCGCCTGGACGCGGACGATCGGATCGGTCCTTGGATCGAAGGACGATTCCTTGCCAAAGACTTGCACACCGATCACGTATTCCTTGAGGTCGCCGCCACGGCCGGCGGCCGCTTCGAGGACGATGAAGTCGATGAAGCGCTTGAGGCGATCGACCTGATGGAAGGTCTTGCTGGCCAGAATGCGAGTGAGCTGATGGCGAATCGCCTTTTCGCCAATTTTCGTTGCGGCCGCCGCGCCTACGCGTACGCTCATCCCACGCTCATCCTATCGCGCGCATCTACTTCTCTACATCACATCGTTACGTCGCCAGGCACATCGCCACATCATCACATCGCCACCTGACATCGCCACATCAGCAAATCGCCACATCGACAGATGTCAGGCTGACGTTTCTACTTCGGTATTCCACGTCCAGCGCCCGCCCTTTTTTACCCGGGTCATGTTGACGGAATAGTGGTACTTGTCGGCGCGGTAAAAGATATCGACCAGCTCAAAGGGACGATCGCCGGTGGTGTACATGATTCGCGTCATGTGCATCACGGGATAGAGCACCGGGATGGCAAGCCGGCGAGCCGTGTCCGGATCCGCCGGGGCCGCCTCGATCGTTTCGCGCGCGCGCAGGATCGGGATCTTCAAATCCTCCTGGAGGATCTTGAGCAGCGGTAAGGAGCGAAGATCCTTCGGCTTGATCCGCGCACCGATCTCCGACGGGAGATAGTTGAGCGTGTAGGAAAACGGCTCGCTGTCGATATGGCGCAGACGCTTGATCAGTGTGACTTCGGTTGTGGCGGGGCTGAGCTGGAGCGTCGACTTCAGCTCGCTCGTGGCCGGCGTCTGCATGACTTCTACTTCGGTCACCCGCAGCTTGCGGACGCGTTCCTGCAGCTCTTCGAGAAAGCCGGTGTAGCGCACCGGGCTCAGGCGCTTGGGCGGATTCGACGACACAAACGTGCCTTTGCCCTGCACTTTGACCAGCAGGTTTTCGCGGACCAGCTCGCGCAGCGCTTCTCGCAAGGTCACTCGGCTCACCGACAGCTCACGGCAGAGGTCGTGTTCCGAAGGGATTTGCGTGCCCGGCGGGTAAAGGCCGCTATGGATACGATGACGAACCAGGTGCTGAATCTGGTGGTAGAGCGGCACCCCCAGCTCCTTGCTCAAGGCCCCTTCGGACTTGTCAGTTGCCACGATAGGAGAGGGAAGCATACCATCAGCTTGACACAACTTGTATAGTTATCCATACATGTCTGGAAGCGGAGCAGGCGCCGTGAAACCCTTAACCGGTATTCGCGTTCTCGATCTTTCGCGCATGATCGCCGGCGGAGTCGCCGGCATGCTGCTCGCCGACTTTGGCGCCGACGTCGTCAAGGTCGAGCAGCCGGGCAGCGGTGATCCGCTGCGGCACTGGACCACGGACGGCCGGCCGTTCTGGTGGCAGGTGTACGCACGCAACAAGCGCTACGTCACTTTGAATTTGAAATCACCTCAAGGCAAGGACTTGCTCCGCCGTCTGGTACCGCGCTTCGACGTGGTGATGGAGTCGTTCGTGCCCGGCACGCTCGAGTCGATGGGTCTTGGCTGGGACGTGCTTCACGGCTGGAATCCCAAGATGATGCTGGTCCGGATCTCCGGATGGGGACAAACAGGTCCCGCAAGCCGGCGGCCCGGCTTTGGCACGCTGGTCGAAGCCGCCAGCGGATTCGCCGCGATGAACGGGGAGCCAGATGGCGCACCGATCGTGCCGAGTTTCCCGCTCGCCGATATGACCTCGGCGCTGTATGCCACCAACGCCGTGATGTTCGCTCTCTATCGTCGCGACGTGCACGGCGGTCCCGGCCAGTTGGTGGACGTCTCGTTGTTCGAATCGTTGTTCTCGCTCCTTGGTCCGCTGGCGGCCGAATACGCGGCGCTTGGACGACTCCGCGAGCGCACCGGCAGCCGTTCGAAAAACGCAGGGCCGCGCGGCTGTTACCCGACGAGCGATCGCCGCTATGTCGCCGTGAGCGGATCGACGCCGAAAATGGCCGAGCGGTTCCTGCAGGCGTACGGTCTCGGCCGCCTGCTCGACGACGCGCGGTTCGCGACAAACCAGGCACGCGTGCAACACGCCGACGCGCTCGACGAGGAGATCGCACAGGCGATTGCAGCGCGCACGCTGGCCGAAAACCTTCGCATCATCGAAGCCAACGCGCTCACCGCGGTCGCGGTGCAAACCGTCGCGGACATCGAGCAGGATCCCCAGTGGCACGCTCGCCAGCTCCTTCTCGACGTACCGATCCCCAACGGCAACGGACACAACGGGGAGGCCATCCGAATGCACAACGTGGTGCCGCGCCTTTCCGAGACGCCCGGCGAAGTGTCGTGGCCGGGGGGTGAGCTCGGTCAACACAATCGCGAGGTCTATGGGACCGAGCTCGGTCTCACTTGTGACGACATCGCACGCCTGCAACAGGCTGGCGTCGTTTGAGGACGCCGGTGGCCATCCAACACGCTGCTCCAGAAGTTGCCTTGCGTCGTGCGCGGCTCCTCATCGACGGCCGATGGGTCGAGGGCACGGAGACGTTCCCCGTCTATGACAAGTTCACCGGGGAACGCATCGGCGAGGCCGACCGTGCGTCGCGCGAACAAGTGGATGCGGCGGTTGACGCCGCCCATCGATCGTTCCAGCGCACGCGGCTGGATCCCTACGATCGCTACGCGGTACTTCGCCGCGTGTGCGAAGGCATCGAGGGCCGACGGGACGAGCTGGCGCGCACGATTACCGCTGAAGCGGGATTTCCGGTTGCCGATGCGGTCAACGAAGTCACGCGCGCGATCCAGACGTTTCTGATCTCAGCCGAAGAAGCCAAGCGGCTCGCCGGCGAGATGGTGCCGATCGAGGGCTCGCCCGGTAACGCGCACCGGATGGCGTTCACCATTCGCGTGCCGCGCGGCGTGGTCTGCGGCATCACGTCGTTCAACGCGCCGCTCAACTTCGTGGCGCACAAGACGGCGCCAGCCCTGGCCGCGGGAAACACTGTGGTGTTGAAAGCGCCGCAGGCGACGCCGTTCAGCGCCGCACTGCTGTTTGAAATTCTGCTCGAAGCAGGACTTCCGCCCGGTCACATCAATCTGGTGCAGGGTCCGGGCAGCGAGGTCGGCCGCTGGCTGGTCGAGAATCAACAGATCCGGTTCTACACCTTCACCGGCAGCACTGAAGTCGGAAAAGCCCTTCATCGCGCGGTTGGACTGCGGCCCATCGCGCTCGAACTTGGAAGCATCGCGGGCACGATCGTATGCGACGACGGCGATCTCGATCGCGCCGCACCTCGCATCGCCAATTCCGCATTCAAACGCGCAGGACAAGCGTGCACGTCCACGCAGCGCCTCTTCGTTCAGAAGTTCGTGCTCGATCAGTTCACGGACAAATTTGTCGCCGCCACTGCGAAGCTAAAGGTCGGGAACCCGCACGATCCCGAGACCGCGATCGGACCGATGATCAGCGAGGCCGAGGCCGCGCGCGCCGAGCAGTGGGTGGGGGACGCTGTCGCCGGCGGAGCGCGGCTCGTCGCGGGCGGTCAGCGTGAGCGTGGATTGCTGGCGCCGACCATCCTGGTCGAGGTCACACGCGACATGCGGGTGATTTGTCAGGAGATCTTCGCGCCGGTGGTCTCGATCATTCCGTTCGACACGCTCGACGACGCCATTGCGCAAATCAATTCCACGGAATTCGGATTAGCCGCCGGCATCTTTACGCGCGACATCAACAAGGCGATGCAGGCCGCGCGCGGCATTCATGTTGGCGTCGTCCACATCAACGAGTCGTCGAGCAGCCGCGTCGACTTGATTCCGTTCTCCGGTGTAAAAGACAGTGGCCTCGGCCGCGAAGGACCGAAATACGCGATGCAGGAGATGACCGAGGAGCGGCTGATCACGATCAGCCTGTAAAGTCGAGCCATTTTGCTTTTTGCATTGACAGTTTCAGGAGCCATATGACGGGAGCGATGTTCATCGCCCACTGCCTGCAGCAGGAGGGCGTGACGAAAGTGTTCGGCCAGTGCGGGCACACCAATTACGCGCTGATTGACGCGTGCCATCGGCTCGGCATCGAGTACGTGTCGTTTCGACACGAGCAGCAAGCCGCGCATGCCGCCGACGCTTACTTCCGCGTCTCGCACAAGCTCGCTGTCGTCAACGTGCACATTTCTCCGGGATTGACCAACGCGCTCACCGGCGTGGCGAGCGCGGCGGCGGACTTCACGCCGATGGTCGTGATCGCAGGGAACACGCCCTCGTACCACCACGCGCGCGAGCCGCATCAGGGAATGCGGCTTCACGCCGATGCATCGCAGGGTGACATCTATCGCCCGGTCTGCAAACGCGTGTGGAGAATCGACGATCCCAAATTCCTGCCCGACGTGATGCCGCGGGCGCTGAACCTGGCGCAGACGGGCAAGCCTGGCGCAGTGCTGCTCGATGTGCCGATGGACGTGTTCTCCGGCGAGGTGACAGCGGAGCCGATTACCGTCGCGCGCCGCCCTCATTACGCCAGACCTGTCGGTCCAGACGATGGCATTGCGGAAGCGGCACACGTGCTCACAAGTGCGTCACGTCCTGTCATCTTCGCCGGCAACGGCGTGACACTCAGCGAGGCGTCGAGCGAGTTGCGCGAGCTCGCCGAACTCGCCGGCGTGCCTGTTGCCACGACGCTGATGGCGAAGGGCGTTTTTCCCGAAGACCACGCCCTGTCGCTCGGCATGACCGGCATCTGGGGATCGCGCGCGGCCAATGACACGACGCGCGAAGCGGATGTGATTCTCGCGCTGGGGACCGGCTTTGCCGAAGCGGACTGTAGCTCGTGGGATCCGAACTACACGTTCGCGATCCCTCCGTCGAAGCTGATTCAGATCGACATCGATCCCCAGGAGATCGGCAAGATCTATCCCGTTGATGTCGGCATCGTCGGCGACGCCAAGCGAACACTGCGCGAATTGATCCGCCATGTGCGCGGCGCCAGAACCGCCGCCGTGGAGCCGTCACGCGCAAAGCTCATTGCGGCGCGAAAACGTGAATGGCAGGACGAACTCGAGAAAACACAGCAAGACGACGGCAAGCCTATTCACCCCGCACGTTTGCTCAAGGAACTGTCGGAAGCGGCTCCCGAGGACGCGATTTTCGTGACCGACGTCGGCTGGAACAAAAACGGGGCAGGGCAGCAGCTGGTGACCCGCCGGCCGCAATCATTTCTGACGAGCGGCGGTTTGGCCACGATGGGTTTCTCTCCGCCTGCCGCGATCGGCGCCAAACTTGCCGCGCCAGATCGCACGGTGATCGGACTCGTGGGCGACGGCGGGCTCATGTCGGTAATCGGCGCGCTCACGACGGCGGTGGAATTGAATGTGCCCGTCATATGGCTGCTGTTCAACAACTATTGCTTTTCGACTATTCGCACGGTTGGCACCACCTACTTCAACAACACCTACGGCACGGAGTTCACGCGACCTGACGGAACCCCCTACAACCCCGATTTCGTGATGATGGCCAAGGCGATTGGGATCGAAGCGAACCTCGTTGAGGAGCCGAACGAGCTTGCCAGCGCGCTCCGCACGGCGATCGCGGCAAACACGCCTTACCTGCTGGAAGTCCGCACCCGCGGCGATGTGCCGATGCCGCGGACAGGCTACTGGGATATCGCCGATTTTCTCCGCGTCGGGAACGACTAAAGAGCGAACTCTACCGTAATCGCCCCTAATACCTGTATTGACAACAATACCTGTTTGGCTACAATCAACAGGCTGAAGAGCACAGGAGATCCCGGCGATCGGGCAGAAATCGAAATGAGTTTCTCCTGATCTCCCTGATCTCCCAATGAGCCGAAGAGGCTGAAGAGCACGGGGAGATCGGGGAAATCGAAATGGGGTTTCTCCCTGATCTCCCTGATCTCCCAGTGAGCCGGAGAGGCTGAAGAGCACGGGGAGATCGGGGAGAAATCGAAATGGGTTTCTCTCCCTGATCTCCCTGATCTCCCAGTGAGCCGAAGAGGCCGAAGAGCACGAGGAGATCGGGGAGAAATCGAAATGGGTTTCTCTCCCTGATCTCCCTGATCTCCCAGTGAGCCGAAGATGCCGAAGTGGACGGGGAGATCGCGGAGATCGGGGAGAAATCGAAATAGGTTCTCCCTGATCTCCAGGATTTCCCCGGTGAGCTGAAGAGTCCCCGTTTCCCGCGTGTGGAGGTCCCATGCACCGCCTCGTTGCCTTGTTGCTGATGCTCGCGCTGCCCAGCGTTACCGCCGCACAGACAGTCGCGATTGCGCAGATTTCCGGCGTCGTTGCAGATGAATCGGGTGCCGCGCTCCCCGGCGTGGAGGTGCAGGTCAAACAAACCACAACTGGTTTGACGCGCTTCGTGATCACGGGTGAGCGGGGTGATTACGTGCTTCCGAACCTACCGGTGGGTCCCTACGAGCTGGAGGCGAAGCTGCAGGGGTTCAGCACCTATCAGCAGAGCGGCATCACGCTGCAGGTCGGCGCCAGTCCCACTATCAACATCACGCTGAAAGTCGGCGCCGTATCGGAAACGTTGACTGTCACCGCGGGCGCGACGATGGTTGAGACACGCAACACCGCGGTGGGAACGGTCGTGAGCCAGGAGCAAATGGTCGGTCTGCCGCTGGACGGTCGTCAACCATCGCAGTTGGTGCTCTTGTCCGGTGCGGCCGTCACCAACAATACCAACGGACTCATCGGCAGCCAGCGTCAGTACCCGTCAGCGGTCGCGATCTCGGTTGCTGGTGGAACAGGCAACAGCACGATCTACCTCGTTGATGGTGGCTTCAACAATGATCCGGTCAACAACATTGGCCAACCAATGCCATTCCCGGACGCGTTGGAGGAGTTCAAGGTTGAGAGCGGTGTGCGCCCGGCGCGCTACGGCATCTACACCGGCGCCACTGTCAATGCCGTCACAAAGGCGGGAACCAACTCGTTTCACGGCAACGCGTTCGAGTTCCTTCGCGATCATCGTTTCAACGCGATCAACCGATTCGCGACGGCGGACGATGGCCTGAATCGCAACCAGTACGGCGGGACATTAGGCGGACCGATCAGGCAGAGCAAGATGTTCTTCTTCGGCGGTTTGCAGATCAGCCGCAATCGCCAGCGGCCTTCCGATTCCACGGCCTTTGTGCCAACGGCGGCGATGCGCGCCGGCGATTTCACGGCAGCGGCGTCGGCGGAGTGCAACGCGGGACGCGCGATCACCCTGACCGCGCCCTATTTCAACAACCGCGTTGATTCCACGTTGTTCAATCCGATCGCCATGAAGATCATCAACCAGCTGCCGGTCGCCACCGATCCGTGCGGCCGCATCACATACGCGATTCCCGACGACAACGACGAGCAGCAAACGGTCGCACGTGTCGACTGGCAGGCCACCAACGACCAGCGTTTCTTCGGGCGGTACTACATTGCGAACTACGATCGCGCGCCGGCCTACGACGGACAGAACCTGTTGCTCACGACCGGCAGCGGGCTCGGCCTCGACAACCGTGTGCAGACCCTGTCGGTCGGAGACGACTATGTGTTGACCTCCAAACTCGTGAGCGCGACGCGATTTGCAGTCGCGCGATCGCGCATCCATCGATCGCAGGGCGAGGGCCTCGACACCTATACCACCCTCGGATCCAACGTGTGGTCGGCGGCGACAGAGCCAGGCCTGGCGTTCTTCAACCTGTCGGTGACCAACGGCTTTCCGACGGCTGGATTCCCCGGCGAATTCGAGTCCACCACCTACCAGCTGTCGCAGGATTTCGACTGGGTCAAGAGCGACCATCAGATCTCGTTTGGCGCAAGCTGGATTCAGCCTGGTCTCGATGTCGTCGGCCCGTTCCAGGCCAACGGCATTTTCACGTTCAATGGCACGCGCGGCGGCGGCGGCCGACTTGGTCTCGCCGACATGCTGGTTGGCCTTCCGAGCCAGTTCCGTCAGGGTGGTAACCAGGCGGTCAAGCAGCAGATGAACTACTTCGGCATCTATGCGCAGGACGTCTGGCGCATCAGCAACCAGCTCACGGTGAATGCCGGATTGCGCTGGGAGCCGTACCTGGCGCCACACGATGACTACGGTTTTTACAGCCACTTCGATATGGACTGGTTCCTCGCGGGCCGGCGGAGCCAGGTATTTACGAACGCGCCGGCCGGACTGATGTTCGCCGGCGATGAAGGCTTCCCCGATGACGCCAACACCTTCGACAAGCTGAATCAGTTTGCGCCGCGCGTGGGTCTGGTGTGGGATCCTCGTGGAGACAACGTTCAAACGATCCGCGCGGCGGCTGGTCTCTACTACGACTCGCCGCGTCTCTGGCAGTACGGTCGGCATCCGCTCAACGCGCCGTATGGCAATACCATTCAGGTCAACAATCCGGCATCGTTCAACGATCCCTGGGTCGGCTATCCCGGCGGCAATCCGTTCCCGACGCCGATGCCGCCTCCATCCAACATGCAATTCCCTCTGCAGGGCACGTATGTGTCGATGCCACTGCGCATCGATCCGATGCAAGTACGTCAGTGGAACGTCAGCTACCAGCGTCAGTTCGGCGGCGCCTGGATGGCCGGCGTGACCTATCTCGGCAACCGCACGGACAACATCTGGGTTGGCACGGAGTTGAATCCCGCGGTCTATATTCCGGGCAATTCAACCAACGCCAATCAGGAGACCCGGCGCAAGCTGTATCTGCTCAATTCCACCGAGGGGCAGTACTACTCCACGATTCAGGAAGCGTACGAAGGACACGGCCGCTACGACGGTGTCGTCTTGACGCTGCAGCGTCGTCTGAGCAACGGCTGGAGCATGAACAACAATCTGACGCTGGCGACGTGCAAGAACAACGGAGAGCCCGGCGTTGACATCACCAACGTGTTCCCGGACCCTAATGATCCGAGCACGAATTGGGGCCCGTGCCAGGCTGACCGTCCGTACATTCTCAACAGTTCGGTCATCTATCAGGTGCCTGGCGTCGGCAGCGGCGTGTGGCAGCAGATCACGAGCGGCTGGCAATTGGGAACGATCTTCCAAGCGCGGAGCGGCAACCCGCTGACGCCGAGCACGACGGGCAATCTGTCGCTCACGGGTCTCGGCAATCAACGCCCGGTCGTCATCGGCGACCCGGACCTGGACGATCGGACGATCGAGCGCTGGTTCAACACGGCAGCGTTTGGTCCGAACACGCCCGGAAGCTGGGGCGACACGCCGCGCGGCTTCCTGCGCGGTCCGGCGTTCTGGAATATCGATCTCGCGCTCTCGCGTGTGCTGCGGGTCGCGAGCGAGCATCGGGTGGAAGTGCGCGTCGAAGCGTTCAACGTGACCAACCGCGCCCACCTCGGCGATCCGAACACGACGTTCGGCAGCGCCGATTTCGGCCGCATCACGTCGACGCAGGCGGATGCACGCGTGATGCAGTTCGCCGTGAAGTACGTGTTTTAATCGCGCTGTGAATCGTCGCGCGTTTCTGCAGGCCTCGTTGTTTCTCGCTCCCGCGCTCGCTGCATCCGCGGCGCAGCGCGGGCGGGGAGGCCGTGCGGCCCAGCCCGACGTCCCGGTCATTCCGCCTTGGACATCGGTCAAGCTCGATATCTACGGCCGGCATCTCTTGTGGCTCAAAACGCCGGAGGAAGTGGCAGTCGCCGCGAAGGAAGCAGGTTACGACGGCGTTGATATCAACGTCCGCCCCGAAGGCCAGGGCCATGTAACACCCGAGCGCGTTGCGCAGGACCTCCCGCCGTTTGTCGCGGCGATACGCAAACGCGGCATCGAGGTGTCCTCAATCACGCCGCCGATTGCCGACGCCGATTCGCCGTTTGCAGAAGCGATTCTGCGTACCGCCTCGGAGCTCGGCATCCGTCATTACTGGTGGGGGACGTTCCGCTACGTGACGGGGAAACCCATCGCGCAGCAACTCGAGGAACTGAAGCCGCGCGTCGCCAAACTCGCGGCGCTCAATGCCAAGTACAAGATGACGGCGATGTATCACACATATGCGGGCAACGCGGTTGGAACGCCGATCTGGGATCTGTTGTCGATCTTGAAAGACCACGATCCCGCGCAAGTTGGCTTTCATTACGACGTCGGCCACATGGTGCGCGAAGGCGCAAACGGGCTGTGGGCGACGAATCTTCGCGCGGCGGCCCGCTACGTCGCAGGCGTTTCGGTCAAGGATTTCGTGTGGGTCAAAGATAGCGACGGCCGCTGGCGCACCGACTGGGTGCCGCTCGGTGAAGGATTGGTGCCGCTCCGTGAAGTGGCGGCAGTCTTGCGCGAGATCAATTTCTCCGGGCCGATTGAAAACCAACCGGAATATCCCGACGGCATGGGCGGACAGGCCTCGCTCACGATTCCGCGCGAGCGTTTCATGGCCGCCATCAAACGGGATCAAGAAGTGTTGCGGAAGGCGTTCACATCATGAAGAAACAGACATGGCTCTGGGCGACCATGTGTGCGGCGTGGATATCCCTCGTTGCGCTGGCGCAGAATGATTGGAAGACCTACGGCAATGATCCCGGCCACACACGCTACTCGCCCCTGACGCAGATTACGCCGGAGAACGTGACGCGGTTGACCAGGGCATGGGAGTTCGACACCAGGACGCCGGGTCGCAAATGGCAGAACACTCCAGTAGTGATCAACGGGACGATGTACATCACGCTGCAAAACGGTGGCGTCGTCGCGCTCGAGCCTGAAACCGGCAAAGAGTTGTGGCGCTTCGAAACGCCTGTTCGCGGCCGATCGGTGCGCGCGGTTGCGTACTGGCCCGGCGACGCCGAAGCGGGCGAGCGTCTCTTGTATGGCGCCGGCGACAAGCTCATTGCGCTCAATCCGAAAACCGGCGCCCTGATTGAGAGCTTTGGCGACAAAGGTGTTGCCGACGTGCATCCCGGCATGCCGAAGTCAATGCCCGTCATGACCCGTGGTCCCGAAGGAGGACGCGGGGGCAGAGGAGGAGCGCAAGGCGGTCGCGGTGCCAGCGATAGCGATGAGGGTGGTGGCCGCGGTGGACGCGGCGGTGCGGCGTTCGGCAGCGGATTCTCGTTTTCGTCACCGCCGGCGATCTACAAGAACCTCGCAATCCTTGGCGGCTCTGAAGGCGAGAACTCGTTCATCGGGCCGGCCGGCGATCCGCAGGCCTTCGATGTCAAAGCAGGCAAACTCGCGTGGCGTTTTCGTGCGGTGCCGCAACCGGGCGACCGCAATTTCGGCACCTGGGGCGATGGCTGGAAGGATCGCGGCGGCCCCGCAGTGTGGGGCTTGATCACTGTCGACACAGAGCGCGGCCTGGTGTTTCTGCCCACGGGCAATCCGGGCGGCAGCTTCTACGGTGGTGATCGGCCCGGCGCCAACTTGTATTCCGTCTCGGTGCTGGCGCTCGATGCGAACACCGGCGCCTACAAGTGGCATTACCAGACCACTCACCATGACGTCTTCGATGCCGATCTTGCCGGCGCGCCCGCGCTGATCGAGGTCGTGCGCGACGGCAAGCGCATTCCTGCCGTTGCGCAAATCACGAAGATGGGCGGCATGCTGTTCATCCTCGATCGCATGACCGGCAAGCCCATTTACGACGTTGAAGAACGCAAGGTGCCGCACAGCACGGTGCCGGGCGAAAAGAGCTCCCCAACGCAGCCGTTTCCGGTGAAGCCTGCGCCGTGGGCGCGCCTCGGCATGAGCAAGGCCGATCTCACCACTGTGACGCCGGAGTCGAACACGTTCTGCACCGAGTGGTGGGAGCGCGAAAAGATGAACAACGATGGACCGTACACACCGTATGGTGCGAACGGCGTCACGGTTGTCTTCAGCGGGACCATCGGTGGCGGCAATTGGGGCGGCACGGCATTCAATCCGCAACTGGGGTATGTGTTCGTCAACACGAGCAATCTGGCGACCATCGGCCGCATGGTGCCCGACACCCAGAACCCGGGTCAGTATCGCAATGAGCTCGCTTACACGCGCTTCTGGGACGACAACCACTATCCGTGTCAGCAGCCCCCCTGGGGTGAACTCGTCGCGGTCAATGTGAACACCGGCGACCTCGCCTGGAAGGTGCCGCTGGGTGTATATCCCGAGCTCATCGCCAAAGGTATTCCGCCGACCGGCACGCCAAATCTCGGCGGACCGATCGCGACGGCCAGCGGCCTCGTCTTCATTGGCGCGTCGAAGGACCGCCGCTTCCACGCATTCGACGCAAAGACCGGTCAGGAACTGTGGTATGTCGAGCTCGAAGCGCAGGCCGCTGCAACTCCGATGACGTTCATGGGCAAGGACGGGAAGCAGTACGTCGTCGTTGCTGCCGGCGGACCTGGCGACACCGATCGCGGTGGCACGGAGCAGTATCCGCAGAAGCTCGTTGCCTTTGCGCTCGGAGATCGCCCAACGACCTCAGCATCGGCCACGAGCGCGGCACCCGCGGCGTCTACAGCGAAGCCGCGGTCAACGCCGACGGTCGTAGAGATGTCACCGCAGGCGTTCGCGCAAGCGCGAGCCGTCACCGAGCGCGTGTGCACGACGTGTCATGGATTACAGGCCGAAACCGCCAGCGGCGGTACTCCAGAACGTTGGAAAGCCGTGGTCGACCAGATGATCGGCATGGGCGCGACGGCGACGAGCGCCGAAGCCAAGATGATCGTCGATTACTTGAGCCAGGCATTTCCACCGAAGAAGTGACGCCACGTCGATCTGACACGCACGACGGGACCACAGATTACGCATGAAGCGACCACATTACACAGAAGGAAGGTTGAACCACAGATTGCACAGAGTCCACAGATTTGGTTGGGATCGTGACGAACGCGTCGACCGTGTTCGCGCCAAGACGTCCCCTGGGCCCAGCTGCTGAGCAAGATCAAAAAAATCTGTGTCATCTGTGCAATCTGTGGTTCAAACGCCTTTCTGTGTAATCGGTGGATCTCGCGGCTCCCTGAACGCGAATTGCGTGTATGGAGGATCGAGTGACTAGCCTCTCGCGCCGCGACGCTTTGCAGATTCTTGCCGCGGCTCCGATCGGCGCCGCGTTCGCCGCAAGCGAACTGCAGCGCGCGAATGACCTTGCGACGCCTGCAAAAGAGCAGCTTGGCCTGGTCTCGCGCCACCTGCAGTGGACCACACTCGAAGACGCGATCGATCTCACATCGCGAATGGGATTCGACGCCATCGAGTGGAACGTCCGGACTGGCGGTCACATCGAACCGGCGCGCGTGGAGCGTGAGCTGCCGAAGGCTGTCGAGCTCACACGCAAGGCTGGTGTCGCCGTCACGATGATCACGACGTCCATCCAGGACGCGAAATCACCGTACGCCGAAGCGATTCTACAGACCGCGAGCGGGCTCGGTATCCGCTATTACCGCGGCGGGCAGTACTTCCGTTACGACTACACGCGCGATCTCCGTCAACAGCTCGAGGACCTGAAGCCGCGCGTGGCAACGATCGCCGCACTCAACGAGACGTACAAGACGACCATCTGCTATCACACGCACTCTGCACCAGGGAACATCGGCGGCAACATCTGGGACTTCTGGGAAGTCATTCGCGGTTTTGAGCCGCGGCTCGTTGGCCTCAACTACGACATCGGCCATGCGACGGCGCGCAACGGTGTCGGGTGGATAGACGCCGCGCAGGTCGTCTTGCCGTACATTGTCTCGCTCGCGATCAAGGATGTGCGGTGGCTCCGAGACGACAAAGGTGCCTGGCGCACCGAGTTCGTGCCCATTGGCGAAGGCATGATCGATCTCAAGCGGATGTTCGAGCTGCTGAAGACCGTGCGTTTTGCCGGGCCGATCAACATCCATCTCGAGCACGACAACCTGCTCGGAACGGATCTGGGCACGTGGAAGCTGGACATGTCGCGCGAGCAGTTTGTCGCGATCGTCACGAAGGATCTGGAGGCTGTTCGAGCCTGCATGCGCGACGCTCAGATCTCCTGACCTACAACAGTCCGATAAGCGGCCCGATGCTCATGAGTACCGCCGTCATGACGATGACCCACGCGATGCTGATCACGATGCCGGGCAGCAGGAGATCGATGACGCTGTAGTATCCCTTTCCATAGGTTACGAGCAGCACAGCGTCGAGCGGCAGCAAGAACGCGCACGAGGCGGTAAACGCGACGGGCAAGCCGTACAGCGCCGGGTTCTGACCCGTGGATTGCGCGAGTAGGACGATCGGCGGGATCAGCACGGCGTTGATCACCGGGGCAATCGGCAAAATGAGGTGGATTACCACCGTAAACGCGCTAATCGCGGCGATGGCTGCTACTGGCGTCCACCCGCCGATATCACTGAGCGAAACATCGACCAGCCACTTTGCCAGGCCGGTCTTGGCCGACGCTGCTCCGAGGGAGGTCACGCCGCCGATCATGATCAGCGCGTCCCATCCGACGCCGCGTTCGACCTCTTTCCACGACGTAAAGATGCCCATGAATGGGAGAAACATGATCGCAGCGCCAAACACCGCGACGGTGACCGTGTCGATGGCGGGATACCACGAGCTCAGCAGCCACAGCACCAGCATCACCGCCATGACGAGGAGCACTCGAATCTCCGCTGCGCTCACTGGCCCGCGGTGTTTTCGTTCGCTTGCGACATCAACGCCTCCGGCGATTGACCTGATCTCGGGCGGATAAAACCAGGCGATGGTGACCGCCGCAATGGGCAGCATGATCGCGACCGTGGGCAAACCGATCGCGGTCCAATGCAGAAACGGCACACGGACGCCGCTGCCCTGCTCGATCAGAAACAGGCCGAGGATATTGATCGAGCTGCCGGCCGGCGTGCCGACGCCTCCGATGAGGGCGGCGACGGGAATGCCAAGCATGAGCGCCTTGGCAAAACGCGACTCGCGCGGACGCAGCTTCAAGCGATCGAAGATGCCGAGGGCGATGGCCATGAAGATCGCGCACACGGGTACGTCCGAAACGATGGTGGAAAGCGCGCCGCAGCCACAGATGAGTGCGAACAGAACCCGCCTCGGGTCGCCGCCGGCTTTGGCTAGGAGCCACAGCGCGAACCGGCGATCGAGTCCGGTGGCCGAAATCGCTTGTGCGATCACGAACATCACCAGCACGAAAAAGAAGACCGGGCTGATGAAACTGGCGAACGCCGCCGGCAACTCCGCGAGGCCGAGCAACGGCTGCGCGAAGACGACGAGCAGCGCCGTGACCGCGATTGGGACGGCCTCCGACACCCAGAGAACGAGGGCAGCGGCAAACAATGCGGCCGTCCGCCAGGCAGACGGCGAAAGTGTCCAGGGCGCGGGGGTCGCCAGCATGATTCCCAATATCGCTGCGCTCGCGACCAGGCCGGCCAGGCGACGCGAGCGCGCCGGGTCAGAAAACATGCGTTACCCCCTCAATTCACTTGACTGCACAAGCGTGGCATCCTGGCAATGCGACGATATTGGTCGAAAGTGACACTGTTCGAGCGTTTCTCGCGCCGTTGGCGCCGGCAACTCAAGTGAACGCTGGTACGCGAGAACGTGTATTACGATGCCGACACATTTGACGCGCAACACCATGGTGAGCGTGAGGCGGCCGGCGCGCGGAGTGCATCCACCCGATGACTCGCCTTCGTATCGGTCAACGACGCTGCGGCATCCGAAACAGCCGTTGATTGTGCTGCCGCATACGCTGGCCGAACTCTCGGGACCGGTATTCGGACGCGAGGCGATCGGACCGCTGGATCACGATCTTACTCGCCAATTCGAGGGGGTCCCTCTCGGCCAACGCATCATCGTCGAAGGGAAGGTGCGCGACGAGGACGGACGGCCCGTGCGCAACACATTGATTGAGGTATGGCAGGCCAATGCGGCCGGCCGGTATCGTCACGCTGCCGATCAGACCAACGCGCCGTTGGATCCGAACTTCGCAGGAGCGGGCCGCACGATGACCGACGAAGTGGGCCGATACCGCATCGTCACGATCAAGCCCGGCGCGTATCCCTGGCGCAATCACCACAATGCGTGGCGTCCGGCACACATTCACTTCTCGCTGTTCGGCGAATGCCTGGCGACGCGGCTGGTCACGCAGATGTACTTCGAAGGGGATCCGTTGCTGCCGCTCGATCCGATCTTCAACTCCATCCCCGATCCGGCGGCGCGCCAACGCCTGGTGGCTCCGTTTGAGTTGTCGCTCACGGAGCCGGAGTTCGCACACGGTTATCGGTTCGACATCGTGTTACGCGGCCGCGAGGAGACGCCGTGGGAGAAGTGAAGCAAGGGCTCACGCCGTTTCAAACGGCCGGCCCGTTCCTCTCGATTGGCCTCCGTGCCGGACAGGCCGACGAGAGTACGGCAGTTGATCGCGTGGTGATTGGCGGCCGCCTTCTCGACGGCGCCGGAGACGGGATCGAGGACGGCGCGCTCGAGTTCTGGCAACCGGATCTGCGCGCGTTTTGCCGTGTCTTGACGGGCCTTGATGGCAGTTACCAGGTTGAACTTGCCCGCTCTGCGTACGTCGCTGTCATCGTGGTTGGCCGCGGCATTCTCACGCGGTATTACACGCGCATCTATTTGGAAGATGCGCCGCATCTCGATCGCGATCCGGTGTTGCAGCTTGTGCCTGACGGCCGCCGCAAGACGCTGCTCGCGCGGAAGATCGAGGACTGCCGCTATCATTTCGACGTGATTCTGCAGGGAGCGGACGAGACCGTCTTCTTCGATGTCTGACGGCGGTCGCCTTTACAGCGAGCTTTTCGGCGACGTCGACGTGTTGGCGCAATTGTCCGACTCGGCGACCATCCAGGCGATGCTCGATGTGGAAGTGGCGCTCGCCGCGGTGCAAGCCGAGCGCGCGATCATCCCAACGCGCAGCGCCAAGGCGATTGCGACCGCCGCGCGAGCAGAGCACTTCGACCTGCACGCGCTCGGTCAGCAAGCAGCCTCCGCGGGAAATGTCGCGATCCCGTTGATTGCCGATTTGCGCAGACGGGTTGCACTCGTCGATCGCTCGGCCGCGACATGGGTGCACTTCGGCGCCACCAGTCAGGACATCATCGATACCGCTCTGGTG
>JBKPAJ010000238.1:0-33316 GCA_046726375.1 Acidobacteriota bacterium
ATTACAGCGGATTCGGCAGCAGCTGTTTGCCGCGCTGCGCGGAAATCAGGAGGCCACGAACCAGTTCTATTCGGCCATGACCGGCTCGCGTCCGCTACCGGCGTTCATGAATCCGGAGAACCTTGACCGGATCATCGCGAGTGCCGGAACGCGAGGGTGATGGTTGAGAGGACTGGGGTTATGTACGTGATCCGTGAGGTGCTGAAGTGCAAACGGAAAAGGTACGCGACGTGGTGGGGAAGTTCCGGGAGTATCTCATTGGTCCGCCAGCCCCTCAAGCCGGTGCGTTTGCTATTTAAGACAGTACGCTTCGTTGACGAGTGCCGTGGTTTGCAGCGTATGGCCGGCGCGCTCGTGGCGCATGTACCGATGCGCCATACGGCGAAACTCCTCGTAGACGAGCGGCGTCAGGCGATCGAGTGCCGTTGCGTCACCGTCGTTCCACCCTCGAACAGAATCGTGATGTCAACACGGTCGGCCACAACCCACGCCTCACCGAAAACTGCGTCGCGATTGTAGTTTCAGCACGGGCTTTGCGCTTACATTGGTGAAGGGAGTCCCTTCATGGCTGCAGGGCGCGCGATCTCAACCGTTGTCGCGATGGTTGTCATATCGGCCGCAAGCGTCGAGAATCAGTCGCTGAGCGGCAGAGTCACGATCCCCCTGCCCGAGGGCGATCGCCTCACCAATGCGGGCCGTCATCTCGTCGCAGTGTCGCCAGACGGCGCGCGATTGGTGTACGCGGCCAACAATCACTTGTATCTGCAATCGCTGAACGGCGGCGACGCCACGGCGATTGCCGGCGTCGGGGGAGCCGATGGCGCCAGGCCGGCGAACCCGTTCTTCTCGCCCGACGGCGGCTGGATCGGCTTCTGGCAGGACCGGCAACTCAAGAAGATTTCGCTCACGGGTGGCATGCCCGTGGTTCTGTGCGCCGTGCAAAACCCGAGGGGCGCGAGCTGGGCGACCGACAACACAATTCTCTTCGGACAGGGACCCGATGGAATCTGGCGGGTGGGCGCCGAGGGTGGAACGCCCGAGCAGGTCGTCAAAGTAGAGACCGGTCAGGTCGCTTATAGTCCGCAATCGCTGCCCGGCGGACGCTCGATCCTGTTCACGCTTGCGCGCGGCAGCGGTGCGGATACCGCGCAGATCGTCGTTCAGTCACTCGAGAACGGTTCGCGGCGCGTTGTGGTCGACCAGGGCAGTGACGCGCGTTATGCGGTGACCGGCCACCTCGTGTACGCGAGCAACAGCCGACTGTTTGCGCTCCCCTTTGACGTGGGGACACTTGCGGCAACCAGTTCGCCCGTTCCCGTCGTTGACGATGTGGCCCTGGCGCCGACCGGCATCGCCCAATTCGCGATTTCGAGCAGCGGCGCGCTCGTCTACGTTCCGGCGGATGCGCTGGAAGCCAGCCGCGTGCGGACGCTGGTGTGGGTCGATCGGCAAGGCCGCGAAGAGCCATTCGAGGCGCCCACTCGCACGTACCTGGCGCCGAGGCTGTCGCCTGACGGGACTCGCGTCGCGCTCGAGATCGACAACGACATCTGGGTATTCGACCTGACCGCCAAAACCTTCACTCGCGTGACCGCTGACTCCACCTTCGAAATGGTTCCAATCTGGAGTCCTGATGGGCGCGACGTCATCTTCAGCTCGGGCCGGTCGGGACGATCAACTGTCGATGCGCTCAATCTCGTGCGCCGCGCGGCCGATGGCACGGGACGCGTCGATCGGCTGACGGACGTGGCCACGGCTCGGCAGGTTCCTTACGCGGTGACACCCGACGGTACGCGGCTCATTTTCCGGGAGCACGGTGCGACGCCTGGCGCGGATGCCGGCGATCTCATGGTGATGTTGCTCACCGGCACGCGCCGGTCGGAGCCGCTCGTCCAGACGAAGTTCCGTGAGATGAACGCGGAGCTGTCGCCTGATGGCCGTTGGTTCGCCTATCAGTCTGACGAATCCGGGCGGGATGAGATCTACGTGCGGCCTTTCCCGAATGCGAGCGCCGGGAAGTGGAAGGTGTCATCGAGCGGCGGAACCCGGCCTCTGTGGGCGCGAAGCGGCGACGAACTGTTCTACGAGTCGGCCGGCGCGCTGATGCGTGTCGCGGTGACCAGCGAGCCGACGTTCGAGGCCCGGACACCCGCCAAACTATTCGACGGTCCCTATGTCTATGGCGCTCTGGAACGCATGTACGACATATCGCCGGATGGCAAACGCTTCCTGCTGATCAAGGAGAGCAATGCGAGCGACGAGCCGCCGCCGTCACCGCGACTCATCGTTTTCAAAGATCTCTTCAAACGGTTGTAGTTCCCGACATTTAATCAACGGAAGCCTCCATGCAGCGGGCTGGAGCAAGACCGGAGAGTACGCCGGTAGCGAAGGTGGGGCTACGCGTTCCCTGATGCCGGTAATGGTCGCGCGATGAACAGGCGACGACAGGGTCGCGCAATGAACCGCGCCCAGCGGTTGGCTCGATTCACACGAGCGCTATCCGTAGCGATGCCTGTGTTCGCGTACATCTGTCGATAGAGCTTTGAGATCAAGACAAACGCCCGCCGCGCACGTAACGTTGGCGTGCACCGCGAGCGCTCCCAGATGCGGCGCAGACTGTAGAACCGATCCCACACCGCCTGCGTCCGCGCACGGATCTCGTCGGGCGTCATCACGGGACAAGACCTTGTAGTCAGATGCGTCGAATCAAAGGAACTTGACCGGTGCGGACCGCTCGGTGTCGTCATTTCTTTTGGCTCATGCCCAAAGTGGCTGATCACATATTCATCGTCGCACGGCGCGAGAGGCCCGATGGACTCTCGATCTAAAGCATGAGGTACCGGTCTACGGGACGCGCCGTCCCTGCACCGCCGACTCGAGTTGGCCCGATGAAGGCTCTACCGGCTGACGGGCAGTGGGCGGGGTGTCCCTCCCCTGGGCGAAACTTCAGCGGATCGTGGACTCATTCAGAGCGGCCCAGCAGAAACTGAAGCCGAGTCGCTGACGTCGCACGCCGAAGCCAATAAATGACCCGTAAGTCGTTGGTGCGGAAGGGGGGATTCGAACCCCCACGCTCTTACGAGCGCCAGCCCCTCAAGCTGGTGCGTCTGCCAGTTCCGCCACTTCCGCAAATAAACTGTCACGCACTACGCAGGTTCCTTACATGGGTTCCTTGCGTGGGTTCCTCACGTGCGTTCACGTTCGTTCCTCACGTGGGTTCCTGACCTTAGCTCCTTACGTGGGTTCACGTGGGTTCCTCACGTGGGCTCCTCGCGTCAGTTCTCGCGCAGTTCCCTACGTTCGAGTGCGCCAACCATCGTCCGGAAACCGCCGTAAGGAACCGCCGTCAAGAACCGAGGTGACCCTTGTAAGGAACCCCCCGGACTCCCAATTGAGATTGAGGATGTAAGGAACCCATGTAAGGAACCCCGTGAGGAACCTCCGTTGTGCCTGATTCGGGCGCGGTTATTTCGGCGTTGCGTTCGTCCCCGGCAGCGGCACTGGTGACGATGGCACCGATGGCGGGGGCGGCGGCGCCCCGACTCCGCCAATTACCGAGCCTGGACCACGCTGGCCCCATACCGCTAACGTCAGCGACAGAATAATAAACGCCGCCGCGAGGCCGGTCGTCAGCTTGGTCAGCAACGTCGCGCCCGCACGCGCGCCGAACACCGCCTGACTGCTGCCGCCGCCAAACGCACTGGCAATATCGCCGCCCTTGCCCTGCTGCAGAAGGATCACCACCATCAACAGCAGGCAGACGATTACATAGACGCCGACGAGCAGGTAATACAGCATGATCTGTCGCCCCGTTCGAGCACGGGGCAAGGAGTCAGTATACCAAACCGGACAATCGGCAATCGCCTCTCGGCTCTCAGCGATCAGCTCGTAACTCGCTGAAGCTGACAGCCGAAAGCTGATAGCTTTTACGCCGGCTGATATAGTTGAATCAAGTTGCCGCAGGTATCGGCGAACACAGCAATCGTCACCGGTCCCGCCGCGCTGGGCTGGCGTGTAAAGGCCACACCCTTCGTGGTCAACCGGGCGAACTCGCCCGCGATGTCGCTTACCTCAAACGCCGCCAGTGGGATGCCCTGTTTGAACATCGCCTCCTGAAACGCCTTTCCCGCAGGATTGGCATTGGGCTCGAGCGCGAGCTCCAAGTCGTTTGGTCCCTCGGGCGAGGTCACCGTGATCCAGCGATACTCGCCGACCGGAATGTCGTGCTTTTTCTTGAATCCGAGAACGTCGGTGTAAAAGCGAACCGCCTTCTCCTGATCGTCGACCATGATGCTCGTCAGCTTGATGCGCATGAACCCTCCGCGACTGAACATGCCGCAGTCTGCCGCAATCGCGCGCACGATGCTTCTTAAAAACTGCGAAACCCTTCGACTCGCTCACCAAAACGCGTGCGCTCGCTCAGAGCAAGTGGGTTGGCGGAAGGTGCGCGAGCAAACTGAGGCAGCCAGGGACCAACGCCGCCGGCATCGTACCCGGCACTTGCACGAGCAACCGGACGCGCCGGCGATACGCCGACGGTGTCTCGCCGATCCGTTGCGTGAAGAGTGTGCTGAAACTGCCCAGGCTCGAAAAACCCACCTCCATGCAGACGTCGGTGACTGAGTGCTGGCCGCGTGCGAGCAGGTGCTTCGCCAGATCGAGCCGCGCCTGAATGCGAAATTGATGTGGAGTGACGCCGAAGACCGCCTCGAATTGCCGGATGAAATGGAACGGCGAGATCCCGACCTCGCGCGCCAACGCCTCGATGGTGGGCGACGGGTCCCGGTCCTCGCGCAGCAAATCGCGCGCGCGACATAACCGGCGGAACCCATCGTGTCTTAACAGCATGGCGACACCTGCACGGGAGAAGTCAACAGTCAACGGTCGACGGTCCACGGTCAACAGTCAACGGTCGACGGCAAGAACGGTCTTCCGGCGACCGGCGACCGTCGACCGTCGACAACCTGCGAAAAACCCTATCGCCGGGGATCACTGCCCCTTGTTCGTCGGCGGCCCCTCACAAGAATGCTGCCGGTCTGAACCTGACCCAACGCTGTTGAGGCGATGCTGAGAACGAAAAACGCCGCAACGACGCTGACTATTCGTCTCATCTGCCATCCTCCTGAGCGGGCAGGGCCTGTGGCGCAATCAGGACAGTCCCAAGCGGGTAATGCTACCCCATGGCAACGAACCGGATCGCTCGTCGCCATTGTTTGTCGTGTGACGATCAGGTACACCGGCCCGCCGTCGCGCGCCGCCGGTGCTCCGCACGTCGTCGGCCAGGGGCCTTGTCGATTTTTGTCGTCTTTGCGGCCGTGGTCGCTATATGCTGCCGCCGCCGGATTCCCGTTCGTTTATTGCGGCATCGGGATTCCAACCATGGAGGCCGATATGCGACGTTACGTTCGGGCACTTCCCCTCGTGGCAGTTGTACTCGTTGGGTGGCTTGCCTCTGAGGCCACTGCTCAGGAAAAGACCGCCCGCGGCACCGTCACGGCAATGTCGGGCAATTCGATGACGGTCAAAGCAGGCGCTCAGGAGTTGAAGTTCACCGTCGACGCCAAGACCACCGTGGTTGCCACGGGTGGCACGACGGCGTCGCGGAGTGCAGAGGCAGCGGGCAAACCGGGACCATCGCTGTCGGAACTGATTAAGGTTGGCGAGGCCGTCGAGGTGAACTACACCGAAGCCGGTGGCGCGCTGCATGCGACCCGCGTTCGCCGCATTCGCGATGCGGGCGGCGGTGGCGTAACGACACCAGAGGAGAAGGCCGAGACCGCGAATGGCACCGTTGACTCGCTTTCCGCTAATACGCTCACTATTTCGGGCTCGGGCAGCGGCGGCGCCACTTTCAAGCAGACGTTCACGTTCGACAGTACAACGAAGGTGATTGGCGTGGGCGCGGGCACGGCGGCGAGCGCGCGCGGCGGCAAGCTGGTGCTCACCGATTACATCGCCCCGGGCGACCGAGTTAGCGTCAGGTACCAGAAGTCGGGAGATACTCTGCACGCGTCAGAGATTCGCGTCACGCAGAAAGCGAAGAAGTAGCCGGTCTGCAATGTTCGATGTCGCGAGGTGGTGATGTAGCGATGTGATGGTGGCGATCTATCGAGGTGGCGATGGGTCTGATGATGTCGCGATGTGAAACATCGCGGCATCACATCGCAACTCTCAACATCACATCGCAACATCACATCGCAACATCACATCCCAACATTAACAGACACATCACCACATCGCTACATCGCTCGATCACATCGCCACATCGCCACGTCGCGACTTCGAAGAGGTCAGCGATCTGCCTTCACCTCTCGCAAAAGGCCCCGCGCCGATTCAGCGACCACTGACGCATCACAGCCGGACAACGACTGTTCGAGGTAAACGCGCGCGTCGCTCGCCGCCCCAGCGGCCGCGGCGATCGCGCCCGCGCGATAAAACGTGACCGGGTTCCTGACGCCGACAGCCAGCACCTTTTTCATTTCCACGAGCGCGTCGCGCGACCGGCCATTCTTGTGCAGCGCCCACGCCAGTGCTTCGAGCGTGCGCACGTCCTGTCGTCGTGACGCATCGCGTTCGGCAATGGTCAACGCCTCCGCCGGACGGGCGGCGCGGTCCGCGTAGTAGTACACGAGCTCGATGTTGGCGTTGTCCCAGCTCGCCATTTCCCGGCGTGCGGCGATCTCGAACGCCTTCCATGCCGTCTGTGCCTCGGCATCGCGGCCGGCACGGGCGAGCGCGACACCGAGCTCGAACTGGTTTTCCGGATGCGGCGCCGCGGCGTAGTGCCGCTCGCGCATGGCCACGGCGTCCGCGGCGCGCCCCTGCTGCAGCCTGAGGTCGGCGAGCTGTCCCAGCGCGTAGTGATAGTCGGGAAAGAGCGCAAGCGCGTCGGTCAGCAGTTGCTCCGCCGCCGCCGTCCTGCACGTCAGGAGCGAGAGATGCGCGATCTGCGTCAGGATCCAGGCGCGATCTTCGACTTCGCCGTCGGCTGTTCTCCTGTATGCGGCGTCCATGAACTCCACGGCGCCGCTGTGATCCCCGAAGAGCTCGCGCAGATGAGCGGCACGCGTGAGACCCGGGACGTTGCCCGGGCGCATGTCGAGCATCCATTGCGCGGCCGCCTCCGCCTTGGCATAGCGCCCGAGCTCGACGTAGCCGTCGGCGAGAAACCCGTAAACCAGCACGTCGTCTGGCACACTCTTGTTCAACTGCTCAGCGGCTTCGACCGCACGTGCAAACTCGTGCTGACCGAGCAGAATCCAGATCTGCAGCTTTTTCGCTTCGAGATTGCCGGTCTCGAGCTGCAGCGATTGCTCCGTCGCTTGCCACGCTTCGCGGTAATACGACGGATCGGCGGTCTCGCGCGCGCGGCGCGCCAGCGCGAGTGCCAGTTCGTTCCACATGTCGCTCCGAGTTGCATCGCGAGCGATCGCCTTGCGCGCCGCTTCGGCACGCCGCGCGGCCGGCGATCCCGCTGCCGTGTCGCGCGCTGGCAACAGTGCGGCCGCTGGAGACGATGCGAGCGGGACTTGCGCGTCAAGCGGCGTGAGTCCTGTTGTTGCCACGAGCACACAGATGAACAGAAGCAAACCCGATCGAGCCATTGTGACCTCCACGTCGTTCGTAAAAATCCTGGTTCACTTACGTCGGTGAACGCTTTCAGCTCTCGGCGATCGGCTTTCAGCTCGGTTCTCGTGCTGTGAGCTGCTGGCTGAGAGCCGAAAGCCGCCCGGAATTCGCTTCAAATTCAGGTGAATTCCGGGCTTGGGATTCGCTGCTTCGTTATTCAGGCGGACACGCCGGACCCATGTCGCCGGTGCAACCAGGCTCCGTCGGATCGATGTGACGTCGATCGCGGCCGCTCGGCGAGTAGCCCACGTACGGAAACGACGTCAAGTAAGGGGCATCGTTCACGTTGACCCCGTCGCCGAGACGGGCGTTCACGTTTGCGTTGTATCCGGGAAAGGGCGCCGCCAGCACACCGCCGGCCACGACGCGAAGCGCGATATCGACGACATCATCAAAGATGCGCCGGCCGTTCGGAAATCCGGCGAGATCATCGCCGAGCACGCCGAGTCGGCTTGCCGAGCCGGGCGCGGTCGCAGGCACACCGGTGTTGATGCGGATTACATCGGCGATCGGTCCCATCGGTGTTCCGTTGGCGGCGATGGGCGGCACGTACTGCACGAGCGGCCGCAGGTCGAACCGCGGCGGCGCAGGAATAGCGAGCACGCCGCCGGTGAGCGCATTCAACACCCGCGGGAGCGCCGGGTCGGCGAAGAACGCCGTAAATTGCGCATCATTTGCCGGCACGTCCATGCTGAAGCGGTCTTTGGAGCCGGTGCCGATGATCAGCTCGTTGATCAGCGGATTGCCCATGCGCTGAACCTGCCGGAACAGACCGGACCTGTCGGGCGCGCCGTTGTTGCTCTGCCGAATCGACACGCGCGGGCGAGAGGTCGTGGCCCACACGCCGATCGTCGCCGCCGCAGAGGTGGCGGGCTCGACGCGTCCAGTGCGGGTGAGCAGCGAAACAGGGACCTCGATCGCGATGGTGTTGACCGCATAGCCCGAGACCGTGTCGGGCGCGATGTTCTCCAGCGCCGCGTCCTGTGCCGGGGTGAGTACGCCGGGTGCGACGGTGTTGCGAAGATTGAACGTGTCGAACGCCGCGCCGAGGTCAATCCAGAACGGATCGTCGGTGGTGCCGGCGAACACTTTGATGCCGCCAGGCAGATCGAAAATGCCTTGCGCGAACACCGCCGGGTAATCGATCGTACGCGGCCCCACGTTTACGGGCACGGCAAAGAGCCGGCGGCCGTCAATCGGCGAGAGGTCGAAGCGTTGATTGCCGCCGAACGCGGTCACCGAGTAACGTTGGCGCTGCCCGAGACCGGGTGAATTGAAGCTCGTGATCTGGGGCGGAACGAGCAACGTTCCCGGCGCGACGGGCGCAGGCGAGTTCGAGGGCGCCGACGCGCCGGAAGCACCGACGCCGGCATACACCTGGAAGAGCGAAGGCAGCCGCTGCTCCGTCTGGAAGCGGAATTGAAACGTGATGTCCTCGCGGGCGTCCTGATTGTTGTCGACCTTGAGCTCATACAGGATTTCGTCATCGAACGGAAACCAGTTTGGTCCGTTCGCTGGATCGAGCAGCGGATCGACACACATGATCATCGTGATCCGGTCGCTACCGCCCGGTCCGTAACTCTTGAAGGCATAGACGTCGGTGATGTCGGCCTTGTGATCCAGGGCGGTGATGGGGGCTTCGCGGTGACTCGACGCGCTCAGTTGCATGCCGAGCGCGCACACGGCAACGGTGAGGCCTGCTAGCAGGCGTGCGCTTGAACGACTCATAGAACCTCCACCTGTCCTACGGGCGCCGACGCGCTCTGGATTTGTCTGCTAACTCGGACGGACGAGGTGGGGCGACCGGCTCACGATGGCTGCCGGATTGGAGCGGTATTGTCCCGCGTGATGCGATCGATCAGTTTGTGATACGGGTCGATCCCCGCCCGTGCCGGTTGCTGGTCGACGACCACGTCAAGACGCTGAGGGCCTGATGCGATACGGTGTTTCGCGAAGTAGAGCGGCTTGCCCTCGCCGCTCTTTCCCTTCTCTGCCGGCGCAAACACGCCGACGTCGATCAGGTCGTTCATGGCGACTTCCTTCTCGTTGCCGATGTCGTCCGCCTGGAACTTCCTGGCTTCCATCTCGATGGTCACGCGGTACTTGCCGTCCGGCGTGCGAGTGACGCTCGCGTCTCTCGTGCGGTTGTCGTAAAGCGTAATGTGTTCGAACAGATCGTCGAGCACGTACTGCAAATTCGCTGGCGCCGCCTGGCGCAGATAGTCGAGCAGCTCGCGCGATGTGGTATATGGCGGCTGTTGAAACTTCTTGTCGGTGACAAACTGCTTCAGTGCGGCATTGAGCTCGTGTTCACCGATGTAATCGCGCAGCGCATACATCGCCAGTGACCCTTTGCGGTAGTGGATATACGGTTGATTCTCCACTTTGAGCAGCGGCAGCTCCTTCTTGCGTTCAAACGCGCGGCCGGTCAGGTAGTTGTCGAGTTCGTATTTCAGGAACTTCTTCATCTGGTCGGCGCCGTACTCGTGCTCCATCACCTGCAGCGCCGAGTACTGGGCGAGCGTCTCGGACAACACTGTTGCGCCCTGCACGTTGGCGCCGATTACCTGGTGCGCCCACCATTGGTGCGCCACTTCGTGAGCGGTCACATAGAAGGGATAGTCGACGTCTTCATCCTTCTCGACGCGCGCGATAAAACCGATCGACTCCGAATACGGAATCGTGTTGGGAAACGATTGCGCGAAGCGCGCGTAGCGCGGGAACTCCAGAATCCGCACTTGACGATGCTGATACGGGCCGAAATTGGCGGTGAAGTACGCGAGCGACTTCTTGACCGCGTCGATCATACGACCGATGTTGTACTCGTGACCGGGATGGTGATAAATCTCGATCGCGACGTCCTCGCCCGCGGGCCCTCGCCATCGATCACGCTCGATGGCATAGCGTGCCGACAAGAATGAATAGAAATGCAGGATCGGCGCGTCCATCTTGTAATGAAAGTAGTGCCGCTTGCCTTCCGTCCACTCGCGCTGCAGATATCCGGGCGCGAGCGCGATTTGATCGGACGATGTGCTGACCGTCGCCTCGAAGTCCACCCAGTCGGCATCCGACGAGATGTAGTTGTTGCGCCGTGCCGCCTCGTCCTCGAGCGGCGCCATCCGTTCTTTCGGCGGCAACCCGTATTTGCGCCGCGTCGCGTCGTCCGACAGCTCGCCACGCGGATCGTAGCCGAGCGCAGGCATGATCGTGCTGTTCACGAAGGTGCCGTTCTCCACCACTTGCGTGTTCGCGATTTCGTTCTGGAAACCGCGCGTAATGTAGGCGAGATTGAATCGCAGCTGGATTTCCTGGCCCGGCTGCATCGGAGTTGGCAACGCGTAGATGTAATATCCGCGCTCGGCATTCGACTGCTGCTCTGTCACGGGCACACTGAACTGCACGCTGCGGATTTGCGCTTCGGGCGCGATTCGCACATGTACCGCACTGATGGGCGTCGTCGTCCGATTGACGAGTCGATACTCTCCGCGCGCCACAACGTTCTGATCGTTGGGGAACAAGTCGACGTTGATTCGCACGCCCGTGATGCGCGGTTGCGGCAGCGTCTCGTACTGTTTATAGCGCCGCTCGTAGTCGACACTCGCACGCTCGCGATCGTGAGTGGTGCGGTATTCATTGAGCACGTTGGTGTTGTAGAAGATGAAGGCGCCGACGCCGGCAATCACCGCGGTCGCGATCAGCGAGGCTGCGAGATTCGACCGGCCAAAGCGCAACCGCGCAAGCTGGAGCCGCCACTTGCCTCCGAGCTCCTGACCGCGGATCCAAAACAGATTGCTGACCACGGCGAAGAGCAGCGCCCACCCGGCCCAGTAGGCTTTGAACCACCAGAACGGCTTCAGATACGGACCGAACCGGTTCATATCCGAATATGTCGTCCCGCCGTCAGCACCGTACTGATACAGATTGTGTTCGAGGCCCAGCTGGCCCATGAACATGCCGAGGACGAAGTACAAGACCACGATCAAATGGCCTATGTACTTGTGATTGGCGAGCACCTGAACCAGGAGGACGAGCGCGACGAGCAGGACGTAATCGGCGAACTGAAGCCCAAAGAGGTACTTGAAGTAGAGGTCGAGTTCGAAGTTCGTGTAGCCCTTGAACGCCTGCGTCAACACACCCGCCAGAAGAATCACGCCCTGAAGCACAGCGACCATCAGCACCAGCGCGGTAAACTTGGCGGCAAACGGCACCCAGTTGGGCAGCGGCATGGCGTCCTGGACCTGGTTCATCGCCACGTCGCGCTCACGCCACACCAGATCGCCGGCGTAGAACGTGATGATGATCAGCACGAAGATCGCGAACGTGCCGCCGAGAACTTCGAGCACCTCGTATGTCACGGGCCACGTGGTCGTGCCATATAACTTGCCGACCTGACTCGCGCTGAACACCAGAAACAGCAGCCCGGACGCGAGAATGGCAAAAAAATAGCGATTCGCGACGATGCTCCAGAACGAGCGCTGCGTCAGCGAGAGATACTGTTGCAGCTGAGCGCCGAACGCGAAGTGACGCGATGCCGCAGGCACTTGCAGTCGCGCGGGTACGGCGTAGGAAGCCGCTGATTCGGCCGCGTCGGCGAGCCGTTTCGTTCTCCAGCGCCGCTGGCCGGTCTCGTGAGAAAACCGGAATCGCCAGAAGGCGAGCGCGAAGATCGCGCCGCCGACCGACATCCACAGCAGGCGGTTGGATAGAAACTCGCCGCTGAGCGGGATGAGCGAGGTATTCTTTTCAGCCGCGGTCCAGTACTTCGTCGCGAGTTCGAACGCGTTCAGGCCGAACGGATCGAGAAGGCCGGCGAGTCGCTCGTTCTCGATGTCCCGCGTCAAATTTCCTGCCAACAAGTAGCCCACCAGCAGGAGCGCACCGCCCAAGTAGTTCGGCATCATCTGGCGCGTGATCGCCGCGAGTGCAAAGAAGATCGCCCCAGTGAAGATCAGGTTCGGGAGAATCAACACGAAGTACGGGTGAAAAAACGCGATCGTCCGAAACTCGCCGAAACGCTCCGGGTCGAGGTAAGGCATCACGCTGCCGGCCATGATGCCGAGCGGAATGCTGAGAAAGACGAAGGCGGCAACGATCATCGCGCCGGTGAATCGCCCGCCGAAATACGCGAGCCGCGACACCGGCGTCGTGAAGAACAACGGGTGAATACCCGCCTCGTAGTCGCGATAAACGGCGTTTCCAAGCAGCGCCGCCGTTACGAGCACGCCAAACAGGCTCGTCACACCGGCGACGACAGCGAGGATGTACGGCGAGTTGACGTGAACGTTGCCGCCGCTGCCGCCGACGGCCATGTTGACGCTTTCCCACGCCCCGCCGATGGCGTTAATCACCAGAAACGCGATCGTCGCGAAGATCGCAAAGTAGAGATAGGTCGAGATGCGCCGCAGGTAATAGCGCAGCTCGAACCAGACGATAGCGGCAAAGCGGCTCGTCCCAAGCGAGCGTGCGCGGCTCGAGGGACGGCTCATGACGCTGCTTCCGCACCTGATAGCGCGACTTCTCCGGTATGCAGCCCCGCCATCGTCGTGAAATACACGTCTTCGAGATCGACGTCCACTGGTTCGAACGTCGCGTCTGGTCGCGTGTCGCTATGAACGTGCACGAGTAGCCGTCCGGCAAAGAGTTTGGTCGAGATCACGCGATGCTGCCGCTCGTAGTCGGTCAGCTCGGTCCGCTCGAGCATCTTCTTCCACACGCGCCCTTGTAATCGCGCGATCGCCGCGAGCGGTTCGGCCTCGAGCAGAATCTCCCCGCGATTGATGATGGCCATTCGCGAACACAGCTCGCTCACGTCCTCGACGATGTGCGTCGAGAGGATGACGATGGCGTTCTCGCCAAGCTCGCTGAGAAGATTGAGAAAACGGACGCGCTCCGCGGGATCGAGTCCAGCCGTGGGCTCGTCCACGATGATCAGGCTGGGATTACCAACGAGCGCCACCGCGATGCCGAACCGCTGACGCATGCCTCCGGAGAAACTGCCAAGCTTCTTCTTGCGCACGTCGTGCAGGTTCGTCTGCTGCAGCAGCGCCTGCACGATCTCGCGGCGCTGCCTGCGGCCGATGATGCCCTTCAGCACCGCGAAGTGGTCGAGCAGATCTTCCGCCGTCACCTTCGGATAGACGCCAAATTCCTGCGGCAGATACCCGAGCGTGCGCCGCACGTCGTCCTTTTGGGTCAACACGTCGATGGTCTGCCCTGAGCCTGTCGAAGGGTCGCCGAGCCGGATCGATCCGGAATCAGGCTCCTGCAGTGTAGCGATGGTGCGCATCAACGTGGACTTGCCCGCGCCATTCGGTCCGAGCAGGCCGAACATGCCTTGCGGAATGGCGAGCGAGATGTTCTTCAGCGCCTGATGACCGTTTGGATACGTCTTCGACAACCGCTCGATCCGCAACTCCATCGTCAACGAACCTCGACCTCGAACGGAGCGGTGAGGACCTGCCCGTTGCGTTTGATCTGCACCCACAAGCGATAGCGTCCGCTCCTGGGAAACGCATAGGGCGTGGACACTTCGTTGGTCGAGACTACCGCGTGCATGACGTGCGGGTTGTCGTCGTTGCGCGAGAACTTCTGCAATGCCGCCATCGAGATGCTTCCAGACGGATGCAGATGGGCAAAGACCTCGCCGTCGACGCGCGTCACGGCGATGTGGCCCAGCATTCCCATGTACGGCTCGAGCGCGGCGGGCGCGCCGCCGGCGTCACGGGCGATAAAGGTGAGGAGCTGTTCTTTCCCGGCGACCAAGGGATCGTTGCCGCGCTTCCACGTGACCGTCGTGCCGTCCTCGAGTTGATAGCTCGGGGACGCCGAGTCCGGCGCGGGAACGCCGCTGAACCACGAATCGTCGCGATCGCCTGTCGCTTCGTCTTGCGGGGCCTCCCCTGAGCGAGCATCAGCGAGTCGAAGGGGTACAGGCAAATCTGCTGTGGCGACGAGCGTTTGTGCATACCCGCTCTCGTGCACGATGTCGCCGTAGACGCGGTAACGACCCGCCGGCAACGGCGGCAACGCCAGGTTAAAGGTGCTGCTTCTTGGCGAATCGGGCACCGGGTGCACATGCGCGAACACGTCCAGCGCCGGTTCGCGGATCAAAAACATGTGCATCAGTTTTCCGTGATCGGGCATCAACGCGTTGTAGCGCGTGAGAACGTTGCCAGCCGGCGGGGGCCAGCGGCGATCGGCAATCGTGAGCGTCAGAACGTTGCGCCCGCCATCGCTCCGCGGCGTAACTCTTGCGTCGAACGGGCGATACAACACAGACTGCGCGTACGCGAACGCTTCGGCGTTCCACCACATGCGTCCCCCGGCAACGGCAGCGATCACAATCAGCGCGCCGATGACCATCGCAATGCGCGCGCGGCGCAGCCGAGCCGGATGCGGCTGCTCGCCTGGCGGCACAACGCTCTCGCGAACGGCAACGTAAACGATCGTCAAGAGTCCAACGGCCAGAAAGAGGCCGAGCCCGGCCAGTACGATTCCGAGCGCGCGCGGCATTGCGCGCGCGGCGGTTGCAAGTGCGAGCACCGGAACCGCAACCGTGCCTTGCCCGTTCGACCCGTCGACGACCACTTGCACCCGGTAAGACGTGGCGCTCATCAACCACAAATCGGCCGCGAAGAGCTCGGGATCGCCGGGAACAGGCTCCGCCACGTCAGGCGGCGGGGCGCCTTCGGGACCTAGATTCCACTGGATGGCTTGCACCGTGACGCGCTGCACACCGGTTGCGCCGGGAAGACGAACCGAAATCTGCGCGAGGCCGGGAATGACGCCGGGCAGCCGCACGGACACGCGTACTGGATAAGGGCCTGCCTGTCCGTTGAAGAACGTGTCCGGACTTCCAACATGAGCCATCGACGCGATAGCCAGGAGCGCGATAACGACGCAGGTTCCGTACGAGCGTTCCTTACGGGAGTTCCTCACGGCAGGTTCACGGCAGTTCCGTACCATCGTTCCTTACCGGAGTTCCTCACGAACCTTCGACGTTGGTTGATCACGGGAGTTCGTGAAGTCATCGCTGCACGCGCGACATCCAATTCCCCCACCAGAGCCCCGCGCGTGTCGAGACGAACGCAAGCACGAGCGCAATTGGAAGACCCGCAGCGAGGTTGTCGCTCGGGTTGAACTGATACCAGCGCCGCTGAATTTCGGGCGGTACCATGTACGCGATGTAATGTGTGCCGAACACCCAGTTGCGCGCCCACGGAGACATCAGAAAGTCCGCGAACGGCCACTGCACGACGATGAACACGAGGAGGAAGACGCATGCCGCGACAACACTCAGTGTCCAATCGCGCGATCGGCCGAGCCGGTGCATGATGAGATCGAGCGCAAACGCCGGAGCAATCAACAGGAGCGGCGGATCGGGCGGCAGAAATCGATCGAGCTGCACATAGATCGGTCCGAGCAGCGGCCGTCCCGCGAAGAGCGGAAGAATCCACAGCATGATCATCGTCACGGCTGTGTAGATCGCCGCGACCAGCGTCGCAGGCCAGCGCGCCGCCGAGGCGCGCGCGGCGCTGATCAGGAAGAACGGAAAGACGCCGCACGCCACCTTGTAGAACAACGAGTGGTGCATGTCCCAGCGCTGGATGTACTCCGTCACCATGATCGACATGGTGAGCAGGACGAGACCGGCGCCGTAGATGAACAACAATTGCAGCCGCTGATCGCGGCCGCGCGCGCGGTTCTGCCACGCCAGCGCCATCAGCATCGCGCCGACTTGAATGGCGCAAATGCCGGCCGCGAGCACCACGTGCGGCGGACTCAGAATCTTGACGTCAAGGCCATAGGTGTTGTGCCACCAATCGTCGAAAGGCGCGGAGGTGAGCATCGCGAACGCGCCCCAGATGCAGACCCATGCGCCAAACGGCGCACGGAATCCCCAGACGCGAACCGCCTCGTTGCGTTCGCGTTCCTCGCCTTTGAACGTGACACGCAGCGCCGTCCAGCCACACGCGAGACCGGCGACGATGCCTCCGAGATAGATGGCGAGGTGCGCGGGCGTCCAGAACGTGTCACGGCCGATCGTCTGATGCCACGAGATGTCCCACATCACGCCGGTGACGACGCTGGTGGACGCGAAGAGGACGGCATAGACCGACCAGTGGACGGTCGCGGCCGCCGAAATTCTTTCGGTCGCGGGTGCCGCGACGACGGGCTGAGCGAGCTCCATGAGCGAGGATCATACCCCGCACAGCCGAGTCTTTGCGGGCGAGATGCGCGCTGGCCGCGGTGGGCGGACCTGAACGTCCGCCACTACGTGAAGGCCCTCGCGCAGCGCTCATGTCGCGCGGACGTTCAGGCCGGCGAACGCGCGCGGAGATTCAGGGAAGCGCTGAAATATCAAACGCCGCGGTATCGATCGCGAATTTCGTCACCTTGGTCCCCTTGGGCACACGGAACGAGAAGGTGCACGAAAAATTCGGCGCCGTGCCGATCTCACCAAACGATTGCGCGGTGTTGTAGGTCTTTCCCGCGGCGTCGGTGAGCACCGGCTTGGCAACCGTCACAGGCTTGAACGCTGGCGTCACTTTGAAATCAACAGACACGGATGCGAACTCCGTTGTATCGCCGGGCTTGATCACGCCGCGCTGCGTATTGGCGCCCTGAGGGCAATCCGAGAGACTCACGTTGGTCGCACGCGTGACTCCGGTAACCGACATCTCGAGACCTTTATAGGTTTGCGCAGCGGATTTCGTCGTCGATTGCGCGAGCGCGCCGGCGATCGCGACGATCACCAGCGCGCCGCAGGGAACACAGCAAAGCACTCGCATGCGGGACTCTTACAGCGGCCGATCCGGGAACATGATCGTGCGCCACATGTGCGCAACCGTACTATTGTCGTAGCCGATGCCTTCCTTGGGCTGTTTGAACTGACGCCCGATGATGTCGATGAACGGGTCGAGCGACACCTTCTGGTTCGGATCGAACGAATAGAGATCGTTCACGGTCACCAGGCGAGGCAGGTCGTACCACTTGTGGTTCCGGACCCACTTGTAGTTCTGCTCGAGATACGGCTCGGGCTTGTAGTCCTCACCGAACGTGCGCAGATACATCTCGGGATACTCGTAGCCGAACTTCTCGTCCGGATAGAAGCGCAGCGTCTGGTGATGCCGAATCGCGAACGTCACCTTTTCGGAGACGTAGGGCTCGACGATCTGCGCGCCCCACCAGCCGTGGTCTACTTTCACGAGCGCGTGCACCGTGTCGTGCATGAGACAGGCGAAGATCACTTCTTCCGGCATGCCGGTTTTGAGCGCGCGCGTGGCGCTCTGCAGCACGTGGTTGGCCGGCGCAAAGCGTTTCTCGAAGAACTCCTGCAGCGTCGGGCTGTCGGACATTTTCGGGAGTAGTCCGCGCGCACCGCCGTCGCGATCGCTGGCGTTGAAGATGTTGCCGGCCCCGCGGCGAACACCGGCGCGCTTCGCGTTTTGCTCCTCGATCTCCGCCATCGTTGGATACTTCGGCGGCGCCTGCTGGCTGCCCTGCTGCTCGACCGTGGCGTCGAGCGTTTTTTCCATGAACGCCTCGAGCGCATCGGCTTTCTGTTCGGAGCTCATAAACGCGACGGCCGACGTCCCGCCCAGGCTCGCAATAAACGCGCGACGATCGATCTCCATTGGGAATCCTCCCGCTAGCGGAAAGATGCCCCTTCGCGGGGTTTACGTCAAGGTGTTTTCGGGTAGGCTGTTCTTCTGCGGACATGGATGAGCAAAGCCCACTCGGCGCGCTCCTGGCCGACGTTCTCACCTCCGACGTGGAGGGGCTGAAACGCGCGTTCGCCCACCACCTCGAACATTCGCTGGCCAAGGACACCTTCTCCGCAACCCGGCTCGATTTCTACAAGAGCCTCGCGCTCACGGTGCGCGATCGTCTCGTGGAGCGGTGGATCGCCACGCAGGAGGAGTATTACAGGCACGACGTCAAGCGCGTCTACTACCTCTCGCTTGAGTTCCTGATGGGACGCGCGCTTGGCAACAACGTCATCAATCTCGGCTTGGCCAATCGCGCGCGGCAGACAGTGCGCGATCTCGGCCTTGACTTCGACGAGCTCGAGCAGCTCGAGGAAGATGCGGGGCTGGGCAATGGCGGCCTCGGGCGCCTCGCGGCATGTTTCCTCGATTCGATGGCGACGCTGGAGCTGCCCGGGTACGGCTACGGCATTCGCTACGAATACGGCATCTTCTTTCAACGCATCGTCGACGGCGAGCAGGTGGAAGCACCGGACAACTGGTTGCGCTACGAGTACCCGTGGGACATCGCGCGCCCCGAGTATCTCTATCCCGTTCGGTTCTACGGACACGTGAACGAATCCCGGGACGGTGCCGGGCGCATGCAGTACGACTGGGTTGAGGGTCAATTCGTCATGGCTATGGCCTACGACACGCCCATCCCGGGATATTGCAACAACACCGTCAACACCCTGCGCCTCTGGACGGCGAAGTCGTCGCGCGAGTTCGATTTGAGCTGCTTCAACAACGGCGACTATCTGCGTGCGGTCGAAGACAAACGGCAGAGCGAGCTCATTTCGACGGTGCTCTATCCCAACGATCAGTTCTTTGTCGGCGCGGAACTGCGGCTCAAGCAGGAGTACTTCCTCGTGTCGGCGACGCTGCAGGACGTGCTGCGCCGCTACAAGAAGGCGCACGTCAGCTTCGAGCCGTTTCCCGACAAGGTCGCGTTGCAACTCAACGACACGCATCCGGCGCTTGCCGTTGCCGAACTGATGCGGCTGCTCGTCGACGAGGAGGGGCTCGGTTGGGACGAGGCGTGGGAGATCACGGTGGCGTCGTGTGGCTACACGAATCATACCGTGCTGCCCGAAGCGCTCGAGCGCTGGCCGGTATCGCTCGTCGGCGACGTCCTTCCGCGCCTTCTTCAGGTCATCTTCGAGATCAACAAGCGCTTTCTCGACGCCGTGGCGACGCGTTTCCCGCGCGATGCGGACCGGCTGCGGCGCATGTCGCTGATCGAAGAGGGCGCGGACAAGAAGGTGCGAATGGCGCATCTCGCCATCGTCGGAAGCCACGCCGTCAACGGTGTCGCCGCCCTGCACACGCACCTGCTGAAACGCGACGTCTTTCGTGATTTTTACGAGCTCTATCCCGAACGCTTTCACAACAAAACCAATGGCATCACGCAGCGGCGCTGGCTAAGGAAGTGCAACCCGGGTCTCGCGGCAGTGATCACCGAAGCGATCGGCGGGGGGTGGCTAACTAATCTCGACGAGCTGAAGACACTGCGCGGCTTCGCCGAGGACGAGCAGTTTCGCAGCTGTTGGCGCGCGGTCAAACTGGCGAACAAGCAGCGTCTCGCCGATCTCATTGCGCGGGAGAACGGCGTCACCGTTGATCCCGCGTCGATGTTCGATTGCCAAGTCAAGCGGATGCACGAGTACAAGCGGCAACTCCTCAACGTGCTCCACACCGTCGCGCTCTATCACTATCTCGTCGATCACCAAGATGCGGACGTCGTTCCGCGCACAGTGATCTTCAGCGGTAAAGCGGCGCCAGGATACGCTGTCGCCAAGCGCATCATCAAACTGATCCACTCGGTTGGCGACGTGGTCAATTCAGATTCGCGTACGCGCGGCCGTCTGAAAGTGGTCTTTCTCGCCAACTACTCCGTTTCGCTCGCCGAGATGATTGTGCCCGCCGCGGATCTGTCGGAACAGATCTCGACGGCGGGTATGGAGGCGTCCGGCACGGGCAACATGAAGCTGGCCCTCAACGGCGCGCTCACGATCGGCACGCTCGACGGCGCCAACATCGAGATCCGAGAAGAAGTGGGCGCTGAGGACGTGTTTATCTTCGGGCTGACTGCGGAAGAAGTTGCCACGAAGCGCGCCAGTGACTACAACCCACGCGCTCTGTACGAGAACGATCCGACACTTCGGCGCGTTCTCGATGCGATCGCCGGCGGCGCGTTCAGCAGCGGCGCGCGCGATCTGTTCGCGTCACTCGTGGCGTCGCTCCTCGATCACGATCACTACATGCTGCTCGCCGATTTCGCGGACTACGTGCGTTGCCAGCAGGCCGTGGCGCAGTTGTATCGCCGGCCCGAAGACTGGTCGCGGAAGTCGATTCGCAACGTCGCCGGCATGGGAAAGTTCTCGAGCGACCGCACCATTCGCGAGTACGCGACGCAGATTTGGGGCGCAAAGCCGCTGCCGATTGACTTGCATAGATAGTCGCCGGTCGCTGGTCGTCGGTCGACGGCAATCGCCGGATTCGGGTAAACTGGTGGGATTCCCGTTCAAAAAGAGGAGCGTTGCGATGGCCGCTGGAAAGAGGCTCGGCTCGAAACTCACGGTCGGTGCGGCGGTGGTTCTGGGGGTTCTCGCCGGCTTCCGTGCGCCCGTCTTCGCAGCCGAAAAAGCGCCGCGCCTGACAGAGGTGCCGGCGCAGGTCACGTTTACCAAACACATCGCGCCGATTCTGCAGCGCAGCTGTCAGAACTGCCATCGTCCCGACGGCGTCGCACCGATGCCGCTCGTCACCTATGAAGACGCGCGCCCGTGGGCGCGCGCGATCAAGCAGCGCACGGGGATCGGTCCCAAGGCGGGCGTGATGCCGCCGTGGTACCTCGAGAAGAACATCGGCATTCAGCATTACAAAGACGATCCCTCGCTGAGCGAGGTCGAGGTTGCAACCGTCGCCAAGTGGGCCGACACCGGTGCGGCCAAGGGCGATCCGGCCGACATGCCGCCGCCACTCACGTTCGGCGATGAAGGCGTGTGGAAGATCGGCGAGCCTGATGTGATCGTGCGGACGGAAGAGATCCTCGTCAAAGGCAACCAGCCCGATTGGTGGGGCGAGATCAAAAGCGTTCCGATCCCGATTGACGAGGACCGTTATGTCGCCGCAGTCGAGGTCAAAGAAGTGAACGATGTGCCGAAGACCGGAACAGGGCGATCGACCGTCGGCGGACGATACGTGTTCCACCACATGATCTGGAGCACGCGCGTGCTGAGCGATGTGCCCGAAGCGCTCGAACTCACCGAGCAGCTCGTCGCGCTCGGCGACGAAAGCATCACGCCGTGGCCAGTGCACGAAGTGGGCCGCAATCCCGACATCTTCGACGAGCGCGCGGGCCGGCTGTTGAAGAAAGGCTCGAGCATCGTCTCCAACTCGATACATCTCCACTCCAACGGTCGCGACACCAACGCGCATCTCGAAATCGGTTTCAAGCTGCATCCCAAGGATTACAAGCCGACGCTCAAGCGCGCGCCAACGCGACAACTCGGCAACGGCGTTGACATCGACATCAAGGCAATGGAAGCCGGCCAGCAGCTGCACGCATACACCGTGTTGCAGGAGCACACCAAGCTGACGTCGTTTGAACCACACCTCCACGCTCCTGGTGCACGCATGTGCCTCGAAGCGATCTGGGGCTTCAACATCCAGACTCTGAGCTGCGCCGGATACGACCACAACTGGGTGCGTGGCTACGATTACGAAGACGATTACGCGCCGCTGCTGCCGAAGGGAACGATCCTGCACATCATCGGCTACATGGACAACTCGCCGTCCAACAAGAACGTTCCCGATCCGCGCAACTGGCAGGGCTCGGGCAATCGCTCGGTGGCGAACATGTTCATCGATCTCGGGATGGGCGTGTCGCTCACTGACGAGCAGTTCTACGAAGAGATGATGAAGCGGCGCGAGAAGATGCAGTTGACGCAGCAGGACGTGTTCATCGGCTGTCCGCTGTGCAACGTTGCGCCGCGGCTCGCGCCAGCGCGCCCGACAAACACTGCGTCTGAACCCGCGGCTGGTGCGAGACCGCCGGGTCAGTGATCAGGTATCAGGTATCAGGCAGGTTACAGGCAGCAGGTTACAGCTAAATGCGCTTCCGTTTTCTTATCGCTGGGTTGGCTCTCGCGCTCACCACTACCCTGTCCGACGCACAAACGTACTCGCGCGGGCAGAACGTGTCGCCTGCCTTCGAAGGCTGGGAGCAAAACGCGGACGGCACGTTCAACTTCCTCTTCGGATACATGAACCGCAACTGGGAAGAGGAGATCGATGTGCCGGTGGGTCCCGAGAACAACCTCGAGCCGGGCGGACCGGATCAAGGCCAGCCCACACGCTTTCTTCCTCGCCGCAACCGCTTCGCCTTCCGCGTGCCCGTGCCGAAAGACTGGGGTGAGAAGGAAATGGTGTGGACGCTCACCACCAAAGGCAAAACCGAAAAAGCGTATGCCTCGCTGAAACAGGATTACTTCATCGACGATGTCGTGATTGCGTCGGAGACCGGGGCGCTCGGCGCCGGCACGAGCAGCCCGGAGATTCGCGCCAACAAGCGGCCGCAGGTGAAGCTCGACGGCGAGAAGACGCGCACCGTCAAGGTTGGTGAACCACTCGAGCTCGTGACCTGGGTGATGGACGATGGTCAACCGAAACGTCCCGCGCTCACGCCCGCGCAGCTTGCCGCGGCCTCGCGCGCGTTGAACGCGTCGCCGAACGTGGCTCGCAATCCCGCGTTGAATCCGCCCTCGCGGATCACCGTCGGCAAACGAACGGGACTTCACCTCTCCTGGTTCCTTTATCGCGGCCCCGCCGACGTCCGCTTCGATCCGATGCAGACGAAGGTATGGGAGGACACGCGCGCCGGCGCGAACTCGCCATGGGCGCCGCTCTGGACCCCGCCGCAGTGGCCCGCCGACGGCAAGATCACCGCGCGGGCAACATTCAATACGCCGGGCACGTACGTCCTCCGCGCGCGGGCGGACGATGGAGCGTTGTTCGACGATCAGGACCTCACAGTCACGGTTACACGCTGAGACATTCGGCCGGGGGGCGGTTGACGTAGACTCACGCCCATCATGCAGAAGGTCCTGTTCTTCGCGCTCGCGGCTGTCCTTTCTCTCGCCGGCCTGGTCTCCGCGCAACGTCCCGCCAACGCGCCCAAGACCGCACCAGCAGGCAAACCGCCTGATACCGTATTCCTCGAAGAGCTGACCTGGGCAGAGGTGCGCGATCTGGTCGCCGCCGGTACGACAACGGTGATCATTGGCACCGCTGGCACCGAACAGAAGGGCCCGCACATGATCGACGGCGAGCACAAGTTCGTCATGGAGTTCGCCGCCGACAAGATCGCGCGTGCGATCGGCAAAACGCTCGTCGCGCCGGTCGTCACCTATGTGCCAGAGGGAAGTTGGGAAACAGCGACCGGCCACATGAGCAAGCCGGGCACGATCACGCTGCCCGAGGATCGCTTCGTCGAGCTGCTCGTCAACGCGGGGCGCAGCCTCAAAGCCGGCGGCTTTCAGACCATCCTTTTCATCGGCGAGTCGGGCGGCAATCGCACCGGGATGCGCACGGCGTCGGCGCGGCTCAACGAGCTCTGGAAGGGATCGGCGCGCGCGTTCTGGATCGACGACTACTACACGAAGGGGCATGCCGATCAGAACAAGTACATCTCGGAGAAATTCGGCGTGCCGATCGATCAAATCGGCAACCACGCCAACATCCTCGATACGTCCGAGATGATGTTCGTCAACGCCAAGCACGTGCGTCCGAGGAAATTCGCACCCGGCGGCGGCTACGAGAACAGCGGGGTCAGCGGCGATCCGTCGAAATCATCCCCGGACGTCGGCAAGGTGCTGTTGCAGATCAAGATCGACAACGCCGTCGCGCAGATCCGAGAGTTGATGTCGGGCAAATCGACGCGTGAGGCGTCAGCCACGCCCGATGCGACTGAAGGCGGCCGCGCCGGTGGCCGGGGAGGACGCGGCCCCTCGACGGCGCTCGGGGCAGGTGGCGGCCGCGGACGCGGCGGCGATGCCGCTCCCGCGGGACCGCCCGAGCCGACATTCAAGACCGCGCCGGCAGGAACGTCACCCTCGCAAGCGCCCGACACGGTGTTCATCGACGAATTGACGTGGGAAGAAACACGCGATGCGATGAAGGCCGGCAAGACGACCGTGATCGTGCCTACCGGCGGCACCGAAAAGAACGGCTACCACATGGTGCTGGGCAAGCACAACTACGTCGTCACCTACGGCGCCAACCTGATGGCGCGCAAATTGAAGACCGCACTGGTCGCCCCGACCATTCAATACGTGCCCGAAGGCGATCCAGATCGGCAGAACGCCGGCGCCATCTCGCTGCCTTCGCCGGCTTACGACATGCTGCTCGACGCGGCCGCGCGCAGCCTCAAGGTGCACGGATTCACCGACATCCTGTTCATCGGCGACAGCGGCGGCAATCAGCAGGGCATACGGAGCGTTGCCGCCAAGCTCAATGAGGAATGGAAAGGGAGCGGCGTGACGGTCTACGCCCTCACTGATTACTACGAGGGCGGCCGCGAGCACTATCGCGCGTGGCTGGAAGCGGCGTTCGGCTACGACGAAGAAGTCGTCGGCAGCCATGCCGGGATCAGCGACACTTCGCAGATGCTGTTCGTGCGGCCGGCCGGTGTGCGCAAAGATCAGATCAAGCCGTGGGGCGGGCCGGCCGATTCGGGCGTCTCCGGCGATCCCACCAAGGCCACCGCTGCGATCGGCGAGATGGGCCTCAAGTTCAAGGTCAACGCGGCGATTGGCCAATACGTGACACTGAAGAATCCGCCGTCGCGGGGTCGTGGCCGATCGGGAGACTGACGCTGTCAGGGGTCAGGTTTCAGGTTTCAGGAGCTATCCCCATCGTGTTGACGTCCTACTAATAACCTGATACCTGATACCTGGCGATGAGTGAACTCGACGATCAGCCGCTGTTGCGCACATCGGGCCCGGAAGAGCCGCCTGATCTGCCACCTCCGCGCACGGATTCGCGTCTCTTCCTCGCCATTGGCCTGGCGGCGCTCGTGCTCGGCGCGTTGGGTGCGTGGTGGTGGACCGGCCGTCGTGCCCCTGCGCCGCGCAACACCTCTCCTGCCGTCGCAGTCACGGAAGGGGCCGTGCCGCACCAGGAGCGGCCGCTCCCGCCTGTTGGGCAGATGGACACCTTCCTGCGCGCACTCATTGGCGCCATCTCGTCCCATCCGCAAATCGCACGTTGGCTGGCGACGGACGACTTGATACGTCAGATGGCCGATGCCATCGACAAGATCTCGCGCGGTCAGTCGCCGGCAAAAAATCTCACGGTTCTCAAACCCCACGGCGTCTTCGAGGTTCGAGGCACCCGCGGACAGATGGCGATCGATCCGCAGAGCTATGGCCGATACGATGGGCTCGCCGCCGCCGTCGCATCGCTCAATGCGAAGGCGGTGGCACAGGCATATCGAACGATCGAACCACGGCTGGACGAAGCGTACCGCGCCCTGGGGCGGAGTGAGAACAACGTGGACGAGGCGACTGACGTCGCGCTGAACGTGCTGCTCTCAACGCCTGAAGTGGACGACCCGATTCGCGTTGTGCACGGGAAAGGCGCTACCTATGCGTTCGCCGATCCACGGCTCGAGTCGCTGGCGCCGATTCAGAAGCAGTTAATCAGAATGGGTCCGCAGAACCAGCGGATCGTGCTGGCGCGGCTGCGGGAGATCCGCGCCGCGCTGGACGCGATGCCCGCGCGCTGACGTGCGCTGCGGTCAACCGGTCAGCAGTCGACGGTCGGCAGTCAGTTCAAAAGTTCCCGCCTTCGCTCGCTGAGTCTGGCGAGCTTCGCGCGGGGCAAGCTTTCCGCTCGCTGCAGTCTGGCGAGCTTCGGCGGGCAGGCTCTTCGTTTTTCGTTCTTGACCCCAAAAGTCACTTGAATTCGGAACGCCAACGGCGCGAAACGCTTGAATAATGCCGGTTTCGGCCCGAACGTTGGAATCGGCTCGATGCCACGATTGCGAACACAAGTGAATGAGGGGCTAGTTCGCTCGCGCCGCGAGCGATTGAGCCAACACCCGCCGCACTTCCTGCGCGGCATCCGCCGCGATCCGCTCCTGCATTGCCAGCACATCATCCAGCGGCGCGTCGTAGCTTCGTGCCCACACATGTTGATCGCTGACGGCATCGATGAGCTGGACATTAATGCGCGCGTGGCCGTGATCGACGGCGATCGAACCTTCCACGATGTGCGAGACCCCGAGTTGCCGGCCGATTTCCGGCACCGTCTCCGACACCGTGCGATAGCGCAGCGTGGAAGTGGCCGACGTCACGCGGAGGTCGTCGCCCAGGGCGAGATCCGTGACGAGCAGATCGGTGATCGCGCCGGCGAAGTGATTGTGCTCGGCTGACGCCGCGTAGGTTTGAAACGGCAGCACCGCAATGGTTGGCCGGCTTGCAGGCGACGCGGCGGTCGGTGTTCGAGGCATCGCGCCTGCGGCAGCGATACCGTGCGCGGCCGGCTCGCGATCGAGGACGACCAGCGCGAAAGCCACGGTTGCCGCAGCGCCGACAATCTGGGCGACGATGCGCCCGGCGAACGAGATCCACGCGGATCGTACTTTCGCCTTGCGCTTGGCCACTTTGGTTGCGGCGTCGCGGGCCGTCTGTGATTCAGCCAGGGAGACAAGCATGCGCCGACGGAAGGCAAACGGCATGCCTTCTCATGCACTGCGGATCTCGGCGAAAAGCTACAGGAAGCTGCGCGCATCGCAGACCGGCGTCCCACGGCGGGGACGCCGCACGCAGTCAATCGTCCTTGGCGCTAGCGCTCTTCGCGGGTATCCGCTGGCCCGCTCTTTCGCCGCTCGCTTAGCCGGCGCTCGGCTTCGAGCCAATCGTCCATGTCGCGGCCCTCAGCGCAGCCACGTTCGCAATAGATGGAGTACGCTTCAGCTGCAATCTCATCCGGCGACGGCGGTGTGTCGAACGTGTCCGGGTAGATCGCTGCGGCCTCTTGCGCAATCTCGCGATTGCTCGGCGCCATGTCGGTTTTCCTGACACGCCGCGACGTACCCGTCGTCTTGCGCGGAGTCGGATCTGAATTACGTTGAGACGGTGTAGACACCACAAACCTCCGAAGCTGTCGGACTGTGCAACTTTGACGCCAGCTCTGGAGTCGCGGTTACGCACTCCTTAGTGCGTCAGCGCGTAGAGCAGAACGTTTACCGCGAACGCATAGCCGTCAACGGAAAACCGCAGGAAGTATTCGGGATCGTCGCCTTCACGTTCCCAGGAATCTCCGATATCCGTGTTGTGTGTGATGAGCACCATCATGCGGTCGTGCTGATCGAACACGCCGCGCGCGTGCGGAATCGCGCTGTCGGACCCACGTTCCGACGTGCCCCCGCCGCTGCCCGCCCAGAAGTTGATCGACGGAATCTGCGGAATCTTCGCGACCACGAACATCGATCTGAAAATTGGATGATCGAGCGGCAAATCGCGCGCGGGGTACTTGGCTGGTGGCAGCACTTTCGCGAACTGCTCCGACCATGCTTCCCACGCGTAACTGCCCCAGAAATCGTCGGCCCAGAGAAACCCACCCTTCAACAAGTACTTACGCAGACCCTCTGCTTCGGCATCGTCGAAGTACGCTGAGCCCACTTCCGTCATCATGATGAAGGGGCACTGAAACAACGATTCGTCGCTGAGCGTCATCACCAGGTTATTGGGTTCACCCTGCGGCGTTCTGCTGACCCGCGTCTTCGTGAGCTCCGAGAGTCGGATGGACAGGTTGACGTCCGCGCGCGGCGAATCGACGCCCCAGCCGCCGCCATCGCCGTAGCGGTTGCCGCGAAACATGATGCGGCAAAAATGGAACTCGCCTTCGAAGCTGTCGGGCGTCGCCATGCGCATCGACGGTCCAAAGCCGCCGCGGCGCTGTGCCTCGGCAACGACCGCCACCGCGCAAAGGACAACGAAGATGAGCAACGCCGTGCGGCGAAGCCGGGGGGTCATCGGCGCAATTTTGCGCGCTGCTTTCCCTCGGCGTCAAAGTTTTCCGGTGCCAGCCAGCGTTCGAATGCAGCTCGACGGTTGGGCCACTCCGAGTCGATGACGGAATACCAAGCAGTGTCGCGATTGCGGCCCTTGTAGACGTTCGCCTGCCGAAACGTGCCTTCGTAGGTGAAGCCGAGACGCTCGGCCGCCGCGCGCGACGGCGCGTTGAGCGCGTCGCATTTCCATTCGTAGCGCCGGTAGCCAAGATCGAACGCCCGCTTCATCATCAGATACATCGCTTCGGTCGCCGCGCGCGTGCGCTGCAGCAGCGGTGACAAGTTGATGTGACCGACCTCGATCGATCCTGCTTCGGGCATGATGCGGAGATACGAGGCAACGCCCGCTGCTTTCGGCGCCATGATGGCGTAAAAGAGCGGATCGCTCATCGCCTTCGCGTCCTCGACCCAGGCGGCGTAATCCTCGAAACGTGCGTAGGGACCGTCCCTGAGATACGTCCAGTTGCGATGGTCGGTATCGTGCGCGTTTGCATCCCAGAGATCACGCGCGTGGTGCAGCTCCAGCGGCTCGAGCCGGCAATAGTGTCCCTCCATCGCCGTACGCGGCGGCAGTGGTGGCGCTTTCCATGCGCCGACCGTGGGACCGGTTGGCTGACCCAGGTGATTGATGCGAGACGTCTGGTCTGGCACTGCCGGGAATTGTATGCTCTCAGCCCTATGAGTGTTCGTTCATTGCTTGTCATCGTCGCCCTGTGCGACAGCCTTGTTGCGTGTCGCGCGGCACCACCTAGTCCTGCGGCACCTGACGGTGCGGGTGGTTCCAAGTTCACTGTCGTCGAAGCATCGATCGCCGACATGCAAAAGGCGATGGACGAAGGACGCGCGACGTCGCGACAGCTTGTCGAGCAGTATCTGCAGCGCATCGCGTTGTACGAAGACAAGCTGAACGCGGTCATGAGCGTCAATCAAAACGCGCTGGCAGAGGCGGATCGGCTCGACCGCGAGCGCAAGCAGGGGAAAACGCGAGGACCGCTGCATGGGATCCCGATTGCCTTGAAAGACAACATTCAAACGACGGACATGCCGACGACTGGTGGCGCAATCGTATTCGAGGGTCTGATCCCGCCGTACGAAGCGACGCTGACGAAAAACCTGCGCGACGCGGGCGCGGTGATTCTCGCGAAGACCGTGCTGACCGAGCTTGCCAATTTCATTGCGGCGGGCATGCCGGGTAATTACAGCGCACTCGGTGGATACGGCATGAACCCGTACGATCCACGCCGCGATCCACGCACGACGATTCCCGCCGGGCGCGGCGGCGCCCCGGGCGCGCCGCCTGCGCCGCCGACGCGCGCAGACGATGGCCGGCCTGCGCTCGGCACCGGCGGATCGAGCTCAGGGATCGGGACGACGGCAAACTTCTGGGCGGCAAACGTCGGCACCGAAACGTCGGGGTCGATCTTGAGTCCGTCGAATCAGAACATGCTCGCGGGAATCAAGCCGACGGTAGGACGCGTCAGCCGATACGGCGTGATTCCGATCACAGCGGACCAGGATACGGCGGGTCCGATGGCGAAGTATGTTGCCGACGCGGCAATCCTGCTCGGCGCGATGGAGAGCGCGTCGCCGGATCCGAACGATGCGGCCAGCAAGGCGTGTCAGCCGCCGCCGAATCGCGATTACCGCCCGTATCTCAAAGCCGACGCGCTCAGAGGCGCGCGCATCGGGATTCCGCGCGCGTTTTACTACGACGCGATCACGCCGCCGGGCGAGAAAGAGCCGCGTGGCGGTTTGAATGACGCGCAGAAGAAAGCAATGGCCGACGCCATTGAGGTGCTGAAAGCGCAGGGCGCGACGATCGTCGATCCCGCCGACATTCCGAGCATCGTCGATCCCGATGCGGCGAACAACTTTCTCAAGTGGGGCTCGTGCGGCGGCCCGAATGACGTTCGTGGAAAAGACCTGAACTGTTCGTATGCGCTGAAGTACGGCATGAAGCGCGACTTCAACGCGTGGCTGGCTTCGCTCGGTCCCGCGGCGCCGGTCAAGACGCTCGCGGAGCTGCGCGCGTGGAACCTCGCGCATCCGCGGCGCAACGCGATCAAGTACGGACAGGCCAATCTGGACGTCTCGGATGAAATCGACCTCGAGCGCGATCGCGCACGCTGGGAAGCGGATCGCAAGAAGGACATCCGTCTCGGCGGCACGCACGGCATCAACGAAGCTATTGAGAAGCACAAGCTCGACGCGCTGCTCTTCCCGGGTCCCAGCGGCGCCGGCATCGCTGCGAGGCCGGGCTATCCCACGGTGATTGTGCCGTTCGCGATTGTGCCCAATGCGCCGACCAACGCACCATTTCCGGAGGGGTTCAACGCCAAGCCCGGTCCCTACGGTGTGAGCTTTACAGGCGTGGCGTGCAGCGAGCCGCGCTTGCTCGAGCTCGCATACGCGTTCGAGCAGGCGACGAAGAAGCGGTTGCCACCGCCGTCGGCGCCTTAGCAGTTTTCCGACTGAATCTGGAGATCGGGAGACTTGGAGCTGATTTAGAGATTTAGAGATTTGGTGACCTCCACATGGCGGATCGCCAAATTTGGCAAGTCACGAATTCAGCAAATCTGCTCCAAATCTCCACATCTCGAGATCTCTAAGTTCACGTTCAGCGCATGTGATGCGACGAGAGCGGCGCCTGGCCATCCTGCACGAAGACGACGAGATCCTCGTGATCGATAAGCCGGCCAGTCTTCTCACGATTCCGAGCGATCCGGCACGGGCGACGTTCGAGGACACGGTTCTCCGCCGCGTGCGCGAATACCTCGCGCGGCCGCGCGGACCGCGTCCCTATGTGGGCGTGCTCCATCGCCTCGATCGTGACACCTCAGGGGTGCTGGCGATTGCGCTGACGCGAGAGGCGCACGCGGCGGGACGCGAGATGTTTGCGGCGCATCAGTTCGAACGCCACTATCTCGCCATCGTGCACGGCGTTCCGGCGCCGCGCAAAGGAACAATTCGTGCGCCGATTTCCAGCCGCTACACGAGCGGCCGGCGCGGCGTGGCGCGGCCGGGCCAGGACGCGCGCGACGCAACGACGCATTACACGGTGCTCGAGAATCTCGGACGCGTCGCGCTTGTGGCGCTCGAGCTCGAGACCGGTCGTCAACATCAGATTCGCGCCCATCTCGAACACCTCGGTCATCCGCTTTTGGGCGAACGCGTATACAGCGGCGACCGGACACCGCCAATCAGAGCCCCGCGCCAGATGCTGCATGCGTGGAAACTGAAATTCGAGCATCCGCTGCGACCACTCACGATCGACGTCGAAGCCGACCCGCCGCGCGACTTTCTCACCGTGCTTCAACGCTTTCACAAGACACTGCGCTGACCGTCACTCCGCTCGCAGGGCCGCCATTGGATCAACGCGCGCGGCTCGGCGCGCCGGAATCCACACGGCTGCACAGGCAATCGCCATCAGTATTGCCACGACGGCCACGTATGTCGGCACGTCGGCCGGCGAAACCTCGAAGAGCATGCCCCTCAGCAGCCGCGTAGTCGCCAGCGCCGCGACAACACCGGCTCCGAGGCCGAGTGCGACAGGCCGCAGGCCTTCCCACAACATCGCGCCGAGCACAACTTTTTGCGCCGCGCCGAGCGCGAGGCGGATCGCGATTTCCTGAGTGCGCTGGCCCACGAGATAACTGACGACGCCGTACACGCCGATCGCAGCCAGAAACAGCGCGAGCGCCGCGAACAGTCCCAGGAGCGACGCCTGCATCCGTGGTTCGGCCGTCGCCGTGTGCACCACGCCGTCGAGTGTTCTTACACGCGAAAGCGGCACGACCGGATCCAGGTTCGCAAGCTCATGGCGGATTGCCGCGGTGAGCGCCGCGGGATCGGTTTGCGCCCGAACCAGCAGCGTCATCGTGTGGTACGAGGGCTGTTGTGTCTGCGGCGTGTAGAACGTGGGCACCACGCTTTCGTCGAGCTCGAGGTGCTTCACGTCGCCGACCACCCCGACGATCTCTCTCGAACCCGGGCCGCCAACGTCCTGTTGCAGCTGCTGCGGAATGCCGCTGTTGAACGTGATGCGCTGCCCAACAGCGCTGCGCCCGGGCCAGAACCGTCGCGCCATTGACGCGCTTACGATGACCACGAGCGGCGAGGTCTCCCGATCGCGTGGCGTGAACACCCGTCCCTCGATCAGAGGAATCTTCATTGCGGTGAAGTACTCCGGGGAGATCGATCGCGCCTGGATTGCGGGTGTCTGCCCTGGCGGCATCGGCGCCGCCTCGATTTGAATACCTCGACTGTCGTAGTTGTCGCTGAGCGGCAGGATGTTGGTCGCGCCCACCGATGTCACACCGGGCAGCCCGTGGATCCGCTCGTAGAGTCGTTCGTAAAACGGAATCTGATCGCCCTCCGCGTATTTCGCCGTCGGCACCGCCGTTTCGAAGGTCAGGACGTGGTCGCTCTCGAACCCCGTGTCAACCTGCTGCAACTGCCACAGGCTGCGCAGCATCAGGCCGGCGCCGGCGAGCAGCGTGAGCGCGAGCGCCATCTGCGACGCGACAAGCAGCTCACGCGCCGGACGCTGGAGCGAGCGGCGCGATTGCCCGCGCGCGCTGTCGCGCAGTGACGTGTGCACGTCGCCGCGGGCAAGCTGGATTGCGGGCAGCAATCCCACGACGAGGCCGGTGAGAACCGTCGCAGCGATCGTGAACAGCAACACGGCTCCGTCGAGCCGAATATCGCCGGCGCCTGGAACACCGGCGCTGCGCAGCGATGTCAACCAGCGCATCGACAGCGAGGCGAGCGCCACCCCGGCGGCGGCACCCAGCGCCGAAAGCGTCACGCTTTCCGTGAGGAGCTGGCGCGCGAGACGCCTGCGATCGGCCCCGAGCGC
>JBKPAJ010000239.1:0-17731 GCA_046726375.1 Acidobacteriota bacterium
GTCTACGATCGCCAGACGCAGGTCATCGAACGAGTGGATGTCGACAACCACGGCGTCCTTGGCAACAGTTCGGCCGGCAATCTCGCGATCAGCGCTGACGGCCGCTACATCGCGTTCGACAGCTTCGCCGACAACCTCGTCGCTGGGATGGGCGACCAGAGCGGCGTCGACGTGTTCGTGCGCGATCGCGTCAACGGCACCACCGAGGGAATCAGCACCGGCGGTGATAGCGGCGAATTCGAAGGGAACAGTTTCCTGTCTTCGATCTCCGCGACCGGCCGGTTCGTCGGATTCAGTTCGAGCGACCCAACGTTTCCGGGCGACACGAACGGCTTTATTAGTGATGCCTTCGTGTTCGATCGGCAGACCGTCGTGGCGCAGCTCGTGAGCCGCAGCAGCGACGGTACGCAGGGCAACGACGAGAGTTCGAGCCCGCTGGTCAGCGTAGAGGGTACGTCGGTGGTGTTCAGTTCCCGAGCGTCGAACCTCGTCGATGGGGACACCAACGGCGTGTTCGATGTGTTCCGGCGAGACCTTTTGACCGGAACCACTGTGCGGCTCGCGGCCGATGATCAGGAATTCGGCTTCGACGTAATGGGGAGTGACATGACGCCAGATGGTCTCGTGGTCTCGCTGCTCACGCGCGCCGATCTCCTGCCGGAGCAGGACGTCGGCTTCTTCGCGATGGACGTGTACGTTCTCGACAGCCGCCCGGCTGCCGACTTGGCAGTGACCAAGGCTGATTCGCCCGATCCTGTCGCCGTGCGCGCCAATCTGACGTACACCGTGACGGTGCAAAACCTGGGACCCGCCGCCGCCGAAGGCGTGGTCCTCACTGATCGGTTGCCAGCCGATTCGGTGTTCGTCGCCGCGACGACGAGTCAAGGATCGTGTACACGAACTGGCAAAAGCAGCCGCGAAGGAGAAGTGACCTGTGCACTTGGAACGGTGAACGCCGCCGCGGGCGTGATGATAGCGATTGTCGTGAGTCCCACGACTGCCGGTGTCACACTCACGAATACGGCGACGGTGCGAGCGAATTCTCCTGACCCTGAGCTGGCCAACAACACCGCCACCTCGACGACTGCCGTGGTGAGGTGACCGGTCGAGAGGAGGCGGTTCGCGAGTAGGGCGCCGCCTCCTCAAGCGCTGCGATGAGTTTTCCGCGAAATCTCTCAACGCTTTTGCGCTGCACGCGGGGGAGGCGTAAACTGTCCCACCAATCGTTCAGGGCGGCTGTTGTCGAGCCGCCGCGCTTTCATATTCGGCGTGTCGGCAAACCCCGGTGAGGACGAAGGAGGGGCGGCATGAACGCGAGCGGCAGCTTCAAAGGCCACAGGGCGCCCTGCGGCCGCACGGTCGACGGGGAACACTACAAGGATGACGACGACGAGGTCGTCGTCACGCAGGGAACCATCTACAACTGCGGCTGCCACAGTATTCAGCACGAGTATCACGACGGGAGTGTCAGTCGTCGAGTCGTCCGGCACGACGGCCTTGTGCTGGTGGACGAACTGATTTGCGCGGAATAGGTGTGTGATCCCCTCTCACGACGTGGTGCTGGTGGGCGGCGGCGGCGCCGGTCTCCGCGCTGCAATCGCGATTGCCGAAACCAATCCCAGACTCAACGTTGCGGTCGTGTCGAAGGTGTACCCGATGCGCAGCCACACCGTTTCCGCGGAGGGGGGCGCGGCGGGCGTGATTGGCGCCGACGACACGCTCGACGAGCACTGCTACGACACCATCTCCGGCGGCGACTGGTTGTGCGATCAGGATGCCGTCGAGGCCTTTGTCAAGGAGGCGCCGCAGGAACTTCTTCGTCTCGAGCATTGGGGCTGTCCGTGGAGCCGCGAGTCCGACGGCCGCGTTGCAGTACGGCCGTTTGGCGGGATGCAGAAGATGCGCACGTGGTTTGCCGCCGACAAAACCGGCTTCCACATGCTCCACACGCTGTTCCAGACGTCGCTGAAATATCCGAGCGTGGCCCGCTACGACGAATGGTTCGTCACTAAACTTCTGGTGGATGACGGTCGCGTCCAGGGAGTGGTCGCGATCGATCTCAAGTCGGGCAGGATCGAAGCGATTACCGCACGCGCCGTCATTCTTTGCACCGGCGGCTGTGGCAAGGTCTTTCCGTTTACGACCAACGCCGCGATCAAGAACGGCGACGGCATGGCGCTCGCCTTTCGCGCCGGGGCGCCGCTCAAGGACATGGAGTTCGTCCAGTACCATCCGACCGGGCTCCCGTTCACGGGCATTCTGATCACCGAAGCGGCGCGCGCCGAGGGTGGGTATCTGATCAACAAGGACGGCTATCGCTACCTCCAGGACTACAACCTGGGCAAGCCGCAACCGCAGCCCGTCTTGCGATCGATGGAGCTCGGGCCGCGCGATCGGCTGTCGCAAGCCTTCATCAAAGAGATGGAGAAAGGCCGCACTATCGAGACGCCGTACGGCCACGTCGTGCATCTGGATCTGCGCCACCTTGGTGAAAAGAAAATCGACGCCAAGATCCCGTTCGTGCGTGAGCTGTGCACGAAGTACGTGCACCTCGATCCAGTGAAAGATCTGATTCCGGTGCGGCCGGTCGTCCACTACATGATGGGCGGCATCCATACCGACATCAACGGCGCCACGCCGCTGCCCGGGTTGTACGCAGCGGGCGAGTGCGCGTGCGTCAGCATCAACGGCGCCAACCGTCTTGGTTCGAACTCGTTGCCGGAGCTCCTCGTGTTCGGTGCGCGCGCGGGCGGCGCCGCCGCCGAATACGCGTCGCGGGGCCTCGACGTCAAGGCGCGCGTCATCGCGCAGAAAACAGACGAGCACCGGCGCCTCGAGCACGATCTGCTCAGCCAGAAAGGGCGCCACCGCATCGCAGACGTGCGCGACGCCATGCAGCGGACGATGGAGCAGAGCGCCGGTATTTATCGCACCGGCGCCTCGCTGAGGGACGGCGTGCTGCAGCTGTCCGAGCTGCGCGAGCGATACCGCGACATCTCGATCGAGGATCGAAGCATGACGTTCAACACCGAACGCGTCGCCGCCCTCGAGCTCGCATTCATGCTCGATGTCGCCGGCGCGATCGTGGCCGCGGGACTCGCGCGGGAGGAGTCGCGCGGGGCGCACCAGCGGACCGATTTTCCCAGGCGCGACGATCAGCGCTACCTCGAACATTCGCTGATCCATCGCAACCCTGACGGTTCATCTCGTGTGGAGTACCTGCCGGTCACGATCACCCGCTGGCCGCCGGCCGAGCGGGTTTATGGGGAGGCCGCGCATGCCGGAGCGCATCAAACTACAGGTCGCGCGGTATCGTCCGGAACAGCAGTCTGAGATCACCTTCGACGAGTACGAAGTGCCCTGCCCGAAAGACTGGGTGGTGCTCGACGGCCTCAATCACGTCAAGGATCGCCTCGACGGCACGCTGTCGTACCGGTGGTCATGCCGCATGGGCGTCTGCGGCAGCTGCGGCATGACCGTCAACGGAGAGCCGAAGCTGACGTGCGCCACGTTCCTCTGCGATTACGCTCCCGGTCCGGTGCGCGTGGAGCCGCTCCGCAACTTCCCGATCATTCGCGATCTCATCGTCGATATCGGCGACTTCATGCGGAAACTGGTTCGCGTGAAGCCGTGGATCGTGCGCGAGATCGAGAAGCCGCTGTCAGACGGTGAATACCGGCAAACGCCGCAAGAGCTCGACGAGTACAAGCAGTTCAGCATGTGCATCAACTGCATGCTGTGCTACGCGGCGTGTCCGATTTACGGTCTGGATCCGAAGTTCATCGGGCCGGCGGTGATTGCGCTGGCGCAGCGCTACAACCTCGATAATCGCGATCAGGGATCGTCGCATCGGCTGGAGGTGCTATCCGAGCATGCGGGCTTGTGGGGTTGCACATTCGTCGGCGAGTGCACCAAAGTTTGCCCGAAGAACGTCGATCCGGCGGGCGCCATCCAGCGCTACAAACTCACGGCCGCAGTGGAGTCGATGAAAGCGTTCTTCGTGCCGCGGGGGGCGTGATGAGCCAGGTTCCAACCTATACGCCTTATCATCCGCGCTGGCTGCGGCGGCCGGTATCCACTTATTGGTGGCTGGAGAAGTGGTGCTATTTCCGGTTCATTCTGCGCGAAGCGAGCTGCATGTTCGTTGCATGGGGCGTCGTGTTTCTGCTAATGCTCGTGAATGCCGTCAATCAGGGGTCTGAGAGCTACACGCGCTTCATCGCCTGGTCGGCCACGCCGTGGGTACAGGCCCTGAACGTTGTCAGCTTTCTCTTCGTCGTCTACCACGCGGTCACGTTTTTCGCGGCCGCGCCGCAGGCGATTGTGGTGCACGCCGGACGTCGCCGCATTCCGGGTCATCTGGTCATGGCCGCCCACTACGGTGCGTGGGTGGCGGCGTCGATTCTTGCTGCCTGGCTTCTTTACGGTGGTCTGTCGTGATCAAACGACATCCGGAACCGTTGCTGTGGATGCTCTTCAGCGCCGGCGGCATGGTGTCGGCGATGCTGATGCCGATCCTGCTGTTGCTGTTCGGCGTCGCGATTCCATTCGGGTGGATTGCGGCGCCTTCTCCTGAGCGCATGGCGACGTTTGTTGCCAATCCACTCGTCCGATTAGTGCTGTTCGCGCTCTGTGTGCTGTCGCTGTTTCACTGGGCGCATCGCTTCCGCCACACGCTCTATGACGGCCTTCAAATCAAGCATCTGAACGAGGTCATTGCGCTGCTCTCGTATGGCATTGCCGTGGCTGGTTCGGTTGTCGCCGTGTATGTGATCTGGTAGCGACACTCCTTCGTCGCTCGTGTGTGTAGGGAGTTCCCGATCATTTCGCAGGGTTGCGTTCTCCGATCGCCCATAGATACGACGACGTCCGCATGAAGAGCTGACCTTCAGAGATGGCAACAGTACTCAGGCAATACGGCGAACAGTCACCGAGCAGAGAGTTGGACGAAAGAATCTCGAACTCCGGTCCGGCGCGAAACACGGTGGTGACACCGTCTTCTTCTGTCGTGACGTAGATCTTTCCGTCTGCGAGGATTGGCGACGCGCTATACGTACCCGGCGGCAAACGCTTGGGGCCGTAGACGGTTGCACCCGTTTTCGCGTCGAGAGCAAACACCACGCCCGTATCGCGCACGACATAGAGGAGCTTCCCGTCGCTGACCGGCGTCGGCACATCCGGACCCTGCGCGAACCGCCACGCCACGTGGCTCGAGGCAACGTTGCCGCTGCCACCCGGCCGAATCGCGACCAGCGGGTTGTTGCGGGTTGGCGCGATGATCAAGTCGTTGACAATCGTAGGCGACGCGACGATGCGATAGTTGCGATCCCGATCCGGATTGAGGACGTCCGCGCGCCAATACTCTTTGCCCGTTTGCGGGTCGTGGCCAGAAACGACGTCGCCGCCGGTGATGATCAGCTCGGCGCGGTCGTTGGCTTCAACCCACGCCGGCGTTGTGTACGAATCCGGCGATTCCATCAACGCAGGCGTCGGCCTCTCGACCTTCCAGATCGTCTTGCCCGTCATCGTGTCGATCTTGAGCACGTAGGACGGATCGTCCGTCTTCATGCCGTGAAGGACCTGGACATAAAGCGCGTTGCCGCGCAGCAGCGGCGAGGACGCGTATCCCCAGTTGAGACCGAACCTTCCGTAATCGGTCTGCAGGTTGCGCGACCAGAATTCGTTGCCTGCAAAGCGAACGCCTTGAGGACGCCGACGCCCGTCATCACCCACACATGCTTGCCGTCGGTGACCGGCGAAGGCGACGACATGTTCTGCTTGCGCTCCATGTGATTGGCGGGCGCCAGCGGCCGCTTCCACATCACTGCCGGCTTGGTCTTGTCGATCGCCCACAATTCGAGCGTGCCGGTGTTGGGCGCCGTCGCCACGTTCAGAAAGATCGTGTTGCCCCAGATGATCGGTGTTGAGCCGCTGTAGGCCGGGAGCGGCAGTCTCCACGCGACGTTCTTTGTCTGGATGTTGCTGCAGGACACAGGCGCGAGCGGCCGGCCTTCGGGGCCGAAACCGCCCCGCCCGCGGCGCTGCGCGCGATCTGAAGTCCCATCTGCCGGCCCACTCAGGATCCCTTCCTGCCCGGCCGTTGATGCACACTCGGCGTGCCAGGAGACCGGCAGGCCGGTCTCGCGGCTGACGCCGTTGTGCGAGGGTCCACGCCAATGCGGCCAGTGCTGCGCCGCGCCAGTGACGTAACTCAAGAGGAACAGCAAGATCGTCAGTCCGAACCAGTGCATGATTGCGAGTCCTCGCGGCCCTTCGACAGGCCCAGGGCAGACCCTTCGAAGGGGCTCAGGGCGGGCCCGCAAATAATACGACGCGTTCTTCCTGCGAGTTACTCAGCGGCCGGCTCGAGCCGCCGAAAGGTCGTCGCCGACGCACGGCGGCAATTCGCCTCGCTCTCGAAGACCGGCTATCCGACGATCGTTGCGCTCGCGAATCACCTCATCGAGGACGCACAGGGCGAGCGCTTTCAATTCGGCATCGACAGTGCCTGCGCGGCATTCAGGCTCTTGCCAAGCGTCACTAACGTTCCTGGAAATTCTGTGTCTGCTGTGGTTCTACCGCTTGTCTGTGTCACCCGTGCGCGCAAGCGACAGCCGGAACGCCGCCATCTCTTCGCCGTTGCGAACCAGCAGGACATCGCCGATCAGTACCGGGTGGTTCCAGGTCTTGGCGTCAAACACCGGGAACCGCGCCAGCTCGGTGAATTTGTCCGGAGTCGCCGACACGAGCGCCAACTCGCCTTCTTCCGACATCACGAGCAGTAAGTCCTGATCGGGCAACAGCACCAGTTGTCCGTTGCCGAAGCGTCCGCCCTTCCACTTACGCTTGCCGTCCGCAAGGTCGATGCACGCGAGGATGCTGCCGTCGAAGCCGAAGGCATGGCCTTTGTGAACAACGAAATCGTTGAAGTACGGCTTAAGACCGTTCGTCGTCCAACGCTCTTCGACGGTCCATCCGCCAGGTCCACGCTTGACCGAAAGGCGGCGCGTGCCCATTCCTCCGGTCATCGCGATCGCATTGATCAGAACATCGCCCTCCGCAGTGAGAGCCGGCTGCACGATCGCACCGCCTTCCCAGGTGTGCTCCCACAGCAGCGTGCCGTCAGCCGGCGCAACGCTGATCGCCCCCGGTGGACTGAGCAGCACGATCTGCGGGACTCCGTCGATCGTAAGCAGTTGCGGCGAGCTGTAGGTCCCGCCGTGCTGAGGCCCGACCCAGCGCGGGTTGCCGGTGGCAACGTTGTACGCCGCGAGGGTTCCCGACGCGGCGACGACAACGATATCGCCAACGACGAGTGGCGAGCTCGAGAAGCCCCAGTCGGGCACCGTCCTTTTGGTGTCGGACGCCACGTTGCGCGACCACACGACCTTGCCGTTTGCGGCGTCGAGGGCATTCAGGATGCCGGTGGCGCCAAACGTGTAGACGCGACCGTTGTTCAAGGTCGGCGTCGCGCGCGGACCGGGACCACCATTCGATTCGTAGAAGCGGACCGGGTCGCGGTGCCGCCACACCGGCTCGCCGGTGCTCACCTTGTAGGCGGCGACGATCTCGTCCTCACCACGCTGCTCCTGGGTATAGAGGATGTCGCCGCGCACGGCGAAAGATGACCAGCCCGGCCCGATCGGTCGGCGCCAGATCTGCTCCGGCGGTGACGCGGACCAATCGGTCTTGATCTGCACGCCGCGAATGATGCTGTCGCGATTGGGTCCGCGAAAGCCTGGCCATTCGACTCGCGCGCCTTCGCGCTCGCTCATGGCAGGCCGTTCAACTCCCTCAACGGCTGCCGGAGTGGCAGGTTCGGCCTTCGCGATTGCTGGAGCGTCGGTTGGTGATGCTGGTGCTGTTGCAGCCGTTGCTGCGGTCGGCCGCTCGCCTGGTTTGTTCACCACCGATTCTTTTGCAGTCTCCGCTGGTGCCGTGGACCGCGGCGGCGACACAGGCTTGCCCTGAGCGGCGTCGAAGGGCTCGTCATTGCCCTGAGCGAGAAGCCGCTCCTCCGGAGTCGGTGTCCAGCGCCAATGGAACTCCGAGCCGGCGCCGCCCCTGACACCAGACGTCCGCATGAGCGCAAACGGCGCGAGCGTGAGCAGGATCACGGCTGCCAAGGACGCGCGCCGCACACCGTCCTGCAGATGACGTGTCGCCACCGCCCACGCGACGAGAGCGAGGCTGAGGTATGGAATCGGAAGTATGTAGATCAGTTTCCCCTGCCCAGCGCCCGCAATCGACTCGTGGACGATCTGCCTGGTCGCGAGCACAGCGACGATCATCAGGATGATGGCGCCGCCGCGCTCGGACCAACGTGCGCGACTGAAGAACACCCACCACACAAAGATCGCCAAGGCGCAGGCGATTCCGCCAAACATCCCGACAGGCAGCGGAGCGTCGGGCGCGACAATGGGGCCGCCCCACATGATCACCAACTGCGCGATCGCGATCACGACTCCGGGCCAGAGCCGGAGCGATTTCCGAGAAGTCATGATGTCTCCTTCGGGACTGGCCGCAATCCTAATGTCATTCGCATGATTCAGGACCTCTCGAGCACGGTGGCCGGAGGTGCGCTGACGCCAACCAAGCCACTAAGGTTTTTTCTGACACGGACTCGCCACAGCCAGTAGACGACGTATGTGACTCCGGCGATCCGTGCGTTCGTGCTGCGCGTCATCGCCTACTCCGATCTCAGCGCCTGCAACACGTCGACGCGCGACGCTCGCGCCGCGGGCATGAGCGACGCGACGATGGCGGCTCCGACGAGGACGGCCGCCGCACCAAGGATTGGCATTGCGCCCGGCAGGTGCACGTTCTCGAGATAGCTCGCCGCGATGCCCGCAAACGCGTAGCCGCCCGCGACGCCCGCGGTGATCCCGACCGCTACTATGCGCGCCCCCTCCGACAACACGCGCAGCAGCAGGTGTCGCGGTGTCGAGCCAATGGCCAACCGCACGCCGAACTCGCGTGTGCGTGCGCTCACGCCGAACGCCAGCACTCCGGCCACTCCAACGACGGCGATGAGCAGCGCGACGCCGGCGAAGCCGGAAAACACGAACGCGTTGAGACGCTCGGGCGCGAGCACTTTCGCGCGCACGTCCTCGAGGGTCGAGGCGCGCTCGACGGGTTGGTTCGGCGAAATCTCCCGGATGATGCTGGTCAGCGCTGGCACGAGCGCGTACGGGTCGCCTGCCGCGTGCACGAAGAGGCGGCTGGCGAAACCCATTTGCTGCACTGGGTGATACACCGTGAGGGCCGGCCCGCGCACGACGTTCTCGTCGTCCACGTCGGCCACGACGCCGATGATGCGGCGCGGCAACCGCTTCCCTAACACCGGATCGGTCCACCACATCTTCCCGTTCAACGCCGCGCCGTCTGCAAACAGCCGTTGCGCGATGCTCTCGCTCACGATCACGACTGGCTCGCTGTCGCCGCGGTCGTCGTCGGTGAAGTCGCGGCCGGCGAGCAGCGGAACACCAAGCACAGCGAAGAAACCAGGCGCGACCAGCCGAAGCCGCCCGTGCGGGTTCTCTTCGCCGTCCGCCGCTCTGTACCCCTCGACGGCAAACTGGAATCCGAGGCCGCTGGCGGCGTCGCGCCAAGGCACGACGGTTCCCGCCGCAACGCCCTGCACACCAGGCAGTTTGCCGATGCGACGCGTCGCATCCTTGAAGAAGTTGATCATCGGCGCGCCGCCAACCCCCGTCGCCGACGGCGGAACGTCAAGCGCCAGCACCTGTCGCATGTTGTAGCCGGTGTCCGCGGTCTGCAGGGCGATGAGCGCCGCGAGGAGCGTGCCCGCGCCCGCGAGCAGCACGAACGAAAACGCAATCTGCGTCATCGCGAACGCGCGCAGGCGACGATTGGTGCCAGGCGTCAGCCTGACGCTGCTGCTCGCCAGCGCAAGTCCCGGCGCGCCGTCGCCAAGGCTACGGCGGGTCCGCCGTCGCCACGAAGTGGTGGAGGCGGACGCAGGCGTCGACGGCAGTCGCGGCACATACGCGAGGAGCACGGCCGCGGCGATTGCCAGCCCGGCACCGACCCACAGCAGGCTGACATCGACGGTGACTTCGAGTGCGCGCACTGAGAACCGCGCGGCGAAGCTCGCCACCACCGACACAAGTGGCCGCGCGAGCAGCACGCCGAGCACTGCCCCGACGCCGCACAGGACGAGGCTTTCGGCGAGCAGCGTCCGGCGTAGCGCCGCGTTGCTCGCACCGAGTGCGGCTCGCACCGCCAGCTCGCTTTCGCGGCGCACCGAGCGAGCGAGGATCAAGTTCGCGACGTTCGAGCACGCGATGACGAACACGATGGCCGCAGCGGCGAGCAGTACGAGAAGAATCGTTCGCGCCGGCGCCGTGATCTGATCGCGCAGCAGCTTCACACTGAGTTGAACGTTCGCTTTCGCCGAGTATGAGTCGGGGTGCTCGCGCATCATCGCCTCGTGCACGGCCGTTAACTCGGAACGTACCGACTCAATTGACGCGTCAGGTGCAAGTCGGCCGAAGAGGTCCGTCATGCGATGCGTGCGTTGCGTGACCATCGTCGCGCCGAGATGGTGCGGACTCGTGACGATGTTCGCGATGATCTCGGTGTCGGCTGGATACGGCACCGACGGCTCGAGAACGCCCACCACTTTCGCGCTGCGCGGACCGAGGCGAATCGTCTTGCCGACGACGGTGGGATCGCCGTTGAGTGACGTCGTCCAGAAGCGATGTGTGAGAACGGCCGCGCCAGGCTTATCGGGCCCGTCGTCTGACGCGCTCAGGAGGCGGCCAAGGACAGGGCGAAGGCCCATCACGTCGAAGTACGAGCCGTCAACGACGCCCGCGCGCACCACGCGCGGTTCGCCGAAGCCGAGCATCGTGAACTCGATCGTCGAGAACTCGCCGAAGTTGCTGATAGTTGTCGATCGAGATCTGAAATCCTTGATCTCGGGCACCGAGAAAGTCAGGTTCGCGGCGCCGATGCCGGGCGCGCTTTGACGCAGGTAGACCAGGCGATCTTCACCGCGATTGACGAGCGGGCGCAGCAACACGCCGCGCACGACGCTGAAGATCGCCGCGTTGGCGCCGATGCCAAGCGCGAGCGTGACAACCACGGTCGCAGCCAGGCCCTTCGCGCGCAGCAGAGATCGTAAGCCGACGCGCATTTCCTGCGCGAGCGCAGCGGTGGCGTCGAACCAGCGGCTGTACCAGACGCGTCGCATCGCGTCGCGCGTGTGCGGGATGTAGCCGAACTCCCGCAGCGCGGCCAGGCGCGCGGCTTCCGGCTCCTCGCCGCGTTCAATCCGTTCCTGGACGCTGATGGCGAGATGGCCGCGGATCTCCTCCTCGAGATCGTGGTCGTCCGGTCGCACTGTTACTCCTTGCTCGCCGGCGCCGGGTTCATGATGCGACCGATCGCGTGCACCAGCTGCGACCAGCGATCGCGCTCACGCGACAACTGCGCCTTGCCGGTAGCGGTGAGCCGGTAGTACTTGGCGCGCTGGTTCGCTTCGCTCACGCCCCACTCGGATTTCAACCAGCCGCGCTTCTCGAGGCGGTGCAAGGCGGGGTAGAGCGACCCGGTTTCTACTCTGAGTAATTCGTCGGACTGCTGGCGGATGGCCTGGCCGATGCCGTGGCCGTGCTGCGGTCCCCACTGAAGGGTCCGCAGAATGAGCATGTCGAGGGTGCCTTGCAGCAATTCCAAGCGGTCGTCGGGCGTTTTGGCCATAGTCGTAGACAGTCTACAGCTTCAGCGTAGACGGGCGACAACTAAGACGTAGATTGTCTACGACTTGTTCCCCGAGGGCGACGTCATGTCACCGGAACTGTCTCTGGATCTTTTTCGCGGCTTCCTTGACGATGTCAGCGACGAGCGCCTGCAGACTGTTGGGATTGGACGTCTCGCTCACGCCGCCCCACACCAGCTTGCCCGTGGACACGCTGTAGACGAGCGACTCAACGACGATCACCGTGTCGGTGCGTACCGGTCCGGCGACGTAGACGGTGGTCCAGCCGTAAGGGTAATAGCCCCAAAGCGTGGAGTAGGTCGGCGTGGCCCAGATGTCGGGACCGTAGCGCTCGACCTTGCTCTGGCTGACCGGACGCAGCGTCACGACACCGGCGACGGCTTCGCGTTCGAACCAGCTCTTCGCGCGCTCGGCATCTTTCAGCTCCTCGCGCGGAATCACGCGGTAGGCGGCCACGCCCTGCATGCCACGGGCCGACAATTCGCGCGTCAACGCTTCCTCCCCGGACATGCGCAGCGACATGTCGTCGCTCATGACCAGCGCCACGACCTTCTGTCCCTTGAAGCTCATGGCAGCCGCATCGGGCGCCACCCAGGTCGTAGTGAACTTGACCGCCTCCAAGCTGACACCGACGATCACGATTGCCGCCAGGGTCAAGAGCACGAACATCGAACGAGTGCAGCAAGCCATTGGGCGATTCTGACACGATCTCAGCGAAGTGTTGCGCGGCCGATGCGAGATCCTCGAACAGGCGAATGCTGCAGCTCGTCGAGTCCATATCTTCCGGACAGCAAACCGCGCGCCGCATGCTTTATTCCACCTTGCCCTCGTTGTTGGCCGGGTCGGAAACCCAGCGTTCGCGCATGCGTTGCCGGAGGCGCTCTCGTTCCTCAGGCGTCATGTGCTCCCAGCGCTCCGCCACGCGCTCGGTCACGCGGTCGGCTATGCGATCGGCCATGCGACGGCCGACACCAGAGCGCGACCCGAAGTGGAATGTACGTCCGCCGAAGAGGATTCTGCATAGCGCCAACAGTCCCAGCGCTTGCCAGAACCTAATCTGCGGCCAGCCGAAGAGCGGCGGCAAGAGCCAGTTCCACAGCAGCCGCACGATTTCGCCGCCAATCGTGATAAAGACCAGGATGCCTGCGATCGCGAACGGAGCGAACAGCATCAATTTCTTCACTCTCGGTTTCATGTTGGTGCCTCACCGCTTGGTCAATTCGTCGTAAATGCGCTGCAACCGCTGGCGCAGATGCAGCACCGCATAACGTTTGCGCGACAGCAGCGTGTTCACGCTCACGCCGGTCTCGCCGGCGATCTCCTTGAAAGTGCGTCCTTCCAACTCGTGCGCAACAAACACGTAGCGCTGCGCCCGCGGAAGATCGTCGATCGCCGATTCAAGTTCCTGGAGAAGCACCTTGCGCGCGTACAACGCCTCGGGGTCGGCGTCGTTGGACGGCAGCAGCGTCTCCAGCGGCAGCAGTTCAGCGTCGGCGTCCGCGACGACGGTGTCGCTGAAGCGCTCCGGCTGTTTCTTGCGGAAGAGATCGATGATGCGATTGCGCGCCACGCGAAACAGCCAGCCGGTGACGTGATCGATCGGCATCAGAAGCCGGTTCGCTTCCACGAGCGCATGAAAGACGTCTTGGAGAATGTCTTCAGCGTCGCGCGGGTCGGGCACGCGCCGGCGAATGAAGTTGCGTAGCCGGGCGTGCTCCTGCTTGACGACTTCGGAAATCCGCTGGTCCTGTTCGCGCGCCATCCGCAGGCTCGCCCCGTCCTTCACCTAAGTTGTAGACGAATGATGCGCCCGGATATTGCACGAAGACGGCTAGGATGTGCCGATGGTTCGCTATCGAAGCGAGGGCATCGGTAGTCTGCTCCGCCCTTCATACCTCCTCGACGCACGGCAGTGGGTCGACCAGGGAGACCTCACTCCTGCCGAGTTCAAACGCGTCGAGGATCGCGCCGTCGATGACGCGATTGCGCTCCAGGAAGCAGCCGGCCTCGACGTCGTCACCGACGGCGAGCAGCGGCGCTACGCCTTCTTCGGTCATCTGGTTGAAGCGCTCGAAGGCTTCGACAAGTTGGCAGGATGGGCTATTACCTTCCACGATGAGCAGGGCTCCGAGCTCACGCTCAAACGACCGGTCGTGGTCGAAAAGCTGCGTTGGCGGCGCCAGATGAGCGTCGAGGAATTCACGTACTTGCGTGGGCGCACGAAGCGGCCGGTGAAGGTGACGCTGGTCAGCGCGCAACAGGCGGCCGCGTATTACGATCCCGACAAGTCACGTGCAGCGTACGCGACGCGTGATGCCTATCTCGCGGATCTCGTGGACTTTACACGCCGCGAGATCGAGGAACTGCGGCGTCTTGGCTGCGAGTACGTTCAGATCGACGCGCCGCAGTACGCAGCCTTGCTCGACGAATCGATTCGCGAGGGATACAGGAGACGGGGCAGCGATCCAGATACGCTGCTCGATGCCTGCATCGAGCTCGACAACGCGATCATTCAGGGACACCCGGGTGTGACCTTCGGCATTCACATCTGCCGCGGGAATTACCGGAGTATGTTCTACGCATCTGGCGGCTACGACCGCATTGCCTGGCAGGTGTTCCGGCGAACGCGCTTTCATCGATTTCTGCTCGAGTACGATGACCCGCGTTCTGGTACGTTCGAGCCGCTCCGGCATGTGCCCGACGACCGGGTTGTTGTTCTTGGCCTTGTGAGCTCGAAGAAGCCGCAGCTCGAGATGAGCGCTGAGTTGCAGGCGCGGATTGCTGACGCTGCGCGCGTGGTGCCTCTCGAGCGGCTTGCCCTGAGTCCGCAGTGCGGATTTGCGTCGACGTCCGAAGGCAATCGCCTGACACCCGACGATCAGCGCCGCAAGCTCGAGCTCGTCGGCTCCGTTGCACGCGCTGTATGGCCGAGTGTTGTTTCGTCTGGATCGCCAGAGTAAAAAGACCGAAAAGGCGAATCCTCCGATCGGACGCTCTTTGCACGTCGCTCACTGTCGCGGAAAATCAGTCGTTTTGCAAAGGAGCGCTCATGGCTCGCACGTCGGTTCTCGCCTTGACGTTGGTGCTGACGGCTGTGGCCGCGGCCGGAATGCAAACAGCAACTGGCACCATCACAGGCGTCACTCGTGACAGCACTGGCGCCGTGCTGACAGACGCGACGATCACGATCAGGAACGTCGCCACGAGCGGTTCGCGCACCGCCACAACCGACGCCGCCGGCCGCTATCGCTTCGTCAACGTCACGCCGGGCGATTACGAACTACGCGCCACACTTGCGGGCTTCAGCACGACCGTTCGCGCACTCACGGTCACGGTCGGTGGTACGACGGAGGCCAACATCGACATGTCGGTCGGCCAGGTGACAGAGGAAATCACGGTTCAGACCGAAGCGCCGCTGATCGAACCCAGCAAGACGGACCTCAGCCGGGTTGTCACGACCCGCGAAATCGAGTCGTTGCCAATCAGCGGACGCAACTTCGTCGACTTCGTCAAACTGTCGAGCGGCGTCGCGGTGGGCCGCGAAAACGTGGGCGGTGGCGCGTTCAAAGAACCCGATGTCGGAGTGGGATCGGCGGCTGCACCGCGCCTGTCGTTTGGCGGGCAACCGGAACTGAACACGATGATCCAGGTTGATGGCGCTGATAACGTCCAGACCTTCACGGGGCTGCCGCGCGCCACGCCGTCGCAAGAAGCGGCACGGGAATTCCGCGTCCTCAATTCAACCTACCTCGCCGAGTACGGCCGCGCGCTCGGCGGGTTTGTCAACATCGTGACCAAATCAGGGACGAACCGCCGCGACGGTTCTGTCTATTACTACGCGATGGATGACGCGCTTGCGGCGCGGTCGATCCTCAACCGTCCCGATCAGGACACGCTCAACCAGCATCAATTCGGCGTGACATTCGGCGCGCCCATCGTGCGCGATCGGACATTTTTCTTTGGCAACTACGAGGGACAAATCCGCAAGCAGTCGAATCGCTTCTCGCAAGTGGTGCTGGACAATCTCGCGCTGCTCAATGCCGTGCGCGAGCCTCTCGGACTCCGGCCCGAAACCACCGACCAGGTGCTCGACAATCATTACCAGTCGTTTCTGGTCAAACTCGATCATCACTTCGAAAGCGACCACACGCTGTCGGCGCGCTACAACTTCCTCGATTCCAGCACCGACAACTTTCTGGGAGGCGGTGGCCGTGCGTCGCCGACCTCGAGCACCGCGCGCGACAACGAGACGCGCGATCAGGCGTTTGTCGCCAACTTCGTCTCGATCCTGTCGCCCGACCTCGTCAACGAGGCGCGTGTTCAGGCTGCTCGGCGAACGTTTGATTTTTCGGCCGTCTACAACGAGCCATCGCTCGACATTTCGAACTTCATCATCATGGGCAAGAGCACGTCGGATGTGGATTACTACTCCGAACGACGCTTGCAACTCGCCGATAGCGTGACGTGGACAAGGGGAGGACACCAGTTCAAGGGTGGCGTCGATATCAACGTGTTGAAGAACGCTGCGATCTGGAACCTGTTCTTTCCGGCGCGCGTCGTGTTTCCGAATCTTGCCGCCTTTCAGACGTTCACGCCGGTGGTGTTCTGGTGGCCATTTCTCGCTACGGCCACGACATACCCCGGAATCAGCACCACATGGACCGAGGCGGTGCCGGCCGACTGGGTCGATGAAACGAACTTCAGCTTCAATCACAGTTCGTACGGCTTCTTCGCGCAGGATCAGTGGAAGGCTGCCGAGCGGGTGACCGTCACCTACGGGCTCCGCTACGACTTCGAGTCGTACCCGTCGCGCTACATCTCAGAAACCGATTTCAACAATCTTCAGCCGCGTATCGGCGCCGCGTTCGCATACAGCCCGCGGGGCGTTATCCGCGGCGGCTATGGAGTCTTCCACGACAGATTGACCAGCAGCATCGGTCAGTTGTTCAACGCCACCGAATGGTCGAGCGGCGGTTACTTGCCGAACACACAAGCGCTATTCCCGAGCGTGGCGCGGATTCAGGGGCGTTTCGAACAGCGGACGGTGGGAGGACCAGCCGCCCCCGACGCCGCGCGGGCGTTTCTCGCCACGGGACGCGTGCCAGCGGCGGGCGTGAAAGGACTGGCCGATACGCTCGACAGCGCTATCGATACGCCGTACAGCCATCAAGCGAGTGTTCAACTGACGCAAGAAATTGGCCGCGGGTGGGCGATTGCCGGCAGCTATCTCTTTGTGGCGGCGCGCGACCTTCTCGGACACACCGGTAATTTGAACGCATTTCAGACCGGCATTCTTGCCACCGGCAAGCCGATTCTGGCCGGGCGCACGTACCCGGAAGTGGGTGCGCTCTTCGTTCAAACCAACACCGGCAAATCATCCCATCACGGCGGCACGTTCGAGATTGAGCGACGCTACGCGAACGGCTATAGCCTTCACGGCAGCTACACGTTGTCGCAGTCGCGCACCAACGTAGATTCGTTAGCCAACCTCTCGGATATTCCGGAAGCCCTGGACATCGACGGCGAGCGAGGACCGTCGCGTCAGGAAGTCAATCATCGATTCACGCTGTCGATGATCGGCGCAATTCCATCCACCGTTGCGATCGCGGGCGGTGTGAAAATCAGCGGCGTCGTCACACTCGAAAGCGGACGGCATTACAACATTTTTGTTGGCAGCGACGCGAATCAGGACGGCAATCCAAACACCGATCGTCCAGGCATGATCGGCCGGAACTCGTACGAAGGACCAGGATATGCGGCCGTGGACGTTCGCATCGCACGCGAATTCGCGGTTGGCAGCAGCGCGCGGCTCGACGTGAGTCTCGATCTGTTCAATTTGTTCAACCGCACGAACGTCAAGGACGTGAATACTGTCTGGGGCGGCATCGATATCAATACGCCGCCCGCGCCACAGTTTGGCTTTGCCACGGCGCGTGACGTCTTTAATCCTTTTCAAGCACAGATTGGGATCAAGTTGAGGTTTTG
>JBKPAJ010000240.1:0-10984 GCA_046726375.1 Acidobacteriota bacterium
CATCAATGCCGGTCATCCCTGACATCGCGACGTCCAGAAAGACCAGATCCGGCTTGACCTCGCGGAGCTGATTGACGCCTTCCTCTCCACTCGAGGCGACCAATACTTCGTAACCGCGCGACTCGAGTCGTGCACGGAGCAAGAGGTGAATTTCGGGGTCGTCATCGATTACCAACACTCGTGGAATCAGTGTTTCGGCAGAAAGATCAGCGCCGGCGAGCGCACCGGCAGCGTCTTCGAACTGTGACCAGCGGACAACTTCGACCATTCGACGCGGAAATAGAGCAAGATGAGCGCCACATCTGCGGGCTTTCGTCAGGGTAATTCGGGGATGACGACACTCGCGCAAGCTTCTGATGAGCTAACGGCGATGCCCAGATCTGGAAACCGAAACGCGCAATGCAGACAGGACAGTTCCGCGAGCGATGATGCCGCGTACTGCGGGCCCTACTTCGTTGCCTTGCGCAAGCCGCATCAGCGTCCGACCGCGCGCGACATTGCCGCCGACCTCGCCGGGCAAGTCAGGGCTTCCGTGCCACACGATTGGTGATCGACCCGATGACGTCGTTGTTGCCGGAGGAGCAATCTTCGTCGTAGCACGTACGCGAGTTCCTTCGCACCGTCTTCGCGCTCGAGGACTTGTCAATCATCCGGCGCGGCGGCGAGCTGCATCGGGCACTCAGTATGACCAAGATGCGGAACACGCCGCTCGAGCCGACGGAGCTCATTGTGAGGGTTTCGAAAGGACGAGGAATCGAGCAGGTTTGAAGGGCCACGGTGGGAGTCCGTGACCTCTTCAAGTTACTCGGTTTACTGTGCGGGTGAACGGTTTCGGCGATCAAGCTTCGGCCTCGTGCTGAGAGCGGATCGCTGAGAGCCAAAAGCCGCCTGGAGTTCACCCCAATCCAGGCGAATTCCGGCGTTAGCTGGCGACGTACATATCGTCCGTGGCTTCGCGAGCCTGCTTCTCCCGAATCCGATTCTGCACCTGCCTGAACGTGCGATAGGCGGCGATCACCGCGAGTGCTGCCGGCACGCCCTGCTTCACAGGGCGCGGCACCTGATCGACAGCCGTGGCGACGCGCTGGCCCGCGTTTCGGACCGTTTGTTCGACATGATGCCCGGCGTCGGCGACGCGCTGCCCCGTCGATCGAATCGAATCTTCCACTCGCTGGACGCCGTCGCGAACCGAGCCGGCGACCGCGTTCACCTTGCTCGTCACATCGCGAACGTCGCCTACGACCAGATTCACCTTGGCCTGCGCATCTTCTACGAAGCCTTCCAACTTCACCTGCGCCGTTGTCACGGTCGCGGTCATCTTGCGCACGGCGATCAGCAGACCGGCGAGAACGCCGATCTGTACAAGCGTCTGCACGGCGACCGAAATCGCCAGCATTGCTGCCCATGTGTCGCTCATAACATCACCCTCCCAGCGGTTCTTCGAAACGGCGATCGACTCTTGAGATCTCTGAAACCGATGCCGTGAGCGGTTCCGAAGACGAATGGGATCGCGACGCTGCGTCACGGCTCGTGCGGAAGGCCCGGCGTCCCTGCTCGATCGCTGACGTCGCGCGCTGCCGCGCGTCTTCAGCGAGAGACCGCCCATTGTCAATCAGATGCGAGAGCCGCTCGCTCCCGTCGCTCGCGTAGCGGCGCAGCGACGAGCGCAGCTCGGTGCCGCGCATCGGCGCGTACATCAACGCCAGCGCCGCGCCGATGCACGCACCAGCACAAGCGCCGGCGGCGAACGACGACCAGGACGTGGACGATGCACTCGACGCAGTCGACCAGGACGGCATGTCCGAGGGCGAAGAAGACGACGAGCCCATCGAGCTCGCAGGAAGTGACGGGTTGTAAACGGGATCGGTTGGCATAAGGAACGTCCTTTCGTATTGAAGATTCGCGGGACGGCGCCGCCTACACCTTCGCGGGTATCTTGAGCACCTGGCCCGGTTTGATGAGATCGGGATCCTTCAACTGATCGCGGTTGGCCTCGAAGATCTGCATGTAGGCGTTGGCGTCGCCGAGATGCTCTTTCGCGATCTTGCTGAGCGTGTCGCCCGCTTTCACCGTGTAGGTGCTCGCATCCACGGCGCTGGTCGCCGCACCCGGCGCCACCTTGATGTCCCCGACGATGTCATTCCGCCAATCGGGCACGGTCTTGATTGCATCCCAGATGCGGTTCGCCTCGTCCTGGCTGTTGACGGTTCCGTGAAAGTGCAGCTTTCCGTCCCGTTCGTCGGCTGAGCCTTGCATTCGGAATCCTTTTGCCACTTGAATGGCGTGCGCGTACTTATCGCGGAGCGTCATGGCTGCCTCCGGATTGGTAATAGCAAAGTGGGTTCCTGAACGGCTGACTCCGTACGAATCGGGATCGATTCACACCGAAGACGGACCGAGCAGTTCGTGCCAAGTGTCGTAGTCGAGCCGGACGACGACACCAGGAGGGCGCGCCTTGAGGCGAGTTGCCAGTTGATCAAGGCGGTCAAGTCCGGCCGCTTCCCCGCGCCAGCGCAAGTACTCGAAGTGGCGAAACGCTTTGCGGCTGGCGCTATACACCCCGCAATTCACGCATTCGACGAAATACTCGCGCTTGTCCTCGCGATGGCCGAGGTAGGCATCGCGTGCGTCGCAAACGGGGCAACGACCGGTCGGAATCGGCAGCGCACTCTCGGCCATTCGTCGACCTGCAGACATTGCAAGGCCAGTACCTGTGATTCATCGCGTCGCTTTCGGTAACCTGCGGCGTCGCGCGACGACCTGTCCGGGATTTACCGTGCACGCGACGGCACATTCTGGCTCACCCTTTGCTATGGCTCAACAAGACCGATGGTAATCAAACCTTCCAGCGGAAAAAGCGGTGGGAAATCAAACACAACCGTTGCATCGAAGGGCAATGGTCATACAGCGGACGCGGCGTCAAGCCGGGATTTCAAACGTCTCGAGCGCCTCGTGGAGGAGCTGGACCGCCGCGTCAGCCAGAACCGCCGCGACCTCGATCTGCAGTTTCAGCGGCTCGCGGACCTGCAGGCCGTGATCGACCGGATGCAGATGGCGGCCAAACGCGCGCGCGCGCGGATCGAGGACAGCGAGTAGAGCGGGGGCCGCGTATGAGAATTCGAATCCTGCAACCGCGAACAGCCAGAATTGACGGCCTTGACCTTTCGATGTTCCACCCGGGCCATATTTACGAAGTGGATTCGTCGGTCGCCACCTACTTAATCGTGAGCGGCGTCGCGGAGCCGAGCGCGCAGGACGCGCCTGCGCTCGTCGTTCGTTCGGACGAAGTCATGGTGCCGGTATGCGTCGGCACTATTGCGTCCGTAGCTGATGTCGCCGATGACCGGGAGGACGATCGCCCGCCAGAACCAGCCGCCTAAACCCGGAGCTCAGGTGAATTGAGGGGTTAGTGGTGTTAAGCGTTCCGAATTCGACGTTCCACGGGTCGAGGGGCCCTGGTTCGGACGTTCAAAGTTCTGAAAGTTCGCTTCAGACTTCTGAACGCAAAATCGCAAACCTAGGAACCCCAGAACCTGGGAACCCCAGAACCTGGAAACCCCGGAACCTGGGAACCCCCGGAACCTAGGAACCCCGGAACCTAGGAACCCCGGAACCTTTCTTTTTTTGGTGCGCCCGGAGGGACTTGAACCCCCGGCCCTCTGGTTCGAAGCCAGATGCTCTATCCAGCTGAGCTACGGGCGCCCATTGTCATCTTACTTGCTTCTCGCCATCTCGGCATCACGGCTGTGATCCGGCTGACGATGTCCGTGATGGTGGGTTTTCACCTTTCTCTCCATCAGCACGCTGCGTCGCCCGTCAGGCAGCACACCGTAACCGACGGCCGACCACTGTTGTCCGCCGGCTTCGCGCAACTGGGTTTCGAGCTCGCCTGCGTCGGCGGCTTCGATCAACTTGAACTGGTAACGCTTGGAAGACATAGGGTCATTCTGAAGTTCAAAGTTCAAAGTTCAAAGTTAGTTTGGGAGTTCACAACGTTAGTTTTAGAGTTCAAAGCGACGTGAGTTTAACCAGCTTTGCCGGCGAATCTCAACTTTGAACTTTGAACTTTTAGTTGGCGTCGTGCTTGCACGATTGAGCTGAGGAGGATTGCCAATGGCTCAGGTCGTGCGCGTTATCGATGATCCCCTCTTGCTCGACGGCGTTCCCTATACGGCGCAAGTGTGCGGACGGCCTAGCGGACACCTCTGGGAAGGCTGGATCGAGTTCGTTGCCGCCGACGGATCGGACGTGCGCCGCACACCGCGCGAGACGACTCAACCGGATCGCCACGCACTGGTGTACTGGGCGCAAGGACTGTCGATGACGTATCTCGAAGGGGCCATGGCGCGCACGCTCGCACGCTTGAAAGTCACGGTGCGCGAGATGCCGAAGCCGTATTTCGACAGTCCCGAGCCCTCACCCGTCGTCGTCGGCGCGCACGGCGAACCGCCGACCGAAGTCGACCGCGCCGTGCTCGATCCGTTTTCAGTGGGCGCGAAAGGCGAACGCCTGTTGCGCGCCGAACTTGGAGCACTGCGCGACTGGCACTTGCGCAACATCATCCGAGCCTACGAGCTCGCCGATCCCTCGCTCGATCTCGAGCGACTCTCCGCGCCGGAACTCATCGAACTGATCGTCGCTGCCGTTCAGCCTGTGTGACGTGCGCCCACGTCGCGGCGCGCGCAGTCACGTGACTGCGGAGAGCTCTTACGCCGTTGCTGCGGCGACCCCGTTTTTGAGCAAGTCTTCCATTGCCATCACGAACGTGTCTATCTCCTCGAGCGTCGTATAGACGTTCGGCGTGATGCGAAGCCCCTGATAGTCGTCGCGTACAATTGCGTTCGCGATGATGCGGTACTTGTCCCACAAGAACTTCGACGCGTCGGCCGCCTTGATGCCCTCGATTCCGACGTTGGCGAGCCCGTAGGTATGCTCGAGATTCGAGTGGATGTGGATGCGTGGATTCTTCTTCAACTGATTCACCCACCGCATCGTCAAATATCGCAACCGGGCGGCCTTGCGCTCCGCTCCGATCGCCTGGTGGAACTGCAGCGCCTCGTTGATTGCCGCGTACGGCGCTGCCGAAATCGTCCCAACCTCCTCGAACTTTCTGATGTCGTTGTCGCGGCGGGCGGGTGCGGCCTGCAGCGGCCACGTCGGACCAATCCGATCGCGGCGCACGAAGAGGAATCCGGTGTTGTGGGGAGCGAGCAGCCACTTATGCAGGCTGGTCCCGTAGTAATCCATCTCCAGGTCGCGCAGCTTGAACGGGAAATGGGCCACCGCATGCGCGCCGTCGACGACCGTCAGGATGCCGCGCTGCCGCGCCATCCGCGCCAACCGCTGCACGGGGAACAGCTGACCCGTCAAGTTCGTGATGTGGCAGAAGTGAAGCACGCGGGTCTGCGGTGTAATCGCCTTTTCGAACCGTTGATAGAGATCGTCCTGCGTGGTCGGCACCGGGAAGTTGATACGCGTCACCTTGATCTTCTCGCGCCGCATCCGTTGGTCCCACGTCGTCAACATGCGGCCGTAGTCCTGCTCGGTCGTGAGGACTTCGTCGCCCGGCTTGAGATCGATGCCGTTCTGCGCGATCTGCAGCGCTTCGCTGGAATTGCGGGTGACGGCCAGTTCTTCCATGTCGCAGCCGAATTCGGCAGCGAGACGACGGCGCGCTGTTTCGCGGTTCTGTTCGAGGAGACCGCGGTGGTAGACCGGCGTCTGATTCGAGAAATCGAGATATCGCTTGAGCGCGTCGTGCACGATACGCGGGCTCGGGCAACTGTTGCCGTTATTCAGATTGATCATGGTGCGATCCAGCGTGAACGCCTGCTGGATCTCGCGCCAATAGAACTCGTCCTGTGCGACATCTTCGGCAGAACGGCCGGCGATTTGCTGCGTCGCCGCGAGGACCTCCTCGATCCCGTAAGTCTTGACCACGTAAGCGGCGGCACCGGCGGTTGTGGTGAGGCGAAGAAAGGCGCGACGGCTGACCATGGGTCCTCCTTGGATCACGCGAGGATAACACCTCCTTAACCGGCAAGCGTGGCGCGCGACGCCGAATCGCGGGACATGCCACGTTCCAATACAGCAACGTATTGATCAACCGTGCCATCCCACCACTGCCTGACGTTTTCTTCGTTGTAGATTTCGAGCGACGCGACATTCCTGTGCCGCCACAGCAGCACCATGGTGAGTTGGGAGAGGAAAGCCGTCCAATCGTCGAGCGACTTCGGCGGATCGTTCCACGGCTGTCCATCGCCACGGCCTAGGGCCGCCCATTCCGGCGTATAGGCGACGTAGGGCGGGCAACGTGATCTCTTGGCGTTCGGCCAGTCGGATGAACTGCTCCAGCCAGGTGAGTGGATTGCCTGCGGCGTTCAGCGATCAGCTTTCGGCTGGAATACTGCGCGCTGATAGCTGAGGGGGCCTGGCGTCACATGAAGCGCCGGCGCGGCCCGAACTCCATGGTTCATGTAATCTAGAAAAATCTCTTTCGCATCCTTTCATCCGATCGTCAGCCGTTGGTTCAACGAAACGCTTGGCGAGCCGACACCCGCGCAGGCAAAGGGCTGGACCGCCATTCGCGAAGGCCGCCACACACTGATTGCGGCGCCAACAGGTTCCGGCAAAACGCTCGCCGCGTTTCTCACCGCGCTCAACGAGCTCGTCATCGAGGGACTCCGCGGTCCGCTGGCGGACGAAGTTCGCGTGATCTACGTATCGCCGCTCAAGGCGCTGAGCGCAGACATCCACAAGAATCTCGCTGAACCTCGCCGGGCGATCCGGCAGCTGGCGGAGCAAGTCGGCATCGAGCTGCCGCGCATTACCGCTGCCGTCAGGACCGGAGACACGCCGCAAAAGGAGCGCGCGGCGATGCTGCGCAAGCCGCCGCACATTCTCGTGACCACTCCGGAATCGCTGTATCTGCTGCTCACCGCGGAGCGCAGTCGCGACATGCTGCGCACTGCGCGTACCGTGATCGTGGATGAAATCCACGCCGTGATCGGCACGCGCCGCGGCGCGCATCTCGCCCTCACGCTCGAGCGGCTCGAACAGGTGGTGGACGGGCCGCTGCTGCGCCTGGGCCTCTCGGCGACGCAGAAGCCCATCGAGCAGGTCGCGAAATTCCTCGTCGGAACCAGGGCCGTCAACGAACACGGCGACGACGCATGCGCAATCGTGGACGAGGGCCATCGCCGCGAGATGGATCTGGCGCTCGAAGTGCCGCGATCACCGATCGAAGCGGTGATGTCGCACGAGGTCTGGTCCGAGTACTACGACCGACTCACCGAGCTCATCTCGCAGCACCGCACGACCCTGGTGTTCGTCAACACGCGTCGCATGGCGGAGCGCCTGGCGCGCGAGTTGACCGATCGCATCGGCGCGGACGCGGTCACCGCGCATCACGGCAGCCTTGCGAAGGAAAGGCGTCTTGACGCCGAGGCGCGCCTCAAAGCGGGCGCGCTCAAAGCGCTCGTCGCCACCGCGTCGCTCGAACTCGGAATCGACATCGGGGCCGTCGATCTCGTTTGCCAGATTGGTTCGCCGCGTCGGATCGCCACATTCCTGCAGCGTGCGGGTCGCTCGGGCCACAGCGTGTCGGGCTTGCCGAAAGGGCGCTTGTTCGCCATCTCACGTGACGATCTGGTCGAGTGTGCGGCGCTGTTGCGAGCCGTAAGCCACGGCGAGCTCGATCGCATCATCACGCACGACGCGCCGCTGGATGTCCTCGCGCAGCAGCTCGTCGCCGAATCGGCGTGTTGCGAGTACGGCGAGGACGACCTGTTTGCGTTCGCCCGCCGCGCGTGGCCGTACCGCGAACTCGCACGCAGCGAGTTCGACTCCGTGCTCAAGATGACCGCCGAGGGCTTTGCCACCAGGCGCGGCCGGCGTGCAGCGCTCGTGCATCGAGACGAGGTGAACGGCCACGTGCGCGGACGTCGCGGCGCACGCATGCTGGCGATTACCTCGGGCGGCGCGATTCCTGAAGTCGCTGATTACCGTGTGCTGCTCGAGCCGGAAGACACGTTCATCGGCACGCTCAACGAAGACTTCGCAATCGAAAGCACCGTCGGCGACATTTTTCAATTGGGCAACGCGTCGTGGCAGGTACTGCAGGTCGGCAGCGGATTCGTGCGCGTTGCCGACGCCAAGGGCGCTCCACCGACACTGCCGTTCTGGCTCGGCGAGGCGCCCGGGCGCAGCGACGAACTCTCGCGCGCGGTGAGCGACCTGCGCGCCGATGTTGCCGAGGGCAGGGACATCAACGCTTCACCCGAAGCAACAGAACAGATCGTGGCGTATCTCGCCGACGCGAAGCGGGCTCTTGGCGCGATGCCCACTCAGAACACGCTCGTGGTGGAGCGCTTTTTCGATGAGTCCGGGGGCATGCAGCTCGTGATTCACGCGCCGTTCGGCAGTCGCATCAACAAGGCGTGGGGCCTGGCGCTGCGCAAGCGGTTCTGCCGTCAGTTCAATTTCGAACTGCAGGCCGCGGCAACCGAGGACGGGTTGCTCCTGTCGCTCGGGCCGCAGCACTCGTTTCCACTCGCCGATGTCTTCGGCTACCTTCATCCCGCCACTGCACGCGACATTCTCGTTCAGGCGTTTCTCGACGCGCCCGTGTTCAAGACGCGGTGGCGCTGGAACACCAACCTCTCGCTCGCCGTGCCGCGCAACCGGGGCGGAAAGAAGGTCGCCCCACAGCTGCAGCGAATGCTCGCCGAGGATCTGATGACGGCGGTGTTTCCGGACGCCGCGGCCTGTCTCGAGAACATCCCCGGCGACCGGCATATTCCCGATCACCCACTCGTCAATCAAACGGTGCGCGATTGTCTGCAGGAAGCGATGGACTTCGACGGTCTTGCCGCGGTTCTCACGCGCATCCACAGCGGCGAGATCACCTTGATCGCGCGCGACACGCCCGAGCCGTCGCCGCTCGCGCACGAATTGCTCAACGCCCGCCCCTATGCGTTTCTGGACGATGCGCCGCTCGAAGAGCGACGCGCGCACGCCGTGTATGCGCGACGCGCCATGGATCCGGCGATGGGAGGAGACCTCGGCGCACTCGATCCCGCCGCCATCGCGCGAGTGATCGACGAAGCGCGACCCGACCCCCGTGATGCCGACGAGCTGCATGACGCATTGCTTACAGCGGCGTTTCTGGATGAATCCGACGTGAGTGCCGCGGGGGATCTCTTTGCGGAGCTCGCGACGCGGCGCCGTGCGGCGCGTGTCACCCTCGGCGAGAGCGGTCGGACAGCGTGGGTTGCGGCCGAGCGGTTGCCGGAGCTGCTGGCGGTTCATCCCAACGCGCCGGTGGAGCCGCCGATCAGCCCGCCGCCGTCACGGACGTCGCGGAGCTGGACGCGCGATGCCGCGCTCGTCGAGATCATCCGCGGTCGCATGACGATTGCGGGACCGGTGACGGCGGCCGATCTGGCCGTGTCGACGAGCGTCGATGCCGGGGAGATCGACAGCGCGCTGCTTGCGCTCGAGAGCGAAGGCGTGATTCTGCGAGGCGTGTTCACGCGCAGCGGCGCGGTGTCGGGCCGGGCGGACGGTTTTGTCGAATGGTGCGACCGCCGTCTTCTTGCCCGGATCCACCGCTACACGCTCAATCGTTTGCGTGCCGAGATCGAAGCGGTCAGCCCGGCCGACTTCACGCGCTTCCTCCTGGCGTGGCAGCACGTGGATGCGCTCTCTCATCTCACTGGTCTCGAGGGATTGCGCACGATTGTCCAGTCGCTCGATGGGTACGAGCTCGCCGCGACCGCGTGGGAGCGTTCGGTGCTGCCCGCGCGCATGGACACATACGATCCGGCCCTGCTCGACATGCTGTGCCTCACCGGGCAGGTGGGTTGGGCACGGCTGTCACAAGGTCCGGCGGCGCTCGTCGGCGCGACGCCGATCGCGCTTTTCCTGCGCGAGCATCTCGACGCCTGGGTTGCGCTGCGCAATCAACAGGATGGCTTGCCGCTAGAGCGCGCGGTCAGCGACACCGCCACGCGCGTCCTGGAAGTCTTGCGCGCGCGCGGCGCCTCGTTCCAACACGAGTTGTGCAGCGCTTCGCAGTTACCGATCGAGGACGTCTCGCGCGGGATCGCCGAGTTGGTCGCGGCCGGCCTCGTCACCTCGGACGGATTTGCGGGACTGCGTGCGCTCGTCAACGGATCGACAGCGACGGCCTCTGGCCGCTGGTCACTGATCGACGCGCCGCCGGACGACGATCGCGCCGTCGAACGGCAGGCGTGGGCGCTGCTGCGCCGCTACGGCGTGGTCTTCCGCCGGCTGCTCGCGCGCGAAACGAACATGGCGCCCTGGCGCACCCTCGCGCGCGTCTACCGCCATCTCGAGCTGCGCGGCGAAATCCGCGGCGGACGATTCGTGTCGGGCATGTCGGGTGAGCAGTTCGCAATGCCGGAGGCGGTGACGCGCCTGCGTGAGATCCGGCGAACGCCGCCGGATGGCCGGCTGGTTGTGATCAGCGCCGCCGATCCGCTCAACCTGTGCGGCATCATCACCACCGGCGATCGTGTGCGTGCCGTGGCCGGGACGCGGATCGTGTATCGCGATGGCGTTGCGCTCGCCGCGCTCGAAGGGGACTACATCAAGCAGCTCGCGCCCATCGAGGCGGCGATCGCCGGCAAGGTGGCGTCGACGCTCGCGGGGCGGCCGGTGCCGCCGGTGATCAGCGGGTATATCGGGCGGGTAGGGTAACGCAGATGGGACGCAGATGGGACGCAGATGGACCGCAGATGGACCGCAGATGGAACGCAGATGGAACGTCCATCTCCGTCATTTGATCTTGTCTGCGCACGGACAGGCGCCGCGAAAAAGGAGGCTGCGCCATGACGGCTGACGATTTTTTCAAGCTCGCAAAGAAGAACAACGCCGAAATGGTCGACCTGAAATTCGTCGATCTGCTCGGAAGCTGGCAACACTGTTCGTTTCCCATCGACTTGTGGGACGAGGACACATT
>JBKPAJ010000241.1:0-10773 GCA_046726375.1 Acidobacteriota bacterium
GGGACTGAGCGCGAGCGCGACCGGCTGAATGCCTTTGAGGTGCGCGTCGCCGCCGCGAAAGACGTCAAGGCTCACGCGATGGAGTTCCTCGTACGTGGTGGGATGCAGCACCGAAATGCTGTCGTTGTTGCCATTCGACACGTAAATGGCGTCGCGGCCGACCGCGACCGCATTGGGATGGCTGCCACTGAAAGTCTTGATCCCGCGATCGACCTCGCCAACGAGAAGACCGGTCTTAGTAGCCTTGGCGAGGGGTGGAGCCGTGGGCCGCGCGCCGGTGTTGAACACGTACACCGACGAGGCCTGCGGCACGTTCGGACTGCCCAGGCCCGGCACGACATAATCGATGTCCTGGTCGATGTATCCGACCCGAATGCCTTCGGGATCACGAAGCGTATCGGGCAGATTGCGCGGATCGACTTTTTTGATTCTGATCGTTCGATCGGTCTCGGTCTCTTCCGGGTAGCCCGCACCCGGATAGCCGAGCGGGTAATCCTTGTTCGCATTGCCGGTTGGAAGTGACGGGCGGAGATGCCGGTACTGAAAAACGCCGACGTTGGCGACGAAGAGTTTGTCGCCCTGATCCGTCATCGCGAGCGCGTACGGATAGCGGCCTGCGGCGATACGGCCGGCGACGGCGGCGAAGTTGTTCGGCTGCGTCAACTGATTTGATGCGTTGACACCAGTGACGATGTTCGCCGTATCGATGACGAACACGCCGAAGCTCCCCTGATCGACGACGTAGAGATAGCGTCCGTCGGGTGCCAGCACCATGTTTCCTGGAAATGTCCCCTGGAAACGTCCTGCAGGATCGCTCGTCACGGTGAGCGGAGCCGGCAGCGGGTGCAGCGGGCTATTAAGGTTCACCGAACCAATGATGCGATTGCCGCCAGTCTCCCCGACCCAGATGTTGCCGTTCTCGCCGCCGGAGGCAAAGAAGCGCGAACCATCCGCAGAAAACGCGATTCCCATGAACGTCGCGTTCAGGTCCACTCGCGTAACGGACGGGGTTGCGCTCTGAAAGTTTCTGATCAGCGAGATCGAGAAACGCGACGAACCGCTGTTGATGGTGGCGAGGACCGTTCCGTCAGGCGACAATGCCATGCCGTAGGGCTTCGGCGCGTTGAGAGGGACCTCGGCACCGACCGGCGTCACTAAGCGGCCGTTTGGCAACACCGCCGCGTCGTAGCCGTCGATGTTAATGCTGCGGGTGGTTGGCAAAGTTCCGGCGGGAGCGCGGAAGTAGATGCTCTTCGAACCACCAGCTCCCGATTGTCCCGTCAGAGTGGCGAGCGTTGACGCCAGCCCGGCCAGGATCGCAGCAATGGCGGTAGTACCGATGCCGCTAAAAAGCAGCCTTCCGACAAGTCGTCGTCGCATGTCCCCTCCACGTTGCTGAACGGCCAGTGATGAACGTGGAGGACCTTACCCGCGCGATGTAACGATGTGCTGATCATCGTTGCACCGCGATGCAAAGTTTTTGTGTCTCAACCAGAAGGTTTGCGGCAGTATGAGGGTCGGCGAGATGGGTAATCGGCGCCGCTAGGGAGTTTGACCGCGCCCACGTATGCTACGGGCCCATCCGGCACCATCGAGGAGGAGTCGATGACCACGATCCGCATTGCACGCTTGATTCGACTTCTGACCGTTGCGGTCACCTTGTGTCTTGCGCCTGTTGCGGCGCAGAACTCCACGTCGGTCTTCCCAGGCACGTCATGGGAGTACGTGCCACGCGCAGAGCTCGCGACCTACGGCTGGTCGCCGGAGATCCTGCAGAAGGCAACCGCGTACATCCGCGACGACTCCCACACCACCGGCCTCGTGGTCGTCGATCGCGGGCGCGTCGTGTATCAGTACGGCGACATCCAGGAACTGTCGTATGTCGCGTCGGTGCGCAAAAGTATTCTGTCGATGCTCTACGGCTACTGGGTGGAGAACGGCACCATCAAACTGGACACCACGCTCGAGGAGTTGAACATCGACGACATCGGCGGCCTTCTCCCGATCGAGAAGAAGGCCACGATTGGTCACGTCATCACTGCGCGTTCGGGCGTGTACCATCCCGCGTCTTACTCTGGTGACGATCTTGCCGAGGCGCCGGCGCGTGGCTCGCAGAAGCCCGGGAGCTACATGTTGTACAGCAATTGGGACTTCAACGTCGCGGGCGCGATCTTCGAGCAGCTCACCAAGCGTGACATCTACGACGAGCTGCAGGCGCAGCTTGCGATTCCGCTCCAGTTCGAAGATTGGGATCGCAGCGCACAGCACAAGGAGGGCGACCTCACCATTTCGAAGTATCCGGCGTATCCGATCTGGGTCTCGACGCGCGACATGGCACGCATCGGGTACCTGATGCTGCACGAAGGTCAATGGAATGGACGCCAGGTCATCTCGCGGGAGTGGGCGAAGCGCATCGTGAGTGTCGTCACACCCGTGCAGGAGATGAACCCCGCCCGCCGGAAGGACGGCTACTTCGGGTACGGCTACATGTGGTGGGTGTGGGATGGCCCCAAGGCGGCCGGTCCGTTCAAGGGCGCGTACTCTGCCGTGGGCGCCGTCGGCCAGTGGATCACCGTGTTTCCGTCGTTGAACCTCGTGGTCGCACACAAGACCAACAACATCTACGGCCGCAGCACGAGCACTGCATCGTGGCAGCGGATCCTCGAACTGGTCATGGAAGCGAAAGGCGTGAAGATGGCGGACTCGTATCCGTGGGCGCCGAAATCAACGCAGTAGCGAACCAAAGGAACTTCGCGCCGTCCTGATCAGCAGCGGAAGGCTGGTGATGCCCGCCCTGATCGCCGGAACGGTACTCGCCGCCCGGCGTGGCGCGGGTGATTCAAGTCATCTTTGTCGACGTTAACGTCCTCAATCCGCTGACCTATCTTGCGATCTCGCTGTTCGAATGCGTGGTGGTGGCGGTCGCGTGCATCGCCCCCACCGGTCGCGCCGCGCGGGTCGATCCGCTCGTGGCGCTGCGCGCTGAATGATGTAATGTTTGTCGCCGCACGGGGAGTAAAACATGTCCAGAATCATGATCCAAATCGCTGCCTTCGCGTTTGCACTCCAAACGGCGAGCGCGCCAGTGCCGTTCAAGCTGGGAACCTTCGAGCGTAATGGCCAGGAGTTCATCGGACTCGTGCTGCGTGATACGCAGGTGATCGATGTGGCGCAGGCAAACGCCGCGTATGAGAAAGGCAATTCTTCCGCGCCGAAGCTTGCCGTGCCCGCGGACATGAAACAGCTGATCGCCCGCTACGACTCGGAATGGAAGGCACGGCTCGCGGCACAGGCAAGCAACGTGTCAGCTGCCAAGACGCCGCCGTCGTACGCCTACAATCTCACCGCATTGAAGGTACTGCCGCCGGTGCGGCCGTCGATCATCCTGAACGCCGGCGGCAATTACGTCGAACATACCGAGGGCATAGCCGCACAACAGCAGCGCGCGGGGACGGCGCCGCAACAGACCGTGGCCGCGACATCCGCACCGGGAATCTGGGAACGGAAACCTGGTGACACTCGCGAGAATCCGTATCTCTTTCAGAAATCGCCCACCGTGGTGATCGGCGCCAACGATCCGATTGTGATGCCGCGCGGGCGCACGAACATCGACTTCGAGTGCGAGTTCGTCGTCGTCATCGGCCAACGCGCCAAGTACGTCCCGGTTGCAAACGCCGCAGATTACATTTTTGGGTACACGGTTCAGATCGATGTGTCCGATCGCGGCGGACGCGGTGATCGCAAAATGGGCGGCTCCGATTGGCTGGTCGGCAAGAATCACGACACCTTCGGACCGATTGGCCCGTTCATCGTGCCGAAAGAGTTTCTGAAAGAACCGATGAACACGCGGCACACCTTCACCCTCAACGATCAAGTGATGCAGGACTCCAATACCAGCCGCATGAGCCATAACATCCACGAGCTGCTGCACTACGCCTCCAACATCCTGACGTTGAGCCCGGGCGACATGATCTCGGGTGGAAGTCCCGCCGGGACGAACATCGAACGGGCGGAGCCTCGCTGGATGCGTGCCGGCGATACGGCGAAGTGCGCGATCGAGGGGGTGGGCACGCAAATTCATCCCGTCGTTGCGGAAGGAACGCGGGGGACTGCGCAGTAGGTTCGCTGATTCGGAAGTGCGCCCTTCCACTCGTCCGCCTTCGCTCAGGGCAGGCCTTTCGACGGGTGCGCTCGCTCACGCGTCGACGTTGCCCGGGCGGCTGACCTTAGCCGTCGAAGGTCAGGGCCAGCCCTTCGACTCGCCCCACTCAGGGCAGACGGGTTGGCGAGTTCGGCAGGAAGCAAACCGTCCTCGCCGACGGTGTAAGTTGAATCGACGCACAGAATAACGCGTTCGCCGTTGACAAGCTACAAACCCGGCGATAATCATTGCGCTTTCGCGTTGCCCGGTCGGGTTCCACCTCGTGTCGGGTCGGTTATCCGGCTATTGCGTCGACCGTATGCCAAAGGAGTGTCAATGCGCGTACGACCATATTGGTTCGCCTTGGCGCTCGGGATGACACTGATTCCCACGGCCGCGCGCGCTCACGGTCACACGGCCGATGTGTTCGGTGGATTGTGTTTCGCTTCGGGAAGTACTCTGTCGGGAGCTCGCGAAACGTACGCACTTGTCCTCAAAAGGCAAGATCCGAACGCCGTCAGATACTGGAGCCTGATCCTCGGCGACATTGGGCTGCATTTCGGAGAGCACGACGGCGTTGACGTTGCTCAGATCGCAGGGACGGTTGGCATTCGGGGAACATATGCCCGGTCGACGATGTCGGAGCACCTGCCATTCGCGCAAGTGCTGATAGGTGCGCTGCACAGCCAGGATGGCGTCCGAAATCCAACAGACTTCGCTTTCGGCCTGGGTCTCGGATACGAATGGGCTCCTGCCCAAAAGGCAGTGGCATTCCGTGTTCAATTTGATTACCTGCGCGGCCTTGGCGAGAATTTCCCGGGCCTCTCTATCGGAATCGTTCACCGCTTCAAGAAAGAGCCGTAAGGCGTTGCGCGTCGTAGCGACGCGACGCGTAGAAGTTTCGCGCGCAAATGACCTATTCTCCCGGCGACCGCCTTGGCCCATATGAGATCGTCGGGCTGCTTGGCGAAGGCGGCATGGGCAAGGTGTATCGAGCGCGTGATTCCCGTCTCGGCCGAGACGTGGCCATCAAAGTGCTGCGGCGCGAGACGGCCGATGCCGAACGGATCGCAGCCGTCATTCGCGAGGCGCGCGCCGCCGGCAGCCTCAACCACCCGAATATCCTGGGCGTGTACGACGTCGATACAGACGTCCCGTACCTCGTCATGGAGCTGCTCGAGGGCGAGTCGCTCCGCGCCCGATTGGATCGCGCGCCCGTCCCATACCGGAAGGCGGTGGACTACGGCATTCAGATCGCGCTCGCGCTGGACGCGGCGCACCGAAAGGGCATTCGGCACCGAGACGTGAAGCCTGGGAACGTGTTCATCATGGATGATGGACGCGTCAAGCTTCTCGACTTCGGTTTGGCGAAGCTGGGCGAGCGAGAACCAGACAAGGGCTCGCAGGATTCGACCCACGAATCAACACACTCCGCTCACGTGTGCGGGACGGCCGGCTACATGTCGCCCGAGCAAGTGCTCGGCAGCGGCGTCGACCATCGTACCGACATCTTTGCCCTCGGCGTCGTTCTTTACGAGATGTTCACACGCGAGCGGCCCTTTCAGCGGCCGTCGACGGTGCAAATGATGGCGGCCGTGTTGCAGGACGATCCCGTCGATCCTCGCACGTTAAACTCCACACTCCCTCCCTTGGCAGTGGCCGTGGTAACACGCTGCCTCGAAAAAAATAAGGAAGACCGCTTTCAGTCGGCGCGCGATCTCGCGTTTGCACTGCAGCAACTGCTCGACATATCGTCGACAACGGCATCCGGACCAGCAAACGAAGTGGGTCTGCGGCACCGCCGCACGCTGCTGTTGTCGCTCGCGGCCGTGGCCGCTCTGATCGAAGGCGTCGCGATCCTTTGGTTGCTGTTGCGGCCGGTACCGGGCGCGTCGTACGAACAACTGTCATTCCGGCGTGGCCGCATCGGTGGAGCGCGATTTGCGTCCGACGGACAAGCGGTGGTTTACAGCGAGGCGCGCGACGGGAATGCGCTCGAAGTGTGGCGCATCGATCTTGCCGACAGCCCGCAGTCACGCTCCCTCAACTACCCTCGCGAGAGCGACGTCCTCGCCGCGCGCTCTGGCGAACTCGCCCTGTCGCTGCGCCGCAGGTTTCTGCTCGGCGAACGCTTCGTCGGCACGCTCGCGTTCGCGCCTATTGGGGGCGGCTCACCTCGCGAAGTGGCAGAAAACGTCGAGGATGCAGACTGGGACCCCTCGGGGTCGCAACTGGCGATGGTCCGCTCGGCCGGCGATGTCGGCGGGCAGAGTTGGATCGAATACGGCGGTCGCACGCTCTACAAGACCAGCAACTCGATACGCTTTCTCCGCTTTTCGCGTGACGGCGGACGGATCGCGTTCCTCGAAGATCCAATTGGTCGCGGCGTCGGCGGCAGCGTGTCGGTTGTGCAAGTGAATACCGCTACGGTCACCAGGTTGACCGAAGAGTGGCCCAGCGTGCGCGGGCTCGCCTGGTCACCGAACGGCGAGGAAGTCTGGTTTACTGCCGACGCGTTGTCGACCAACCGCACGTTGCGCGCCGTCAATCTCGATCGCAAACAACGAGCGGTTCTGGAAGGCCCCGGTTCACTGACGTTGTGGGACATCGCCGCCGATGGGCGCGTACTTCTTACGCGCGACGACGAGCGCAATGCTGTCATCGGCGTGCCCCCGGGCGAGGCAATCGAACGCGACTTGTCGTGGTTTGACGATTCGGGCGTGGCCGACCTGTCTGCTGACGGGCGCTGGCTATTGTTCGGTGATCGCTTCGGCATCTACCTCCGCGCCACGGATGGCTCGCCACCAATTCATCTGGGGCTGAAGGACGGATTCGCCGACCATCTGTCACCGGACGGCAAGACCGTGCTGGCGACGACACAGTCGGGTCGTCAGCTTTTGCTGGTGCCGAGCGGCGCCGGTGAACCGAAGCCCGTACCGGCTCACGGCATTACGACTTACAGCGGCGCCTGGTGGCTGCCCGATGGACAGCGGATCCTCTTCAACGGGCGCCAACCCGACCGTAATCTTCGTTCCTATATTCAAGACCTCAACGGCGGGCCGCCGCAGCCACTGACGCCCGAAGATACGCGCGCAATTTCGATTTCCCCCGACGGACAATGGGCGGCAGCGATCGGGGTGGCAGGACAGGGTATTTCGCTGTGGCCGATCGAAGGCGGCTCGCCGAGGCCCGTGAAAGGGACGGAACCCGGCGAACGGCCGGTTGCCTGGAGCGCCGACGCGCGGTCGCTGTGGTTGTTCCGTCGCGGAGAGGTACCCGCTCACGTATTCCGGCTCGACATCGCCACCGGCCGGCGGCAGTTGTGGAAGACGTTGGTCCCACCTGACGCCGCCGGTGTGTATTCGATCATCGACTTTCGCGTCACTCCGACGGGCCACGCGTACTTCTACAGCTACAGTCGGCTCCTGTCGCAGTTGTTTCTGGTGCGCGGACTGAAGTAACGGCACGCGGGGCGCAGTCGCCATCGCGGACCTGAAGGTTCGGGCTACATGAAGCGCTGGCAGAAATTCCGTCACCGGCCTGGGCTGCGAACGTGTGCGCCAGCGAACCCGGCGTTCCTGCCGACCGCGCTGCAAACCGGCGACACGCAAAACCGTAAATTTGTAGACGTGTAAAACTGCACACCCGCAGACAGTTCAAACCTGGCGCTGCGGCCTGCGACCTGCCGACACCACCTGCAAACCGACACACAACCATGAGGTTGCATATTGAAAGCGCGCGCGTTATGATATGCAACGAAGAGGTTGCATATCTATGAGCATGGTCACTACCGATCGCATCGAGAAGAAGATCGTTCTGCGCGCGCCCCGCTCACGCGTCTGGCGCGCGCTTACCGACGCCAACGAGTTCGGGACCTGGTTCCGCGTCAAGCTGGAGCGTGGCTTCGCGCCCGGCGCCACCGTGAAGGGCAGGATTACGCATCCCGGCTACGAACACCTCTCGATGGAGATGCAGATCGATCGCATCGAACCCGAGCGCTATTTTTCGTATCGGTGGCACCCCTATGCCGTCGACCCGGCGGTCGACTATTCGAAAGAGCCGTCCACCCTGGTCGAGTTCCGTCTCGATGAGGTCGACGGCGGCACCGCCCTCACCATTGTCGAATCGGGCTTCGACCGCATTCCGGCGGCGCGGCGCGACGAGGCGTTCCGAATGAACGAGGGCGGGTGGACCGAACAGCTGAAAAACATCGAGCGTCATGTCGCGACGTCATAGTGCGGCAGCGGCAAAGCTGAGCGAAGCCGCGCCGTTGTTCGCGGCGCGGGGAGACGAGACGCGGCTGCGGCTGGTCTCCCGGCTCTGTGCCGATGGGCCGCTCTCGATCACGCGCTTGAGCGACGACGCCGGTGTCACACGTCAGGCGGTCACCAAACACCTCCGTGCGATGGAGGACGCGGGACTGGTGCGAAACATCCGGCGCGGACGCGAGCTGATCTGGTCGCTCGATCCGAAACGGCTGCAGGACGCGCGCGCCGCGCTCGACCGCATCGCCAGGTCCTGGGACGTCACGCTCAGTCGATTGAAAGCCTTCGTCGAAGACGAGCGCTGAACAAGCGGCGCGACGAGGGATAAAGCGATGGGCGCGTGGCGACAATCGGCAACAAAGCGTGCGATCGTGAGCTCGCGCAGGACCTGCAGGAAGTGATCCGATGCAAAGCGTTCCGGCGCCACGTACAGGAGCCGCAGCCGTCCCGCTCGCGCCGCCGCAATCGCCTGCCGGCGTTGCTCGTTCGACAGCATCGAGTGCAGTGCGCCCGCGGCAATTCCGCGGCGATTGAGCTCGTCCACTTGGTCCTTCATGAGCGAGATCAGCGGCGAGACAACCAGCGTGATTCCAGGCAACATGACGGCGGGAAGCTGATAGCCAAGCGATTTGCCCGAACCAGTCGGCATCACCGCGAGCACGTCTCGCCCGCTCAAGACGGCAGCGACGAGCGGCTCTCGTCCCGGCCGAAACGCCCGATGTGCGAAATGCTTATGGAGGTCGCGAGCAGATCGCTCGTCCGCAGGGAGGTCGTACTCATACATATCACGCTCGACCTCGACGACGACGATGGCAGTGCTGTGGGAGTGTGTCAACAGAAAAATCGCAATCAAACCCCGGCGCTCACTTGCGCAGGTCGCGCCAACAGCGCGAGCGATGCGAAAGGCGCCGGCGTTCCGCCTGTACCGGCGGCTTACTTCGATGCCACGATTCGCAACTCAATTGAATTGAGGAGGCTTAACAGCCCGTGGTGAAAGTGGCGGCGAGCACCGAGACACGCGAGGCCGCCCCGAGGGCAAGGCGCGACGACCGAGAATATCGGGCCATATTGAGGAAGGAGCAACGCAGCCATCGGGGATGCATCGCGGGTCGAATGCCGTCGCCACTTTTACCACGGGCTGTTAAGCGGAGCTCAATTCGCTGCCGCGCTCCTCGCGAAACTGACGCACGACAGGCTTCCCAAGCCGCAGCGACGCCCGGTAGACGGACAGTACTGCTGAGCGGGAATACTATGTGTGTACGACAGCCGGCTAAGGAAAATGCACCCCGGATGCGGACCGCCACGCGCTCAGAATCGGTTGATGGTGAGCGGTTATCCTGCCAACGACCATCGTATCGGACGTGCCGCTGTTGCACGTTTTTGCGGCGTCGCGCTGATGATTCGCGCCGTGTTGCTGGCCGTGGATGCTCACCCCCGGTTCTTCATCGGAGACTCAGTCTCGTATCTCGATACCGCGTTCGGGTATTGGATTCCAGCCGATCGGTCGTGGATGTATGGGTTGGCCGCGAACGCAATCTTCCGATTCACGCACAGCATCACCGCGTTGATTGTGGTGCAGACGCTGATCAGCGCCGTGGTGTGTGCCGCTAGCGCCGCTTTATGCGTAATGCTCGGGTTGAGGAGATGGGTAGCGTGGGCCGTGCTCGTCGTCGCGAGCCTCGAACCAATGCTCCTGTACTACGACCGCTCCATGATGACTGATCAGATCGGCGCCGCTGGTGTGTGGTTAGGCGTGGCCGCCACCGCAGCGGCAATCACGTCGCGGCGGCTGGTGTTTTGGATCGTGGCAGCGCTGGGATTGGCTTTGGCTCTGTGCACGAGAACGGCGCTTTTGGTGCCGGTGGCGTTCGTTCCTGTGCTAGCGCTGTTCATCGAACTCGCGAACGGCTCGCGGCGCTGGCGACAGTTGGCCGGACCTGTCGCGCTGCTGGTCCTGGTGGCGCTAGGGATGGTCGCATACGCGTATGTGACTGGACGCGTGACCGGGTCGGCTCCCGCACTCAACCCGCGCAGCGGCCAGTTTCTTATTGGTGTGGTGGCCCCAATCCTGGTGCCCGAAGATTTCAGCGGTCTGGCGGTCGAGGATCCCGCGCGCTTGTTGCAGGAGTCGGACCACCGCAATCACTGGCGGCGGCCGGCACAGGTCTTCTTGGCGGAGGGCCTCGCGTGGCGCGTTGAAGCCGCTCTCGGATCGGGGGAAGCCGCCAGCGCCGCGGGAAGGACACTCGCGCGCAGGAGCATCATGCGCGATCCGATTGGGTTTGCACGTCTCGCCGCCGACACCGCCGTTTTGTATTTTGAGTACGCACCTTACGTGGCAACGTTCGACGGCGCGTTCGGCCTGGT
>JBKPAJ010000242.1:0-14030 GCA_046726375.1 Acidobacteriota bacterium
GTCAAAAACCACATCCATGGGCTCACCACCGCGTGATAGCGGGCGTACTTGCCGAGCGCGGCTCCTGCACTAAATCGCGTGACGAACCCGTTGAAGTAACGGATCTTGTCATCGCGCAGTTTCACCTTGACCGTGACTTTGCCTCCGAGGATCTTGTCGCGGTCGATATCATTGTTTTTGCTCAGCAAATCGAGCTGATATTCGCCCAGGCGGCTCAATTCCTCCTGCACGTGCATGCCGTGAAAGAGCAACTCCTCGCCCAGCGGCGTGATGAGTTCGACGCGTTCAGACGTGGTCGGCATCGTCGTGTCCATTCACTTTCGTGGCGCGCACCACGAGTCCGGCGACCGGAAGCGCCGATTCGGTACGCAGGTCGGCATGCGTGATGTCCGTTGCGAATCCGGCGCGTTGCAGGACGCCTTCGACATATTGCTGCGAGTGGCTGTAGCGGCCGTGCGTCTCGATGCGAAACTCGACCCCGGCGGGCGGCGTCACGAGTTCTTCCAGTGTGAAGACGAACTGACCGCCGGGACGCAGCGCGCCGCTCGCGGCGGCGGCGACCTCCTCGAGCGGACCGAAGTACACGAGCGTGTCTGCCGACACGATCAGATCGAACTCGGCATGGCGGTCGCGGAGATAGCGCGTCAACTCGACTTTGAAAAGATCGTCGTACACCTGCTTCTGCTTCGCCTGCAACAGCATGCCCGCGGACAGATCGATCCCGACGAGCCGGCGCGCATACGGTTTGACAAGCGGTCCGCACAGACCCGTTCCGCAGCCCGCGTCGAGGACGTCGAGCGTGCCGGTCGGTTGCAGGGGGGAGCGCTCGACTGCGGCAGCCACGAGCGTCGGCGCGCGATATGACAACTGCTCGAGTTTGCGTTCGAACGACTCCGCGAAGCTGTCGAAGCTCAGTACCAGATAGTCATCCGAGGCGCGCGCCGGAACATCCCGGCCCGAAACCGCGGCCAGCATGTGTTTGGCCACCGGACTCTCAGGATCCTCTTTGATCCACGTCTCGAAAATCTCGATCGCCTTGTCGCGTTCGCCGATTTCGCAGTGCGCGAGTGCCAGCAGCCGGCGATCGTCGGTTCGTGCCGGCTCGAGCGAGAGCACCTTGAAGTAGCACAGGATGGCCTCGCGGTGACGTTTCTGGCCGGTCAGCAGCACACCGAGGTTGTGATACGTCTCGGCGTAGGAAGGCTTCAATTCAATGGCCTTGCGGTACGCGGCTTCCGCTTCCGCCGGCTTGCCCACGAAGCGATAAAGGACGCCTAGATTGTTGTGGGCCTCGGCATGCGTTGGATTGAGCTCGATCGCCTTTGTGTACGCCGCCAGCGCCTCGTCGTCGCGATCGAGCGCCCGCAAGATGATGCCGAGGTTGCTATAACACTCCGCACGGTTGGGTTCGAGCCTGAGGCTTCGTTGGATAGCTTCAATCGCCTCCTCACTGTGACCGAGTTGATGCAGGAGCACGCCGTAGTAATGCACGATATCCGGATGATCCGGCGCGGCCTGCAGGATGCGGTCGTAGACCTTTTTCGCATCCTCGAGTTGACCGCGCTGCTGGAAAACGATCGCCATCTTCATGGCTTCGCCAACGGTTATGTCGTATTCGTGGGACGCTGACGGCTCGGTGGACGGTGGCGCCTCGGTAGTCAGTGGCGGTTCCATAGTGATCCCGATTTAATTGAACTGATACGTAAAATCGCCATTGGCGACGGCGACGTGAACCCTGTTCATCGGTTCGCCGGCCATCGTCCTGGTGAGAAATTCGCGGCTAATCGTCGGGAGGACGGTGTTCGTGAGGATGGCATCGATCATGCGCCCGCCGCTCTCGACCTCGACGCAGCGGCTCACGATCAATTTCAGCGCCTCATCGTCGTACGAAAAAGGAATCTTGTGATGCTCGCTCACGCGCTTGGCGATGCGTCCAAGCTGCAAGCGCGCGATGTTGGAGAGCATGACGTCGCTGAGCGGGAAGTACGGAATCACTACGAGCCGGCCCAACAGAGCAGCGGGAAACTGCTTCAATAGCGGATCGCGGAGCGCCTTGGCGATTCCTTCGGACTCGGGCATCAGCTCGGGATCCTTGCACATACTGACGATGAGGTCGGTCCCGACGTTCGACGTCAGAAGGATGATCGTGTTCTTGAAGTCGATGTGCCGCCCTTCGCCGTCCTCCATCCAGCCCTTGTCGAATACCTGGAAAAACAGCTCGTGAACGTCGGGGTGCGCCTTTTCGACTTCGTCGAGGAGGACGACGCTGTACGGCCGGCGCCGGACCGCCTCGGTCAAGACGCCTCCTTCGCCGTAGCCGACATATCCGGGCGGGGCCCCCTTTAGCGTCGAGACGGTGTGCGCCTCCTGGAATTCGCTCATGTTGATGGTGATGATATTCTGCTCGCCGCCATAGAGCGCCTCGGCGAGCGCCAGGGCGGTTTCGGTCTTGCCTACACCGGAGGGACCACACAGCATGAACACGCCAATCGGCTTGTTCGGATTATCCAGCCTTGCGCGCGACGTTTGAATCCGTTTCGCGATCACTTCGAGCGCATGCCGCTGGCCGACGACGCGCTGGTTCAACGTCTCCGCAAGTTTCAGCACAGCCTCGAGCTCGTTTTTAACCATGCGCCCGACCGGCACGCCGGTCCAATCCTGTACAACCGACGCAACCGCGTGCTCATCGACGCTGGGCAGGATCAACGGCGATTCGCCCTGCAGCGCGACGAGTTTCTTATGCAAATCGGAGAGTTCAGCCAGCAGCTTCTCGCGGTCTTCTGGAGAAACAGGCGCCGCCGCAGGCGGGTCGGCGGTTGCCTGCGCTGCCGCCGCCTTTTCCAACTTGCTTCCTGTGCCCTCCACGCGCTCGGCGCCTTTGCGCAGATCCGCCCGGATGGCCAGAATGCGATCGACGAGCTCGCGCTCCTGTTTCCAACGCTCCTCGAGCTCGGCTCGCCGTTTCTCGCTCTCCGCCAACTGCTCGTTGGCTGCCGCGCGCCGCGCCGTGGCGTCGATGCCGACGGCTTCTTCCCGGCCGATGATCTCGAGTTCGATTTGCAGCGCTTCGATTTTGCGGCGGACATCCTCGAGTTCGGGCGGAACCGCGTGCTGGCTGACCGCCACACGTGCGCTTGAGGTGTCGAGCAGGCTGACGGCTTTGTCCGGAAGCTGCCGCGCCGGGATATAGCGATGCGACAGCCGTACGGCCGCCTCGATCGCCTCGTCGAGCACCTGAACGCGGTGATGCTTCTCGAGCACGCTCGCCACGCCGCGCACCATGAGGATCGCTTTGTGCTCGCCCGGTTCGGCGACCTGCACCACTTGAAACCTGCGCGTCAGCGCCGGATCTTTTTCGATGTACTTCTTGTACTCGGCCCAGGTTGTGGCGGCGATGGTCCGCAGGGTTCCACGCGCGAGCGCGGGCTTGAGCAGGTTGGCAGCATCGCCGGTACCCTGCGCGCCGCCCGCGCCAATCAGCGTGTGCGCTTCGTCGACGAACAGGATGATCGGCTTCGGTGAGGCCTGCACTTCGTCGATCACTTGACGCAGCCGATTCTCGAACTCGCCTTTCATGCTGGCGCCCGCCTGCAAGAGCCCGATGTCGAGCGTCAGGAGCGAGACGTCTTTGAGCGATGGCGGCACGTCGCCACGAACGAGACGCTGCGCGAAGCCCTCGACGACAGCAGTCTTGCCGACGCCGGCTTCGCCCGTGAGAATCGGATTGTTCTGACGGCGGCGCATCAGGATGTCGACGATCTGCCGGATCTCTTCGTCGCGACCGCTCACCGGATCGATTTCGCCCTTCCGCGCTCTCTCTGTCAGGTCGGTCGCGTATCGCTTGAGCGCCTCCTGCTTGCCAAGCTGCGCCGGCGCCATGGCGCCGCTGGCCTCGCCGGGCGCCGCCGCCGATCCCTCGCCGGCCACGAGTTTTTCCTCGGGCGACCCCTTGACGATGCGCGCGAAGTCGTCGGTCAGAACGTCAGGCTTGATTGCTTCGAACTGGCGCGAAATCGCGACCAGCGCGTTGCGCAACGACGGCGTCTTGAGCATGCCGACCACAAGGTGACCGGTGCGCACGCGCGGTTCGCCAAACATGAGCGTCGCGTAGACCCAGCCGCGCTCGACGGCGTTCTCGACATGCGAGGACAGATCCGAAATCGACGTCGCGCCGCGGGGCAGGCGATCGAGCGAATCGGTGATGTCCTTGGCGAGCCGCGACGCGTCGATCTCGAAGTGGCGGACGATGCGATGCAGGTCCGAGTCTGGTGTCTGCAGGATTTGTTGAATCCAGTGCACCAGTTCCACATAGGGATTGCCACGCAGCTTGCAGAACACCGTCGCCCCTTCGATCGCTCTGTAGGCGAGGGCGTCGAGCTTACTGAAGAGGTTTGAACGGCTGATCTCACCCATCAGACAGATACTCCGGCTGCGCCGATCGCGGTTTCCGCGTGCAGGCACAAATCATCGGCGTCGCGCGGCGTGCGACGCGTTCCAAGCCATGTCGTCCATCCGAGACGCCGCGTACGATCGAGCGTCAACGGAGGCACTTCGTCCTTCTTCAACACCAGGCGGACGTCCCAATCGAGCTCGAGAGAGAGATAGAACTTGACCCAGTCGACCAGTTTGCCGAGACGCATCCCGCCCGGTAGAAAGCTCTCGTACTCCTGCAGCGTGAGCGACCCGATCTGCACACGAAATTTGTGCTGACCATCCCACACCCGCGCGCCCACCACCGCGCCCTGTCCGAGCGTGGCGCCCTCGCGCGCAAGGTACGTGCGCTCCTGCGGACCGAGCGTCATCCAGTGCTCGACGAACTGGTCGATGCGCACGGGCACGCGAAAGAACTGCTCGAGCACCGACCGCAGCCCCTGCGCATTGCGCACGTGTCGAATCAGCACACCGACATGGAACACCTTCGCGATGTCCGGCACGGTGTCACGGTGGCGGAACGCCGCAGGCCTGAGACCCAGAAACGAGGCGACATAGCCGCCAAAGCGATCCGCGTCGGGGCGATCGCGATTGACGTGCGGCTGCGCCTGCGCCCAGGCGCGATAGAACATCGCGACGAAGCGATGATGAAACACATCCAGAAACCGGCTCAGCGTCCGGTCCCCGGCATTGCGCAGCCGCTCGCGCGCGTACTCGGTCAAATGAATCGGCAGCGCTCCGTTCGGCCCCAGGAGTCCAAACAGCCGCACCTGCAGGCGCGGTTTCACGTCGCCCGGCTCGTGGCCAAACCGCGAGAGCGGCGCGGGCGCGAACGACAGCTCCGGATCCTGTCCGAGCCGCACCGGCTCGTCGATCGGACGATGGGCTTCGCCCCAGCGCGGTTTGTCAGCGTAAAAGCATTCGAGCCGGCGCAGCGTCTGATAAAAGTCGTAGTCGTGCGGCACGTCGGCGAGCCGCGACAGGAACGCTACAACGTCGGTCTCGCGCCCCACTGCGGCACCCATCGGTGGATCTCGCCCCGGCTGTCCGAGCGCAGAACGGTCTCCGTGAAAGAGTTAATCGAGACGTGACCGGTCAAATAGCGCGCGAGGACGGCGCCCAGCAGGAAGGCGTTGGCGCCTTCGAACGCGAACTCGTCGACCGTCACGGTGATTTCCAGCCCTCGACCGAAGGCGATTGGCCGCGATCCAGGCAGTCGCCGTACGACCGGTCGCACAGCCATCGCGCGGACACCGTCAACCTGCTTTCGCAACCCGACGTTTGCAGCCGGCACGTACAGGTCGAGCAGTTCGCGCAGGGCGGCGGCGCCTTGGTCCGCCGACACGTTCATCAAAGAAAGATAGTTGAGTGCGAGATGGTTGACGGCGCGCCACGCAATCGCGCCATCGGTCAGCGGCGCGTACGGTCGACTCGGGCCGCTGATGACGCGAATGCTCTTGACGGGCGCGGCCACGTCGAGCGTGAAGTCCGTACCGCCCAGCCCGACCGGCATCTGCAGCACCAGATCGCGATTGGTGCACAGCGTCTGAATCGACAGTTGTCGCAGGTCACTGCGAAACGGCGCTTCCGCCGGGTCGACGAGCGACACGAACACTTCGGTGCCGATGTAGGACGAGCGCGCGCCGCGCCGCTTTTGGGCCGATGAGGGGAGGCGCGGCTCACGACGAACGGTGAAGTATGCCGGGTGCTCACGATCGCGATGGCTGATGTACGCGGTATAGAGCGGCAGAAATGTCTGGTCGCTGTCCGATCCGCCTCCATGACCGACGACGTCCGTGACCTCATAGATCTCGAAATCCATCGGCCGCGTCCGATCGGCGACCACGTGGTACTCGTGCGTGTTGTCGGACAGGTGAATGCGGTCTGCGCGCTTGGGAAAGAGATTGATCGCCGGCGTGCAGTAGAGCGCAAAGTTCGACTTGTCGACGGTGGCCTCGAACACGGCCTCGCCGCGATCGAAGAGCAGAACGAGTTCGATCTCGTCGACCGTCGACTGTTTGATCGCGCTCGCCAACCCGCCGACCTCGACGAAGCGGTAGCGCTGCGGAAACGCGAAATACTCCTGGAGCAGCCGGTATCCCTGAAATCCGCGCAGGGTGACGGGTAACAACGCTTCGCGGTCGTCGAAGCCCGCCGGCCGGATGTTGCCGCCGGACACGAACTGATGACGCCGCGGCTGCCCTTTCGCTGGCAGCACCAGCGCGCCAAGGGTGTGACCGGCACAGAGTTCGTACAGCTTGTTGGCCGTCTCCTCGCCGCCGGAAATGTAGAACGACAGGCGATCGAGCGGGAGCTGCGCGAACTTGAGCCCCTCTCCCGTCTTCAGGCGGATGCGAACGCCGCCCTTGATCGGCTGCGGCAGGCGCAGGGCATTCAAGGGCAAGTCAGGCGCGTACGTAAAGTAACTGGCCGTGACGATCTGAACAGGCCAGAGCACCACGTCGTGCGCAGTACGAAAATCACACGCGGTCGCGTCGTCTCCGCCCATCATCCCGCTCATCGACGTGCCGCGTCGCACGGTCTTCGACGCAACGAGATTGGCATCGTCGGCGTCCGGGTAGAACTGCGCGACCAGCATCGCCGGCGTTGGCGCAAGGTAATGCGGATACACGATGTCGAGCAGCGCCTGCGTGAAACGGGGAAACTCGGCGTGGAGTTTCAGTTGGACACGGGCCGCGAGAAACGCGACGCCCTCGATCAGCCGCTCCACATACGGATCGGCCACCTCGAGGCCGTTCATTCCGAGTCGCGCGGCGATCTTGGGGAATTGATGGGCGAACTCCGCCCCCATCTCGCGCAGATGCTGCAGCTCTATGTTGTAGTACTCGAGCAGCCGCGGATCCATCACGCCACTCGCGCTGCGAGGAGATCGGCGATCTGGACTTTTCCCGTCTCGAGATCGATTTCGGTGCGCACCAGCAGCTCCAACGGCACCGGTTGCGCCCACAACTCGCTGCGAATCTCCACGCCGATGACGTTGTGGTGGTCGAGCGAGCGCGGCTCGAGCAGCGCCGTGACCTGCAGCGTATTCCCCAGAATGCGTGGCTCGAAGTCGAGGATCGCCTGACGGATGGCGCGTTCGAGTGCGGTCACGTCCATCGACGACGCGGCGCGCCCCGCGAGCGCGGGCAAGCCAAAATTGATCACCGAACGGCGCACGTCCGCGAGCCCGCTCAGATCGAGCGTGCTCTCCAGGCGGGTCGAGTTGAAGAGCCAGGCGAGGTCGCGCAGCACCGCCTGACGCAGCCGGCTCTTGGTCATGACGCGCCGCTCGCGCGGTTCCTGCGTCCGCTCCGGTTCTTCGTCGGTGAGTCGATCGAGCAACGCCGGCTGCAACCGCTCCTGAGGCGTGAGTTCAGGCATTCGAGGTGCTTTCGGTGCCGGCGTCGGCGGCGCCGAGCACGATCGTTCGCAGGTCCATGATCGCGTGCTCACCCGCGTCGGTCGCCAGCACGCGCTGTCCGAGCCCGACGAACACTTCCGGCGCTTCTTCGCGCCAGACGGTCTTTCGGGCAAGGCGCACCTGCGCGTCGTCGCTCGATTCCGAGTCGGGGTATCGCGTCGGAATCAGCCCCACGGCTTCGCCGCCATTCGCAAACTGGAAATGCGCCGGCATCCAGACGACGTCGCGGAGATCGACCGGCGCTTCGAGATCGATCCGCGACAAGCGGTCGAAGGGCACCCAGTAGTAGCGGCCGTTGATGACCGCTTCGCACACCGGGCCGAGACGCATATCGGCATCAGCAATCCATTCGAACGGCTGACCGTCGATCGATCCTGCCGTTGGCGGCGCGGCCTCGAAGGCGCGCTCCCGCAACGACTGGGTTTCGCCGCTGCGCTCGGTGCCGTGCACCAGGAGCGATTCGATCAGCAGCGCCATCCACTCGGGCGGCTCGCCGAAGATCACGGGCGATCGCTTGCCCGCGAAGACTTCGGCGCGCAGGCGCTCGCACTGCAGCGCCTCGCGATACATCTGCGCCATGGCGAGCGCGGTGGCGTCGAGTTCGGCGGCGACGTTCAACTGCGTGAGTGCGCGGTCCCACTGCCCGACCACGCACAAGAGTTGAAACAGAAAGACCCGCAGCTTGGCGTCAGATGGATTGCGGCGGACCTGGTCCTGCAACGTCTGCAGCGCGGCGGCTGGATCGCCATTGCGGACGGCCTGTTCGGCGAGCTCTAGAGATGTCACGCGTGTTCACACTTCGTGCAGAACGGCCCGGTCATTTCACTTGCTCGTAGGCATTCACCGTGTATTCCACCTGCCCGCCACCCTTTGCGCCCGTCTGGGATTGCGGCGTGTACTTGAACGTGGCAAGTTCGAAGGCGAGCGTGATCGTCTCTGTGAGGTCGGCGTTGTCCGAGTGCGCGCTGAACGATGTCACGCGCAGGTTCTTGAACTCGATTTCGTAGTACCCCAATTTGTCGGCACCGCCGGCCTTGCGCACGATCAACTTGCCTGTCTTCACGACCGTGTTCTGCTTCAGGTATTGAATGAACACGGGTGAACTTCGATCCGCCCGTTTGACGATCTTGAAGTTGTCGACTTTCGCTTTTGCGTACGGCTGGCCCGTGCTCACGTCGGTAGGTGAGAGCATGCCCCAGGACCACGACACCAGGTCGATGTGGTCTTTGTGGTCGGCGTCGCGGGACTCGCCCACGACGCCGGCCAGTTGCAACAGCATGTCCTGGTTAGCCACCGGTCACTCCGCCCTACACCATGTTGCGAGTTTGCTCAGCTTGCTTTGTTCGCCTTAAGGTCGTAGACGCCCTTGACCGGTGCGCCAAGCGTGCCGTCGGGTTTCTGCGCTTTGAACTCGAACGAGATCTTCGCGAAGTTCAGCGAGAACTGATCGACCGGCAGCGCATTCGATCCCTCGGAACCGCCGCTCTGGAACGAGCTGACGAGCGAGTCGCTCATTGAGACGACGTAGTACTCCTGCTGCTCTTTGCCGGCCTTGCGCACGGTCAGTATCGCTTCTTTGATGTGCTGGCCGCTGGCGCAGGCTTTCATCAGATTCGGAGATGCCACGCTCGTTCGCGACGTGAAGTGGAAGTCCTGGAAGTTGACCTTCCCGGCGCCGCCACCGCCGCCTGAGGCGAAGGTCCCCGGATTGTTCGCGCCCCAGGAAAAGCTTTCGATTTCGATCTCGTCCTTGTGCTTGGAATCAGTAGACTCGCCCTTGATTCCGTCGAGTTTCAGATGATAGTCGCTCGCCACGGGAATCTCTCCTTGCGCTCGCTAGCGCTGCCTCATTTTGCACCTGAGTGTCTGCTGCGGTTCTGTGTCTAGCCGGCCTTGGCCGACGGGAGCTTGGACACGAGCCGCAACGACACCGTTAATCCTTCGAGCTGGTAGTGCGGGCGCAGATAGAAACGCGAGGTGTAGTACCCCGGGTTCCCTTCGACCTCTTCCACCTGGACTTCGGCGGCGGCAAGTGGACGCTGTGCCTTCGTCGTTTCAGATGAATTTGCGGGATCACCGTCGACATAGTTCAAGATCCAGTTGTTCAACCAGCGCTGCATGTCATCGCGCTCCTTGAACGATCCGATCTTGTCGCGAACGATACATTTGAGATAGTGCGCGAACCGGCAGCAGGCGAACAGATAGGGCAGCCGTGCTGACAGGTTGGCGTTGGCAGTGGCGTCGGGGTCATCGTACTCGAACGGTTTCTGCAGCGACTGCGCACCGATGAAGGCGGCGAAGTCCGAATTCTTGCGGTGCAGTAACGGCATGAAGCCATTCTTCGCGAGCTCCGCCTCACGACGGTCGCTAATCGCGATTTCGGTCGGGCACTTCATATCGACGCCGCCATCGTCGGTCGGGAACGTGTGGACGGGCAGACCCTCGACGCTGCCGCCGGACTCGACGCCGCGAATGCGCGAACACCACCCATAGAGCTTGAACGAGCGCGTGATGTTGGTCGCCATCGCGTACGCGGAATTCGCCCACGTGTATCTCGTGTGATCGGCCGCGCCGGTATCTTCCTCGAAATCGAACTCCTCGACCGGATCGGTCTTGGCGCCATAGGGCAAGCGCGCGAGAAAACGCGGAAGGGCCAGACCGATGTAGCGCGAATCCTCTGACTCACGCAGCGATCGCCACGACGCGTACTCGGGCGTGGTAAAGATCTTCGTGAGATCGCGCGGGTTGGCGAGTTCCTGCCACGATCCCATCTGCATGATGGTTGGACTGGCGCCCCCGATGAAGGGGGCGTGTGCTGCTGCACACGTTTGCGAAAGCTGGCCAAGAAGTTCGACGTCGGGCGGGCTTTGATCGAAGTAGTAATCGCCCACGAGGCAACCGAACGGCTCGCCGCCGAACTGACCGTACTCTGCCTCGTAGACCTTCTTGAAGATCGGGCTCTGATCCCAGGCAGTGCCCTTATAGCGCTTGAGCGTTTTGCCCAGGTCCACTTTGCTGATGTTGAATACCCTGATCTTCAACATTTCATCGGTCTCGGTGTTGTTCACCAGGTAGTGCAATCCGCGCCACGCCCCTTCGACCTTCTGAAAGTCGTCGTGGTGCAGAATGAGGTTGATCTGCTCGGTCAGCTTTTTATCGAGCTGCGCAATGATCGCCTCAATCGATTGGACGACGTCCGTGCTGATAAGTTGCGTGTCGGCGAGTGCCTGTTCCGCAAGTGTGCGCACGGCGCGTGCGACGGCCTCTTTCGCTTCGTCCGTCTTCGGTTTGAATTCCTTGCGCAGCAGTGAATCGAACTCGGAGACCTCGATCGGCCCGGTTGTCGTTGCGCCTATCTGCTGGGTGTTCGGATCAGCCATACATGTTTCTCCGCCGTGGTCACAGGGTTAGGACTCGGCTTTTTCCGGGTTTTCCTTCTTGGTTGCGGCAAGCGTCTGCAACAACGCCGGATCCTGCAGTAACTTGCTCACCAGTTCCTCCGCGCCGGTTTTGCCGTCCATATAGGTAATCAGGTTGGAGAGCTGCTGCCGCGCTTCCAGCAGCTTGTTGAGCGCGTCCACTTTGCGTGCAACCGCGGCGGGCGAGAAGTCCTCCATGCTTTCGAAGGTGAGCTCGACGTTGAGATTGCCTTCGCCGGTGAGCGTGTTCGGGACCTGGAACGCCACCCGCGGCTTCATGGCCTTGAGACGGCTGTCGAAGTTGTCGACATCGATCTCGAGGAACTTCCGATCGGCAACCGGCGCGAGCGGTTCCGCCGGCTTGCCCGAGAGATCGGCGAGAACGCCCATGACGAACGGCAGCTGAATCTTCTTTTCCGCGCCATACAACTCCACGTCGTACTCGATCTGGACGCGGGGCGCGCGGTTGCGCGCGATGAATTTCTGAGCACTTGCTTTCGCCACGACGTACCTCCTGAGGAAGCCTGAATCCTCGCGAGGCCCTTCACACCGACAAGCGTCTTGCGGTGAGGGCCTCGCTCGTCACCGTGTTGTTTTGCCCCGCTCCGCGGGGCGAGCCGTCTTGACGGTTGAAAAACTAGACGCCATCGCCAAGCTTCTGGGCCGTCAAGACGGCTACTCCTTGACGCCACCGGCCGCGCGCGCCTGGGCCACCGCCTCGGGCGCGATATCGGCGAGCACTTCGAGAAACCCCATCGAGATCAAACGCTTCGCGCGCTCGCAGAACATCGGCACCGGGCTTGACGGTTCGTTGCGGCGGAAATAATCCGCCACCGAATCGAGCGCCCGGATGGCGTCCTGACGCGATCGCACGGCGCCGGTAAATGACGCTGCCGGCTGGCCTTCTTCGCCGGGCGACGCTCCCTCCGCGGGCGCCGTCTCCGGCCGCGCCGCGAGCTGATCGCGCAGCACACGATCCATCTTCGTCAGCTGCGCCGTCAACAGGTCGAAGGTTGGCGCTGCTTCGGTGCCGACCTCTTCGCGCATCTTCGCGTCGATGGTCTTCAACGACTGCACCGCGCCGGTCACACGCTGGTGCAGCGCGGTCAATTCCTCGAGCGGCAGTGCGGCGAACGCGCCGTTGATCTGCGAATCGTCCGGTCTCGGGTCCGCCTTGCCCGGTGCAAGCTGGCCGGTCGCGATGTCGATATCGCGCAGGCTAAACGTCCCGTGCTGGCGGCTCTTGACGAGCGGCGCCTTGCGCAGCGCGTCCACGACCGCAATCGGATCGGCAAAACAGTTCAACGCGCTGCGCCGCACGATGCCGTCGCCGTCCACTGGTGGATACGTTAAATCCCAGTAGCTGTTCAACCAGTCGGACGCGAGCGTAATCGTGTCGAGAAAGGCCGGTAACCCATCGGTCCGCAGCAGCGCCGTGCCGAGGTGCGCGAGAAGGCGAAGGTCCTTGCTTAAGTGGAGGGCCTCCAGCGACTTCTCTTTGATCTCGCCCCAGTCCGGCGGTTGCTCGTCTCGATCTTGGACGGTCTTAGGTGCATCTTCATCGGGCTCGGGCGACGGCTCGAGCGATTTTGTCCTGCCGTAGAGCCGGTACGCATCGAACGCCGCCAGCAGAGGCGTGTCTTCGAGATTTTGGCCGCACGGCTGGTCAGTGCTGATTGGCTGGAGCAGCTCGGCGGTGCTCCACGATGCAGTCATTTCTCCGAACCTCTGTGGGTGTGGCGCATTCTACCGATTTCGCGAGCAAGTCCAAAGGAAAAGCCTGACTTACTGCGCAAGGGCTGAGCGTGCCGTGTGCCAACGCCCCTATTGCTGAGCTAGCGGAACCTCGCCTAGTGCCTCGACCACCAGCGCCGTGACGTTGTCAGGCGCCCCCGCGTCGATGCTGGCCTCGATGAGCGCCGTTACCGCGGCGCCGATCGGCTTGTTTTCGACCAACGCCTGAATCTGGAACTCCGAGACCGTCCGAGTCAGGCCGTCGGAACACAGCAGAAAGCGGTCGCCGGAGTGAACCCGATCCCAGTAGACGTCGAGCTCGAGCTTCGAGGCGACCCCGACCGCGCGCGTGACGATATTCGTGTCGCTGCGGCCGCCAATCGTGGCCGGCAACGCGCTGTGATCGCGTGTCAATTGCTGCAGCCGGCCCGCGCGAACGCGATAGACACGGCTGTCGCCCGCCCACAAGACCGCACATCGGTCGCCGCGTACGAGCAGAATGACCACCGTGCTGCCGGTGCGATCGGCGAGCAGCGATCGAGCCGCCGTGCGCAGCAGATGATCGTTGACCTCCTGCATGCGTGCGCGGACTTTGTCGATCAGTTGTTCGAAGGCGATGCTGGTATCGAAGTCGGCGAGCGCATCGCACACCATGCGGCTGGCGACGTCTCCGTCGGTGTGGCCCCCGAGACCGTCGGCCACGACCCACAGTCCGGCCTCCGATCGTTCGAGAAAGGCGTCCTGATTCATGTCGCGTTTGAGGCCGGCGTCGGTGGCGCCCGCAGATCGGTAACGCAGCGCTTCGGCAAATCCAAGCGAGGCAGGATCGAGTGGGACGTCGAACGCGCGTACCGGCACCGTTTTGACGAGATGCTGCGGCCACGCGCCCTCGAGCAGCGCGCTGAACGATGCCGGGTCTGGCAATCCCCTGACGATCAGGCAGGTCGGGGCCACGTTGGACGATCCCTCGGTCCACCACACGCCTAACGGCTGGTACAGCGCCGACAGGCGAAGCGAGAGCA
>JBKPAJ010000243.1:0-7701 GCA_046726375.1 Acidobacteriota bacterium
GGGGTTCCTCACGTGAGTTCACGGGGGTTCCTCACGGGAGTTCCTCACGTGAGTTCACGGGGGTTCCTCACGGGGGTTCCTCACGTGAGTTCACGGGGGTTCCTCACGGGGGGCCTCACGTGAGTTCACGGGGATTCCTCACGGGGGGTCCTCACGTGAGTTCACGGGGTTCCTCACGTGAGTTCACGTGGGTTTGTCACGAAGGTTCCGTACGGGGGTTCACGAGTGTTCGCTACGAACTTCGCCGGCACTTCAACGGCTGCTCCGCGAACGTTTTGGGGAGAACCCACGTGAACGCCAGGGAGGAACCCACGGTTGGAACCCCCGTGAACCCACGTAAGGAACCCACGTAAGGAACCCATGTACGGAACTCGCGTGAGGAATCTGGGTAGTACTGATATGCTCCAAAACCGATCAATCCCGCGTTGCACCGTGATTCCGGAACTCGCCTACGCCGACGTCTGCGAAGCCGCAGAGTGGCTCTGCAACGCGTTCGGTTTCACGCTGCGCATCCGCATCGCCAACCACCGCATCCAACTGAACGTCGGGGATGGCGCCGTGGTGTTGACGGAGCGTCGCGCCGACGACGCCTCAGGCGCGCACGGCGTGATGGTGCGTGTCGAAAACGTGGATCGCCATCACGAGCGCGCCAGGACACATGGCGCGCGGATCCTCCGGTCGCCGACCGATTTTCCATACGGAGAACGGCAATACAACGTGCAGGATCTCGGCGGGCACTTCTGGACGTTCACTCAGTCGATCGACGATGTCGCGCCGGAGCAGTGGGGCGGGACGGCGGGGCAGCTGTAAGCGCGGGCTGCGCTCGCGCACTGAATCTGGAGATTTAGTGAGCTGGAGAATTGGAGCAAATCTGGAGATCTCAAAATCTACAGATTTGAAGATTTGAAAATCTTCAAATCTTCTCCAAATCTCCACATCTCCAAATCTCCAGATTCGTCGCCCCGCGCCCTTACCGCTTCAGCGTGACCTTCTGCACGCGCCAGTTCGTCATCTCACCGATCAGCAGCTCGTTTTCGTTGCGGCAGTCGATCGAGTTGGCGAGGCCGAACTCCTTCGCCAGTTTGCCCGCACTGCCGAATTTGCCAACGACTTTGCCATCGAGCTGCACCTTGTAGATCGCGGCGTCCTCCATTCCGTCCTCGTCGCCGGCGTGCGACACGTAGAGATACTGTGTCGCACCTCGCGTCATGCACAGCGCGATCGGTGTACCGACGCCGCCGAACTCCGACTTGAACGTCCCTTCGCTGTCGAACACCTGGATGCGTTTGTTGCCCATGTCGGCGGCGTAAACGTTGCCCTGTGCATCGACCGCAATGGCTTTCACGCCGTTGAATTGCCCCTGACCGGAGCCCGTCGCGCCCCAATGCTTCAGAAAGCGGCCTTCCTTGTCGAGCTTCGCGATCCGATTATTGGTGCCCATGCCGTCCGCGACGTAGATGTTGCCTGCTCGATCCCACGCCACATCGCTCGGCCGGTTGAAGCTCGATCCTGGAATGCCCGATCCCGGCGGGCCAGACGGACCACCGCGACCGCCTTGCCCGCGACCGGGGGGCGCTCCTGCAGGTGCACCGCCGGGCGCGCCGCCACGGCCTTCGGGCGCGTCACCGCGTCCCTCAGCAGCGCCTCCGCGTCCACCGCCCGGAGGACCAGGACGAACGGAGATCGTCTCCGGCTTTCTGCCAAGCACCAGCGCGATGCGCCCTTCAGAATCGAATTTCACCACCTGATTGGCTGCCGCGTCGATCGTCCACACGTTGTCCTGTGGATCGACGCGCAGTCCATATGCGGCGTTGAAGCCGTACACGTCCTGTCCCAGCTCTCGCACGAACTTGCCGCTTGGATCGAACTGAAACAACCGTGACCCGCCGCGCGAGAACGTGCGGTTGTCGCCGAGCGTGGCGTAGGGATGGCCGGTTCGCGTGTAAACGTAGATTTGCCCCTTCGAGTTCGCGCCCACACCGCCAACCTCGCCCACGAAGATGTCGTTCGGCGTTTTGAGCAAATCGGCATTCGTGTCGAAGGCGATCTCCGGCACGGAGTTCTGCGCCACGAGCGAGCCGCCCACGGCGAGGATTGCGGCAGCCACCAATGCATGAAATGTGCGTTTCATTGGCGTCTCCTATTCCTGGGTTGACGGCTTCATTGCCTGCGGCTTCAGCAGAATCTTCTGCGAGCGCCAGTTGTTGATTTCGGCGGTAAAGATCACGTCGGGATCGCGGCAATCCATCTGGTGGATGGTGGCGAATTCGCCCGCCGCCTTTCCGGCGCGTCCGAACTTGCCAACGATCGTACCGTCGAGTTCCATCTTGTAGACCTCGCCGGTGTATTCCGCCTGCGCCGCTGGCGCGCTGTCAGGCCATGAATTCGAAACGTAGAGATACTGCTTGCCCGGATTCTTCGGTCCCGGTCCGCCCGACACGCACACGGCCCACGGATTGCCGACGTTCGGGTAATTGGCCTTCCAGTTCAAGTCGTTGTCGAGCACCTGCACGCGGGCGTTGCCGCGGTCGCCGACGTACACGTTGCCCTGGAAGTCGGTCGCGATTGAGTGCGGCGTGTTGAACTGCAGATTGCCGTTGCCGCGAGTGCCGACCGCTTTGATGAAGCGGCCGTTCTTGTCGAACTTGACGACGCGCGCGTCGAAGTAGCCGTCCGAGACGAAGATGTTGCCCTGCTGATCCCAGGCGACGTCGGTCTGCCGGCCGAAGCGATACTTCGCGTTGCGACCGTGGAACGTTCCGCCGCCCGGCATGTTCGACAGCATGGCCACAGGATCTTCGCGCCGGCCGATGGTCATCAGCACTTTGCCTTCGGGGCTGAACTTGATGAGCATGTCGGTGCCTTCGTCGACCGCCCAGATGTTGTCCTGCGCATCGACGCGCACCGAATGGGCAAACGCGAAGCCGTAGTTGTTGCGGCCGATCTCACGAATGAACGTGCCCTGCGGCGAGTACTCGAAGAGCCGTGTCTCGTAGGCGCGGTGATAGATGTAGATGTTGCCTTTCGAATTGGTGGCAATGCCCATGTTCTCGCCGGTGTAAATGCCCGGCGGGTTCTTGAAAAAATTGGGCACCGCTTCGTGAGGAATGATCGGGACGTTTGTCGCCGTCGCCCTCGATTGTGCCGCAACTGAATCGAACGCGAGCGAGCCGATGGCGGCGAGCACGATGGCAATAAGGGACCACAGACCGTAGCGCTTCATAGATTCTCCGCACTCAAGCCGAGTTTTCGGGGTAAGTGAGCGCAATCTATCTGAGTGCGGGCGTGGTCGCAAGAGGCCGGTGCTGCTTCGAACCACAGATTACAAACCGGACAACCACAGATTACAGACGCTGGACGAACCACAGATGACGCCGATGGCACAGATTCTTTTGAATCGCGATTGGCAGCAGGGCTTGGTGAACGTCTGGGCGCTGAAACGAGCGAAGCGTTCGCCACGATCCAAAGCGCAATCTCTGTGGACGAACCACAGATTACAGACGCTGGACGAACCACAGATGACGCCGATGGCACAGATTCTTTTGAATCGCGATGAGCAGCAGGGCTTGGTGAACGTCTCGGCGCCGAAACGAGCGAAGCGTTCGCCACGATCCAAAACGAAATCTGTGGAATCTGTGGAATCTGTGGTTTCTTTTGCTCTGTGTAATCCCTTGCAATCTGTGGAATCACTCCGACCGCAGCGCCTGGACCACATCGACGCGCGCCGCACGCGCGGCAGGCATGAGAGAGGCCAGAATGGCGGCGGCCACCAGGATCGATGCGGCCACCGCGAGCGGGAGCGTGTCCGGCATGCGGACCCCGCCGATGTAAGCGCCGACGAGGCGCGCGAGCACCACGCCGCCGAGGGCGCCGGCAACGATGCCGCTGACCGCGATCACCGCGCCTTCGCCGAGCACGCGCGTGAGCAGGTGCCGCGGCGCCGATCCGATGGCGAGCCGCACGCCAAACTCGCGCGTGCGCGCGCTGACCGAGAAGGCCAGCACACCCGCTACGCCGACCAGAGCGATCGTCAGCGCCACGATCGCGAACCCACCAAACACCATGGCGTTCAGACGATTCGGCGTCAGCACCTCAGCGCGCACGTCCTCGAGCGTAGCGGCGCGTTCGACCGGCTGCTCCGCCGAGAGCTCGCGAATGATCTTCGTGATTGGTCGCACCAGCGCATACGGGTCGGTTTGCGCGTGCACGAAAAGCCGTCCACCGCCGAATTCCTGCTCCAGCGGGTGATAAATCGTCATCGCCGGGCCGGGCACCACGTTCTCGTCGTCCACATCCGCGACCACCCCCACGATGCGGCGCGGTTCTGGGCTGACGTCGATGAATTTGATCACGGGATCAGTCCACATGAACCGCCTGTTGACGGCGTCCTGGCCCGGGAACATCCGCTGCGCCACGCTTTCGCTGACGATCACGACGCGTTCGGAGTCGCGCCGATCGGCCTCGGTGAAATCGCGCCCCGCGACCACGCGCACGCCCAGCGCCGAAAAGAATCCTGGTGTGACCGTGCGGAACCTCGCGCGCGGATCCTCTTCGCCGTTGGCTTTCGCGTAACCCTCGACCGTGAACTGCGCAGAAAAGAAGCCGTTGTCCCGCCATGGCACCGCCGTCCCGACCGCGACGCGCGTGACGCCCGGCAGTTCAGACACGCGCCGGACCACTTCCTTATAGAACGCGGCAGTCTGGGCCGGTGGACGCGTGAAGTCGACAACGGGCACGTTGACAGCGAGCACGTTGCGCATCTCATAACCCGTTTGCGCACGCTGCAGCGCGAAGAGCGTGGTCAACAGCATACCGGCGCCGGCTAGCAGGATGAACGAGGCGGCGATCTGCGTCACGGCAAACGCGCGCAGCCGGCGGTTCGTGCCGGTCGTGATCCGCACGCTGCCGTTCGATAGTCCAAGTCCGTTTGCCGCATCGGCCGAGGGAAGACGCGGAACATACGCAAGGAGAACCGCAGCGCCCAGCGCCAGCCCTACGCCAACCCACAGCACGCTCGCGTCCACCGTCACGTCCAGTGCGCGCACAGAGAAACGCGCGGCGTAGCGGGCCAGCACGCCAACCATGGGACGTGCGATGACGACGGCGAGAATCGCGCCGACGCCGCAGAGCAGAAGACTTTCCGCGAGCAGAGTGCGGCGAAGCGCACCAGCGCGCGCCCCGAGCGCCGCTCGAATCGCAAGCTCACCCTCGCGGCGGACCGAGCGCGCGAGGATCAGGTTGGCGACGTTCGAGCAGGCAACGATGAAGACCAGCGCCGATGCGGCAAGCAGGACCAGCAGAACCGTCCTGGCCGGCGAGATGATTTGATCGCGCAGGCGAACCGCGTCGATGCGGTAATCGGCGTTTGCCGGATACGCCTCCGGATGTTCGGTCACGATCGCCCGGTGAACCGCGCCGAGCTCTGCGCGCGCGGCGGCGAGATCCATGCCTGGGGCGAGGCGTGCGAAAAGCTCGGTCATCCGGTGCACTCGTCCCTCCACCATCGTGGCGTCGAGATGGTGGGGGCTCGTGACGACGTTCGCGATGATCTCGGTTTCCGTTGGGTACGGAACAGCGGGCTCGAGAACCCCGACGATCGTGGCCGATCGATCGCCGAGCCTGATCGACCGCCCGATCACCGACGGATCACGCTGGAACTCAGTGGTCCAGAAGCGGTACGTCAACACTGCGGCGCCCGCGGCCTGCGCACCATCGTCGCCCGGACCGAGCAGACGGCCAATCGCGGGGCGAAGTCCCATCACTTCGAAGTACGAGCCGCCGACCACTCCGCTCCGGACGACGCGCGGTTCGCCAAGCCCGACCATTGTGAACTCGATCGTCGAGAAATCGCCAAAGGCTGAGAGCGCTTTCACGCGCGCCTGGAGATCGCGGAGCTCGGGCACCGAAAAGTGAGCGTTTTCCACGCCGATACCGCGCGCCGCCTGTCGGATGTAGATGAGCCGGTCCTGATCGCGATTGACCAGGGGCCGCAACAGGACTCCGCGCACGACGCTGAAGATGGCGGCGTTCGCGCCAATCCCAAGAGCGAGCGTGACGATGACGGTCAACGCCAGGCCTTTGGTCTTGGCCAGCGATCGCAAAGCGAAACGGAGATCGGAGATGAGATTCATACCTGTAGTCGGATTCGTGCAGGCTAAATCGACAGACTAGCAGAGGCCGTCCGGTTCTGCAGCAATCCGTTCGAGAGAGTCCGCCGTCGCGCGAACCTTGTGGTCCTGCCGGAACTCCGGGTGTGTGACGAGTGACACATCGTGCCGAGGGCGCGCGACGTTCGCAAGTCGACAAAATTCGAATGCTTGGAGATGGATGCGACGCTGTCGGCAACCGATGCCGCGCGCTTCGTCGATGCGGTGGCGCAGCCGTTCGTCACCGACGGACGGCTGCACCTGGTTGCGACCTCGCGCTGTGCGTCCGGACGAAAGTAAGTAGATGCCCGGAGCGCGGACTACCTCTTGGTGGCGCCCTTGCCGAAGATGCGATCGGCAACTTCGTCGAGCATGCCCTCGTCGATGCCGTCGGGTCCGATCGGCGATGTGAGCTGCGGCTCCTCCGGATGTTCGGGCACGGGAGCGCCCTCGGGAGGACCATCAACTACGCGCAACTCAGATCCGTCTTCCGGATGGGCTCCCTTCCACAGCTGCGAGATTCCCCGATAATCGTCGGGGCTCATGCGATACAGCACTTGGTGGAGGCCTTTTGCTTCGTGCTTCTTCGCTTCGGGGAACCGTTTGTTGCTGATGTCCGGCACGGGCAACAGCTTGCCGACGTCGACTCCCGACAACGCTTCAATCGCCTTCGCATATGCGACGATGTGCACGCCGCCGCGGACAAGAAGATAGCCCACCATCTCGCGCGCGACCGGATCGTCGACCATCTCGTACACGCGGATCTTGTTGGCGCGTGCGCCGCATTCGAGAAAGAAGTTATGGAGCAGGTCCAGCTTCAGGTTGCCGCTCGAGAACACGTACGTGCCGTTCCACGCATTGCCCATCGAATCGATAGGCAAGGCGGTCTGACCGCTTGCGATGTAGTGATAGTGATTGCGTGCATCGGTCGCCACTTCGAGCGGGGTCTCAGAGGGATCATCGCCGCGCGCCGTCGAGCCGGTCAGCAGCATGTTGATGGTGTGACTGACTAGCTCGATATGCCCGTATTCCTCGGCCCCGATGTTGGCGATGAGATCGTAAAACGGCTTCAACTTGGTGCGGCCGCGGAAGTTGAACGACTGAAAGGTGTAATTCATCAACGTGGACATCTCCCCGAACTTGCCGCCCAGCAGTTCCTGAACGGCAGATGCGGAGTTGGGGGAAGGATGTTTCGGCGCTGGCAGTTCGATGGCGAGTCGGTCGATACGAAGGATCATGGAAGGCGCTCCTGTCCTTGAGTAGAAAACGAGACCGTTATGCGGCCAACGACGTGAGTCTTGCACCTCGTCGAACCGCATAACGGTCTAGCGGCGCGCGGCGCGCGCCAAGCCAACAACACGGACTAACCAAGGCCACGCTGTCAGTCGGAATATCAAGCCAAGGCCCTTGGCTAGTTGGCGTTCACGTGGCTGCAAGAGCGTTGCCCCAGCCGCGGCGCAAAATAAAACTCAGATCGCCGATTGCGCCAGCGAAGCCCAGACGACGCGGAGTAGATTGCGACATGCCGCGTCGTCGGCGTTGGAAATCGCGTCGC
>JBKPAJ010000244.1:0-39316 GCA_046726375.1 Acidobacteriota bacterium
GGCCCTCAGCATTTCGCGCAGCATGACAAAGACCAGATCACCAAGCGCCTCCTTCGCCGACTCCGCGACCTCGGCGTCGAGGTCGAGATTAAGACCGCCGCGTGAGCGTCGCACTGGGTGCGGTTTCTTTGGAGTTGCGAATCGTGGCATCGAAGTGATCCGACCGTATGAGCGCAAAACCGGCCGCTTTCGCGCGGTGGGCGCCGTTGGCGTTATCCACTCAAGTGAGCTCCGGCGAGCTCCGGGTTTAGCGCAGGAGGGGAAGCGCGATCTCGCGACGCACGTATGTGTCCGGTTCTGCGTTGAATGCGATCTCGATCTCCTGATCCGCTCCTTGTGTATTCCGAAGCGTGACGCCTTCCACCTGGCCGAGACGTCGAGGTGATCGCACGCGAAGTCTGTAGCTGCGCCCTCCACGTCCTTCGAGCAAAAGACGCAATGTCGTCGCTTCGGCGTGCGACCGCAGCACGCGCAGTCCGTCGCTCACCTGGCCGGTGACGATTTCGCGCCGCTCAACGTAAACATCCGTTCCCTCGTCGTAGGTAAACGTCACCTCCGTCTCTGTCGACACCTCTTGAACCGGAACCTCGACACGCTGAATCTCCACACCTTGCGTAGCAGCGAAGCGGCCAGTCTTGCCATTGATCGAGACGCCGCGGATGCGCGCATCGAGTGGAAACGCTGGGGCAATGCTCAGGCGCCTGCCTATCGCCTCTGGCTTCGATTTGGGATCGTGCCGCACCAGATGCACCGAGGTGCGCCCGGTCGTGCGATCGACCCTGATGTCGTATCGCGTAGCACCGGCAGGAACGGATCGGATGGCAACGTGATCCCAATCGGCCGGCAGGTTGGGAGCGAATTGCAGCATGCGTCCGCCCTCGCTCACCTCGATTCCGAGCAAGCCGCGGATAATTGGCGTCACCACCATGGCTTCCGACCAGATCTGATGGTGTGACGACCGGCCGAACGCGGTCGCAAAGTCGCCCGACAACAGTTCCGTGACGTATCCGAGTGCGTTGTGAGAGGTGAGGCTGGCGTTTGCAATTACAGCCTGATAGCCGACGTGCGGCCGGCCATAGCGATACGCCGCCATCGCGGCCCAGCCCGTGAAGAGCGGCCACACCGAGCCATAGTGGTACGACAATGGATCGTAGAGTGCGCTGCGATTGGAAAGAATCCGCTGACCCCAATCGGTGGCAAGGACGCCGCTCCCGAGGTGATCGATCTCCAGGTGGGCGCGCTCCGCGTCGGCAACACCGAACCAGAGTGGTACCGCCGGCAGCACGGTGTCTTCGTCGATCAGCCGCGCCGTTTGCAGCGCATCGAGACGACGTTGACGGCCCTCGCGGTTCGGTCCGGGCTCCGCTACGGAGGGCGAGGCGCGCGGAATCGCCGTCGCGAAGGCGTAGTGGCCGCGTTCGGCGAGCCAGTAGGTCTGTTCCATCGCCGTGCGCGTACGGTCGGCATCGTGTCTTGCTGTCGCGGCGACGTTCGCGTCGGCCATGACGTCGGCAAGCTCGGCCATCACACGCGCTGCCGCCACCCACACGCCTTGCAGATAGATCTCCTCGTGCGCTGGATACAGTGCGCCCCCTTCGACCCACCCGTGGCCAACCTTCGTGTTCTCAATGAGACCGTTGGCGTCGGTATCGGTCGCCGCTGAAAAGCGATACGCCTTCACTAGCGAGGGCCAAGCGCCGGCGATGAATTCACGATCGCCGCTGGCCCGCCAATAGTCGCCATGCGCAACGATGTACAGAGGGGTAGCGTCGGCGCTCGCCCAGGCATACGGATACGAGTCGAACCAAGGCATCAGTGTCGCAGTCTGAGAGATCTCGTGCGGGATCTTGCCGTCTTGACGCTGAAACCGTCGCAGAAATTCCAACGCGGTGCGCGTCGTCGTAAAGGCGCCCTGCGCGGTCGTCGCGAGCGTCGTCCATGCCGCATCCCGCCCGAAGAACCATGCGAATCCCGGACGCTCGCTGTCACCCGATGTCCGGAATCCCGCGACGACGCCTGTACCCAGAAAAGGATTGGTGGCCAGGCCCTTGTCGATGCCCACTTTCGCCCAGCGAAATGCCGCGTCGAGTTGAGCGTCGGGAGTCCTGATCTCGAGGGTCTCGCGCTCGAGTTGATCGAAATGATCGGCCGCTTGGTCGTAGAGCGTCTGCGCAGAGCCGAGCAACCGGTCGTATATCGCTTTGGCCGCTGCCCTGCCTTCGGTGCTTCCCGCGATTGCAATTGGAATGAAATCAGTCTTGGCAACATCGGGCGGCACGGTGATCACCAATCGTACGGGTAAGTCCCGCGGCTGTTCCTGATACGGCATGATCGAATCCTCCCGACCAAGTGGACATCCAATCACGCCGGCGTACTTGCCGCTCTCTTCCGCGACGTAATAGACGTGTTCGGTCGGATCCCATCCCGTATTGGCCGTCATCGACGTGGCTGGCCACATGAGACGCAGCCGAGGACGAAACGATGCCGTGATCGTCAGCGGCAACACGCTGTTCACATCCAGCAGCACAAGGACACCAGCGTCGTCGAGCGGCGCCAGCATGATTTGCCGAACCGTGAATGCCGCGTGCGCATATGTGAGCGTCGTCGTTTCAGGCCTCACTTCAACTGTTGCAACGATGTCGCGCCCATCGATGTCGAGTGGATATCCTTCCAGCCGGAACGAGAGGGTGAAGTCGTCCAGGACTTTGATCGGGTAAACCCACGCTTCCAATTCGCGATTCTCGTAGCCAAAGAGGGCAGAGCGACGGCCGACGACATCGAAGAAGGCGCCAGCGTGGGCGCGGCGTTCAAGATGCAATCCCGCGCTGCGCAGCGGAAAGCGTGCGACTGACGCTGAGCTCGACGACGCGCCGCGTGCGGCTATGACGGTGATCGCGGCGACACTCGCCACAAGGGCGCACGCGACTCGTTTCCAACCTCGGCAGATCGCGAAGCTCATGAGCAAAGACTGTTTTCCCGTGAAATGTCTCGTGCAAGTTTTTGCATTTGCTGTTGACGGGTGATCAAGCGCTCGTTACGATGCGCGAACCGCTCGAGAGTCAGGGACAGCTCGCCGCCCAGTCAGGAGGCGTCCATGAGTCTTGTGTCCCGCTTCGCCAGGGTCGTCGCACCGGCGATGCGAAGATTGCTTCCAGTCATTACGTTACTCGTATCTCTGTTATGGCCATCCGATGTCATCGCGCAAGCTGTGTACGGCAGCATTAGCGGCGCGGTGATGGACTCGAGCGGTGCGAGTGTGCCTGGTGCGAGCGTCACGATTACGAGCACCGAGCGCAAGACCGTCGATGTCGTGGTCACGAATGAATCCGGACTTTACACCAAAGAGCGATTGCTGCCCGGCACGTACGAAGTCAAGGTGGAACTCAGCGGATTCAAGACGGCGGTCTTTTCTGATATCCGCGTCAACGTCGACACACAGACACGCCTTGATATCAAACTCGATCTCGGAGCGCTGTCTGAGACGATCACCGTGAGCGGCTTCAGCCCGGTCCTCAAAACCGACCGCGCTGACGTCGCGACGACGTTTGACACCAAGCAGATCAACGACCTGCCGGTTCTCGATCGGAATTTCACCAAGTTCATCCAGCTCACGCCGGGTACCCAGCAGCTCGGATGGCAGCATGCCGCCAGCGAAAACCCGCAGGGATCCACGCAGACGCAAGTCAATGGTCAGCACTTCAGCGGCACCGGGTATCAGCTCGATGGAACTGAGAATCGCGACCCGATTCTCGGCATCATCGTCATCAACCCGAACTTCGACGCCATCGCCGAGACGAAGATCACGTCGCAGAACTACGACGCCGAATTCGGGCAGGCGACGGCCGGCGTGGTATCGGTCCAAACCAAGTCGGGCACCAACAACCTGCGTGGAACCGCGTACGAGTTCTATCTGAGCGATGGGCTCCAGGCGCGCAATCCGTTCTCGCAATCCCAACCGGATCCGCTGACCGGCCGGTTCGTGCCGGAGACGAAGCGAAACCAGTTCGGCGGCTCGCTTGGTGGGCCGATCATCAAAGACCGCGTATTCTACTTTGGCGACTATCAGGGACTCCGCAGCCGGACTGGTGGATCCCGGTTACTGACGGTGCCAACTCTAAAGGCGCGGACCGGCGATCTGAGCGAATACGGCGTTCCGATTTACGATCCGAACAGCGGTCTGCCGGCCCAACGCACGCAGTTCGCCAACAATACGATCCCGCAGAGCCGTTTGTCGCAGCAGGCGCTCGCGATCCTCAATCTCATTCCGGCGCCCACGCGGCCTGGTATTCGCGACAATTTCGTGGCGTCCGGCAGTGAAGAATTCGACAACGACACCTTCGACGTGCGTGTGGACGATCGGATCAGGGACGGCTTCAATCTCTTCGGGCGCTATAGCTACGGAAAATTCGATCGCAACGGACCGCCGGCGTTTGGTGCCGGCGGTGGACAAGAGCTGGTGTCGCTCGGCGGCGTCTCGAAAGTGAAGAACCAGAGCCTCGCGCTCGGGTTGGATCGCACCCTCGGTACCGACATGACTGTCGATTTCCGCTTCGGATGGTTCGCCTACAAAGTCGACGTGCTGCCGTTCGACTTCGGAACGACGCCGGCAAAGGATGCGGGCGTCCCCGGCTTGAACACCGATAGCACATTCAACTCCGGCCTGTTCGGAGGCTTCGTGCGCACGCAGGGGTCCGATGCCAGCAATGGTGCCGATCAAGGTTTTTCGAATTTCGGTTCCGGCCTGGGCGTGAACCGGTGCAACTGCCCGCTGAACGAAGACGAAAAGCAGGCGCAGTTTGTCGGGAACGTCACCCGACAGATGCAAAATCACACGATCAAATTTGGCGCCGACGTGCGCCGCGCCTACAACCTACGCGTGCCGAGCGATCGTCACCGATCGGGCGAGTTGAGTTTCTGGAAAGAGCGGACGAGCGGCCCGGACGGTGGTGGTCTTGGCCTTGCGACCTTTCTACTTGGCGACGTCTCCAGATTCACCCGATACGCGAGTCCGTTCACCGACGCGGCAGAACGGCAGTGGCGGCACGCGTACTACGCGCAGGACACGTGGCGGGCTTCCTCGACGCTGACGGTGTACTACGGTCTGCGGCTCGACATCATCAATCCGCAGACCGTCAGCGATGAGGGTAAAGGAGGCTTCCTACTCGCCACAGTCGATGGCAGCAACGTCGATATTCCTTCGCCGGATATCCGGGTTGCGGGAGTCGGCGACATCGACTTGAATGGTGGCGTGAAGAACGCGCTGAACTGGGCACCGCGTGTCGGCGCGACGTATCAGATCAACGAAAAGACCGTCATTCGCGGAGGGTATGGCCGCAGCTACGATCTGGGAGTTTTTGGCTCCGTATTCGGCCACACCGTCACGCAAAATCTGCCGGTGCTGTCGGCACAGGAAGTGACCGCGCCGGAAAACTTCCTCGCGGTTTTCAATTTGAAGGACGGCCCAGGGCCGCCGTCGTTCGGCACCGCCGGGACAAACGGCTTGATCCGGCTCCCCGATGGTGTGTTCGGTCGCGTGCTTCCGGACAAACAGCATCTGCCGGCCGTCGACGCCTACAACGTGACGGTGCAGCGCGAATTGTCGCGGACGATTTCGGTGGAAGCGGCCTATGTCGGTAATCGCGGCGCCCGCGTGTTTGCGGGCGATGGGCCCGACATCAATATCAACCAGGCGACCATCGTCGGTTATCCCACTGTGCCGTTCAACAATCGCAAGCCGTATTTCGATCGATACGGCTGGTCGCAGGACATTTCGGTGTACTGCAACTGCGCCCACAACCGCTACGACTCGCTGCAAACCAAGCTCACGAAACGCTTTTCCGATGGCTACTCGATCTACATGCAGTACACGCTGCAGCGTCAGCGGCAGGAAACGTCCGAACAGTTCTTCTACGACCGATCACTGAATTACGGCCCCGCCGATTGGGATCGCGTGCACAACTTCAGCGTCGCGACCACCTACGAGCTGCCAATCTTCAAGGGCAACCCGCTTTTGGGCGGGTGGCAGTTGAACCAGAACACGTTCATCCAGAGTGGGCTGCCGTTCAGCGTCACCTATCGCGGGGCCGGGGCGGACCGCGACACCGGGCCGAGTCGCCCTGACCTCATCGGCGATCCGATGGCTGGCGGTGGGAGTCGCGAACGGTGGTTCAACGCGACGCCAATAGGATCGTCGGGGAGCGCGTTCGCCCGCCCGGCCCCTGGCACATTCGGCAATCTGCCGAGAAACAGTCTGCGCGGACCGGGCTATTGGCGGACCGACGCCTCGTTGTTCAAGAGGTTTACGATCAGCGGCACGCAGGCAATCGAGTTCCGCATCGAGTCGGTGAACATCTTCAACCACGTGAATCTTGGCAATCCCGATTCGACGATCGGTGTGCCTGGCGATGACAATCCCAATGCGGGTCGTATCACGTCGACTGCGTACGGTGGCAACGACGCGCAGCGCAACTTCCAGTTTGCGTTCAAATATATTTGGTGACGATGAATCGTGTCGGGCGAGGATGGCCCGACCTGCAGGGACCGCGAGATCTGAGGGGCCGACCTACGATCGGCCCCTTACTGCCGTCGATTGAGCCCAGCCGACAGTTCGAGCACCGCCGCATTCGTCCAGCCGAAGCCAACTTCATTCGTCGTGTAGCCGAACCTGAGTCCCGCGGCGAGATCCGAAGAACGCCGACGGACATCGTACTTCTCCACGATAGTGCCGTGTGCCGCGAAATCCTCCGCGACTAGGGATACGAATTTTCGCGCGAGACGATCGGCCGTGGCCTGGAAGCCATATCTGCGTAATCCATTCACAGCGATGATCTGTAGCGGCGCCCAGCCGAACGGCGCGTCCCATTGATTACCAGTGACCTCGGTGCTCGTGAGCAACCCGCCAGGGGCTTCGAAGCGAGGCAGATTGCGAACGACGGCGCGCGCCTGCTCGGGCGAGGCAGCACCCGCCCAGAGCGGGTAAAAGGTCGTCGCAAACGCGTACTGTCGCCGTCGGCCGGTTTGGAAGTTGTAATCGAAGTAGAGTCCTGCCGCGGGGTCCCACAGATAACGATCCATGTACTCGCGCCGTCGGCGGGCACGCGACCGCCACTCGTCGGCCGAGGATCGTTGCCCAAGAATTGTGGCAATGCGGGCGGCATCAAGCTCCATCCGATAGAGCAGCGCGTTGAGGCACACCGGCGCGTAATGGATGATGTCAACGCTGAATGGACCGAACCGGTTTGAGGGATCGAATCCCGATTCCCGCATCGAGCGATCGCCTTTGTAGAACAAGTCCGTAAGTCGATCTGCAGAGCGATCGTAGAACTGCGTCACGTCATAGTCGTCGATCGCAGGATGAGAACGGTAGTACTCGATCACGCGATCGTAATGGGTACGACCCTGTGCATCGCGCTCGTCGGCGAGAACCTCCGGCGCGGGACCTTCGCCCAGGTCGAAGTAACGCGACAGACCGAGCGATTCGATCAAATGAGGCGGCGATGTCCAGAAACGGTAGTACTTCTCGATCGCCGGCACCGACTGTTGCAACCACGCGCGATCGTGAACCTTGTCGAACACTCCGAGGATCATTTCGGTGAGGAAAGGCGGCTGCGATCGGGTCAGAAAGTAGGTGCGGTTTGCGTTAAGAATCGTGCCGTACTGCGCGATCTCGTAGATGAAATTGTCGGCCATGTTGCGCGCCAGCTCGATTTTGCCGTCGCGTAGCAGGCCCACTTGAATGAAATAGCTGTCCCACCCATACATCTCATTGAAGCGACCCCCGGGAACGACATACGCGTACGGTAGATAGAGCAGGCCATGGTCACGAATCTCCTGCGGTTGTAGCGGCAGGGTTCGAAACTCGATCGATTTGAGCTCGTCTGGCGTCAGGACACTCTCCAGTCGCTTTTGGATTGCGGGTGAATCCTCTCGATGCGAGACGTACACGGGTGACGGCATTGCGGGATCGAGGTGAAGTTTCGGGTCACGTGCCGCGCGCGGCAGATCGCGCGTGGACCGCGTGAGCGTCGTCCACGTGCGACTGATGTACTCGTGAACGCCGCGGAGCGACGGCGTGCTGACGCTCTGTTGCGTGCCGTAGCCGATCGCTGCGGCATTTGCGATCGCAGCGACGGTTAGAAGCGCCGCGGCGAGCGCGCGCAGTCGATTGGGCCGGCGTGTTCCCAACTGACGTGTTTCGTCTTTTAAGGCCGGTTGTACCTGGGACATTGCAGCCTGAGCCTACTACGCACCCATCGATCGTGACATTCTCTGCCATTGAGCGAACCGAGGAAATCTTTGCAGCGCGACCATGTGCGAACGTTGTCACGCGCTTTTCCTACCAGTTGCCGACCGACCAGCGTCTCACACGCCCGGGCCGACACGTGCTGGCGCTGTCGCCAGACGGTACACGTCTCGTCTACGTGGCTAACGGTCAATCGTTCGTGCGCTCGATGAACGAGCTCGAAGCGGCGCCGATTTCGGGCACACGCGAAGATCCGATGGAGGATGCATTGATTGGGACACGGACGCGCCGCAGGCCTCTGCCTGGCATGCTGGCGTTATTCGACAGGCCCAAAATGATCGACAGAGCCGCTGAGCTTCAACGAGGCGGCTGGCTTCGACGGGAACCAGGGAGAGGCGGAGATTAAGGGAGTTTCTGATCGCACCCGCACGCGGGCACGAGTAAACGCGACGGTGACCCGCGTCAATCGCGCCGGTCACGTCGCATCTGGGGACCGGCGGTTAGTGAGGCGGATCGACGATTGAGCCGCCCTTTGTGCAAGCCACTCGTCGAGCCGCCTCTCCGCGTCATCGCGACTGTAGCCGTACCTCTCCTGAGGCAGGCCGGGAACTTCTCAACGTTGCCGTTGATCTGATCGACTTCGTCGTTGGTCAACTTGCCCCACTGACGTGTGATCTCACCTTTCAATTGCCTCCCTTGCCCCGAAACACATCGTTGTTGACAGACTCCTCCGAATAACCTGGCTCGCCGTCCCACTACCGTTTGGCTACTTTTAGTGCGTCTTTTACGCTCTTCACGCCGTCGGTTGCCTTGGCCACGGCCACGGCCCGAGCGCGTCCCGCTTCGGTTGGCACGGTGCCGTTTAGAGTGACCACGCCGGTCCGCACATCCACGTCGATGTCGCTGTCCTCTAGCGCGTTCTCAGTCAGAAACTGCGCATAGATCTTCGATTTGATCCAACCATCCGTCACGCGCCGACCGCCGCTCTTCGCTGCGCCGGTTTCCTCACGAGCTGTCTTCGCAGCCTCTGGGCCAATACGCAGCTTGTCGTTGACGTTCTTGACCCCGTCGGTCGCTTTCGCAATCTCGACGGCGCGCGCGCGCCCCGCCTCGCTCGCGACAGTCCCGCTGAGCGTCACCACACCGTTCGTCGTGTCTACGTCGATGTTGCTGTCCTCGAGGGCGTTGTCGGGAATGAACTGCGAGTGAATCTTCATCGTGATCCACCAGTCGCCCACCTTCGCCGTTGCTGACTCAGGCTTTTGTGCGCTGGGCTTTGTGGTAGGGGTAGCTTGAGCGGCGTGTCCAATTGCCGCCAACCCATTCGATGTGCCGAGGAGCACAACAATTCCGACGATGGCAGAACTCATCTTCAGCATTACGGGCCTCCTGGAACCAACCATGACAGCGCTTCAAACCGCGCGCCAACCGCTTGATGCCGATCAATACCCGAAACGCTGACCCTTTGCTCGCTACTGTGGATTCGTTGTTGCAAATCGCGTCCCGTAATTGTCGTGCTGGCGGGTATCCGCGCCGCTTCGCGGCGTCTCTTGTCGTGATCGATCACCTACGCGCTGCGTGCGTGCGATCTCGCGGCGCCGTATTCGGCACGCGCCCAAGCCGCACGCGATGTCTACGGTAAACTCGCCTCACCCATTCGAAGTGCCATAGGAATCGAAATGCGCCGGACTCATCGGAGACGCAAACGCGCTCTTCACATCATCGTTCTGCTATCTGGTCTGTTCCTCGGTGCGGCAACCGCCGCCGCGGAACGGCTGCCTGTCAAGGCTTATACGACGGATCACGGTCTCGCGCACAATCGCGTCAAACGGATTTCCGTGGACTCACACGGCTTCCTCTGGTTCTCCACCGCGGACGGTCTCAGCCGCTTCGATGGTCATCAATTCACCAACTACACAGTTAATGACGGCCTGCAGGCGCCGTCGATCAATGACGTGCTCGAATCACAGGATGGCGTCTACTGGGTCGCAACGAATAGCGCCGGAGTGATTCGCTTCGATGTGATTGCCGCTACGCGGCCGCGCGACAACGGCGCCACACACCCGCGGTTCAAGCTTTATCCAATCAGCCGCGAGCCGGCAACCAATCGCGTGAACGTCCTCCACAGGGATTCGACAGGAACGCTCTGGGCGGGTACCGACGGCGGCCTCTTTCGGATGGATGAAACTGGTGGTGACGAAGAGTTTCACGCCGTGCCGCTGCATATTCCCACGCGGCCCGAGATAGAAGCACAAGTGTGGGCGCTGGTCGAAGACCGTGAGCGAAATCTGTGGATCGCCACCAAATTCGGTCTTGTCAGGCGTCGGTCTGACGGCCGTACGACGCATTATCGGATTCAGCCGTCGGCCGTTGACGACATCGTGAGCGCGCTTCTCCTCGATCGCACCGGCACACTTTGGTTGGGTCATCGCAGCGGGCTGATAGCGCTCGACCTCAATTCAGTCGCCTCGTCGCCAGAAGCAAGTGATGCTGTCTCGCAGGCGCTTCCATCCGGCGCTCGTCACTACACGACGGTTCATGGGTTGCCTGATAACAGCGTGATCTCCCTGAGCCAGTCGACAGACGGGCAGCTGTGGATCGTAACCTTTGGAAGTAATCTGACGTCGTTCGACGGGAAGGAATTTCGCAACCATCAAATCGAGCACCGCGTCGGTGACATCAACGGCTCGCTTACGAGTGACCGCGAAGGTAACCTCTGGCTTGGCACGGCCGCCGCTGGCGCGTTGAAAATCACGGCGCAGGGCTGGATCACTTATGGCGAAGCCGATGGTCTCGGCACTCCCGTCGGATCGATTTTCGAAAACCAGTCTGGCGACCTGTATGTGAGCAGCGGCGGCTGGCGCGTCAGCCAGTTTCGCGATCCGAGCTTCGCAACCATACGGGTCAGGCTGCCGACGACGGTGATCGACACGAGCTGGCGCACCTATAGCGGCGTCATCCAGGATCGCACGGGCCAATGGTGGGTGGCGACGCGTGAGGGACTTCACCGTTTTCCACGGGTTGATCAATTCGAGCAGCTTGCACGCGTTCGCGCGACAGCGGTCTACACGACCCGCGATGGCCTGGCGAGTAATGATGTGACGCGGCTCTTCGAAGACTCACGGGGTGACATCTGGATCGCGTCCTTTGGCCCGGCGCGAGAGGTTGTGACGCGATGGGATCGAGCGTCTGGGCGCTTTCATCGCTACGCAGAGTCCGACGGTCTTCAGCCTTTCACCAGCGCGGTAGCATTCGCCGAAGACGCTGCTGGAAACGTCTGGATCGGATTTCGTGAAGGCGGCCTGGCGCGATATTCAGACGGCCGTTTCACCGTTCTCGGCGCCGCCGATGGCCTTCCTGCCGGTAACGGTGGCGTCAACGGCATTTACCGCGACGAGTCGGGCCGGCTCTGGCTGGCGATCAGCCAGGGTGGCCTCTGCCTGATCGCTGCACCCGATGCTGATCGACCACGCGTTGTCGCATACACGAGGACGCACGGCCTGACGACCGATATCGTCACCTCCGTCACCGGAGATGCCGACGGACGGGTCTACGTCACGAGCAGCAGGGGAATCGACCGGTTCGATCCCGCGACGGGCACTGTCAGGCGGTTATCCGTCGACGCGGGCTTTGGCGGTGTCGAATTCACTGCGTCGGGGCGGGACCGCAATGGTGCACTGTGGTTCTGTAGCACAATCGGATTAGTACGACTCCTGCCTCAGCCCGAGCACCGCGTCACGCCGCCACCGATCCTGATCAGCGCCGTGAACGTGGCTGGAGTTCCTCGGCCACTTTCTGCGCTGGGTGAATCAACGGTGTCGCTGCGCCAGCTCGATACGAGCCAAAACAACATCCAGATCGATTTCTTTGGTATCGACGTGCGTAGTAATGAAGCACTTCGGTATCAATACAAGCTCGAAGGCACAACGGGCGATTGGACCGCCCCTGGGACACAGCGCACGGTCAATTACGCGAGTCTCGCACCGGGAACATATCGCTTCCTCGTGCGGGCCATCAGCGCTGATGGCGAACTGGGGGAGTCGGCAACGGTTTCGTTCAACATTCTCCCTCCGGTGTGGGCGCGTTGGTGGTTCGTTGCAACGATGGCAACGGTTGTCGCAGTCAGCGCAACTGGTGTTGTCGGGGCGCGGCGCCGGCGCCTGAAGGCATTGCGTGAAGCGGACAAAGCCTTACGTCGGTCGCGCGAAGAACGGCTTGCCGAGCTCGAGCGTGTGAGAAAGCGGATCGCAACGGATCTGCACGACGAGATCGGCTCGAGCCTGACACGTATTTCGCTTCTCAGTGAAGTTGCGCGCCAGCGATTGGGGGGTGGCGAGCAGCCGCTCGCCGAGCCGCTCTCCTCGATTGCGGCTTTATCGCGCGAGCTTGTCGATTCGATGAGCGATATCGTGTGGGCGATCAATCCCAGAAAGGACCACCTCAGCGATCTGTCGCAACGGATGCGGCACTTCGCGAGCGACGTGTTCACCGCACGGCAGATCGCGTTCCACTTTCGCACGCCCGCCGCAGAGCACGATATTCCGCTTGGCGCGAACCTCCGCCGCGAGCTGTTCATGATTTTCAAAGAGGCGGTGAACAATCTGGTGAAGCACTCGGCGTGTAGCGAGGCGAACCTCGAGCTCACCGTTGGTGGAAAAACGCTGGTGTTACGGGTAGACGACAACGGTCGCGGCTTCGATGAGGCGACAGTCAACGGCGGCCACGGTATGGAAAGCATGCGCGAGCGCACCGAAGCGCTGGGCGGAACATTGGAAGTGGTCACGGCACCGGGAATGGGAACATCGCTCAGGTTCGCCATTCCGCTGGGTGAGGTGGCTCCGTCCCTGAGCCCCGCATGAATATGCGGTGACGGCGCGTCGTGAATGCCATATCGTACAAGCCACCAAGACGCATCATGCCAGATTCCTCCCGAACGGAAATCAAAGTCGCGATTGTGGAAGACGAGCGCGACATCCGCGAGTGCCTGACGGTCTTGGTGAACGGCACCGAAGGGTATTCGTGCACCGGCAGTTATCGCACGATGGAAGAGGCGCTGATTCAAATCCCGCTCCGGCTGCCCGACGTCGTTCTCTCTGATATCGGCTTGCCAGGCATGAGCGGCATCGCCGGCGTTCGTATTCTCAAAGAGCGCTATCCGACGCTGCTGATGCTCATGCTGTCGGTCTATGACGACGATGAGCGGATCTTCGATGCGATGTGCGCGGGTGCCTGCGGGTATCTGTTGAAGAAGACGCCGCCGGCCCGATTGCTCGAAGGTCTCAAAGAGGCAGTGAGCGGCGGCGCGCCCATGTCGCCTGAAGTCGCGCGACGGGTGATCGCGCTCTTTCGCGAGATCCGTCCGCCCGAGCGGGCGGAATATCACCTCACGCCACACGAAACGCGGCTGTTGAAGTTGTTCGTCGAAGGCCACAACTACAAGACGGCGGCCGCGGAGCTGGGCGTCTCGGTGAACACCATCAATTTTCACGTCCGCAGCATCTACGAGAAGCTCCAGGTTCACTCGCGATCCGAAGCGGTCGCGAAAGCCCTCCTCAATCGCCTCGTCTAGGCCGCAGCCGGCGCCACATTGCTACTTGCGCAAGCGGTGACGACACGGTCGTCCCCACCGTAAGGTCTCGTGTGAAGGCAAGACCGGAAAAACCAATTCACGCTGAGGAGCTCGCAATGTGTAGCGTTATCCTGCGACGATTTCGTTTCCTGTCACTCACTGCGGCCGCGCTGTTCGCCGGCGTGTACGCTGCTGCCGCACAAACGTCGCTGTCCGCGACCCCGACTGTCGTCGCGCCGGGTAGCGCCGCGACGCTCACGGTCACCGGACCTGCCGGACAGTTCGTCGCGCTTGCCGGCAGCAGCGTGGGCGCCGGTATGTCGTACGGCGGCGTCAACCTCGGAGTCGGCGCCGACGTGCAGGTGATCACCATCACGCAACTGGACGCGAGCGGTCAGGCGACAATCGCCTTCATCCCGCCGTTCAACGGCAGCTCGCTCGATCGCTTTTATGTGCAGGCGGTCACGTCGCCGGCGCCCAACTTCCTGCCGCCATCACCCTCGAACAGCGTGATTCTGCGCAATGCCGACACACTCGCGGTGGCGGCCGGCGGTGATCTCGCCGGCACGTTCCCGAATCCGACGATTGCCGCGTCCGCCGGCCCCGACATCGTGAATGCGATCAACAGCACAGGCGGTGTCATCAGTGAAGCGCATCTCCCTGCGACCGTGGCGCGCACGAACGACGTTCTCGGCATGGGCACCGGGGCAGGCGGCGACCTCGTGGGGACGTATCCAAGTCCGTCGATCGCGACCAGCGCCGGTGCGCATATCGTGAATGCGATCAACGCCACCGGTGGCGTCATTGCCGACAATCACCTGCCGCCGAATCTGCTGCGAACGACTGGTGCGAACACGTGGACGGGCGTCAACGTGTTCAGTGCGGGCCTTTCGGCCGGCGGCGCACCGGTGACGAATGTCAGCAACCCAGTCAACGCGACCGACGCAACGAACAAGGCGTACACCGACGCGAACTTCGTCAAATTCGTGCCCGGGGCCGAGCAGCTCTCGGTGGGCGATGCCAACGGCACGGCGCCGATGATCAATCTTCGCGGCGGTTCGACCTGCTGCTCGGGTCCGGGCGGCCACACGCCGGCGTGGTTCAAAGTGTTTCAGAACGGCAGCTTCGTTGCCACGGGAAATCTCGGGATCGGTGTGAGTCCGCTCCAAGGCAAGGGCTATCGCACCTCGTGGGACAGTTATAAAGGCGCATTCCGTTCCGGCTATGCCGACAACGAGTGGGATGACGCCAACGTCGGCTTCTTCTCGTGGGCTGGCGGCAGCAACTCGACGGCGCTGGGTCTCTACGCCTTCGCGTTTGGCGACACCAACCAGGCCGAGAGCACGTCGAGCGTCGTCTTCGGGAGCGGCAATGAGGTGAAGGGGGCCGCGGGCTTCGCCGCCGGCGCCGGCAATCGCGTGTGCGACACCTACGGCGTTGCGTTCGGCAACAAAGCGCAGTCGGGCGGCCCGCTCATCAACGGCAAGTGCGATCCCGACTCGTTCAACATCCACGGCCTGGCCGCGGTCGCGATCGGCTACAACATCACAGCGGATCAGGATCACACGACGGCGATGGGCAAATTCGCGTCGAACAACGGCTTCAAAGGCACGTTCATCTGGAGCGACGGCTCGGCCACGGCGTCGGCCGACACGTTCAGGAACACCGCCAACAACGAGTTCGCCGCGCGGGCGACCGGCGGTTTCCGATTCCGCACCAACCTCGGAGGGACGACCGGCTGCAACCTGCCGGCTGGGAGCGGCGTCTTCAACTGCACCTCGAGCCGCACGACCAAAGCAAACTTCGTCGCGGTTGACGGCGAGGACGTGCTCTCGCGCCTCGGCACGATCCCGGTGTCAACCTGGAACTACATCAACGAAGCCGGAGGCGTGCGCCACATGGGACCGATGGCCGAGGACTTCCACGAGGCGTTCGGCCTTGGCACGGACAACACGTCCATTGGGGTGCAGGATCTGGCGGCCGTCTCGCTCGCCGCCGTGACGGCGCTCGAAGCGCGAACGCGCAAGCTGACGACAGAGAATGATGCCCTGCGCGCCGAAACCGAGGCGCTGCGCGCCGAGCTCGTCGCCATCAAAGCGCTGTTGCAGAAGCCGTAACTTGCCAGCGGGATTGATACGCCACGGCGATTGCGTCGAGGAGGGGTGTCTTCACTTGGCGTCGACTGCAGCGCTTCGATGAGCAGGACCTCCACGAGGCGCGTGAGCACAAGATCGCAACCTGACCTCCGTTCGCTCGCTTCCTCGCCGACGAGGCGTACCAGTACCGAGAGCCGCTCGACGCCGCGCACGTGCACGAGCGACGGCAGCAGCGACACAGCAACGCCGATCGGGCGAGTCGAAGATGAAATAGCCGCCGAGCAACCGCACCTCGGGCCGTCCGCCGCGCGTGCCGTGGCGAACTTCACCGGTCGGCGCTGGTGTCACCTTCGGGTCGATGCGCTCGGGTCTCACCGGCTCGAAGGCCGACATGGTGAAGCCAGGCGTCGGCCGGCAGGAGCACGAAGTCGCCCGCCTCGAGTGTCAGGGGACGGTGGCCATCGACGGCTAAAACGACAGCCGCCCTCGAGCACAGCGCAGAAGCTCGGCTGGCCGAACGCCCCGATCGCCTGGCGATCCAGTGCCAGCTTGCTTCGCGATCTCGGCGACGTCCTTACCGCGGGGATTGCGCTGCCGTTCTAAGCCCAAAGCTCGCTTGAATTCGGAGCGCCAACGGCGCGAAACGCTCGAACAAGCCGGTTTCGGTCGGAGCGTTGGAATCGGCTCGATGCCACGATTGCGAACAGAAGTGAATTGAGGGGCTAATCGATCGCGCCAACACTCCGGCTCGCGATGCATGCCGGTTTGTTCCTCACGTCTGTTTCACAAATTTTTTCGCCTGAGTGTTGATTTCGCTGGACACCGGTGCGCTTCGGCAGTATCTCTTCCACCACTCGATCGCCTGATCGTCTGACGCCGCGTCTGCGGACGGAAGGTGGTGCGCTCGTGATGCCCCCCAGTCATGAGCGACTGATTTGTCCTCGGCGCTGTTCTCGGCAGCCGTCCCTCGGAACCCGGAGAGCACGATGGTCCGCGTTATTCGGCATGCAAGCACCTGGCAAACATTGACCATCGCCGGCGCCGCTTTGCTTCTTGCAACGTCCGCCGTCGAACCCATCTCGGCGCGCCAATCAGGCGGCGGCTCGGACCACCGTCTCATTGCAGGCACAGCGGAAAGGCGCTCGACGTACCGGGCGCGTTCATCGACGACGGTACTGAAGTCGTCCCAAGCGCGCCGCACGGCGGACACAGTCAGCGCGATGTCTCAGCGCCTCCGCCCCAGCCCACGCAAGCGGCCCTCCACTCCCGACGTCGTGCGTTTTCTGGAACAGGCAACGTGGGGACCAACTCCCGCGCTGATCGAACACGTGCGCCGCATCGGTTTCGACGCGTTTCTGGACGAGCAGTTTCAGGCGCCGATGTCTAGCTACCCCACGCTTCCGTTGTACGCCTCCATGCGGGACGTGACGACCTGCCCCAATAACTCTACATGTCAGCGGGACAACTACACGATGTACCTGCTGCAGAACCAGTTCTTCCTGAATGCGCTTTACGGCGCGGACCAACTCCGTCAGCGGGTCGCGTTCGCGCTGCACCAGATCATTGTCGTCTCGGGTGTCGACGTGACGCTGCCAAGCTGGATGGCTCCATACCTCCAGATACTCGACCGCAACGCGTTTGGAAATTACCGGCAACTGCTCTACGACATCACGCTCAACCCGGCGATGGGGAACTATCTCGACATCAACGGAAACACCCGCACCAGACCAAACGAGAATTATGCGCGTGAGATTCTCCAGCTGTTTTCGATCGGCACCGCCCGCCTGAATCTCGATGGCACGCCTCAGCTCGACGAGAACGGCGAGACTATTCCGACCTACACGCAGGACACCGTCAATGACTTCGCACGGGTATTCACCGGGTGGCGGTTTGCGCCGGCGCCGGCCCCGGGTGTGCCCAATTACATCGATCCGATGGTGCCGAACGAACCGCAGCATGACGTCGGTGCCAAGACCTTGCTCAACGGCATCGCCCTGCCGGCGGGTCAGAACACGAGGCAGGACCTCAACGACGCGCTTGACAACATCTTCAACGACGCCAATGTCGCACCATTCGTCTCGAAGCAGTTGATCCAGCACCTCGTGACGAGCAATCCCTCGCCTGACTACGTCGAGCGCGTCGCTTCGGTGTTCAACGGCAACGACGGCACCGCGCGTGGAGACCTGAAGGCGGTGGTGCGCGCCATCTTGCTCGACCCCGAGGCTCGCGGCAACGTCAAACCGAGCTCCCCCTATGGGCGCCTGCGGCACCCTGCGCAGTTGGTCGCGAACGTTCTCCGCGCGTTCGAGGCGAAGTCGGCCGATGGCGCTGGCATCAGCGACGGCTACCTCAATCCCCAGAGCTCCGCGATGGGCATGGACGTGTTCCGGCCACCATCGGTCTTCAGTTACTTTTCGCCCTCCACCGTTGTGCCCGGTACTCCCGGCGTGCGCGGGCCGGAATTCGGGATCTTCTCGACCTCGACATCGCTGCGACGCCTGAATTTCGTGAACACGATGGTGTTCTCGCGAATCGCGGTGAGCGCTAATGCGCCGTCGGGGACAGCACTCGATTTCAATCCGCTGCTGCCTCTTGCCGGCAGTCCCGCGGAGCTGATCGACACCCTCGATCACCTGCTTCTGCATGACACGATGTCCGACGAGATGCGGAGCAGCATCGCCGCAGCCGTTGAAGCGGTGGCACCCACCAATGCCCTCAAACGCGTACGCACGGCCGTGTACTTGGTCCTTACATCGTCGCAATACCAGGTGGAGAGGTAGTCATGAAAGTCACGCGTCGGGAGTTCCTGCAGCACACCGGATCGTGCCTGGGCTACGCGCTGGGGGCGGCGGCGTTCGTCGCCGGCGTTCAGCGATTCAGTCTGATCAACGCGTTCGCGCAGGGATCGGACTACCGCGCGCTCGTCTGCGTCTTTCTCGGCGGCGGCAATGACGGCAACAACATGCTCGTTCCGACCGACACGACCAATTACAACGCGTACGCGAACGTGCGGGCGACATCCGGACTCGCGATCGCGCGTGACAGTCTGCTGCCGATCACGCCTGTGGGGAGCAGCGAGGCGTTCGGACTGCATCCGAGCCTCGGCGCACTGCAGACACTGTGGAACAATCAGAGGCTTTCCGCCGTCTGCAACGTTGGTCCCCTGGTACAGCCGATTACTCGCCAGCAGTATCAAGCCGGCGCTCCGCGGCCCTATCAGCTGTTCTCACACTCGGATCAGATCGCGCAGTGGCAGACGGCGATTGCGGATCGCATCGGCCAGACGGGATGGGGTGGCCGTACCGCCGACCGCTTCGAGCTCCATCCGTCGGGCTACCCGATGATCACGGCGCTGTCGGGCGGCATCTTCACGCGCGGACAGAACACCATGCCACTGGCGGTCGCCGCCGCCCCCACGCCGCTCAATCAGGTGCTGGTGCTGAACGGTTTTGGTACCACGGCGGACGAGGTCGCGCGCAGGAGCTCGATGGATTTCCTCCGCAGCCTCGACGCCGAGCATGCGCTCGTCGCTGGCGCCAGCCGTACCACCCAGCAGGCGCTGGATATCGGGGCGATCCTGAGCAGCGATGTGTCGCTTGCGACAACGTTTCCCAATACCACGCTCGGCAACCAATTACTGCAAGTCGCGAAACTGCTGAAGTTCAACTTGACCTCGCCGTCACTCGGCCTCAATCGGCAAATCTTTTTCTGTCAACTTGGCGGATTCGATACACATCAAAACCAGGTCGGGACGCAGGCTGGCCTGCTGACACAACTGAGTCAGGCAATTAAGGCGTTCTACGACGCCACCGTCGAATTGGGACTCGACCGTCAGGTCACAACGTTCACGCTCTCCGACTTCGGCCGTACTCTGCAGCCGGCTGGAAGCGGTGCGGTCGTCGGAAGCGATCATGCCTGGGGCAATCACCATTTCGTCGTCGGCGGAGCGGTGCGCGGCGGAGACTTCTACGGCATCGCGGGCCCGAATGGACGGCTCTTCCCTGAACTCCAACTCGGAGGACCTTCGGACACCGACAATCGCGGGCGCTGGATCCCGACAGTGTCCGTCGAGCAGTACGCGGCCACGCTGGCGTCATGGTACGGCGTGAGCGCGTCAGACATTCCGGTCGTCTTTCCCAACATCGGGCGGTTCAGCAGCTCGGACCTTGGCTTCATGAGTTGAGCACGGAGTAATAAATGGCGTAAGGTCGGCACGGCGCATTCATCGGCGGGAATTACGGCAGAGCCCGTTTCCGCGCGATCACTTGCGCCTGCGTTCGCGTGGCTGAGTGGTATCACCCTAGTCACAGACGCCACGTGTCGAGGGGAACACCGGCTCCACGCAATGTCCTGCCCGTTTCACCTGCCTGACATGACCCTTTGCATCAGCCTCCGTTGTACCCGGCGAGGCGTGAAGCGATGGGAGAACACGACCATCTTGTTGCGGATGCCGGCGACGACACTCGATCGGCGGCCGAGCATTGCGCGAATGCCGGTGTGCGCGACTTGGCGCGGCGTCATCATCATCAGCCGCAGGGCCAGTGTGTCCTTTTGACCCGCGACCGACCCAAAAGAAGTCGAAGAGGCGCCCGGAGACAGAACCGTCACCGCGATGCCGAGTGGTTTCAACTCGGCCTGCAACGCCTCGCCGAACAACAGCACATAGCTCTTGCTCGCGGCATAGGCGGCATAACCCGGGACCGCCGCATACCCGAGAAGGCTGGCGACGAGGAGGATATGACCTCTCCGCCGCGTGACCATGTCGGCGGCAAAGACGTGCGTCAACTCGGTCAGACCGAGCACGTTCAACTGCAGCATCTCGCGGGTTCGCCGCAGCGGTTGCTCGACGAAGCTCCCATAGGCGCCATAGCCAGCATTGTTCACCAGCACATCCACGGCGATGCCGCGTGCATCGAGGCGCGACTTCAATTCAGCGCCGGCACCGGCGACGGAGAGATCGATATCTTCGACTACTATCTGCGTCGCGTGCTGCTGTCGCAGTCGTCCGGCGAGTGTTTCCATGGGTTCTTTGCGTCGTGCGGCCAATACGAGGTTGGCCTTGCGCTCGGCCAGGAGGGTAGCGAACTCGAGCCCGAATCCGCTCGACGCGCCGGTCACCAGCGCCCACCGACCGCTGACATCATCCATGACATCTCCTTCCGCGTAATGACCCGGATGCGGCAACCACGCTGCCCCGATCGAGGCGCGCCGTTATGCGGCGCCGAATTTTCCCGGTAACGAGCGCTGTCTTTCCTCGTTCGGCGACCATAAACTCCCGGTATTCACCACGCACCGACGCCGTCGTTCATGCGCCGCCATCACCGGGATGCTGAGGCACAGCGTCAAATCGCGCTCAAATTTCGTTGCGTACGGTCCTTTCGGTAGCTACAAGTATCTCGATCGCCGGCACGGAGCGAGGACGCCTGACACACACACTCGCGCAACAATTACACTCGTTCTGTGACCGGCGGAGAGCTCGCGGGAATTCTCATTGGCGCCACCCTAATGGTCCTCGGGGGTGCCTCAGTCCTGGCCTCGATGCTGCGACCTCGGCGGGGGGCACGGATGCTACTCGCGTTTGGCGTGTCCGTAGGATTGTACGGCACCCGGTTGCTGGCGTTGCAGGCACCAGTGCGAGCAACGATTGGCGAGACGTGGCTTCAGCGGGAGTACTTCGTCGCGTTCGTCACCTATCTAATTAACGTCCCCCTCAGCTACTTTGTCGAAGGCATCATTGGCCCCGGCTGGAAGAACTCGACGCGATGGGCTTCGCGGGGGGTGATAACGTTCGCCATCGTGGCGATCTTCATCGAGCTTGCACTGGCAAGACCTGGCGCAGCCGCTGCGTCGAACCGCTGGCTGGTGCTGCTCCTCATCTCCCTCGCGATTGCAAACATCGTCCATACCTCTACGATCGGTCGTGCACATACCGTTTTGAGCGACAGGGTTGTGGTGTTCGGCGCAGCGATTTTTGCCTTGTTCGTTGTCAATGAGAACCTGGGCGAGCTGGTTCTGCCGGGCACGAACGTCGAGCCGATTGGAATGCTCTTCTTCGTCCTTTGTCTTGGGTACGCGGTCGTGCGATCAGTATTTCGCGCGGAAACTGAATTCGCCGGTGTCCAGCGCGAGCTTGAAACAGCGCGCCGGATTCAGTTATCGCTTCTCCCCCGTCAGATTCCAAGGCATTCTGACCTCGACATCGCTGTAAGGTTCGTGCCAATGACGGCGGTCGCTGGAGACATTTACGATTTCGTCCAGCTCGGATCGTTTTCTCTCGGCATCCTGGTGGCAGACGTTTCAGGCCACGGCGTCCCAGCCGCGCTCGTGGCGTCGATGGTGAAAGTAGCTTTCTCAGCGCAGGTGAATCATGCGGACGATCCGGCCAAAGTCCTGGCCGCGATCAACCAGGTCCTCTGTCGTCATCTCGAACATGCATACGTGACGGCCGTGTACGCGGTGGTGAACACCGATCGGCAGACCATCACCATAGCGAACGCAGGGCATCCGCCGGCGCTCCTTCACAGACGCGGCGAGACATCGGTCGTCCAACACGATCATGGTGTGATGCTCGGCATCTTTCCCGATGCGCAGTACACAAACACGGAAATCGCGCCCTTCGCCCGCGGCGATCGTCTCCTGCTCTATTCCGATGGCGTGTTGGAGGCACGCGATCGCGCAGGCCAGTTCTTCGGCGACGACCGTGTGGCGCGCTGGCTGTCCGACACGGAGCACACGTCGGCAGAACAGTTTGCCGAGGCCACATTGAGCGAGCTGACGCAGTGGACCGGCGGTGGGTTCGACGATGACGTGACGTTCGTGATCGCCGAACGCGCACGATAGGTCCGACGTAATCAGTATCTTTTGAGCGGCTCGGGCTGCGCACGCTCACCCGGCAATTACTCCGACATCTCTTCCTGACCAACGCGCCCTCAGCGACGCCAGCGGGTCCTGTCCGCGATGTTGCGCACCGATCGTCCTCGGCCCGGGTTAAGTGAGTAGACAGAACATCCCTACCAGATTCGCTGGCGCGACGGCGTAAGTCTTGCTCGACGCTCGCCCATGACGTTCATGCGATCCGACGACACGTTAGCGCAACGCCTGCAGCAGCTCAGTCGCAAGCTTGAGAAGGTGATCCAAGATGCGAAGAGCCTTGCAACCGCGGTAAACGGGCAGGTCGAACCCACCGCGAAGTCTCAGCGCAGTGTGACCTGAAGGCGTCCCGTCATGCGCTGACGCTGCGCCCAAAAATGTCACACGCGTGACAAAGAATTGCCGCTCCTACTGCTGCACCGAAGCTCTTATGCAAGGAGGAACGACAAGAAGGCGAGCTACTGAAGTGAAACGCGGAGAGTCGTGTCCCTGTCGGAACGAACTGTGCAAGGGCCGCCGACCAGGATGCCAATCGGACGGCCAATCGTCAGAAATAGCGGAATGATCAGGGAAGCTTGAGCGCGCGGTGCCGCTGTCATGCCCGATCTGACGAATGCTTTGTGATCCGGCGCGCTGGCGATTCATTAAGCAGCGGCAGATTGCGCCCGGTGCGATCGTTCATGTGCATCTCTCCTTCATCTCCCCGCGACGATCGACAACACACCGACACCAGAAGTGGCGGCATAATCGCCAGAGCCGCATCTTGGCGGCGGCGCCGGCGACGATCCAAACCGCTCAGGTTATACTTGGCGCAAAAATGATCATTCACGAGCTGACGCACGCAGAGTGTCTGGCAGTGCTATCGCGAGCGACCGTTGGCCGCCTGGCGTGTACGCGTGATGATCAGCCGTATATCGTGCCCATCACCTTCTACTTTGACGGCACGGCTGGACTCTACAGCTTCACGACTGTCGGGCAGAAAATTAAGTGGATGCGCGAGAACCCAAAAGTTTGCCTCGAAACCGACGACGTCGTCGATCGGTTCCATTGGACGAGCGTTGTTGTCACCGGGTCATACGAGGAACTTGGTGATGCGCGTGGTGGTGGTGACGAACTGGGGCGCGCGGTCGAGTTTCTTCAACAGCATGCGCAGTGGTGGCTACCGGGCGCCGCAAAGCTCGCCACGGGTGAGGCGCACACCTGGCCGATTGTTTATCGCATCCGGATAGCCGCCGTCACCGGACGACGGACGGGGCGCTCGTCCAAGCCGACGCCGACGACGTAGTGGGCACCAGCGCGGCGTAACGAAATAGGCACTGCTGAATCAGCAGAGCTTAAGTCGTAATCGCGTAACGCGCCGTCCGTTGCCACGAGATCTGACCCGTTGTTCTCGGTAGTCTGGCGGACGCGCTGTTCTCAGGTGGCGTCTTGACGAGCGCGCCTGTCGCAGAAGGAGTCGAACGCACAACATCTCGCCGCCATCGAGAATCCATTGCTGGGCGAGAAGATCGGCCGCCGAGGAAGTCTTCGCCAATATCGAGTCACTAAACAGGCGCCACCGAAGCCCCAGACACAACCGCCACGTTACAGCCTTCGTGCCTGCTGGGATGGTCAGAAGTCGAACCTTGTCACCAGCTGCATGAACCGCGCAGCCTTCGCGCTGGTGATCAGCCCGAAGGTTGGCGAATTGAAGATCGCCTGACCCGCGGCGTTGCTCGCGACGGTGAGATTGTTGTTGGCGCCTGGTCCGTTCAGATTCAAGGTGTTGAACACGTTGAACGCTTCGGCACGAAGTGTTACACCCATGCGCCCGCCGATCGGGAAGCGACGTGCCACGGCGATATCAACGTTGAATTCACCGGGATCGCGGATGACGCCGCGCGACAAACTGCCTGCGCCGCTGAATGGCACGACGAGTGTCCTCACACCGTTGACAGTCGCGAACACCGGGCCTGAGGGTGCGAGTGGGAAGTTCGGATCGGTCGGCGGAATCAAATAGCGAATACTCGTGCCGTCGCGGACGGTCTCCTTCAGCCGCAGATTGTCGATATTGCCGACCAGATTGGGCCGCTGTTGCAGCGCGCTCGCGGTCGGCAGCGCGATCATCCGATTCCAGTCGGTGAGATTGGTTTGATTGATCCGGCTGGGAATCCCCGATCGCGCAATCACGATCGCGTTGATCTGGATGTCGCGCAGCACGGTCCAGGGCCCGCCGGTCGAGTACTGAATTGCACCTGCAAACGTATGCGTCCGATCGAACGCGCTGTAGCCGCGATTGACGTCGGCGTCGACGGCGCCGGCAAGGTCGCCAATCTCGAGGCCGTTTGGCTGTGAAAAGTTGAAGATGCCGCTGCCATCGTCGAACGATCGCGCGAGCGTGTAGGAGCTCTGGAAGCCGAGCCGCTCGGAAAATCTGCGGCTCACAGCAACTTGCGCCGAGTGGTAATCCGAACTGCCCTCGTGGACGAACGCCGCAAAGGAGCTGACGTTTGGATTGGGCCGGTTCTGCTGGGTGACCAGACCGCTGTTGGCGCGCTCAACCTCCTCCAGCCTTTCCAATGGCACCGCATTGAAGTTGCGGACGACCGGCAGGTTCACACCGCGCGATCCGACGTAGCTCAGATCGACAATCGTGCCGCCCCAGAGCTCACGCTGGACGCCGACGTTCCATTGCATCGAGTACGGCAGGGGACTCACGCTGCCGAACTGATTGCTGTTGTCGACTAACGGCCGCTGCGGCGAGGCGTTGCGTTCGACGAAGAACGGATCGCCGCTCTGTGAGATATCGAGCGGGTGTCCCTGACTCAGAGTGAACTCCTGCGGCACGCCGGTACCGCGAGTCGGGAAGTCGCGCGTGACCGTAAACCCCGGGTAGAGCACGATGCCGCCAAGGTTGGAGAAGATTTGACCGTAGAAGAAGCCGAACGCCGAGCGCAGCACGGTCTTTTCGTTCAGCGTGTAAGCCAGGCCCGCGCGCGGAGCGACGTTGAGTTTGTCGCCTTCGAGATCGAGCGTGCGAGATGCGTTCTCGCCGGCAACCAGCAACCGCCCGACCGAGCCCGGATTGATGTCAAGCCGTGAGTGGACATCGTTGTCAACCCACATTGGCGACTCGTACTCGTATCGTAATCCCAGGTTGAGCGTCAGCCGCGTATTCAGCTTCCAGTCATCCTGGGCGAAAAACGCGAGATTGAAATTGCGCCGGCCGCTCTCCGGTTGCGGCAAGTCGTAGGAAGCGGTCTTCACCTGCCCGAGCAAAAAGTCGGCAAGCGCGTTCACGGGATTTCCTGTTGCTCTCGTGCTCGATGTGATCTCGCCGGTAAAGTCATACGCCCCTGTGAACAGCCCGCCGGGGTTGAAGACATCGAAGCCGTTGAAGCGGAACTGAGCCCCGCCTTTCAACGTGTGGCCCTCACGGACCCACGTCAGGCTCGAAGCGACTTGATAGTTGTTGTTGATCTGGCGCCTATAGGTGTTCTCGTTGTTGCCCAGCTCTCGCCAGCCCGTGATGCGAAAGCGAGGCGCTGCGGCGAATGCAGAGCGTTGGATGCCGAACACGTCTGCGACGTCGATACCGAGAGTCGGTGGATCGATTACGGGGTCGTCGCGCAAATAGCCGAAGCTCGTCTCGCCCACAAGTGTCGGCGACCACACTGCAGTCCAACCGAGCGAGACCTGGTATCCCTTCGTGTTGCTGTCTCCGGCCGCGTTGTTGAGCGGGCCCGCCATGGTTGGCGAGCTGGGTCCGAAGAGATCGTAGCGAGTGAAACGACCGTACAATCGCGACGCCGCGCCCATGTTGTGATCGACACGAATGGTGATCTCGTCCTCTTGCGGTTTGTTCGTCAGGTCGTTGACGTAGTTGTTGGTGCGCCGGCCGTTGGGGGCGTCGGCGCTGCCGGAGGAATTCGGCGCCGGCAGCAAGCCCATGATTTTGCGAGCGGCCGGATCGATGCGGTCCTGTGGAATGACGTTGCCACTGAACGGCAACCCAGTACCTGGATCGATGATTGCGATCGGCGCAGCGGAGAAGTCGCCGATACGGAACCGCTCATCGGGAATCGTCGATTGGACGGTAGACGGCGCCATGCGTCGAAGCCCTTCGTACACGGCGAAGAAGAAGGTCTTGCTACTGCCGTCGTAGCCAGGCAGTTTCACCGGACCACCCAATTTGAATCCAAATTGACTATAGCGATCCGTAGGTTTCGCCTGGTTGCGCAGTTTGTTGAAATAATTGTTCTCGTTGAGTTTCTCGTGCCGGAAGTATTCCCACGCGCCGCCCGAGAAGCGGTTGGTGCCGGTATCAGTGACCGCCGTAACGGTTCCGCCGGCGCTGCGTCCGTACTCGGCGGAGTAGCTGGCGGTCAGCACTTTGAACTCGCGTATCGATTCTGTCGAAGGCAAGCGTCCCGGTGCGCCTGTCGATCCTGAGACAACGGAGACGCCGTCGATTGTGAATTCGCTGTTGAGCGTGCGGCTGCCGTTGATCGAGAGCTGTGAGGAGGTAATGCCGGTCGCCGCGCCCCCGCTCGAAACCCCGCCCGCGAGGGTGAGGAGGTTGAGGACGTTGCGGCCGGGAAGCGGCAGGCCCTGCACCTGTGAGGGACTGATCACGAGACCAATCGCGGAGTCCTCGGTCTCGAGCCGCGCAGCCTTCTCGCCGATGACAGTGACGGTCTCGTCCAGTCCGCCGACTGCAAGGGTACTATCGAGCCGCGCACGTTGGCCGACTTCCAGACGGACGCCACGCGTCGATACGGTTTTAAATCCTTGCAGCGACACGGTGACGTCGTAGGTACCGACGGGCACGGACGGCGCGAGGTAGTTGCCGCTCTGGTCTGAGGTCCCGGTCCACACGACCGCAGCGGTAGCCTCGTTGATGATCGTGACCGTGGCACCCGGCACGACGCTGCCACTCGCATCTCTGATGGTTCCGGTGAGCGATGCCGCTGTGGTCTGGGCGCGCCCAATAGAGATGAAAATGCTGAAGATTAGCGCATAGGAAATAAGCATGACCAAGCGGTACGAGTAGGTGTGCATAACGGCCTCCAGCGTGTGTCCACGCCACGTTACGCTGAAGTGCGATGCGATTCGTCGAGTCAGCCGTTACCCTTCGAGGCGGTTTCACTGGCGCCCACTCGGCGCTCGTCGCAGCGCCGGAAGTTGCGGCGTGCCGTTCCTGAAATGCGCCACGGCGTCGCGGATGATGACGTGCAGCGACCCGGCCTTCGCAAGCTGCAACGTCACTTCTTCCGTTACGCCGGCCACGAAGTACGCCTGATCGGCTTCATTCAGGTTTTCAAACGGCCACACGACTCGGCGTAACATACGTACATCGATGATGAGATCCACATTCCAGCAAGCAAAAAAGCTCCGCACCTTGTTGTCCGGCGCATTGATGCTGTGCAGCATCGTCGTGCTCGGTTGCAAACGTGAGGAGTGGGGCACGCCGGAGTACTTCGAGCGCATCGTCGGCCTGAAATTCATCCCGGCCGCACCGGTCGTGACATGTACGGACGACAGCGTGCCGGGCAGTCTCGCGTTTCGCGTGGTGCAGTTACCAGCCGATGTGGGCGATACGCTGCGCGACCGCGGTGCTGTCCTGCAAGGGTTCCCGCATCAGCTCTCATCGGAACGAGAGCGAAAGATGCAGCCGTGGATCCACGGGGCGTTGTCCGACGAAGCGCGCGAAGCATTCGAGTTGGCCGTATCCGCCGCCGCGACGGCGATCGAGCACTCGTCTTGTCGCACGATGAAGTCCGAACAGGTGGTGCAGCAGATTCGCTCGAGCCTGGCGAAGGAGACAACGTGGTACTCCTATGAGTTCAAGCCGACTGATGGACGGGTGTCGTCGGACGAGCTCGAATTTCGTGTCCTCGACCCGATCGGCCGAGTGCTGTACGAATTGGTCAAGTTGTCGTGAACCGCCGCACCGCTCGTTGACTCGGTCTTTGAGCGCTCTGAACCGCGCCATGCGATCCACAGGCGGCGCGCGGCATCCGCCACGGGCGCTTGATCGCTCACTCGGTGCGCAAAGCGATCACGGGGTCAATCCTGGTCGCACGCCGAGCCGGGAACCACGAGGCGCACTCGGCCACCAGCAGCAACGTCGTCGACACCGCGAGGTAGATGAGCGGGTCCGCCGCATCGACCTCGAAGAGCGTCTGCTGCATCAACCTCGACGCGGCCAGCGCACCCGTGATGCCCAGCGCGATGCCGACGAGCGTGAGTCGGCGACCATGGCCGAGCACCATCCGCATGACCACGCGTGGCGATGCGCCGAGTGCCATGCGAATGCCGATCTCACTCGTCCGGAACGCCACGAGGTACGACGTGACGCTGTACACGCCCAAGCAAGCGAGCAGTAGCGCCAGGGCCGCAAATCCCGCCAGCAGGACGAGTGCGAGCTGACGGTCGGCGACGGTCTGTGCGATGCGCGTGGAGAGTGCTTGCGGCTGAAGCAGCGGGAGATCCGGATCAACCGCGCGCAGTGCGTCCCGCACGAGTGCTGCCATCGCGGCCGGACTAGTATTCGTGCGTACCAGGACGTTGGTAAACGTCTCGGGCCGCTGCAGCGCCGGCAGGAAGTAGTCCGCTTCGGGGGGTGTGTTCAGGCTCGTGCTGCGCACGTCCGCCACTACGCCGACAATCTGCGAGGGCAGTTGTCCCATGCCCGTTATCAACGTGCGGCCTATGGGATCCTCGCCGGGAAAGTGCCGGCGAGCGAAAGTCTCGTTCACGATCGCCACGTGCGGCACCCGGGCGCTGTCGCGCTCGTCGAAATCGCGCCCGGCGCGCATGGGAATGCCGAGCGTGTGGAAGTACCGCGGCGACACGAGATGACGGTTCGCATGCGGCCGTTCGCTCATCGGCGGCAGCGGCCGACCCACGACGGCCACCGGCGCCGGCGTCTGTGCGGCGGTGAGCGGCACGCGATCGGTCAGCGCGGCCGACGTGGTGCCAGGCAACGTCGCCAACCGTTGATATAGCTGTTCGTAGAAGGCGACGAGCTTCTCGCGGTCGTAGCGTTGCGGCGGAAGCACCAGTTGTGCGGTGAAGACGCCCTCTGGGTTGAAGCCCGGTTCCACTCGCTGGAGGCGAGCGAAGCTTGTCAACAGCAGACCGGCGGCAATCAGCAGCACGAGGGACAACGACACTTCGGCCACCAGCAGGCTCGCCCGAAGGCGCTGACCCGTTCCGGTGGAGCCACGGCTCGCTTCTTTGAGCGCCTCCTGCACGTTCACGCCCGAGGCCTGCAATGCGGGCAACAGGCCGATCGCCAGCCCGGTGACGAGCGTCACGAGCAGCGAGAAGCCCAGCGCCACAGGGTCGAGTTCAATCTCCAGCACGCGCGGAATCAGCTCGGCACCAAAGGCGACCACGACGCGGAGTGCCCACTGCGCAAGTAGCAGGCCCACCGCGCCGCCGAGCACGGCCATCACGATGCTCTCTGTCACGAGTTGGCCCACCACGTCGGCTCGGCTGGCGCCGAGCGCAAAGCGCGCGGCGATCTCCCTGCGCCGTCCGGCAAAGCGCGCGAGCAGCAAGTTGGCAATGTTCGCGCACGCGATCAGGAGCACGCAGGCCACGGCCGCGAAAAGCATCAGATAGCTCCGGCGCTGGTTGCCAACGGCGTCCTCCAGGAGCGGCACTACTTCGATCTGCGACGGCGCATCGACGTTCGCCGGGTTCGCCTCGCGGTAGCCTCCAGCGATGACGTTCATGGCTTCGCGGGCCTGCAGCACGGAAACGCCAGGGCGCAGCCGGGCGATGGCCTGGAAGAAATAGCCGCCGTTGTTCAATTGCGAGGGCACGAGATAAGGCACCTCGGCGGGCCGAGGCACCCAGATCTGAAACTGATTCAGCGGAAAGGCCGACGCCGCCTCCGGCAGGACGCCGATGATCGTGTACGGCGCACCGTCGAGCGTGAGCGCCTGTCCGAGGATCGACGGGTCGCGGTTGAAGCGCTGCCGCCAGAGGCTATGGCTAACGAGCGCGACGTGCTCGCCCCCGGGGCGGTCCTCGTCTGCCGCAAAATTCCGACCGAGCAACGGCTCGAGGCCCAACGCCGGCAGCAGCGTGGCCGACGCGTAAAGGCCGATGACCTGCTCGGGATCTCCACGTCCGGTCAATGTGAACGCATTAGGCGCCGAGAGCGCGAGATCGCTGAACACCTGCTGCCGCTGCTGCACCTCGAGGTAGCGCGGATACGAAAAGCCAACCCGCGTGAGGTGCTGCGCCTCGTTCGTCGAACTCAACCTGACCACGCGTTCTGGCTCATGATAGGGCAGCGGGCGGAGGAACACCGAGTTGACCACGCTGAAGAGCGCGACGTTCGCGCCGATCCCGAGCGCGAGGCCGAAGGCGGCGACGAGAGTGAACCCCGGCGACTTCAAGAGTTGACGGACGGCGGAGCGGAGTTCGGAGTGCACAGCGACCTCCCGCCTCATTCTGCCTAAAAGTTCGTGGCTGGGGCGAGCTCGGGACGGACGCCCTCGCGTCTCAGCCGCTGCTCGAGCTCGCGCACTCAGCGGCCGCCCAGGCCTCGGCGTGCGCCAAAAGAAGTCGCTTCGCGAACGTCAGCACGTTCGAGATCTTTCAGCATGACTAGGCGAGCCTTCGGAATCGCTCGCGCGCGATGTGCACGGCGATGTCAGTCGGGATGAAGTCGTGATCGCCGGCGATGACCCACGTCGGATGCATGGGCAACAGATCGTACCCGTCGCCATCTACTTCGCCGGCCCTTCAGCGCCTCGCAGACCGAGCGCCGGCGACACGTTGGCCAATCGCCGCGACTGCCAGGCTGCCGCCACCGTTGCCAACACGATCACGACGGTTGCCGCTCCTGCGATCACGAACGTATCGGCCGCCGATGTCTCAAAGAGCAGAGACGCCAGCAGATTTCGTAGCAGGTAAAACGCGACGACTCCGCTGATAGCGCCAATGAAAATCTGCGTCGTCGCCTGGCGCAGCACCGACGCCGCGACCTTCCAGGGTGCAGCACCGAGCGCCAGGCGCAGGCTCGCCTCCCACGTTCGCGCCGTCACCGATGCCGACGTCACGGCGTAGACACCCACCACCGCCAGCACGAGTCCGGCCGCTGCAAACAGTGCGACGAGCAACGTTCTGAACCGCTCCGCACTCGTGCCTTCCAGCAGGACGTTTTCCAATGACGCGATCCGATCGATCGGCTGATTACGATCGATGTCCCATATCGCCTGGCGGATGCTCGGCGCTATGGACGTTGGATCGCCTTGCGTTCGCGCGACGAGACTGATGCGCGCCGTGGGCGTGTTCACCTGCAGGTACGGCACGTAGAGCAGGGGCCTCGGCTCGTTGACGAGCCCATCATCTCGCACGTCGCCAACGACTCCGACGATTGTCATCCAGACTGCTGTCGGCCCTGCGCGGCGGACGCGGTGTCCGAGGGCGCCGCCGCTCGGGAAGTACTTCTCAGCGAAGGCCTCGCTGACGAGGCAGACCGGCTGGGTGCCGAGTTGATCTCGATCGTCGATCTTGCGGCCTTCGATCACGCGCACTTGCAAGGCATCGAAGTATCCCGGCGTGATGTGGCGGATGTGCGCGCGGTCGGGTTCGTCGCCGTGTAGACCCTCCACAAACATGAACGTTTGCATGCTCTGCGCCGGCAGAAATGTCGACTGCGTGGTTCCCACCGCGACGACACCCGGCACCTGTGAGACTCGCGCCAGCATCAGCTTCACGACGCTCGCGCGTGAGGCGTCGGGATAGATCGCCGGCGGCAGCAGCATCTGCATCGTCAGCACACGATCAGCCGCGAACCCCGTCGGCGTTGCGAGAACCGCGTTGAGGCTCTTGAGCAGCATTCCCGACGCGCAGAGCAGCGCGACGGCGATGCCGATCTGCGTGCTGACCAGCGCGGCTCTCAGTCCCTGCTCCCAGCGGCCAGTACTGAAGCGCACCGCGGCAAGACGCAGTGTCTCGCCGCGGCTCGAGGCGCGATGAATCTTCCATGCCGGCAGCGCGATGCAGAGCACCGTGGTTGCGGCCATCACGAGGACGCTGACCGACACGACTCGCAAATCAATCGCTAGTGAGACCGGGGCCTGGCCGGCGCCGTTGTACAGCGTCAACAACGGCGGCAGGAACAGACCCACACACACCAAGCCGAGGAGACCTCCAACGACGACCAACAGCGACGTCTGCACGACCAGCAAGCGGAGGATACGGATTGCGCCTGCACCGACGAGAGCGCGGGTCGCCAACTCTCCTTGCCGGTTCGAGAGATGTCCGAGGGTGAGATTGGCGACGTTGGCGCATGCCAATGTCAGGAGGCCGAACACCGCGGCGCCCAACAGCAGAAGCGCAGGTGCTCGCTGGCCGAACAGGTTCTCCTGCAACGACTGCACGACCGGCCTGGCCCGGCTATGTCCCAACGGAAATTGCTTCGCGAGCGGAGCACTGAGCGCGGCGAGTTCGGATTGCGCCTGGACAGTGGTGACGTTCGGTCGAAGACGGCCAAACGAGAACATCAGCCGATTGTTCTGCCGCGCAGGGTCGATGACCGGATTGAGCGGTATCCATACGATCGACCGGTCGAATTCCAACTGCAGCTGTTGCGGCATCACGCCGATGACGACGTAGGGGCGGCCACCCAGGATGATTGACTGGCCGAGCACTGACGCGCTTGCGCTGAACCGGCTCGCCCACAGCGTGTGGGAGAGAATCGCCACGGCTGCGTTCTGACGTTCCTCGTTTCGGGAGAACGTGCGGCCAAGTGCCGGCGCGACGCCGAGCGCATCGAAGAAGCCGCTCGTGACGGCGCCCGTGCCCACGACTTCCGGCTCACCACTCCCGGTCAGCGACACGGTTCGTGGTTCGACCGCTTCGATTCCTTCGAACAGCGAGCTTGCGCGCCACGTCACCAGCTCGATTTGCGACAGCGAAAACGCCTGCTCGGATCCATCCGCTGCCACCTGCGCCGAGCTCAGGGCGACCAGACGCCCGGCTTGGCGGTACGGCAACGGCCGCAGCAGCGTGGCGTCGATCACGCTGAAGATCGCCGCCGTGGCGCCGACACCGAGCGTCAGCGTGACGGTCACGGCCAGCGTATAGAGCTTGAATCGACACAGTACCCGGATGGCAAAGCGTAGGTCGTCTCGCATGTTGTCGTCCTGCGAGCCTGACAATGCCATGCGGCCGTTGAGTAAGGAAGGTCATTTAATTGCTCGTTATGATGCACGTCCTTCATGCCATGAGAGTGGCGGCACAATGGAGGTCTCATGCTCGAAGGCCTTCACCAATCCGACATCGCGCGCGTGCACGAGATTATTGGTCCCTACATCCGTCACACGCCGGTTCTGCACACGAACGGCGGGGATGTGGGGCTCGCCGCATTTCCACTCACACTCAAGTTGGAATTCACGCAGCATGGCGGATCGTTCAAAGCGCGCGGCGCGTTTGCCAATCTGCTGACACGAGCGATACCGCCGGCAGGCGTGGTCGCGGCGTCCGGTGGCAATCATGGTGTCGCCGTGGCCTATGCGGCGAAGCGTCTCGGTGTCCCTGCGAAGATTTTCGTTCCGACGGTGTCGTCGCCGGTCAAGGTTGCCAGCATTCGCGCCCACGACGCTGACGTCGTGATCACAGGCGACCGTTACGCCGACGCACTCGCGGCAAGCGAGCAATACGCGGCCGAGTCACACGCGATGCCGATTCACGCGTTCGACCAGGTCGAGACGCTGCTCGGACAGGGCACGCTGGCACGCGAGCTCGCCAGTCAGGTTCCGAACGCGAGCACCATGCTCGTGGCTGTCGGCGGCGGCGGCTTGATCGGCGGTGTGGCCGCGTGGTTCGCAGTCGAGAAAACGCGGGTCATCGGCGTCGAGCCCACCGGCGCGCCGACGTTGACCGAGGCGTTGAAAGCGGGACGACCCGTTGATGCACTCGCCGGCAGTGTGGCCGCAGACTCGCTCGCACCGCGACGCGTGGGCGAATTGATGTTCCCGATTGCCCAGCGCCATGTTGACTGTGTAATTCTTGTGCAAGACGACCACATCGTGCGCGCGCAGGGCGTGCTGTGGGACGTATTTCGTATCGTCGTCGAACCCGGCGGTGCCGCCGCGTTCGCCGCGCTTCTTTCCGGTGAATACAAACCATCAGCGGACGAACACGTCGTCGTCGTACTCTGTGGCGGCAACGCCGAGCGCTCCTGACCGAAGTACCGGACACGCGGCGTCTCACCTTTGCTCCACTCGCGCGCATGGACCGCTTGTTCGTGGGCATAAAAGAGCCGCTTTAACTGGGCGACGAACGTCTCGGTCATGGCATGCGCAATGAGCTTGGGCGGCGCATGCACGCCGGCGTGCATACGTCAGCGTGATCGCGCCGTTCACTTCACGGAGTATTTGGTGAATGCACCCCCCGCCTGCGTCAGCGAGTTCGGCCCTTCCGCTGCGTAGACATTGCCGTCCGCGTCCACCGCGACGCCTTCGCCAGCCGTCCCCTGGTAGACCCGGTCTTCGCGCTCGAACGGCGGAATGAACGCGGTGATGCGATCCTCGTCGAGCGGACCGATGCGCACACCGTCGCGCCAATTCGGGTGGTTCAACGGACCCGACTCCGAGTCGATGGCGTAGACCGTGGCGCCCTTGATGAAGAATCCGCTCACGCGCCCATACATGTAACGCGACTCGAGATACTTACCTTCCTGGTCGAAAATCTCGAGCCGATGGTTACCGCGATCCGCGACCCAGAGACGGCCCTTCGCATCGAACATCAGTGCGTGCGGTGTGCGGAACTCGCCGTGTCGCACGCCGATTTTGCCCCACGACTTGATGAACTTGCCGTCGGGCGAGAACTTGCTGATCCGCGACGTGGCGCCGCGTTTAAGGCCCTCGGTGATGGCCGCGTTGGTGGTCATCCCTTGGGCATCGTGTCCGTCGGCGACGTAGATACTGCCGTCGGGGCCGACGACGACGTCGTTGGGTTGGTTGAATTGGCCATCGGCGTTGCCAGGCTTGCCGGCGGTGCCGAGGCTCAGCAGCTTGTCGCCCTTCGGGCTGAATTTGTGAACCTGATGCCCTTTGGTCCCGGCGTCGTTGCCGCCGAAGTCCGCAATCCACACGTTGCCCTGCCGGTCCACTGCGATGCCGTGCGGCGTGACCATCACGCCTTTGCCGAAGTTCGCCATCACCGCGCCCGTGTTGCGATTGAACTTGAAGATCGGATCGACGACGGTGGTGTCGCACGACACCCCGCCGCCGCCGGCGCCAGCCGCCGCGCCCGCACCGCAGCGCTCGTAGGCCCAGACGTGTCCGTCGATCGGATCGATGTCGATCCCGGCTGTCGTGCCCCACGTCCGGCCGGCGGGCAACTGACCCCAGTTGCGGATCACCTTGGGTGCCGGGTTCGGCAGTCCTTCGCCGGTGATGGGATTCGCCCCCTTCACGGCACCCTGCGCCAATAACGCGCTGTTGCCGGAGTTGATGGAAGCCGTCAATACAAAGACGACGCAGGCGCCGAACGTGGAGAGCAGGATTCGCGGCGTGAACATGGCACCTCCTCGTGAGTTCCAACAGAAACGAAGTCGTCAGCGTTCCTGAACCGGCGGCTTCACGCGATGCATTATCGCTCATCGTCGGGCGAGCACGACGCGACAAGGAGAGCTGCGACAGGATCCGCAATCACCTTTCAGCCGATTACCTGGCTCCTTCGGAGCGCTGAGGAGTGTCGGCATTCTCCGCCGTCTCCATATGGATCTGCCGCAGCCTCAGAATGTCGTCACAGTTACTCGACGTCGCGCGTCGGATCTTCAATAATCATCTCGCAAACACGCAAGGGCTACTTCGTCAGCGGTGGCGGGAGCGACGTCGAGGATAGGATAGCGAGCTCTTGCCTCTGCTCCGGCAGTAATGGAGTCACCGCTTCCGGTATTGTGCCGACGCGTCGCCGGAGGGATTGCACGTTGGCCCCGCCACAGCGGTGCTTGACTAGCTCCTCAATGCAGAACGGTTGAGCGTACGACATCCGGTCACAGTGCGCGCGAACGCCTTTACTTCGAAACCCGATTTCAGGCCGTACACCGTCCTGCCGAATCAGATTCCGCTCGACGAGATGAACCCTCCGCTTGTGGGACTGACCGGCCTTCAGCGCGAGCTGGCTGAATTTGCTCTGACGATTGATATCTCGCAACCGGATTCAGCGCCGGCCGACCTCCTGAACCGCGCAATCTGGCACTCAGTGAAGGGGTTCAACACTCCCTACAACTACTGCAGGCCGATTACGCGGCAGCGTTCTTCCTTTGAGTCGCTGTTGCGACTGGCGGGAGGCAGCTGAGAGACGTCGACTCTTCTCAACTCGGATCCCGAAGGGGCCGATGGTGCTTCCCGCTGGCGCGTGTCACAGGCCTCAGCCAGCGTGGCCGGCGGCCGAGAGCCGCCGATCGAGATCGTAGGCGGCGCTGATCAGCGCCAGGTGCGTGAAAGCCTGTGGAAAGTTGCCGAGATGTTGCGCCCGCGGGCCCAGTTCCTCGCCGTACAATCCCAGGTGATTCGCGTAGCCAAGCATCTTCTCGAAGAAGAACCGCGCCTTGTGCAGATCGCCCATGCGCGATAGGCACTCGACGTACCAGAAGGAGCACATCGAGAACGTGCCCTCCTGACCGGTGAGGCCGTCGGAAAAAGCCTCGCCGAGACGATAGCGATACACCAGTGAGTCGCTCACCAGCTCCTGTTCGATGCCGCGCAGCGTCGAAATCCAGCGCGGGTCGGTCGGCGACACGAACCGCACCAGGGGCATGAGCAGTGCTGCGGCATCGAACGTGACCGCGCCCGGGTACTGAACGAAACCGCGGCGCGCCGGGTCCCAGAAGCGCGCGTAGATGTCGCGGTAGATGGCGTCCCGTGCGTCATACCAGCGACCGAATGGAGCCGGGAACGAGCGTCGATTCGCAAGGCGGATCGCCCGGTCGATCGCCACCCAGCACATCACCCGCGAGTAGAGGAACTCCCGGCGCCCGCCTCGCATCTCCCAGATGCCCTCGTCTTGCTCTCGCCAGTGGTCGCACACCCAGTCGATCAGCCGGATGACGTTCATCCAGGCCTCGTACCCGATCGGAGAGCCGTACTTGTCGTACAGGTACACCGAGTCCATCAACTCGCCGTAGATATCGAGCTGGAGGTGTCCGTACGCGTCGTTGCCGATGCGCACCGGACGCGAGCCCATATAGCCCTCGAGGTGCGGCAGCGTCTCCTCGCGGATCACCGGACGGCCGTCAAGGGCGTACATGATCTGCAGCGAGCCTTCCGGCCCCAGCTCGTCGAAGCGCGCCATCATCCAGCGCATGAACTCCGCGGCCTCGCCCGTGTAGCCGAGGCGCATGAGGCCGTAAAGAGTGAAAGACGAGTCGCGGATCCACGAGTAACGGTAGTCCCAGTTGCGCACGCCGCCGATATTCTCAGGGAGCCCGAACGTGGGCGCGGCGACGATCGAGCCGTGCTCTCTGGAGGTGAGAAGCTTCAACACGAGCGCGGAACGGTTCACCATCTCGCGCCAGCGGTTCTTGTACATGCTGCGACCGATCCAGCCGCGCCAGAAGTTCACGGTTTCCTTGAATGCGTCGCTCACATAATCGGGGCGCGCGCACGGCGACGGCTCATCCCCCATCACCACCTCGAGGACAAACCACGCCGATTCATCGGCGCCGAGCGTGAACTCGGCCAGTGCGGCGCCCTCCGCGAGCTGCACCGGGACCGACGAGCTCAGGCGCAGCACGAGCTCGCGTGCGCCCGACCGGCCGACGAACAAGATTTCTGAGTCGCCGCGCCGCTCCACCGTGTGCGTGGCGCGCCCGTAGTCGAAGCGCGGATCGCAGCGCATGCCGAAACGTATCTCGCCGCGGACCGTCTTCGCGCGGCGCACGAGGTTGTGTGCGACGCCAGCGCCCTCCACTGGCATGAAGTCAGAAAGCTCCGCCACACCGCTGTCGGACAGGAACCGAGTAAGCAGCACGTTGGTGTCTGGCACGTAAAGCTGCCGGTGTACCGCGTCGTCGAGTTGCGGCGCGATCTGGAACCGGCCGCCGCGATCGGCGTCGAGGAGGGCGCCGAACACGGAGGGTGAATCGAACGACGGGAGGCAGAGGAAGTCGATCGCCCCGTCCTTGCCCACCAGCGCGACCGTGTGGAGATCGCCGATGATGCCGTAGTCCTCGATCGGCGCGTAGCGGTTTGCCATGGCCACATCTCTACCATAGCGGCGTCGTGCGGATGCAGCGAGGTTGCTGCATCTCATCAGAATCACGACACTCCGCTGTCGTTCACGCTAGGCCGCGTCTGCGAAGGCGAGGCAATTCGCTTTTCACCTATCTTGACATCAAGCTATTTGACTACGTGTCCGGATCCGATCTCGACTAGCGGAATCCTCGCTCACTCGAGTCGCAATACCGTTGTTGGATTGACCATTGAGGCCCGCCATGCGGGCACGAGGCACGCCGCTAAGGCGACGAGCAAGAGCCCGAGGGGGACGACGAGGAATGCCCAAACGTTGACCGGCCCGACG
>JBKPAJ010000245.1:0-19248 GCA_046726375.1 Acidobacteriota bacterium
GAGGGCGTGCCCGCCCGCGTCGCCTACGATAATCTGCGGGCGGCTGTCGTCCGGATCCTGGTCGGCGGTGCGCGCACGTTGACGCCGCGATTTGCGGCGCTCGCCTCGCATTACCTCCTCGAAGCGTGCTTCTGTCGGCCCAGCGAAGGCCACGATAAGGGCGGCGTCGAGTCGCGTGGCCACGCCGTGCGGCACCAGGCACTCGTGCCGATTCCGGTCGGCCTGACACTCGCTGTCATCAACGCGGCGCTGTTGGCGCAGATGGATGCGCGGCTCGAGACCCAGCGTGATGCGACCGGCCAGACCATCGGCGTGCGGTTCACCGAGGAGCAGCGCCTGCTTCGGGCCGCGCCGCTGCCCTTCGCGGCGGAGGCGACGACGTTCGCGACCGTATCGCCGCGCGCGCTGGTGCGGCTCGAGGGCGCGGTGTACTCGGTGCCGAGTCGCTGGGCGGGGCTGGACCTCGTCGTCCGCATCGGCGCCAAGACCGTGACCATCGTCGGACGCGAGGGGACGCGCATTCTGCATCCGCGGAAGCGGTTTGGGCAGCGGTCGATTGACTACCGGCAGTACCTGGCAGAGCTCGCGCGGAAGCCGCAGGCCGTACGCCAGGTGCTGCCGGATCTGCTGCGAGACCTCGGCGACCCGTTTCCGGCGATCTGGGATCAGTTGCACGGAGCGCATGGTCCCCGTGAGGCCGCGCGGCTCTTCGCCACGGTGCTCGGGCAGCTCGATACGTCCGGCGCGGCCGTCGTGGTGCCCGCGCTGACGCGGGCGCTCGCGACCGGGACGCCACTGCTGGATCTCGTCCGTCAGCTCCTGGAAGCACGGGATGCCCGCGAGCTCACCCGACTGCAACAGCGCCTGCTGCGCGTCGACGTGCTCATCGTGGACGAGGTCGGATTCGTGCCGTTTGAGCGCGTCGGCGGCGAGCTGCTCTTCAATCTGATCACTGATCGCTACGAACGACGGGCCACGGTCGTGACGACGAACCTCGCATTCGCCGAATGGGTCACCGTGTTTGCGGGCGACGAGAAGCTCACGACGGCGCTGCTCGATCGCTTGGCGCATCACGCGACCGTGATCACCACCAAGGGAAAAAGCTATCGCATGCGCAAGCGACGCGCATCGGCCTCGTGAGGCCCGCATCGCACATCGAGGGCCGATCGAACGCACAAACGACCGCGTAGGAGACCGTCGGAACGACGATCGCGAGGGCACCTAGGTCTAGCATCCCCCCTCGTGCGGCTATCAAAGGCGATGATGATGCGAAACGAAAATCGACGCAGCTATGGAAATGACGCGCCTATGGAAATCACAAAACGATGTCCACAGCCGCTTGGAAATCTCGCACACAACGCGAGATTCCCACATTCCCACAGCCGATCATCGGTGTGTCAGATCAGAAGAGCGTAAAATGAACCGCCCTCAGGTGGATCACTTTCCGAGCGGCCGACTGGTCTAGTTTCCGAGCGGCGTCCGCATCCGGTCCGATGAGCCGGAGTCGGAAACAGACTCATGCGAAGGATTGAGGCACCGGCGGTTCTCCGAAAGCAGTCGGTCACAGCTACTCCCCGTCGCAACGATCACAGCGCCGCTCCTCGACGCTACATTTGAAACACCAATGGCCCCTAAAGCTCGAACTGCGCAGCGTCTCCGTATCGCTGCGCCACGACGGTGCCGCGATTAATCAACCCAAGTGTACTGAGGGGTTAGAACTTTCGCCTGGGTCCGTCACAGAAAATAGGTCTGCACAAAACAACAGCAGGGCGATTGGAGTCGCCCTGCTGTCCCTTTCACCGAGCCACCACGATAGGCTATTTCTTGTTCTTATTCACCATGATGTCCACCGTCGTGACTGGTGAATAAGGACTCAACGGAAACGCCGTGTTAGCCCAGAGCCCGTCGTCCGCCTTGTAAATGAAACTGTCCTGCCCGAAATAGCCCGATGTTGGCGTATACGTGAACGATCCGTCAGGTCGCAATACTACGACACCGTGAGCCGTGGATGTCGTGTATGAGACGTCCTGATTTAGCACTGGTGTGCCAGGCCCCAGCAGCACCGCTCTTCGCCCTCTGAAGTTTGGCGGACTGTCGGAGTCGTTGTCGTTGCCCAGGACTCCCGGCGCGACAATATTCAACACCGAGTTCATCATCACAGCGTACTTGTCACCCACGCCTTGCGGTGCCAGATTTACCGCAGCGATTGTGACCGGGAACGGTGATGGTGGACCGTCCTGAGTCGGATCGGCGAACTGTGCCTTTGCACGGTAGCTGAAACTCGGATTCGTCGTGATCGTGACACGATCCGGAAGCTCTTCGAGATCGACGAAGAACGTGGCAGGTTCGGTAGCCCCAGGGGGCGGTGTAACAACTCCGATCTGCACCCACGACCCCGTGGAACCGGTTCTGCGCTCCACGTAGTACTTGAGAATCGTACCGACGGTCGGTCGCGTCCAGCTGATCAGGTTCCTGTTTTTTGGGAAAGCAGGATCTTGCACCCCATGACAACCCGGTTCCCCGATCCTGCAGACTTTCATTTCCGATGGCGCCGGCCGACCCAGCGCTATCGCTTCGTTGTGACTCAGCTCCTGGTGCTTCCCGCCCGCGGCATCGAAGAAGACGTCACCTCCGGCCGCGTCGAAGAAGACGTCGCCGCCAGCGGCATCGAAAAAGACGTCGCCGCTGCTCGCGTCGACAAAGATGTCGCCGCCTGCAGAGTCGAGGAAGACGTCGCCGCCTGCAGAGTCGAGGAAGACGTCGCCGCCTGCAGAGTCGAGGAAGACGTCGCCCGACGCGGCGTCGAGGAAGACGCTTGCACCGAGATTCACGAGCAGGCTATTGTTCGCGCCTGACGCTGTGTCCAGCCACTCGATCTGGCCACCGGACTGAACGTTGAACCTCAGGGTGTCGGGAGATGCCCCGAAAAAAGCGGTGTTTCTGCCGGCGCCGGTCTGATTGAGGCGGAGATTGGCCCAGTCGTTGAAACCGCGCAGGGGAACTGTGATCGGGGCAGTAGGCGTCAATATTCCATCGAAGTTCACGTCTGGGTACGGTGGGTTGAGGACCAACCCTCCGTCCCAATCAATCGTTGATGAGCTACTTTCCGCTAGTACACGAGCCATTGATGGTGGCGGTGTAGAGCCAAATGGCGCACCACTGCAGAATCTGCTGGCTGCGGTCGCCTGCTGGGCCAAGGCGAGCGGGCTGCTGGCCGGCGCATACCACGCAGGCACGTATTTCGCGGCGGGTGTTAGCGCGCCGTCACTTAACAAGTTCTCGTCGAGATTAGTGTGTTGTTGATCTGAATAGTCCAGGTGCAGGTTCCCGAAGTCGTCGTACAGTCCGTGCACCTGGAACAGATAGCTCATGCTGCTCAGGTAATTTGGTTTGCAATTCGGCTCGATGTAAGTAGCGATCGGCTGCGGGGTGGCGGTCTTGTCGCCAAAGACAGCTTCGTTGCCGCCGTGCCACAGATACCCGTTGTGCCCGAGTTCGTGCAGCAGGGTGGAGGCCTGGACGTGGGGAGTGCCTACGAAGTTGGTCCACAAGCCGAGCGTCATCAGAACGTCGCCTCCGGGCAGGTCGGCGATACCGGACACGCTGCGCGGAATGTGGAAGTCCGCATTATCGGTCAGTGGCGAGCCACACATGCCATTCTGATCGTAGTCGACTGGCGTTGTTCCATTGAGACACGGGAACGTCGAGACCGGCGTTCCGCGCGCGTGAGCAGCCAGGACGTAGTGGACGTAATCGAAGCGATTTACATCGAATCGCCTGCGGTGCAGGCTGTTGAGGTCGGTAGCCCAAGTCTGCACCTGCGCCAGAGAAAGCTCCTCGCCGTTGTTGCCAACGGGCGCATCGCGATGTAGCTGGAAGCCTAGCGGCCAGCCTACTGTGCCAGGCCACTGCGGGAACTGACACAGATTAGGGTTGTTCGGATCGACCGTACACGCCGATTCCTCGATGATCTCGCCCCCCCGATAACCGGACTGAACAAGGTAGCCATCGGCCAGATGCGACTGAGCGTCACATTCGGCCTGCGTGCCTGTGCAGTACTGCAGAAAGTGGTTCCGGTACGCGACCGGATCTCCGACGTCGAAAAGTGGCTTGATCTTGCCTGTCGGGCGTAACCAATAAACGTCGCCCAGTTTTTTCAGCACCTCGGGCGATGGCATGTGTGTGTGCGCTGGACCAGGATTCCCGCCGTACGTGGTTCCTGTCGTGTCCATCCCGTTGAATTCGACGATCAAATCAGGTTGCCCAACGGTTGCACCCATCGCGCCGAGGTCTGGCAGGTCCAGCGGGTCGGGATACGACGAAGCCGTAGGTGGGTCCTTATAGGCGTGGCTCTCGAGTGCATCCGGCAGCCCGTCGTGATCGTCGTCTTTAACGGCGGTACTGAAGATGATCGCTCCCCAGGCCAGGCACTCCTTTTGATTGGTGTTGCTGTGTTTCACGCCCGTCTGGACGATTTCTCCCAAATTCCCGCCGGGGTCATTGAATCCCGGCATCTGTGTGTTGTTCACATTCTGCAGAGGCAGCGAAATAGTCTTCGTGTTCCACGTTCGACCGGCACCCTGATCCACCGTAAACGGGTCACTGGCGATTACGGCGGGGTTTCCGTTAGCCGTTCTTCGGAAGTCAATGGTCTCACTACCGTTGACGCCGCCAACTCCGACAAGATGCGTCAGCTTTGAGGCAGTACCGGCCGATTGGTAGAAGCCGGCCAGCGTCTGAACCATTTCCGTGCCTTCGGGTTTCGCGTAGACGCCGTCGTACATCACTACCTTGCGCAGCGTGGTCGCAGGCTGGGTGTTCTCATTCACATTGCGATACACAAGCACCAGCGTGCCGCCGCCGCTCTGCACGGCAAGATTGCCAGTGCCTCCATCCGGGAAAGTGACGAAGTGACCGCCGTTCGCGAGGTACTTTCCCGTCCATCGATCTTCGGTGTCCAACTGCTTAGGTAGCAGGTGGAGCACATCGGCGCGAAACATCGTCACAACCGGGTCCGCAAAACTGCTGGCAGAACCCCAACACGTCGCCGTGTTCGTATTGATTAGCGACTGTGGGTGCGCTTGCAACTCCTGCGGGGGAATTTGTTGCCCACGAAATGTGGCGCCGCTCGCAGGGTTAGGGTTCGACGCCGAATGGACTGTTTCCCAGTAGAGAAACGCGCCTACAACGTCTGCTCCCGCGGGGACGAGATTGTTCACCTGAATGGTTCCGCTCGCAGTTCTGATGCCGGCGGTGACGTAATCGCCGGTGACGAGAAAACCCCGCGAGTATCGCAGCGGATCCGATTCAACAGGCAGCGGCGGGGCCGCGTGGCCACCGATCTGCGCGAAGAGCACGAGGACGGCGAGTGCGAGGAGTGTGCCGCTGACTCTCCTCCGCCGACGCCCTGCGGCGGAGGGTCGACGATTCTGGCGCGAGTGGAGTCGCGTCGCAGATTTCGTGTTGCGAGGTGCGGAACAAGCGGAGGAACTCATATCGACCTCTCTCTCAGCAGCGCCGGCCGCAGCGAACCGTCGCAGCACCAGGGACGTTGCACAGCCAGCCAAAACTCATCCATAGGAATCTTCCCGCCTTATCGCCTTCATACGGCGAAGGGGGAACGGAAGGTTCCAGACTGCATAGGACTCAATGGAGATGTAACACGGGCGAAACGCGAGCGAGCTTATCAGAACGGCTGGGTCAAAAACACAACCACTGCGCAAAATTTTGATTAGTCCTCTGTCAGGAAGACTTCTGCGCCGATTGACCATTTGTAGTCCCCTCGGAGTACCCACGCCCAACGGACGTAGACCGCCATCCCGCACGGATTCCGCACGTATATCTCCGGCGGCTGGGCTTCGAAAACACGATAAGCGTACGCACGCGTGACCGCGAGCGCGGTGTGGACGCTGCTCGCGTCCTCGGACAACTGACGTCACGGCATTAATGCCTTGACCTTCGACACATCCGGGCATAATAGGTGTCGAAGGTCGAGGCATGAGAGCGACGGCAAAATCCGATCTTCCGCAAGGCACGCTCGATTTGCTGATTCTTAAAGTGGTCGCATTGCAGCCGCTGCACGGGTATGCGATCGCGCAGCGCCTGCGCCAGATCTCCAAGCACGTCGTCCAGGTGCAGCAAGGCACGCTGTACCCGGCGCTTCATCGACTGGAAAATCGCGGCTTTCTGGCCGCCGACTGGAAGCAGACCGAAACCGGGCGCGAAGCGAAGTTCTACAAGCTCACCGCAAAAGGCCGCGCGCACATGGCGAGCGAAGCGCGCAGCTGGCATAGGCTCACCGAGGCCATTGGGTTCATTCTCAGCGCGACGGAAGAAGGCACGCCGTGAACTGGTTGGGCCGTTGGCTTCGCCGGGATCGCCTCGAATCGCAGCTCGACGCCGAGCTGCGCGATCACATCGAGCGGCAGGTGGCCGACTACATGCGCGAGGGAGCCGGGGAGGCCGAGGCGCGGCGGCGCGTGCGCCTCGAATTCGGCGGCCTCGATCAAGTCAAAGAGTTGTGCCGCGACGCTCGCGGCACGCGGCTGGTCGAGGAACTCGCCCAGGATCTTCGCTACGCATGCCGCGTCCTCCTGAAGAGTCCAGGGTTTGCGATCGTCGCCGTGATGACGCTCGCGCTCGGCATCGGCGCCAACATGGCCGTGTTCACGCTGGTCGATACGCTCCTGTTACGCCGTCTTGCGGTGCACGATCCGGAACAGCTGGTGCTGCTCCGGCGAGTCCAGGGGCAGCAGTCGGCCCAGCACTTCTCGTACCCGCAGATTGAGCGTTTGGCGGAACAACGCCAGCTCTTTTCGAGCCTTTCCGCGATCGGCACCGACAGGATTTCCGTTGGACCGCTCGACGCACCCGAGGCCACGCCCGCCATGTGGGTCACCGGCGATTACTACCAGACCCTCGGGCTCGCGCCTGCGGCTGGCCGGCTGTTGTCCGCGCGAGACGATGAACGGGGAGCCACGCCGGTGGCGGTCATCAGCGACGACTACTGGACGCGCCGCTTTGGCAGAAACCGAGATGCGCTGGGCCAATCGCTGCTGATTGAGGGAACGCCAGTGGAAGTCGTCGGGGTGACGGCGCCGGGCTTCAACGGAGTGATGGTCGGGGAAGGAGCAGACATCACGCTGCCAATCCACGTGCGGCCGCAGCTTCAACCGGAGCGGGCTGATTACCTCGGACCGCCGGCCTTCTGGCTCATCGCGCTGGGCCGCCCGCAACCCGGGGTGTCGAACGATCAACTGAAGGCACAGCTCGCGATTGTCTGGCAGCGCATTTTGAGCGAGACCACGAGCACGCTCACGAGTGGCGCGCGAACACGGCTGCTCGCCTCGACGCTCGAGGTCGATTCAGGCGCCACAGGATGGAGCCGTTTGCGCGAGCGCTTCCGTCAGCGTCTTCTCGCCGCCATGGCGCTTGTCACGATCGTGCTCTTCATCGCCTGCGTCAACGTCGCCAATCTGCTGCTGGCACGCTCCGCAGCGCGCCAGCGCGAGCTCGCGCTGCGACTCGCGATGGGAGCGGGACGCGGCCGTATCGTGCGGCAACTGCTCACCGAAAGTGGAGTGCTGGCGGTGGCCGGCGCGGCGGCGGGATCGGTATTCGCGCTTGCTGGAAGCCACGCGCTCGTCACGTTGGTCACCAGCGCCCCCGCGGGGCCCGACAGCGCCGGCGTCGTGCTCGATCTCACACCCGATTGGCGCATGTTCGCCTTGACGGCGCTCGTCACCATGGCGGCCACCGCGCTCTTCGCGATCGTTCCGGCACTTCGTGCCGGCCACATCGAGCCGGTTCTCGCCATCACGATCGGATCCGACCGCGTCGCGAAGTCGAACAGGCGGCTTGGCACGGCGCTCGTGAGCGTGCAGGTCGCGTTGTCGTTGCTGCTGCTCATCACGGCAGGCCTCTTCGGGCAGACCCTGCGCAATCTACGAACGCTCGATCGTGGGTTCAGCCACGACGAGGTGTTGCTCGTGGGAATCGATCACACGCGGACGGGACTGAGCGGCGCTCCGCTCAAAGCTTTTCTCGACCAACAGGTTGCGTCAGTGGAGCGAATCGCTGGTGTCAGGAGTGCGAGCCTCGCCGCGATCACGCCGCTTCAGGGCGGGGGCATCAGTCAATCAGTGGCGATCAATGGGCAGCCGATAGCCGACGAGGTCTATTACAACAATGTGGGTCCCCGGTATTTCGCGGCCCTGCAAACGCCTGTAATTCTCGGGCGTGAGTTCAACGCCGAGGACGCCACGAGCAGCGCTGGAGTGGCGATCGTCAACGAATCGTTCGTCCGCCGGTACTTGCCCCTCGGCAGTCCACTCGCATCGCGACTTCACGTAGGCGGATTCCGTGTCGGTGGCAATCGCGAATTGCAGATCGTCGGCGTCGTGAAGGATGCCGTCTACGAAACGTTGCGCGCCGCCCCACCGCCGACGGTGTACGGGCCGTTTGTGCAGCGAAGCGCGGGAAACGTCACGCTGGTCGCGTACGCGCCGGGCGCCGTCGCCGAGGTCGCCGCTGCGATTCGCGCGCAGCTGCAGCCGCGGCTCGCCGGCCGGATCCTTCGCATCCGCACGCTGACAACGCAACTCGATAGCAGCCTTGCGCAGGAGCGTCTGATCGCCAGCGTGGCCACCGTGTTCGGCGTGCTTGCGCTCGTGCTCGCCGCGATTGGTCTGTACGGCCTGCTTGCCTACTGGGTGTCGTGCCGCACCCACGAACTCGGCGTTCGCATGGCGCTTGGCGCTGCGCGGCAAACGGTCCTGCGCCTGGTTCTGCGCGACGCGGCGAGAATGCTGCTGATTGGAACCGCGCTCGGCGTCGCCGCTGCCGTCGGCGTGACACGCTCCATCTCGTCGATGCTGTTTGGGTTGACGAGGAACGATCCAGTCACGATCGCCGCATCGATTGCCATCCTTCTGCTGGTTGGAATCGTGGCCGCGTCGGTGCCGGCGCGGCGGGCGACGAGAGTGGATCCGATGGTCGCGCTGCGCGCAGAGTGACAAACATCTGGCGATGTGACGATGTGGCGATGTGGCGATGGATGTGGAGACGTGTGATCTGGCGATGTGGCGATGCGATGCGGAGATGTGACCGATGTAATGTGGCGATGTAAGCGCCACATCGCTACATCACATCGTTCCATCGCCAGACACATCACCACATCGCTCCATCAGCACATCACATCGCCACATCACCACGTCGCGACATCGCCAAATGTGTGCGTCAGAAGGAAAACCGCGCTCCTAGTTGAATCCTTCTCATGTCTCGGGCGGTGCGAATCTTGCCGAACGTCGCCGGCGCGTTGACCGCGACGCCGGGATTCTGCAGGTTGACGAAGTTCAGCACATTGGTCGCTTCGACGCGGAACTGCACCACGCGGCTGCCGCCGAACCGGATATCGCGGAACACGCCGAGATCGACGTTCTTGTAGCCCGGGCCTTCCACGATGCTGCGCGCGGCCGTGCCGTCGAGTCCAATCGCGGGCAGCGCAAAGGCCGCCGTGTTGAACCACTGCTCGATCAGCTCTTCGCGCGGACGTCCGGAATCGAGCTTGGGATCGCCGATGACGTCGGCGCGATCGTTGGTGAGACCGTCGAAGTTTCGGTCAACGCCGGCATTGATCGTGAGCGGTGCGCCGCTCTGAAGCGTGATGATGGTGGAGATCGTCCAGCCGTTTAGGAGCGCGTCGCGCCAGCCCTCCCCGGTATCGAACGAATCGAGGCTCCAGATCCCCGAGAACACGAAGCTGTGCGTTCGGTCGGCGGAGGTGCGCCCGCGCTCCAGATCGATCCGGTTCGAGTTCTGCACCGCCGGAAGCCCGCCGCCCTGATAGTCGACGTCCTCGAGCGCCTTGCCGAACGTGTAATACACCTTCGCGGAGAACACTCGTCCTCGCCGTTCGGCGCTCATCTGCAGCGCGTGATAGTCGCTGCTGAAGATCGACTCGAGCACGCGCGCCTGTCCGATCGTCCCGGGCTGATACGGCCGCCGCAGGTTCACGTTGGCCGTCGTCGCGCCCGGTCCAAAGACCGGGTAATTGCGATCGATGCTCGCGGGAAGCTTGCGTCCGAGCGCTCCCACGTACGAGGCGCTCGCACTGAAGCGGCGGAAGAACTCTTTTTCCACGGTCACGTTCATCTGGTAGGTGTAAGGCCACACGAAATCGAGCGAGGGGCCAAACACCTGCGCCGGAAGCGTGAAGCGCGGGTTCGCCGGATCGTATATGAACGGAAACGGCGCCACCCCGCCCGGCAGATTGCGGTACGGGTCGGAGAGTGAACACCGTCGGGAACGACTGCCGCACGGTGAACGGCTGGTTGTCGGCCGTGGTGTTCCACTCGTTGCCGGTGATGCTGCCGTAGAAAATTCCGGCGCCGGCACGGACCGCCATACGTCCATCACCGCGGGGATCCCACGCGATACCCAGGCGCGGCGCGATGTTGTTGATGTCGGTCTTGACGATGCCGCGGCTGACGCCGGGATCGCCAGGGAAGAGCAGTCCTTCCAAGGCGGTGGGCGACACCTGCGACTTCGCGCCAGGCACGAACGCGAGCTTGCGGTTTTCGGGATCGGTAAAAGGGAATTGCAAGTCGTAGCGGACGCCAAGATTGAGCGTCACGCGCTGATGAATGCGGTAATCGTCCTGCGCGAAGGCGCTGATGTAGGCGCCGTTATCCAGCTTTCGAATCGGCGCGTCCTGCATCATCGTCGCCGGCAGCCCGAGAAGGAAATCGGCGTAGGCATTTCCGGTCTTGCTGTTGTTGAACATGAACACGCCGTAGTTGTCGAGCAGCGTGTCGTGCACGATCTCCTAGTACGAGACCTCGCCACCGAACTTGAACGCATGATTTCCCCGCGCCATGCTCAAGCTGTCTTTCACCGAGAAGTAGTTGCTGCCGGCGTCAGGTCCCGCAATTGAGGTCTGCGCCGTGAAGTAGCCAGAGACGGTGATGCGCGGCAGCGTGGGATCACCCTGAATCTGGAATCGCGAGTTCAAGTCGCCCAGCGACGTCGTCGGGTTGTTGACGCGCGCGCCGAATTGCCGCACGTACGTGAAGCGCAGCTGATTGAACATCGTGGGCCTCAACGTCCAGGTATGGCTCGCGTTGAGGTTGTGCTGCGTCCAGTTGAAATCGCGATCGACCCATGGAATGTTGCCACCGGTCGTCGTGCCGGCGATGCCCGAGAGCGGCTGTGTATCGCTGCCCTTCTGATAGAAGTAGCTGACCGCAAACGCATGATTGGTCGACAGCGTGTGATCGAGTTTGACGGTGGCTTCGTCGGTGTCGAGCGGGTCTGGACGACTGACCTCGTAGAAGTTATTCGGCAGATTCGACGCCGGGACGTATTGCTGCTGAATAGTCAGCGCTGCGCGATCGAGCCGATCGGCAGGAATAATGTCGCCGGGAAATGGCGCGCTGGTCAGGGGATCGCGCGGCTTGATCGCAGACTGCGAGAAATCGCCGGCACGCTCGCGCGCGGTCGGCACCACCGCGCTGTTGCGGTAATAGGTTTCCTGTTGTCGCAAGCCGGAGTAGCTGAGGAAGTAGAACGTTCGGTCCTTTCGGAACGGACCGCCTGCGGCAGCTCCGTACTGATTGCGATCGAGCGGATCTTTGGCGGCTGTCACATCGGGCGGCGTCCAACGCTTGGCGTTCAGCGATTCGTCGCGGAAGAACTCGAACGCCGCGCCGTGCAGCTGGTTGGTTCCCGACTTGGTGACGACGTCCACGATGCCGGCAGGATAACGGCCGTACTCCGCCGCGTAGTTGTTGGTGATGACGCGGAATTCCTGGACCGCCTCCGGATTCGGCGCCGGGTTGCCGGTGCCGCGCAAGCCGGCGGTGTTGTTGCCGCCGTCGAGCTGAAAGTTGACCGTGCCGATCTGCGCCCTCTGCGATCCGTTCACGGTGGTGAGCTGTTCGGGGCCACCGAGGGAGTTGGAGTTCTCGTTGCTCGTCACGCCGCCGGTGATCGTCAAGAGCGAGTACAGATCGCGGTTGACGAGCGGCAGATTCAAGACGTCGTTCTGCCCGACGGTACGCGAAAGCGAGGCGGTGTTGGATTCGACCAGCGGCGAGTCGGCTACGACTGACACCACTTCAGTGACGCCGCCGGCCTCGATGGTGGCGTCGACGCGGGCGTTGCGGCCGGCCTCGAGCACGATGCCGCTTTGCGTGAACGTCTTGAACCCTTCGAGTGTGACGTCCACCTTGTAATTGCCGAGCGGCAGCAGTCGCAGGGCATACTGGCCTTCAGCATCGCTCGTCACCGCGCGCGTAAATCCCGTGTCGACGTTCGTCACCGTGACGGTCGCGCCAGGCACCGCGGCGCCCGACGTGTCTTTCACGTTGCCGAGAATGTTGCCCGTCGGCACTTGCGCGGCGAGAGTCCGGGTGAGAAGCAGCGAGACGAACACAGCCAGGACCGCGTGTGACGCGAGGCTGCGAAGAATCCGTGTTGGTTTGTGCGCGTTCATCTGTTCTTCCCCCTGACCGCTGACCCGGCAATATACGCCGAACGCGCGATGCCCAGCCTACGTCACCCGTTACGCGGTGGCCCGCGCCGACGGCGTGCTGGGCGCGCCCTGCATGGTGGTTCGGCCGGGCTTCCCTTGCGCTTCGACAAGACCTGATCTAGTCTCCTGTCGAAGCCAAAGGGGAGCAGCCGCAATGGCGACCGATCCACTCGATCTGCCGCAAGGCACGCTCGATCTGCTGATTCTCAAATCGCTCGCGCTCGAGCCGCTACACGGCTGGGCCGTTGCCCAGCGTCTTCACCTGATCTCGAGCGCCACCTTCCTGATTCGTCAGGGTTCCCTCTATCCAGCACTGCATCGGCTGGAGCGACGCGGCTGGATCAAGGCGGAGTGGAGCACATCCGACAACAACCGCCGCGCGAAGTATTACGCGCTCACGCGAAAAGGCCGCGCGCAACTCGAAAGAGAGACCGCCGCGTGGCGGCGCTTGACTGCGGCGATGGCGCGAGTTCTCGAGAGCGCGTGAGCGCCGTTCATGTTTGCCGACCTCAGGGCGCGTCTGCGCGCGCTCGTTCGCCGCTCCACAGTTGAACGCGAACTCGATGCCGAACTGCAGTTCCATGTCGAACAGCAGATTGAACAGTTCATGAACGCCGGCCTCGATCGCGACGACGCGGCGCGGCGGGCTCGACTGGTGTTCGGCGGGCTCGATCAAATCAAAGAGGAGTGCCGCGATGCACGCGGCACACGCTTGATCGAAGAACTGTGGCGCGATGTGCAATATGCCGTCCGGATGATGCGGCGCCGCACGCTCTCGACAGCGACCGCGATTGCGACCGTTGCCGTGGGCATTGGCCTGAACGCCGCAGTGTTCTCGCTCGTGGATTGGGTTCTCCTCCGGCCCCTTCCGTATCCGTCAGCCGACGAGTTGGTCAAGGTTCAGTCGCTCGCAAGCGGCTCTGGGACGGGGCGGGCCAGCCTGACATATGCGGAATTCGAACGCGCGTCGATGAGCACGAATGTCGCTGCATCGGTTGCTTTCAGCACCTCGACGCGGGTGCTGTCTGCGCCGGGCATCGAGCCCGCGCATATCGTCGTTGCGCGCCTCAGCGGCGATCTATTCCGTACCTTTGGCATCGCTCCGGTCGTTGGCCGGTCGATCGCGCCCGCGGAGATCGCCAGCGGCGTGTCGGTTGCGGTGATTAGCGATGAACTCTGGCGCCGACGCTTCTCGTCGGATCTGAACGTGCTGTCACGCGTTGTGACACTCGACGGAACCCCCCACACGATCCTCGGCGTGATGCCGCCGGGTCGAGGGTATCCCGGTGATGTCGATCTCTGGCGCCCCACCACTGCGGAGGAGCGGGAAGACGACGACCGCGACTACGTGATGGTTGCGAGGCTGGCCAGTGGCACAACCATCGCGCGTACCAACGTGGAATCAGCCGCACGGAACCTCGTGGTTGACAGTCTGCAGCAATCCGATGCCGCCCATGTCCGTCGCGCGTTGATCGGATTGCTCGCGTCTGTCGTCATCGTGCTCGTGATCGCATGCGCAAATGTCGCGACGCTGCTTGGCGCCCGCGGGGCCGACCGGTTCAACGAGCTGACGATACGTCGCGCGCTGGGCGCAACTCACGGTCGCTTGCTGCAACAACTCGTGACCGAGACGGTGCTGCTCGTCACGCTCGGCGGTGCGGCAGGCCTCGCGTTGGGCCGATCGCTCTCCGCGTCGTGGTGGCGATCGCACCCGTCGGTGTTCCGCGGCTGGCGGAGCTCTCGATTGACGGCCGCGTCGTTGCAGCGGCAGTCGTGGTCACCCTCGTCGTCGCCTTTGTTGTCGGCGGTACTCGGCGCGCGCTTCGCCGCGCTCCCGGGGCCTCGACTGACGGCGCTCGTCGGCCCGGCAGGCCGGTCGACCGCAGGCACACAAGGACGGCGTACCGTTGTCGCCGTGCAAACCGCACTCGCGGTCGTGCTCACTGTCGCCGCCGGTCTTCTTGCGCGCAGCGTTCAACAATTGCTCGCGGTCGACCATGGTCTGGATGCCGCGCACCTGATGGCAGTCGAACTCACTCTGCGCGGCGGCGTCAGTGGTGATTCGCAGCAGTTCTTCCGCGACGTGATCGACAGCGCGCAAAGCGTGCCCGGCGTGCGCTCCGCGGCGGTCGCGCTGCTCCTGCCGACGGGCGTCGCTGGACCACGCACGCAGGTGCGTCTCGGCGGCGACGCTCCCGGAGCCGCGGCAACGGTCACGTTTCGGACCGTCACAGCTCGCTACTTCGAGACCGCGGGGATTCCGATCACGGCCGGACGCGACTTCAACGCGCAAGACAGCCGCGGCCGGCCGCGTGTGGCCATCGTCAACAGGGCGTTCGTCCGCGACGTGCTCAAGGGTGCAGCCGCCGTTGGGGCGCGAGTCACAGCGACTCTGGCAGACGAAGAATTGTCGATCGTCGGTGAAGTTGCGGACATCACGCCTGCAGGCGTTGCCGATCGGCCCGCGTTGTATGTGTCGGCCGAGCAGACGTCACTTGGAGGTGGTGTGCTGTTGGTTCGAGTGAGTGACACACGGCGATCGATCCTGCCGCAACTCAAGGCGCGGTTGCGCAGTGTCGCACCCGCGTTGCCGCTGGATCGCATTCACGACGTGGAAACGCTTCTCGCCGCCGGTGGCGCGCCCGCCCGCTTCAGCATGACGTTTGCGGCCTCGTTCGCGCTGCTCGCCGTCATCCTCGCGGCGATTGGCGTCTACGGTCTCACGGCTGGTGAAGTCATCGCGCGCTGGCGTGAGCTTGCGGTGAGGCTTGCCCTCGGCGCAACGCGTCTGGAAGCGCTCTCGACGATCGTTCGACCGGCCGCGACCGCTGTCGGCGCGGGTGTGCTGAGCGGCATCAGCGCCGCGTTCATGATGGCGCGATGGATGCAGTCACTGCTGCACGGCGTCGGGCCGACCCGATGACGTTTGTCGCCGCGCCGATGGTGCTGGTGATCGTGGGGCTGACCGGCGCGATCGCGGCGGCGCTCAACGTGCTGAGGGCAGATCCCGCGAGCACGTTGCGCGCGGAGTAGCCGGACTGCTACTGCACGTAACACTTGTCCGACAGATCGCGAATCGACGCCACGTCCATCACCGCCATCGTCGGCGCGGACACGCGTGAGCTCATGCGGTTGTTGGGGTCGGCGCCCTGCGCGCCGATCACGACCCGCGTCCCACCGACCTTCATGCCGACGCCCTGGTCGGACAAGTCCGACTTCTTGACCAGACCAACGACGAGCACGCGATGGCCATCGTTGGCTTTCACGGTGTCCATCACGTCGCGCTTACCACTGAGTCGGAAATGACGTCCGATAACATCCGGCCCTCGCCGAACGCCTTCGTCCTCTGGCTGTGCGTTGGCGCTAAAGACTCTGCCCTTGAGACACCCGCGCGCCTCGATCTCCACCGAGTCCTTGGGGACCGGTTTTCCCTCCTGGGACGGGACACCCACAGCTGCCATGGTCAACGCGAGAAGCAAGGGCAATGTCATACCTCACCGTCTCTCAGCCGCCGCAGCGTGTCAAGGTTCTTTACATCCAGCGGGTCGGGCGCAAGCAGATGCGGTTTGCTGCAATCGGGCGATTTTTCCGTCTCGATCAGGATCGGCAGCGTTCTGAATCGTCGATCTCGGAGCAGCCGGCGGAACGGATCGAGCCCGAGGCATCCCGCGCCGATATGTTCGTGGCGATCGACGCGGCTGCCGCACGGCCGCTTTGAATCGTTGCCGTGAAACACGCGGAGCCGATCGAAGCCAACCAGTCGATCGAACGCGCCAAATGTCTCCTCGTAGCGCTCGGTACTCGTGATGTCGTAGCCGGACGCGACGAGGTGACACGTGTCGAGGCACACACCGGCGCGCGGCGAGCCGTCGAGGTGATCGATGATGGCGGCGAGATGCTCGAAGCGATGACCGAGCGTCCGTCCCTGACCCGCGGTGTGCTCGAAGAGCACCATCGTCTTGCGGCGCGGCCGGACCTTGAACGCCGTGCGCACTGCCTCGGCGATGAGCCGCAGCGCGTCCTCCTCCGAGCCCGCGGTGCACGTGCCGGGATGGATGACGACGCCGAGGAGGCCGAGCACATGCGCGCGATCGAGCTCGTCCACGAACGCTTCGATTGAGAGCTGGCGCAGCGCTGGAATCGTGGTTGCGAGGTTGATCAGATAGCTGGCATGCGACACTACGGGTCGGATGCCGGTGTCCTCGATTCGCTGGCGAAAGCGCTTGATCTCGACCGGGTCCAACGGCTTGTTGCGCCACTGGTTGGCGTTCTTGGTGAAGATCTGCAGCGACTCGCAGCCATGCACCACGGCGCGATCCACGGCTTTTGAAACGCCGCCCGCGACAGACATGTGGGCGCCGATGCGCACGTTCCCAATTATCCGGGAACGCTATCGCTGCACGCGTCCTGAGGCGTCGCCCTTGGCGAGCCGATCGACTTCCTCCACGCTTACGCGATTGAAGTCGCCCGGGATCGTCTGCTTGAGCGCGCTTGCCGCCACGGCAAACCGCAGGGCGGCTTCTGGCGCGCGGCCGGAAACGAAAGCGTAAATCAGGCCCGCGGCGAAACTGTCGCCGCCGCCAATGCGATCGACCAGGCGCACGTCGTAGCGCTGACTGATGTGGAAATTTCCGGCGGCGTTATCCCACAATACGCCGCTCCATCCGTTGTCACTCGCCGATTGGCTTTCGCGCAGCGTGATCGCCACAACTGAGGGGCCGAATTCGCGCGACAGCTGCTCGGCCACTTGGCGATATCCAGCGACGTTCAGTTGCCCGCTCGTTACGTCGGTGTCGGGCACCTGCAGTCCGAGCACCGACTGCATATCTTCTTCGTTGGCGATCACGACGTCCACATTGCGCATCAACGGCCGCATCGTTTTTTGCGCAGCCGCCTCGGACCAGAGCTTCTTCCGGAAATTCAGATCGACGCTGACGCGCAATCCTCCCGCCTTCGCTGCGGCAAAGGCTTTTGTCGTGCACGCGGCGGCGCGATCGCCGAGCGCGGGGGTAATGCCGGTCACGTGAAACCAGCTGCCGCCCGTGAACACGGCCTGCCAGTTCACCTCGTCCGGATTCATCTCGCTGATTGCGGAATGCGCGCGGTCGTAGATCACCGCCGACGCACGCTGACTCGCGCCGTTTTCGGCGAAGTAGATGCCAATGCGCTCGCCGCCACGGACGACGTAATCGGTGCGCACACCTTCGGCCCTGAGCGCGCGCACGGCCGCGTCGCCGATGGCGTGCGCCGGTAGACGGGTCACGTAGTAACTCGCGAGACCAAAGTGCGCGAGGCTGACCGCGACGTTGGCTTCACCGCCGCCGAAAGTCGCAGAGAGCACAGGCGACTGAAAAAAGCGCTCGAACCCCGGAGGGCTGAGGCGCAGCATGATTTCACCAAAGCTGACGACTTTGATTGACATCAAAACCATCCGGGAGCGTCGCTGCGATTGCAGCAATCAGATCGATCGCGCGCGGGACGGTCATGGTGATTTCAAGCGCGCGCACGCCTCCGTCGGCGAGCGCGTCCACCACAGCGCGCAGCTTCTCTGATTCCTTCAAACGGATGACAGCGACGACGCCACACTCTTCGATCGCGCGCGTGATGCGATCCCGTCCTGAGATCGCGGCGTCAGGCGACGGGCGCATCATGAATCCAGCGGTGCGCAGGATCTTCGTAGAGCGCGAGTTTACGCTGTTCGCCTGCCATCGCCCAAAGGTAGTAGAGGCGGTAGCCGGGCGCCGCCGACACTGGATGATAGCCGTAAGGAAGCAACACCGCGTCGCCGTCGCGCACTTGGTGCGTCACCGATTCACCGTCGTTGGTGTAGAGCACCTGCTGGCCGAAGCCCTGCGCCGGATCGATGCGGAAATGGTAGACCTCTTCGAGGCACGGCTCTCCATTGCGGCCATCGTGTTTGTGCGGCGGATAGCTGCTCCAGTTGCCGGCCGGATTAAACGTCTCGCCGACCATCAAGCGCGTTGCGTGTGCATCGCGCACGAAAATATCGTGCACCTCGCGCAAATAGTTGCCGCGGCCGCGCGGGTTCACCACCACGTCGTCCGGTGTGATTACGGCCGGTGCCGAGCCCTCGGATGTGGGCGACGAAACCAGGACAGCTTCGAGCGGGGCTTCTGCGGTAACGGTCAAAGTCGCGCCGGGTGGCACGTACACGGCGGTCGCACGCTCGTCGAACACATTGCTGCGCGACGCCGTCCAGCTCGTGTCGCCCACGCTGATGCGCGCGCGCCCCTGCTGCAGCACGCAGATGGTTTCCTCGCCCTTGATGGCAAATCGTTCGACATTTCCAGCCGACAGGCACAACCGCCAGCTCGAAAGCTCGCGCGCGCCGTGCTCGCCGCGCCGCTGCAGCACCTGCAGGCCTTCCGCGCGCGGAATTCTGAACAGCGTTTCGGACAGCATACCGGCGCTGAACATAACAACTGACCGCACCGCAGGCAAGCGGCAGCCGTCCTCTCTATAATCACCGCCATGGGGCGATCAGCATCCCGTGAAAAAGCGGCTGGGCCGGTTGCCGAAGGCAGCACCGAACAGGTGGTGTCGCACGTGCGCACGCTGATTGAGCGCGGCGCGCTCAAACCCGGTGATCGGCTGCCGGCGGAGCGCGACCTGGCGCTGCACGTCGGCGTAAGCCGTCCGACGGTTCGCGCGGGCCTGCGCGCGCTGGCCGCTATTGGCGTGGTGCAGGCGCGTCA
>JBKPAJ010000246.1:0-17630 GCA_046726375.1 Acidobacteriota bacterium
CGGGTTCATCATTCTGATCGTTGGATTGGCGTACGCGGCGAGCCTGGCAGGGCTTGGGACGCAGTGGATTGTCGCCGGCGTCCTCGTGCTCCTCGGTCTCGGCGTCGCGATGGGCGTGACGCGAACGCGTCAGAAAGATCCTGCGGCGTAGCGTTCGGCCGATGTGCGGCGGGTACAGATCCACCTCCACCCTCGAAGGGTGGTGGGCGGGAGCCCGCCGCACAGACCGCTAAACCGGTTGTGGCTCCGCTTCGCGGGCCAATCCCAACTCGCGACGCACGCGATCTTCGATGGCCCTGCGGATGTCCACGTTATCTTTCAGGAACTGTTTGACGTTTTCCCGCCCCTGACCAAGACGTTCGCCCGAAAACGCGAACCACGCGCCGCTCTTTTCGATTATCTTCCGTTCCACTGCGAGGTCGATGAGATCGCCTTCGCGCGACACCCCTTCGCCGTACATGATGTCGAACTCGGCTTCGCGGAATGGGGGCGCCATTTTGTTTTTGACCACCTTGACGCGCGTTCGTCCGCCGGTTGCCACATCCCCGTCCTTGATCGCCCCGATGCGGCGGATGTCGATACGAATCGACGCGTAAAACTTCAGCGCGCGGCCGCCTGTGGTGGTTTCGGGATTGCCGAACATCACGCCGATCTTTTCGCGCAGCTGATTGATGAAGATCAGCACGGTTTTCGAACGCGAGATACTGCCCGTGAGCTTGCGCAGCGCCTGCGACATGAGCCGTGCCTGCAGGCCCATTTGCGCTTCGCCCATTTCGCCTTCGATTTCGGCGCGCGGCACCAGCGCGGCCACCGAGTCGACGACAACGACGTCCACGCTACCGGAACGGACGAGCACTTCGACGATTTCGAGCGCCTGTTCGCCGTTATCGGGCTGCGAGACGAGGAGGTTGTCGATGTCGACGCCGAGCTTTTTCGCGTATTCGGCATCCAGCGCGTGCTCAGCGTCGACAAACGCGGCCAGCCCGCCGCCGCGCTGCGCTTCGGCAATGACCTGCAACGCGAGTGTGGTTTTGCCGGAGGCTTCCGGGCCGTAAATCTCGGTGACGCGGCCTCGGGGAAGGCCCCCGATGCCGAGCGCGTAATCGATGCTGATCGACCCGGTTGAAATGGCTTCCGTCGGGGCCACCGCGTTGCGCTGGCCGAGTCGCATGATCGAGCCCTTGCCGAACTGCTTCTCGATTTGGCCGACCGCAACCTCGAGCGCCTTGATGCGTTCTTGCCGTTCGTCCGCTGGCATAAACCGTCCTTTTTGAGAGAATCGCGGGAAAGCCCCCGACCGGGTTGATCGTAGAAACGGTGAGGGCGAAAGTCAAGCGCTAATTCATGCATCAACCGCATTTGAGCCCAAATGTTTCAATGAGTTACGTGAACCGGAGACTTTCGCCTTTTTTGCCAGTTCGTGGCAGATTTGGCCAGGGCGTTTGACCTCAACGGCAAATCTTCCGTACGGTGAGCAGATGCCGAGTCCGGTGGGACATGCTCTGGGCGGCTTGATTGTTGGGTTGGCGATTTGGCCGCGGCCAATTGGTCCAAGAAACCACAGCACAGACACTTCCGGCACCGCAAGCACCTCCGCCGCCGTCGGCGCCTTCGGCACTCCGAGGACCCGGGGCGCCTTAGCTGTGGTCACGGCCGCCGCCTGCCTGCCCGACATCGACTTTCTCTGGGGGCGCCATGCCATGGAGACGCACAGCGTCGGCGCCGCGCTTCTCGCCGGACTCGTCGTGTACGCGTTCTTGCGGCGGGCAGATCTTGCGTTTGCGTGCGTGCTTGCGTGGTGTTCTCACATCCTCTTCGACTGGCTCGGCTCAGACGACTTTCCACCGATTGGCGTGATGGCGCTCTGGCCGTTCACCGACAACTTTTATTTTGCGAACGCGTTTGTCTTCGACGCCATCTCGCGCCGCTATCGGCAGATCGGTTTCTGGGAGCACAATCTCTGGGCAGTGGCAAAAGAAATGTTGCTGCTGACGCCGCCCGTACTGGCGCTTGCGTCGTGGCGGCTGCGGCGCGCAAGGGGAACGAAGAACGAAGAACAACGAACGAAGAACGAAGAACCGCGGGCCTGAAGGCCCGCGCTACGAACGTGAGGGTGGCTCCTCGGTGAAACGCAACAGCCCTTGTCCCGCGCGCGCGGAATACGCGCCGTACACCGTGAGGGCGAGCCCGCCACCCAGCAGCCACATCGACGAAGCAAAATAACGCATCGAAGGGTCACCGGTGATCGGCATGATCTCGAGCAGACTGGCCACGTAAAACATCACTGCGGTCGCGAGTAGGCCGAATCGCACCACGACGATTAGAACGCCCGCCGTGCCCACCAGGGCCAGCGGTAGATGGGTCCAGCCGCCTGGCGCACGCAGCGCCGCGATCGAGACGAACGCCACCATCAGACCGGTAAGCACGGCGATCACCAGCCAGGTACGACGGAAAACGAGGCGCAGCACGGCAAACACCAGAATCAATAGAAGTGCGTCCGATACGGCCGTTGGAACAATGCCGGCGAGCGCCGCAACCGTTTGGCGCACGGCCAGGAGTGGCTCGACGATCGGCATGAGCGGTGCCGGTGGCGGTGCGCCGATGAGAGCGGGCATCAGACCACGCGAGACACGCAACAGCGCCAACGACGACCCGGCGACGGCCCCGACCAGGACGTCTCGACCCACCTGCGGATCGTGCACGGCGCCGGCCAGCAGTCGCGACCATCCGACGAGCGCGCGCGCCTGCCATTTACGCACCATCGGCTCCAGCGCGAGGTAGAAGAGCCAAATGATGCCGCCTACGAGCAGCGCGAGCGCGAGCATCAAAAAGAACTGGTTGAGCTCGGCGTTGACGTCCGCGATATGGTGCGCTCCGAACGCCCACGTCAGCATGAACGTCGCGATGATGAAGAGCGCAAGGCGATCCGCACCGCGACGATCGCCGCGGCCGCGACGCAGATGGCGGCGCGCGGACAGCGCCGCGCCAAAGAAGATCGTGCAGAGCACGATAGTGCCAGCGGCCGAGAGCACGGTGTTGATCGAGCTCTGTTCGGCGAGCTCCATGCGATTGGCGCGCGACCATGGCCAGACGATCTGAAAGTAGACCGGACGGCCTCGATAGGCGGCGGCTTCGATACGCACGCGAGTGTTGGGATCTTCCGGCAGCGTCCCTTCCCACGCCGCGCGCGTATCGGCATACACGCGCGGTGTCCATGCCGGCGTCGTTGGGGTGAACGACGTCATCGCGACGTCGGCCGCGGCAAACAGTGCCGCCCAATCCGGTGCCGGCGGGGCGCCCGTGTCGATCTCGCGCTGCGGCGGCATGGCGTCGAACTCGATCAGCCGGCCCGTCATGTCGGTCGTGATGCGCGTCATACCGCTGATGACAAGGGGAGGGTCGGAGGGCGTCGGCACCAGAGCGGGCCCGAGCCGCACGAGCGGTCGCGGACTGCTGCGATACCAAAAGACCATCCCCGCAGGGCGACCATCGCGCAAACGCGCCCAGCGATCAGACGATCGATCGGTTTGCGTCACATGCGTCAGGTACTCGTCGTTGGCGGCGATGCTGAAGAACTCATCCCGCGGAGCGTCGCGATACCCGAGCGCGTTCCTGATCGTTTGCGCACGATCCGCGAGCACGTCAACCGATCGCGTCGCGTGCACGGCTTGCGGCAGCGACACCCGGTCAATCGCGAACGGCAAGAGCAACAGCGCGAGCGCGGCGGCGACGATGCCGCCCCACGCGAGGGGCAGCGCCAGCGCGTGCTCGTGACCAGCGGCGGCGACCATGGCCGGCGACGGTGTTTCACCGGCCGCCAAGGCAGCCGCAAGCGGATCCCCGCCGGGCAGCGAGGCAGATAAGGCGAGCGCAGACGCGGGCCGGCGGCCCGGATCGCGTTCGATCGCGCGAAGAACCGCACGCTCGATCGCCGGATCGAGACCGTTGACAATTGAGGTTGGCGGCGTGATCGTGCCGTCCTCGTGCAGCCGCAGCAATTCGGCAAGGCTCCGCGCCTCCAGCGCGCGGCGGCCGGTGAACAGCTCGTAGAGGACCAGCCCGATGGCGTAGATGTCGCTCCGCGGCGTGACGTCGCGGCCGGCCAGCTGTTCCGGCGCCATGTAGCCTGGTGTCCCGGCGCGCACGTCCACTGACGAACCGGCGGCGACCGCAAGCCCGAAGTCCATCACGCGCACGCAGCCGCTCTCGTCGATCATCACGTTGGCCGGCTTCAAATCGCGGTGCAGTACGCCGCGGTCGTGTGCCGCGGCAACGCCGGCGCACAGCTGGCGCGCGATCGCGAGCGCCTTGTCTTCCGGAAACCGCCCGATCTGCCGCAGCAACGACGCGAGGTTCTCGCCGTCGACGTATTCCATCGACAGAAACACGAGGCCATCCACGTCGCCGACGTCGTACACGCGGCAGACGTTTGGATGCGACACCTGGCGCGTGAGCCGGACCTCATTGTGGAATTGCGCCAGGCGAACCGGATCCTGGGAGAGCTCGGGTGGAAGGAACTTGAGCGCGACGGGCTGACCAAGCTTGAGATCGTCGGCGCGATAGACCTCGCCCATTCCGCCTTTGCCGAGCAGCGCAAGAATCCGATAACGCTCCGCCAGCACCGTTCCCGGAGCGAAGCGGCCGTGACTGATTGCGTCGGAGCTCGAAAGCCACCCGGCGCCGGAAGGCGTCGGCGTAGGTGATGGCGGTAGCTGCGTGACCTCACCAGGCGCGGCGGTGAGATCCTCAGGCTTCGGCACGCGGAAATGATACTCTCGGCGCCATGAAGAACGCCCTGTTTGTTGTCAGCGCGATCGTCTTGCTTGCGCGTGGCGTGGGCGCGCAGCAGGACCCGAAGCCGACCTGCACGAACTGCCCGGCCACCTACATCAGCAACGATGAACTGCAGCAGTATCTGAAGCGCGCGATGGCCGAGAAGATCATCGATCAGCAGGTGCGCTCGGTGAACATCGGCAAGTCGAACGTCGCCATCGGCTTCGTGCACCGGACGAAGATCTCCACGCCCGGTGAAGTGGCTGAGCACGACCTGGTGAGCGAGGTCTATCACATCATCAGCGGCGCGGCGACGCTCGTCACGGGTCCTGAGCTCGTGGGGGCGGAGCGCCGCCCGGCAACGAATACGAATGTGCGTTTGCTGAATGGTCCCGGACACAACGCCAAGTCGATACGCAACGGCGTGGCGCACGAGCTCAAGGCCGGCGATGTGATGGTCATTCCGGCCGGCACCGGGCACTGGTTCACGAAGATCGACGATCACATTACCTACCTGATGATTCGCGTCGATCCCGACAAGGTGACGCCGCTCAAGGATGAAGCCGCGTCGAAGGCCGATCTCGCGGGAAAAAAGCCATGACATGTGGCGATTGTCGATGGGCGATGTGGCGATGTGATGTGGCGATGTCGCGAGGTGCGGACGCGACGATGTGACGATGTGACGCTGTGGTGATGTAATGCGAACACTTGCCGTCGTTGTCTTTGCCGCTGGCTTTGCCGTCGTGACGACCGCTCGGGCGCCGGTACTCGATACGAGCAAAGGTGAGTGGCCGGCGTATCACGGGGACTTTCGCAATCACCATTACTCGCCGCTGGCGCAAATCACCGCCGACAACTTCACCACGCTCGAGGTCGCGTGGCGGCTGAAGACCGACAACTTCGGCAACCGCCCTGAGTTCAAGCTCGAAGGCACGCCGCTCATGATCGGCGGCGTGCTCTACACGACCGCCGGCACGCGCCGCGCCGTGATCGCGCTCGATGCCAAGACGGGTGAGATTTTTTGGGTGCACGGCGAACCGGAAGGTGCGCGCGGCGCTGCCGCGCCCCGACAACTGTCCGGACGCGGCGTTGCTTATTGGAGCGATGGAAAAGAGCAGCGCATCTTGTACGTCACGCCGGGCTTTCGCCTGATCGCGCTCGATGCACGCAGCGGCAATCGCGTGCCGTCGTTTGGCGCCGGCGGCGTGGTCGACCTGAAAACCGCCGCGGTGTTTGGAACAGGCGAGCCGATCGATCCGGTTGCGGGCGAGATCGGACTCCATGCCACGCCCGTCGTCGGACGCGATGCCGTGATCGTCGGCTCGGCGTTCCGCGAAGGGCATACCCCGCGAACGCACAACAACACCAAAGGCCTCGTGCAGGCGTTTGACGTGCGAACCGGCAAACGTCTGTGGACCTTCAACACCATCCCGCGGCCAGGAGAGTTCGGGAATGAAACGTGGGAGGAGGATTCCTGGGCGAACAACGGCAATGTCGGTGTGTGGAATCAGATGGCGGTGGACGAGGAGCTCGGCCTCGTGTATTTGCCGGTCGAGACGCCAAGCTCGGACTTTTACGGGGGTCATCGCCCCGGCAATAACCTGTTCGCCGAAAGTCTCGTCGCCGTCGATCTGAAAACCGGGACGCGCAGGTGGCACTTTCAGCTCGTGCACCACCCGATCTGGAACATGGACATCTCGTCGGCGCCGATTCTTGAGGACATCACCGTTGGCGGTCGGCAGATCAAAGCGGTGTCGATCATGGGAAAACAGGCGATGGTCTATGTGTTCGATCGCGCAACCGGCACGCCGGTGTGGCCGATCGAGGAACGCGCGGTGCCGCAGAGCGACGTGCCGGGAGAAAAGACCTCGCTCACGCAGCCGTTCCCCGTCAAGCCGCCGCCATATGACCATCAGGGCGTCATGCCGGAGAACGTCATCGACTTCACGCCGGAGCTTCACGCCGAGGCGCTGAAGCTGCTGTCACGTTACAAGCTGGGTCCAGTGTTCACGCCGCCGCCGCTGAGTAAAGCGGATGGTCCGATTGCGTCGTTCCGATCGTCTGGCGGCACGAACTGGCCCGGAGGTGCGTTCGATCCCGAGACGCAGACTCTGTACGCGCCGTCGTACACCTCGCTTGTGCCCGTCGGCCTGATGCCGTCTCCGAGCAAAGAGTTTTCGGATATTCGCTACGTGCTCGGCAACGCCGTGAGCGGCGTGCGCTACATCATGGGTCCGGGCGAAAACGCCGGCGCCGATGCGCCGCCCGGCGCGCCCACCACAGGTGGCGAAGGTGGAGGCGGAGCGTCACCAAATCCACAGGGATTGCCGTTCTTGAAACCGCCGTACGGCCGGATCACCGCGATTGATCTGACGAAAGGCGAGTTCGTATGGCAGATCGCGCACGGAGAAACACCTGATACCGTGCGCAATCATCCGGCGCTCAAAGGCCTGACGATTCCTCGCACTGGGCAGTCCGGCGCAGTCGGCGTGCTCGTGACGAAGACGCTGGTGATCGCCGGCGAACCGATGGTGACGGCGACTGCGGATCATCCGCGCGGCGCCATGCTGCGCGCGTACGACAAAGCGACGGGCAAGGAAGTTGGTGCGGTGTTGATGCCGGCGCCGCAAAGCGGATCACCCATGACGTATATGGTCGACGGCCGTCAGTACATCGTGGTGGCGGTGAGTGGCGGGAACTATTCGGGGGAGTACATCGCGTTCAGGCTGCCGTAGGTGCGCACTTGCGAACCTGCGCACCTACATCATCTCTATCGCCAGCGCGACGCCGTTCCCGCCACCCAGGCACAGCGTCGCCACTCCACGTTTGCCTCCCCGATCCTTCAGCGCATAGAGAAGCGTCGTCAGTACGCGTGCACCTGACGCGCCGATCGGATGACCGAGCGCTACGGCGCCACCGTTCACGTTCACTCGCGCCGGATCGACGCCAAGTTCTCTGATCACGGCGACTGCCTGAACGGCAAACGCTTCGTTCAACTCGATGATGTCGAGATCCTCGATCGTCCAGCCGGCCTTTTTCAGCGCCTTGCGTGTCGCTTCCACCGGGGTCATCAGCAGCATCCGCGGCGCGAGACCGCTCGTCGCTTGCGACACGATGCGCGCCATCGGTTTCACCCCAAGCTGTTGCGCACGATCGGCAGACATGACGACCAGCGCCGCGGCGCCGTCGTTCACGGGCGGCGCATTGCCGGCTGTCACAGTGCCGTCCTTCTTGAACGCGGGCTTCAACGCCCGCAGCGCGTCGGCGGTCGTGTCCGGGCGCACCGATTCATCGCGATCGAAGATCAGCGGCTCGCCTTTCTTCTGCGGGATGGAGACCGGCAGCATCTCTTCTTTGAAGTTGCCGGCAAAATGCGCAGCGGCGGCTCGACGATGACTCTCGACTGCAAAGGCGTCCTGCTCGTCGCGCAACACCTTGTAGGTTGACGCGACGCACTCGCCGGCGTTACCCATATGCCAGCCCTCAAACGGGCACCACAAGCCGTCCTGGATCATCGAGTCGATGACGGTGCCGTTCCCCATGCGCAGGCCTTCGCGCACGCGCGGCAGGAGATACGGACAATTACTCATCGACTCCATGCCGCCAGCCACGGCAATCTCGATGTCGCCGGTTTGGATGCCCTGGTGCGCGAGCATGACGGCCTTGAGACCCGACCCGCACACTTTGTTGATCGTGAGCGCGGCCACGTGGTCGGCGAGACCGCCTTTGAGCGCCGCTTGTCGGGCCGGCGCCTGACCAACGCCCGCCGACACGACGTTGCCCATGATGCATTCGTCAACGGAGGCGGGATCGATGCCCGCGCGTTTCACGGCTTCGCGCACGACCATCGCGCCAAGCTCCGGGGCGGGAACATCCTTCAATGTGCCAAGAAATTTGCCGGTCGGCAGGCGAACGGCACTCACGATGACAGCTTCGCGCATGAACGAAAACTCCTGTTTCTGATTGTATAGTGTGCGCCTATGACTTCGGCCGGAGTCTGCGGCCGCGCCTTTCTCCTGGCGATCAGCGTCTCGTCGCTGGCCGCGCGCCAGTCAGCAGCGTTGGACGACGTATTGCAGCGCGCCGCGGGCTACGTCGCGGATTTTCAGAAACACCTTTCAGGGATCGTCGCCGCAGAAAACTACGACCAGGATGTCGTTTCCCAGCGCAATAACGCGCTCGTGCGGCGGCGGCAGTTACGCTCCGACTTTCTGCTCGTTCGGCCCGTGGGTTCGGAGGTCTACGTCGAATTCCGCGACGTGTTCGAGGTTGATGGCCGCGCCGTGCACGATCGCGAAGAGCGGCTCTCGAGCCTCTTCCTGAATCCGCCGCTGGGCGCGGCGAACCAGCTGGAGCGAGTGGCGCGCGAAAGCGCGCTACAACATCGGGCGCATCGAACGTACGATCAACACGCCCGTTCTGGCGCTGCTGTTTTTGGGAGCCGGTTGGCAGCCGCGGTTTTCCTTCACCGCCGACGAGAAGGAGCCCGCCGAATGGCTGATCCGCTACCGGGAAAAGGCTCGCCCTACAGTCATCCGCCGGCCGGACGGCCGAGACCTGCCCGCGAGTGGACGATTCTGGATCGATCCGGCCACGGGCGCAGTTCGCAAGAGCGAGCTGTCTGCGCATGCTGGCGACTTCAGAACCACGCTCACCGTCACCTATGTCCTGCAGCAGCAACTCGGATTCCTCGTGCCGGCAGAGATGGGCGAACGGCATCTGACGAACAGTGAACTGATCGACGGCCACGCGCGCTACGGACGCTTTCGGCAATTTCAGGTCAACGTCGATCACAGGATCAAAGCGATCAAGGAATGAAGCCGCCGTATCGGGACGTTACCGTAGGGCAGCTGCTGACGCAGCTGGCCCAGGCGCAACCGCAGCGCGAGGCGCTGGTTTACACGCACTGCGCCGTCAGGATGACGTTTGCGGCGCTGGAGGAAGAAGCGCGCACGATCGCCCGTGGCCTGATGGCGCTTGGCGTGCAGCGCGGCGAACGCGTGGCGCTCTGGGCCACGAACGTTCCCGAGTGGGTGGTGCTGCAGTTTGCGCTCGCGAAAATTGGCGCCGTCCTCGTCACCGTGAACACGTCGCTGCGCGCGCACGAGCTCGAATATCTGCTGCGGCAGAGTGAGGCTGCCACGCTCATCACGATGCCCGGGTTCAGGGCGCTCGATTACCTGGCCATCCTCAACGAGATCGAGCGTCCCACGACGCTGACGCGTGTCATCCTAGTCGACGAATCCGCAACCGCGAGGACGCCGGATCTCATCCCGTACTCGAGTCTGCGCGGCTTCGCTCGAACCGTCAGCGATCGCAGGCTCGACGAACGCGAACGGCAGGTCGCGCTCGACGATCTCATCAACATGCAGTACACGTCGGGCACCACTGGATTCCCGAAAGGCGTCATGTTGTCCAGCCGGAACATCGTGAACAACGGTTACTGGCTCGGCGCCGGCCTGGGCTATACGCCGGCCGATCGTCTGTGCCTCTCCGTGCCGCTGTTTCACTGCTTCGGATGTGTGATAGGTGTGCTTGGGGCGTACACGCACGGCGCCGCGCTCTGCGTTGTCGAAAGCTTTGATCCGCGCAAGGTCCTCGAAACCGTGGAGCGCGAGCGCTGCACCGCGCTGTACGGCGTCCCCACGATGTTTCTCGCCGAGCTCGAGGATCCGGAGTTTGCGCGGTTTGATTTGTCGTCGCTTCGCACGGGCATCATGGCGGGATCGTTGTGTCCGGAAGCGTTGATGAAGCGGGTGATGCGCGCAATGCACCTTCGCGAGATGACGATCGCTTACGGGTTGACCGAAGCCTCGCCCGGCATCACGCACACGCTGCGCGACGACACGCTCGAGCGCCGGACGCAAACCGTCGGCAAGGTCCTGCCCGAAATGGACGTTCGGATCGTGGATCCCGTGTCGCGCGCAATGGTTCCGACGGGCACGCCTGGCGAACTCTGCGTACGCGGCTACAACGTGATGCTTGGCTATTACAACAATCCCGAAGCAACCGCCGCGGCGATCGACGCGGACGGCTGGCTGCGAACAGGCGATCAGGCGACGATCGACGAAGATGGCTACGTGCGGATCACCGGCCGCATCAAAGACTTGATCATCCGCGGCGGCGAGAACATCAGTCCAAAAGAAGTGGAGGATCTCGTCCGCGAGCATCCATCGGTCGCGGACGTGTCGGTGTACGGCATTGCGAGCGAGTTTTTCGGCGAAGAGGTTGCCGCCAGCGTCCGGCTCAAGCCCGGCGCCGACGCGAAGGTGGACGACATCATCACATTCTGCGAGCCGCGCATCGCCAAGTTCAAGGTGCCGCGCCACGTCCGGTTCGTTTCTGAATTCCCACTCACGGCGTCTGGAAAGATCCAGAAGTTCAAGCTGCGGCAACAGCACGAAAAGGACAGGTAGGGAGTTACAAGTTCAAAGTTCAAAGTTCAAAGTTCAAAGTTGAAAGTGAGGTGGGGAGCTCTGAATTTGAACTATGCTTCGACGCCCGTATTGACGAACAACGAATCGCGCAATTTCCTGCAAACCCCGCCACCTGCGGCCCGCTGACTCTCTACCCAATCTGCACCCCGCCTGCCCTGACCTTCGACACGGCGAACCTATCCCGTCATTGCGACCCGATCGCGACCAAAGGGATCGCCCGTGATCGACTCGGTGTGCAACGCGCACACCCAGCGGCCATCGCGACTGACCCACGTCGACGCGTCGACGGCGTCGAGCGTCACCGGCTTGCCTTCAACGGTCAGCTCCTCATGCACCTTGTATGCAATGACGGCCACTTCGTGGCCCAGCAGGCGCACTTGAACATCGCTGATTTTGAAATCGTGCAGAGTGTACAAGCCGCCCTTCATCATGCCGGCAAGCGACTGCTTATCGACGCGGGACACGCCCTGCGCACCCGCAAGAATGCACGGGTCATCGGTCAGGCGCAGCGCAACGTCGACGTTTTTGTCTTTGATCGCCTGCCAGTACTGCTTCTCGAGTTCGAGTAACTCCTGCTCAACAGCCTTGCGGGACATCGTTGGCCTCCTGGAGCGGGGGAGATGCGATTCTTATATTGCGTTACGTCGCCTCAGGTAATCGGTCAGAAATGGACTGATGGGGCGGGTCTTTCATAAAACGCAAGTTGACTTTCGTTTTATTGAAGTCTATCCTGAGCCGTGGCGGCGAATGAGTTGCCCGCGTGGCTCGCGCATCTCGAGGACGAGGACTACCAGTTCATCAAGCGGCTGGTGCTCGCATCCGGGTCGCTCAAAGAGCTGGCGGAGGCCTACCTCGTGTCGTACCCGACGATCCGCCTGCGCCTCGATCAGTTGATCGACCGAATCAAAAAACTCGATGCGTCGCCGCCGAGCGACGCCTTCGACGCGCGCGTGCGTGTACTGGTCGCGGATGGCGCGATTTCACCGCAGCTCGGAAAGGAGCTGCTTCGTGTTCACAACGGCGTGGTGAAGGGAGGCCGCAAATGACCGAACCATGGTTCTCGCAGGAAACCGCTCGCTGGTTCACGGCGCTCAGCCTGTTGTCGATGTTTGCGGTTCTCGAGGCATTTGCACAACGCGGACTGTATCGTGTGGCGGTATACGCGGTTGGTCTCGCCGGGTGCGGCCTGGGTGTGGCGTTGCTGATTGCTGGACTGATCGCATGGGGAGCGGGCCAGCCGTTTTTTGTACAACTGCCGTTGTTGGTCGGCGGCATCGTCGTCGCTCCGGTCTTCGGTGGCAGTATCATCCGCTTGCAGCGACTTTATACCACCGCTGAGCTGCGGAAGATGAGCGCGCAAGATATCTAGGCTAGCCCCTCAATTCACTTGTGTTCGCAATCGTGCCATCGAGCCGATCTTCGTTATATGCCGGAATGACGAGCGAAAAGAGAGGTGGCGAAGTGGCGATTTCAGATGTCGCGATGTCAGACGCCGGAATGTCGGAGTTGGTGATCTTCATCTATCGTTCAAACACCGCCAGACGCTTGAGCGCGCGCCGCTTCTCGGAGTGGTCGATGGCGGACCGATCGACTGCGCGGTGGAGCACGCGAATCGTTTTGTCGTAGGTCTCGCGATCGACGGGGAAGGGGATCCCGTCCTTGCCGCCGTGCGCGAAGGCAAATCGCGCCGGATCGCGGGTGCTCGCTTCGGTGCCGTAAAGCAGCTCGGAGGCGAGCGCGAGGGCGCGCAGCGTGCGCGGTCCCACGCCTTCTGTTCCGAGCAATGCTTCGAAGTCCTTCGGGGGCTGTTCGTACGTCTTCAACAGGATCCTGGACAAACGGCGCGTATCGACATCCAACTCGGGAAACAGCGTGTGCCGCTTCGGTAGCACGAGATCCGGCAATTTCCCGTCGGCCGCACCGCGGGCCAGCGCGGTGATGGTCGTATCGGGAGAAAGGCTCGCGAGCTCAGTCGACGCGCGGCGCACGTCCGCGCTCTCGTGCGCCACGAGATTGAGCGTGGTGCCTTGCCGGTCGCAGCAAACGGCTTCGTGCGGCTCATCGACGAAGCTCGTGATGTGTTCAGAGAGCCAGTGATAGCGACGCGCAGTCGATGTCTGAGCGTTCATGCCCTGCTGGATGACACACCACTCGGCGGTGGCGGTAAACAGAAACGTGTGGTGATAGAGCTGATAACCGTCCTGCACCGCCGCGTTGTCAACTTTCGCGGCGGTCCTGCTGGCGTGCACCAGGCCTGCTGGTTCGCGCCCGAGCCACTCGCACGCGTCGGTAATCTGCTGCGGGCTTTTCCGCGACGCGGCGCCCTTGCCGCCCGCGGCAAAGAGTCCCCACTCGCGGCTCGGGGTCTTGAGCGCTTCCTTGACCGCACCACACACCGTGGTCGTGACCCCGCTCGAGTGCCAGTCGAAGCCGAGCACGCAACCGAAGGCCTGAAACCAGAACGGGTCCGAGAGACGTCGCAGCACTTCCTGCGGCCCAAATTCGACCACGAGATGTGTCAGGATTTCGCGCGAGAGCAACACCATCCGGCCAAAGAGCCAGGGTGGCGCCTTTCCTCCGTGCAACGGAAGCGAGGCATAGCCAGTTCGTCTGCCGTTTGGCACCAAAAACATGTTAAATGGTCGCCGTAGGGGGCGCCATGGCTGTTGATCCGTTGTTCGGACCGATGAAGGGCGCGGAGCGGCGCGAGGTGGCGGGCGTTCAGATGGACGTCGCCGCCGCCGGCACGGGTCGCATCAAGCGCGTCGTCTATCCTGCCGGCTTTCGCTGGTCCACGCACATGAAGCCGATCATCGGCACCGATCGCTGCATGCACGCGCACGTCGGCTTCCTCGCGCGCGGGCAAGTTCACGTTGAATACCCCGATGGCTGCACGGAGGAGTTCAGCGCGCCGGAAGTTGTGTGTATCGAGCCGGGTCATGATGCCTGGGTCGTCGGCGACGAGCCCGCGGTGTTGATCGAAGTGGACTTTGAAGCCGACACACCGCAGTTGTTTGGTCTGACGGGCCACAAGCATAAGAGCGGCGTGCACAAAACGTCGTAGACCTAACCCAAAGTTCAGTTGCATTCGGAACGCCAACGGCGCGAAACGCTCGAACAATGCCGGTTTCGGCCCGAGCGTTGGAATCGGCTCGATGGCACGATTGGAACACAAGTGAATTGAGGGGCTAAAGGGCCGCGCTACGTACGAAGACTTGTAACCACGCCTTCGCCCAAGAGACCTTCAAGGCGGGCAAGAATCAACTTCGACGAGCGCCGCACCTCGATGAGCCAGTGCGCTTCTTTCGACGTCACATGTAACACGCCGTCATCGTTAAGCCTCACCGCGGTGACGCGCGCCACTACCGGACCGACAGCGGTGCGCCACGCAAACTCGACCTTCTCAGGACACAGCGGCGCTTTGCGAAGTACCTCAGCCAGCACGGCTGGGATTGCTTTGTGCGCCGGAATCATGCGACGAAGAATAGCATTGGCTCAATGCTGATTCTTGCTAGTGCGTCGCCGCGACGTGCCGAGTTGCTCACTGCCGCGGGCATTGCGTTCGAAGTGCAGCACGTCGATATTGACGAAACGCCCCTGCACGCCGAACCGCCGGATGCGCATGTGCGCCGCCTGGCTGAGGCAAAGGCGAGGACGGTGTTTGCACAGCGGCCCGAGGCCACCGTGCTGGGCGCCGATACCGTCGTCGTGATTCACGATCGCATCTTGGGCAAGCCGCGCGATGCGGCTGACGCTGCCGCAATGCTTCGCATACTCTCGGGTCGCGTGCACGAAGTGTTGACCGGAGTCGCGATCATGGGTTCGTCGATCCTCAAGCCGGGTCCATCGATTTCAGTGTCGGTGGCGCGCACGCAGGTCTGGTTTGCGAAGCTGACTGACGACGAAATCGAGTGGTATGTCTCAACCGGTGAGCCTTTGGACAAGGCCGGTGCCTACGCCATCCAGGGCCTCGCCTCGCGATTTATCGAACGCATTGACGGCTCGTATTCAAATGTCGTCGGGTTGCCGGTGGGGACGGTTTACCGGATGCTGTCGAAAGTGCCCGGAATCCGGCGCGAAATCACGGCCTGAATCGTCACTAAATGTCTCTGCACGATGAACGGGCAGCTATACCCGAGGCGCGGTTATTGCAGTATCCTGAGTAGTGCGGCCGTGTGCCGCTAAGTCCCTAATCATGAAGAACAAAGCGGTCAAAGTCGGACTCACCGGCCTCGTTCTGGCCATGGCCTTCGGAGGCCTCATGTACTCGACGCTCGCCGAGGGCACCGAGTACTACAAGCACGTTGACGAAGTCATGGGTCAGCCGGCCGACTGGTACGGCAAACGGTTGCAGCTGCACGGGTTCATCGTGCCCGATTCCGTCTTCGTCAACAAACGGACGCTGGAATATCGGTTCAAGGTGCAGAGCAACGGCAAGATCGTCGACGCGCGCTACACCGGTGTCGTCCCCGATACGTTCAAGGACGATGCGGAAGTCGTGCTGAAGGGGACGTTGGCTGCGGATGGATTTACCGTCGCGCCCAATGGCGTGATGGCCAAATGTCCGTCGAAGTACGAGCCCAAAGCCGGCGCGGCAAGCTCGGGAACACGGTAGGCCGCCATGGCCGCACTCGGCTCGCTCGTCCTCGTCCTGGCCTTCGTCGTCAGCGCCTGTGCCGTCGCGGCTTCCGTCGCCGGCGCACGCCGCGGCAACAATCGCCTGATTGAAAGCGGCATCGGCGCGTTCTACACCGTCGCCGCGCTCCTGACCGTTGCGTCGGCAATCATCATGTACGCGTTCGTCGCGGGCGACTACTCGATCAAGTACGTGCAGCACTACTCGGATAGTGCGCAGCCTCTCTTCTATCGGCTCACCTCGTATTGGGGCGGTCTCGACGGCTCCATCATGTTCTGGGTGTTTCTGCTCTCGGTGTTCGGAACGGTGGCGATCAAAGTGAATCGCGAGCGTCACCGCGAGCTGATTCCGTACGTCGTCGCCGTGATCGCCGTCGTGGAGATGTTTTTCCTCTTCATGATGGTGATCCACAAGAATCCGTTCGACACCTTCCTCACGGAATCGCCGAGCGATGGACGCGGACTGAATCCGCTGCTGCAGAACTTCTACATGGCGATTCATCCGCCGACGATGTATCTGGGCTTTGTCGGCCTCACGATTCCGTTTGCGTTCGGCATGGCGGCGCTTATCACGGGTCATCTCGACGACTCGTGGTTGCGTGCGGTGCGGCGCTGGACGATGGTCTCGTGGTTCTTTTTGTCGCTCGGTCTGACGCTCGGAATGATTTGGGCCTACGAGGAGCTCGGGTGGGGCGGTTTCTGGGGCTGGGATCCGGTCGAGAACGCCGGCGCGCTTCCCTGGTTTACGGCGACGGCGTTTCTGCACTCGGTGATGGTGCAGGAGCGGCGCGGGATGCTGCGCGCATGGAACGTAACGCTCGTCATCGTGACGTTTCTGCTGACCATTGTCGGCACGTTCCTCACGCGCTCGGGCGTCGTGCAGTCCGTGCACGCCTTCGGTGAGGATCCGCAGCTCACGCGCATGTTCGTCGCGTTCATGCTGTTCACGGCCACGTTCTGTTTCGCGTGGGTGATCTATCGTTTGCCGCTGCTCAAGGCGCGTCACGAGTTCGACTCGTTGGTGTCGCGCGAAGCGGCCTTCCTGGCCAACAACTGGGTGCTGCTGTTTTCAGCGTTCTTTATTCTGTTTGCCACCCTTTTTCCGACCATCACCGAAGCGATCACCGGTGAGCGGTTGACGGTGGGCCCGCCGTTTTTCAACAAGTGGATGACGCCAATCGGCCTCATCCTGCTGTTTCTCACGGGTGTCGGACCGCTCTTGGCGTGGCGCAAGTCCACGCTCGTGAACCTGCGAAACAATTTCCTCTGGCCGATCGTGTTTGGTTTGGCAACCGGTGCGCTTGTGGTCGCACTTGGCGTGCGGGTGTGGTCGTCGGGGATCTGCTTTGCGCTCACCGGGTTCGTGTTCGGGACGATCTCGCAGGAGTTTGTCCGCGGCGCAAACGTCCGCAAGGGGATGACCGGCGCCGATCTCTTTACCGCAATGGTCGGTCTTGTCGGCCGCAACAAGCGGCGGTACGGCGGCTACATCGTTCATCTCGGTATCGTGCTGATCTTCCTTGGATTCGCTGGCGAAGGATTCAGCCGCGATCAGCAGCTGCTGCTCAAGCCTGGGCAGCAGGCGACTATCGAGCACTACACCCTTCGCCTGGATTCGTTGCGCGTCACCGATGACGGTCAGAAGCAGATGGTGACGGCGCATATCAGCGTTACCGACGATCGGGGCAGGGATCTCGGTCAGATGCATCCGGCCAAGTGGTACTTCCGCAAGCACGAGGGCGAGCCCACCACCGAAGTCGCAATTCGTCGCTCGTTTGCCGAGGA
>JBKPAJ010000247.1:0-34578 GCA_046726375.1 Acidobacteriota bacterium
CGCGAAGCGCTCGGCGACGATCGCGCAAAGCCGCAGTACATCCAGACGGTCCACCGCCGCGGGTATCGCTTCGTCGCTCGCGTCGAACCGGCGAGCAAGGGGTCTGACCCCTTTTTCGGCGTCGTTTCCGCGGAAACGGGCTTCGACCCCTTGTTCGCCTGGTGGCAGCGTCCAGAATGGCGACCGCTGGTTGTCGCCGCTGCCGCTGCCGTCGCCGCCACCGTCGGCACCGCGATGGTGTTTGCGCTCTTTGGTCAGCGCCCCGCCGAGCCGCGGCCGACGATGAGGTTCACGATTGCGCTGCCCCAGGACACCGCGATCGATCCACTGCGCGGCGCCGTCGCGGTCTCGCTCGACGGCACGCGGATGGTGTACGTCGCAGCGCACGAAGGCCGTCCGCGACTCTTTCTCCGCACGATCGATCGCGACACACCAGAGCCCGTCGATGGATCCGACGGCGCGGCCGATCCGTTCTTTTCACCCGACGGACAGTGGATCGGATTTTTCGCGCACGGCAGTCTCAAGAAGCTGCGCGTCGAGGGCGGAACGCCGGTGGTGCTGTGTGCCGCGCGCGCCGGCGCGGGCGCAAGCTGGGGACGCGACGGGACGATCGTCTTTGGTGGCGGCCCGGGCGGAGGACTCGCGCGGGTGTCGCAGGAAGGCGGTGAACCCGTGGTGCTCGCGGCGCCGGTCGCAGGCTCGCGCGAGGTCAGCTACGGGTACCCGGACGTGCTGCCAGACGGCCGCAGCGTGGTGTTCACGCGCGTCAGTCTGGCCGACACGGCCGTCGCGGTCCTGGATCTTGCGTCGGGTCAGCGGCACACGATCGTCGAAGCTGCCGCCTTCGGCCGCTACTCGCCTACCGGCCATCTCGTGTTCGAGCGGCGCGGCCGCCTCGAAGCCGCAGCATTTTCGACCGCCGAGCTGACGCTCACCTCCGCGCCTCGCCCGATTCTCCGCGGCCTTGCGACGGCGGATGCGACACTCGCCGGACCGCGTTACGCCTTTTCACGGACCGGCTCGCTCATCTATGTGCCCGGCGCGTCGAGCGAGATCGATGAACGGCTGCACTGGATGGACGCAGAAGGCCGACTCGAGCCGTTGCCTCTGCCACCAGCGCCGATTGGCGCGCTGGACGTCACCCCAAACCTTCGTCGTCTCGCGCTGGCCGTCGAAGGTGACCGCGGACAGGATCTCTGGGTTGGCGATCTCGAACGGGGCGCGCTCAGCCGTCTCTCGTTCGACGGACAAAGCACGAATCCAACGTGGCGTCCCGACGGGCTCGAGATCGCGTTCGCCTACAGCAAGGCGGGTCCCTTTAACCTGTTCGTGCGTCCAGCGGACATTGACGGCACGCCGCAGCCGCTGCTCGAAAGTTCTTTCAATCAATTCCCGACGTCGTGGTCGCCGGACGGTCGTTTCCTTGCGTTCACCGAAGTGCATCCGCTCACGGGTGCCGATATCTGGCTGCTCGATCTACGAACGCGTGAGCGACGGCAGGTCGTGCGGACACTCTTCGACGAATCACATGCGCGCTTCTCGCCGGATGGACGCTGGCTCGCCTACATGTCAAACGAGTCGGGACGCTGGGATGTGTTCGTGCGTTCCGTGGATGGCGCCGCGCCGCGTGTTCAGGTTTCGACGAGCGGTGGCGCGTGGCCCTCGTGGTCGATTGACGGACGGACGTTGTACTTCAGCGCCGGTGGACATGCCGAAGCCGCCGCCGTGCAAACGACGCCAACGCTTCACGTGTCGGCACCTCTTCGTATCTCAACTCGCGAAGATCTGCAGCTGGCCGGAACCCGTGGCGATTTCAACCGCGTCCTCGTCCGCCAGGGCGGCGCCGTCCCGAGCCGGCGTGAGCTGCGCGTCGTCCTCGAATGGTTTTCTGAGCTCACGCGGCTCGTGCGCCTGCCCGCGTGATCCGCGTCGCGACGCTCGACGACCCGCGAATCGCGGAGTACCGGCAGCTCGCGAATCCAGAGGTATTGCGCCGAGCCGGACTGTTCGTGGCCGAGGGGCGCCGGGTCGTCCGGCGGCTGCTCGCGACCCGGCGCTTTCGCACACGCTCGATTCTCGTCACCGACGCCGCGTTCGACGCCCTTCACGACATCGTGGGGCACACGGAGGTCGACATTTTCGTCGTCGATCAGCCCACGATGAACGGCGTCGCTGGATTCAACATCCATCGCGGCTGCCTGGCGCTCGCGGATAGGCCGGCCGCGCTGACGCTGCGCGACCTGCCGCTCAACACCGTGCGTCGACTCGTAGTCCTCGAGGGCGTCAACAATCCCGACAACATCGGCGGCATCTTTCGAAGCGCCGCGGCGTTCGGCGGCGATGCCGTCGTTCTCGGTCCCGCGTGCAGCGACCCGCTGTATCGAAAGTCCGTGCGCACGTCGATGGCGGCAACACTGGCGGTCCCGTTCGCCGACGCCGGACCGTGGCCCGAGGCCGTTGACGTTCTGCGCGCCGAAGGCCTTCGCGTGTTGGCATTGACGCCGGCGTCGGACGCGAGCGCGATCGACGATGTGTGCGGCGAGTTCGATCGCGTCGCGATTCTGGTTGGCGCGGAAGGTGACGGACTGTCGCCGGCGGCGATGCGGGCCGCCGATCAGCGTGTGCGCATCCCGATGAGCGGCCCCGCCGACTCGCTCAACGTCACGGTCGCGACGTCGATTGCGTTATTCCTCTCGCAACGTGCTGGTCGGATCCATTCGCATCGCCCGGCGGGCGGGTAGATAGCATGCGAGTGCGGCAACCGCAACGAGCAACAACGGAGCAGCCGTAAACGTTACCGGATCGAGCGCCTTGACGCCGAAGAGAAACGATTCGAGCAGCGGCGTCATCCAGTACGCGCCGCCGATGCCGCAGGCGGCACCGATCATCGCCAGCAGCAGCCCGCGACCGAGAACCACGCGAAAGACGTCGACCGGACGAGCACCGAGCGCGAGACGAATCCCGATCTCGCGCGCGCGTTGCGACACCAGATACACCATCACACCGAACAGCCCGACGCTCGCGAGGGCGAGTGCGACGGTTGCGAAGCACGACACGAGAAACAGCATGAAGCGCCGCGGGCCCATTGAATTCTCGAGCAGCTCCTCGGCGGTCGTGACGTTGTAGAACGGGATGGCCGGATCGATCGAGCGAAGAACCCCACGTGCTGACGGGACGATGGCCGTCGCGTCGCCTGCAGTGCGCATGACGATGCTCATCGGATTCCAGCGCGCGGCTGCGGGCGTCGGGAAGTACACCATCGGCGCGGCGTTGGCATCGAGACCGACGCTGCGTACGTTACCGGCGACCCCGACAACGGTTTGCGGTTCAGGTCCCACGCTCTCGAGCACGACCGACTTGCCAAGGGCGTCTTCACCGGGCCAGTAGCGTTCGGCAAATGACTCGCTCACGACGGTGACCCCCTGCTCCGGGGCGTTGTCGGCAGGCGTAAACTCCCGGCCGCGCAGTCGAATCCCCATCGTCCGGAAATAGCCGGGACTGACGATGCGCCAGTCGGCCGATCCGTCATTGCCGCCAGCGTTCGCAGGACGTCCCGGCATCCGCACGTTTGTCGCGGTGTTGCCGGGACTCAGTGGGACACCGCTCGATATCGCGACCGATTCCGCTCCAGGCAGCGCGGCGAGCTCGCTCAAGAGACGCTCGTAGAACGCCCATGACTTCGCACCGCTGTCGTATCGGGTGCCAGGAAGATTTAACTGCATCGTGAGCAGCCGCCCGGTCGTGAAGCCAGGATCGACCTTCTGCACCTGCCAGAAGCTGCGGACCAGCATACCGGTGCCGATCAGCAGCGTCACCGACAGGGCCAGTTCGCCAATCACCAGTACGCTGCGGGCGCGCTGCCGCGCCGCGCTGGTGCCGCCGCTGCGGCCGCTCTCCTTCAGCGTCTCGCTGACGTCGACGCGCAGACCGGAGAGCGCCGGAACCAGGCCGAACACAATCGCTGTGAGAAGCGAGATGCCGAGCGCGAACGCGAGGACACGTCCGTCGACCGACAGTTCGTCGAGCCGCGGCAGGTTGCTGGAAGCAACGTCGCGCAAGATGCCGATGGCGGCGAACGCGATCAGCAGCCCGGCCACGCCGGCAACCATCGCGAGCAGCACGGCTTCGACCAGAAGTTGCCGGATCACGCGGGAACGCCGCGCGCCGAGCGCGAGTCGCACCGAAATCTCACGGTGCCGCGCAGTGGCCCGGGCCAGCATCAGGCTGGCCACGTTGCTGCAGGCGATCAGCAGTACTGAAATGACCGCGAGCCCGAAGACGCTGAGCGATCGCCGCGTGGTTTCGGGCACGAGCCAGTCATAGAACGACAGCGTGCGCACGGTCCACCCCTCGTTTGATTGCGGGTACTGCTGCGCGAGCGTCCTGGCAATCGCGACCAATTCGGCAGTGGCTTGATCGAGAGTGATACCCGCCGAGAGCCGTCCGATCACGCTGAGCCGATGATCGGCGCGGTTGCGCGTGGGGTCTGGCGCGAGCGGGACGATCACTTCGAGCGCATCATTCCAGTTGAAGCTCTCGGGCAGCACGCCGATCACGCTGTACGGCTGATTGTTGAGCATCAGCGTGCGCCCGACCACGTCCGAGACGCCGCCAAATCGACGTTGCCAATACGGATACGTCAGCAGCGCGACGCGGACATTGCCGCCTGGACGATCTTCGGCAGCCTCGAAGTTACGGCCCAAGAGCGGCGCGATCCCAAGCGTCGGAAGGAACCCGTGCGTGACCGACAAGCCGACCACACGCTCGGCCTGATCGCCGTCGGTGAGTGTAAATGCCGCGCCGCCGCTCGCGGCCAATCGCTCGAACGCGCGCGTCTGCGCCGCCCAATCGAGGTAGTTCGGATGAGAGACGCCGAAGGTCGGCCATCCTTTCGAGGGGTTGCTCTCGTAGATTCTGACGAGCGCGTCGGGCGAGGCAAACGGCAGCGGCCGCAGCATGACGGCGTTGATCACCGTGAAGATCGCGATGTTGGCGCCGATCCCCAACGCAAGCGTGAGCACCGCCACGCTGCTAAAGCCCGGCGACATGCGTAACATGCCCAATCCGAAGCGCACGTCCTGCCAGATATCGCCCAGCAGCGGCAATCGCGGCGGGTGGCCGATCGGCGGCGACGCCACGCGTTGCCGTCGGAGCGAGACTCGCGTTCCAGCTGTTTGCTGTCGAGCAATTCGGCGAGGGTGAGGCGCCGTGCTTCCGCTTCGCTGATGCCGCTCGTGCACAACTCGTCGAATCGGTCGTCGAGATGCTGCGCCAGCTCGTTGACGATGTCGTCGTCGGCAAGGATCGACGGCGGAAGTCGCTGCTCGAGTTCTAACCGCCAATTACGCATGGCCCGGCCTCGTGATGCGATTGATCGCTTCGACAAACGCCTGCCAGCCAGTGCGTTGTTCGGCCAGGACCTTGCGGCCGGCGGCGGTCAGCCGGTAATAGCGGCGGCGGCGCTGACCCGATTTCTCAACCCAGCGCCCTTCGATCCATCCCCGCCGTTCGAGGCGATAGAGGAGGGGATAGAGCGACGCCACGCTGAAGCGAATGACGCCGCCTGACTGCATCTCGATGAGCTTGGCAATTTCGTAGCCGTGCCGCCGCCGCGCCTCGACGAGCGCGAGGATCAGCATTTCGGCACTGCCCTTCTTGAGTTCGCGGTCGAGGATCTTGTCGCGCATGCGATATGTCGCTGTGAGATATATCGCACAGACGACGACCGGATCGCAATAGACGACCGATGGGAGCGGCGCGGCACCTCATGACATCACGTGATTCCGTCCAGTTCCTGTCGCGGCCGCGCTCATCGCGCCTCCGCCGCGAGAGGCGGATGGTGCCGCGCCACGAGCGCGTCGTAGGCGATCGCACCGACGATCGCACCGATACACGGCGCAACAACGGGCACCCACCACCAGCCCCCTGCAGCCGTAAACACCGATGCGCCCCAACCTGCAACGGCTGTAAACAGCCGCGGGCCGAGATCGCGTGCAGGGTTGATGGCATAGCCGGCATTGAAGCCAAACGCCACGCCGATAGCGACGACGATACCGCCCACCAGCACGGGCGTGAACCAGCCAGGCGCCGCGTTGTTGCGCTGATCGGTTACCGCGAGTACACCCGCCATCAGTAATGCAGTGCCGACGACTTGATCGATGAAACCGCCGGTGATCGAAAGAAACGGCTGCGGATACGTGGCAAAGATTCCGGCAGTGCCTTGCGGCCCGAGCACCTGACGCGTGCCGCCGTCGAACGCCGCAAAGGCTTCGTGGTAAGTCAGAAAGACCACCACCGCCGCCACAAACGCGCCGGCAGTCTGCGCCAGGATGTATGGCGCCACCTTCGACCACGCAAAACCACGTGTCACCGCCAGCGCGAGCGTCACCGCAGGGTTGAGATGCGCACCGGACACGCCCCCTGCCGCGTATACGCCCATCATGACCCCGAGACCCCAGCCAATATTGATCGCGAGAAACGATCCGTTGGCCCCGCGGCTGAGAACGGTCTGCGCGACGACACCGCACCCGAACACAATGAGAATGAACGTCCCCAAAAATTCGGCAGCGGCTTCCCGCGCGGTGCCTTTCAGCATGACCTCGCCTCCCTGGCCTCACAGCCGCGCGCATTATACTGGTCTCCCCTGACGATGCCGTTCACTGCGCGCCTCGCTTCATCAGACGACGCGGAATCTATCGCACGCATTTACAACGATGGCATCGAGGATCGCGTCGGCACGTTCGAGACACGCGAGCGGACGGTCGCCGACGTGCGTGCATGGTTCGACGCGGTTCACCCGATCGTCGTGGTTGAAGCAGAGGGGCGCGTGATCGCGTTTGCGTCCACTTCCACGTATCTCGCGCGCGAGTGCTATGTCGGCATTGCCGAATTCTCCGTGTATGTGGACCGCGCGTTCCGCGGCAAAGGCGCGGGTCTGGCCGCGATGCATGCGTTGATCGACGCCGCCCGGGCTGCCGGGTACTGGAAACTGACCTCGCGCGTGTTTGTCGAAAACGTCGTCAGCCGGATGCTGCTGGCCAAGGTCGGGTTTCGCGAAGTCGGCATCTATCAGAAGCATGCCCGGCTCGATGGCGTGTGGCGGGATGTCGTGATCGTCGAGCGCCTCATTCCCGAGAATCAGGCCACGACGGTCGCGAGCCGATGACACCCTCGTTTCCAGCCTGGATTTCCCGCCTGGCGGTTGCGCTGGGTGTCGCCATTCTCATTCGGACCCTGCTCTACATCGATCGCGAAGCGACGCTCGACGGAGCGCGTCAAATCGGCGCGCTGCTGCCGTTCGTGCTGCTGCCGAGCGCGGGTTGGCATGCGCTGCGAACGCTGGGACTGTTCTGGTGTTTTCCTCCGGACACGCGGCCGGCGTTCTGGCGTTTGTCTCGCGTACGCCTTGCGGCCGACGCCGTGTCGTACTTTACGGTGCGTGGCGTGGCGAGCGAACCGCTGCGCGTGATTCTCCTTCTCGATCGCGTTCCCGCCGCGGTGTCGACGGCCGCGACATTTCTCGAGCGAACGGCGATGGGCGTGATGGCCGCTGTGCTCGTTGCCGGATGCGCCGCAGTGGCCATGACTTCCGACCTGCTGCCGCAAGGGTGGCAGGACCTCTTTCGCTACATCACAGTCTGCTCCATGATCGTCATCGCGGTCACCGTGTTGTTGCTGACGCGCCGCGGGCGCTACCTGGGACCCGTGCTGGAGCGGATGTATCGGCGAACAGGCTGGGGAGGGACGGAAGGACGCGTTGCGCATTTCATTCGCGACGTGGAGCGACTGTTTCTGAGTCTCGCGCGTGAGGATCCGCGGCGGCTGCGCCGACTCGTGGTGCTGAGTCTCGTCTGCTTCGGCTTGATGATCCTCGAGATCTGGATGGTGTTCTGGGCCATCGACTCCGAGATCTCAGTGTTTCGGAGCACTATCGTCGAAACGTTTACGCGCGTCGCAAGCGTCCCAGGCGGATTGATCCCTGCCAACCTCGGCGCGCTTGAGGCGTCAAACGTCGCGGTCGCGCGCGCACTCGGTCTCGCGGGCGGGGGATCGCTGGCGCTGTCTCGCCGCGTGCGCGGTCTTTTCTGCGCGGTGCTGGGGCTAGTGTTCTATCCACGCGACACGCTAAGAACACACCCGAAGGAAGCGCGGTAATGCTGCAGGCCGTCAGGTCGGCTGTTCAGGGGTGGGCTTCGGAGCTTGGCGGGCTCGGGCTGTTCATCATCGCGGCGCTCGACTCCTCTTTTATGTCGTTCCCACAGGTCAACGATCTGCTGGTGATGTTTCTGAGCACCAGGTATCCGGCGCGCATGCCCTATTACGCGACGATGACCACGCTCGGTTCGCTGCTGGGATGCTTTGCGCTCTACCTCGTGGCGCGCCGAGGCGGGGAATCCTTCCTGCGCCGTCGATTCAGTGGACCACGTGTCAATCGCGGCCTGGCCTTGTACGAACGCCACGGCCTGCTCGCGGTGGTGGTGCCGTCGCTCCTTCCGCCGCCTGTTCCCTTCAAACTGTTCGTGCTGCTTGCTGGTGCGGCGCGTGTGTCACCACTCCAGTTCGGCGCTGCTGTGGTTTTGGGACGCAGCATCCGTTACTTCGGGCAAGGTTACCTGGCGGTGCTCTATGGCGAGCAGGCAGCTGCGCTTGCGAGAGCCCACAGCGCGACGGTGGGCATTGGCCTGGCCGCGTTGGCGCTTGTCGCCGGCATTACTTACTACCTGTGGCAGCGCCGAAGAGAGCGGGCAGCTCCGCCGGATCGAACAGCCGGTAATTCGAGTACTGGCGCAGGTAATCGATCGCAACCTTCCTGAAGAGTATCGCGCGGCCACTGCCGGTCACGCGCGTTTCAACTGGCAGCCAGACGTCGCCGAACTTGCTCCGGATAAACACCGCCTTTGTGCCCTTGTACAACCGGGCAATGAGGCCGAAGCCGAAGGTCGTGTCGGTCAGCGCCTCCGCTTCGACGCGCATCACTTCGTATTCGTGTTCGTGCAGCCAGGCCTCTCCGGCAAAACTGCTCGCTATGCGTCCTTCGCGCGAACGCGGCCGTGCATCGTTCTTGGGCTTGAACGCCACCACGATCACCGGCTGTCCGTTGAGCTGATCGCGTCGCACCAGACTGAAGTCGAACAGATTGATCGCTTCCTCGGCTTTCGCGCGATCCCGCTGGCGATCGGTTTCCTCCCGTCGAAGCCTGGCATCGCGCTCGCTTTTCCCTTCGCGGCTCAAGTCGCGGCGCCATTGCCGGTAGTGCGCCATGAACTCGCGATCCTGAACCTCGAGTTCGGCTGCGGAGAGCGGCCGTCCGCCACGTTCGATGAGGCGTTTGTATTTGAGATCGTCGCCCGCAACGGGGTACACCTCGTACACCTCGATGGGACCTGTGCCAATCTGGCCGACCGGGTTCATGCGAACGTCGGTGACGCGCTGACGATAGGCGTAACGACTTTGCAGCAGGTCGTTGCTCGCGAGGCGTTTGCGCGCTTCGGCAAGAAACACGTCACGATCGGGCAGCGGCGCGGCAGAGTGCGCAAGTGTCGCCAGACTGCTGACGCAGGTCAGCACAGCCAGAAGAGCAAGCCTGCGCCTCATGAAATAATGATCGCATTCTTTTGACCCCTCGACCCGCGTCCGCCCGCTCGGGGCAAACGGTACTGCCAATCGATCGCGTGGACGTGTGGACGGCCACCACGCATGAGGCCGGCACGGACGAACGGCTGCGCCAGTACTGCACGTTTCTGCCCGCCGACGAAGTGTCGCGCGCTGAGCGCTTCGTTCACCGAGACGATCGAGCACGATTTCTTATCGCTCGCGCCATGGCACGGACGATGCTGTCACGCTACGTGCCGATACTGCCGCAGGAGTGGCGATTCAGAATCGAGCCGTACGGCCGGCCCGAACTCGCCGACCCTCCGCCAGGCGCGCCCGATCTCCGCTTCAACCTCTCGCACACCGACGGGCTCGTCGCGTGCGCAGTGACGGTCGGACGTGAAGTGGGCGTCGATATCGAGTACGTGCATCGCGAGCTGACATACCAGGTGCCGGAGCGGTTTTTCTCGTCACAGGAAGTGGCGGATTTGCGCGCGCTTCCGTCCGACCAACAGCCGCTCGTGTTCTTCGATTATTGGACCCTGAAAGAGGCGTACATCAAGGCCAGGGGACTCGGCCTCGCGCTGCCGCTCGGCCAGTTCACGTTTCTGCGGCCGCCAGGACGCGCGCCGGTAATCGTTTTTGCGCCGGAACTGCACGACGACCCCGCGTCGTGGCAGTTCGCGCAGTTCTGGCCCACCCGCGACCATCGCATGGCCGTGGCCGTGCGACGAGTCGGCGATGATCTTCCCATCGAAGTGTTTGCGCAGCTGCCCGAGGCGGGCGCATGAACCTATGGGCAATCAGCGATCTTCACGTTGGCTACGACGAGAATCGGCGCGCGGTTGAAAACCTCACCGGCTCGCCGGACGACTGGTTGATCGTTGCCGGCGACACCGGCGAGTCGGCGGGGCATCTGGAGTTCGTGCTCAAAACGCTGGTGCCGCGCTACGGCCAGGTCATCTGGACCGCGGGCAATCACGATCTCTGGACGCCGCGCGCGTGGCCTCCAGAGAAGCGCGGCGAGGCGCACTACGATCGGCTCGTGCGCATCTGTCGGAGGTACGGCGTGCTGACACCAGAAGATCCCTACGCCGTCTGGCCGGGCGAGGGGCCGCGCACAGTCATCGTTCCCACGTTTGTCCTCTACGACTACTCGTTCCGGCCGGATCACGTGCGTGAGGAAGATGCGATCGCCTGGGCAGCGGAAACGAGCGTTCGATGCGCGGACGAGGAATTGCTGGCGCCCGATCCCTACCCGTCACGAACAGCCTGGTGTCACGCGCGTGTGAGGATCACGCAGGAGCGTCTCGCCGCGATTCCCAGCGATGCGCAGATTGTGTTGGTAAACCACTTTCCGCTCAGGCGCAATCACGCGGTGCTGCCGCGCATTCCGCGGTTCTCGATCTGGTGCGGAACCCGAGCGACGGAAGAGTGGCATGTGCGGTATCGCCTGAAGGCAGTCGTCTACGGACACCTGCATCTCCGCAGCACCCGCGGAATAGGCGACGTGAAGTTCGACGAAGTGTCGCTGGGATATCCCAAGCAGTGGGACGCCGCGAAAGGGCTTGCTGGGTATCTGCGCAAGATCCTGTAAGTTCGCAGGACCTTTAGCCCCTCAATTCACTTGTGTTCGCAATCGTAGCATCGAGCCAATTCCAACGCTCGGGCCGAAACCGGCATTGTTCGAGCGTTTCGCGCCGTTGGCGTTCCGAATTCAAGTGAGTTCGCAGGACCTTTAGCCCCTCCATTCACTTGTGTTCGCAATCGTGGCATCGAGCCGATTCCAACGCTCGGGCCGAAACCGGCATTGTTCGGGCGTTTCGCGCCGTTGGCGTTCCGAATTCAAGTGAGTTCGCAGGACCTTTAGCCCCTCGATTCACTTGTGTTCGCAATCGTAGCATCGAGCCGATTCCAACGCTCGGGCCGAAACCGGCATTGTTCGGGCGTTTCGCGCCGTTGGCGTTCCGAATTGAAGTGAGCAGCTTTGGGGTTAGATCCGACGACAAAGCGGCGCCGCGCGGTGCCGCTTCCTGCGAGCGAGCGTCGCTGCGAACCCGTCCGCGCCCTGAGCGAGCGAAGCGAATCGAAGGACGAACCTACACGCGCCGCAGCCTCTCGGCCGCGGCACGCAGCGTTTCTTCCTTCTTCGCAAAACAAAACCGCAGCACCGGCCCGCCGCCGTCCTTGTATAAAAACGCCGAGCACGGAATCGAGGCGACGCCGTGCTCGGTGAGCAACCGCATCGCCATGTCGCGATCGGTGTCGTGCGCAATCGCGGAGTAATCGAGCAGCTGGAAATAGGTACCCTCGCAGCGCAGCGGTTTGAAGCGCGAACCTTCGATCAGCGTCAGGAACAAGTCGCGCTTTTGCTGATAAAACAGCGCCAGAGACGATGCCTCTGGATCGCGCCGCACGAATTCGGCAAAGGCAATCTGCGACGGGCCGTGCACGGTAAAGGTCATAAACTGGTGGACGCGCTGCACCTCGGCAAGAATCGGCTGCGGCGCCACGCAGTAGCCGACCTTCCATCCCGTCGTGTGAAACGTCTTGCCGAACGAGCTGATGACACACGCGCGCTGACGCAGATCGGGAGAGCGCAATAAACTCTCGTGGCGCCGGCCGTCGAAAATCACGTGCTCGTAGACTTCGTCGGCAATGATCAGAATGTCGCTGCCGTCCACGAGCACGGTCAGGCGGCGAATGTCCTCCGCTGTCCACGTCATGCCTGTCGGGTTATGGGGTGTGTTGATGAGAATGGCCTTGGTGCGAGGTGTGATCGCTCGCTTCACCTCGTCCCAGTCAACGGTGTAGTCCGGGTAGCGAAGACTTGCGAACACCGGAGTGCCGCCACTCAAGCGAATCACCGGCACGTACGAGTCGTAGCACGGCTCGAACAACAGCACTTCATCCCCGGGCTGTACGAATGCGGTCAACGTGGCAAAGAGCCCCGCCGTGGCTCCCGAGACGACTTGCACTTCGCTGTTCGGATCGAATTTCGCGCCGTAACAGCGCTCGACCTTGGCCGCAATGGCTTCGCGCAGCGCCAACACGCCGGGCATGGGCGCGTATTGGTTGTGCCCCGCGCGCATGGCGGCCGCGACCGCTTCGATGAGGGCCGGATCGCAATCGAAATCAGGAAATCCCTGCGACAGGTTGATGGCGCCGTGCTCGTTCGCGAGGCGGGTCATCACCGAAAAGATGCTGATGCCGACGTCGGGCAGTTTCGAGTGGACGGAGATGGTCCGCGACATAAACGCTATTGTTTCGCTTTAATCGGCGTATCGTCCCGATTCCCCCACTCCTCCCACGACCCGTAGTAATTCGCGAGCTTTTTCAGATCGTGGCCAATCAACGCGAGCGTGAACAGATCGTGTGACGCCCGCATCCCCACCTGGCAATACGTGATGACTTCGTCCGACGGCTGGACACCACGCCCGCGATAGAGCTGCTGAATCTCCGCCGCGCTTTTGAACGTCTTCGTTGCCGGATCGAGCGTGTCCTCCCAGTACACCGGCACCGAGGACTCGATGAAGCCGCCGCGCTTGATGCCGCGCAGATCCTTCCCGTCGATCTCTCCCTGCGTTCGCGCATCAATAAGCTTCGTGCCGCTCTTGTTGATGGCCGCCTTCACATCATCCGCCGTCGCCACTTTCACCGTGCCGGGTTTGACCTTGAAGGCGGCACGTGTGTTGGCCGGCACCGCGGTGCTCGTCGGCAGTTTGTCGGCCGACCACTTCACCCATCCGCCATCGAGCAGCGCGACGTTGCTGTGTCCGTAGTGATTCAGGATCCACCACAAGCGCGCCGCGTAAATCCCGCCGCGTTCGTCGTACGCGATCACGCGTGTGTTGCTGCCGATGCCAAGCTGCGCCATCAGCTCCTCGAACTCCGCCGGCGTGGGCAGAAACGACGGCGGACGCGACGCGATACGTATTGCGTTGTTGTCCAGCCAGACCGCGCCCGGCACATGGCCCTCGACATACCCCCGCGGACGCAGGTCCACGATCCTGATGTTTCGGTCGTTGACGTGCGCGGCAAGCCAGGTCGCATCAACCAGCAGCTCGGGCCGTGCGTAGCCAGACTGCACCGCGAGCAGAATCGCAATCACAGAAAGCATGCGCCATTCTACCCGCCGGTCGTGCCAACCGGTTGCTTCTTCGTCTCGTCCAAGCGTCCATGCGCGCTCACGACCTCACGCTGGCGTTCCGTAACCTCTTCCATCGTCCGCTGTTTGCCACCACGGCGATTCTGCTGCTGGCGCTTGCCGCCGGAGCAAACGCCGCGGTCTTCAGCGTTGTGCGCGGCGTCCTGCTCAAGCCGCTGCCGTACGCCGATCCCGAGCGAATCGTCGCGGTCTGGCCGTCTCAATTCGTCTCCGGCGAGGAGGCGGCGTACTGGCGCGATCACGCGCGCAGCTTCGAGCAGTTGTCACTGATGTCTCCCGGCTGGCTGATGGCGATGGTGGCGGACGGCTACGAGCCACTCAAGGTCACCGGCGCGCGCGTCACCGACAACTTTTTCGTCACGCTCGGCGTCGGCACCGCGCTGGGCCGGACGATTAATCCGGGAGATGCGGGGGCGGGACGACGTGGTGTGCTCGTACTCAGTCGCGAGATCTTCGAGCGCCACTTTGCCGGCAACCCCGCCGTGATCGGCCGCATCGTCCAGATCGATCGCCAGCCGCACGAGATCATCGGCGTGATGCCGGCTGGATTCGAGTTCCTCTTACCCGGCACCGACGTGTGGGCGGCGCTTTCCGTCGAGCCGGGCAGTCCGAATTACAAGGCGCAGTTCGCACAGGCGTTCGCCCGTTTGCGGCCGAACGTTTCACCCGATCTCGCCACCTCAGAACTGCAATCGTTCGTCGGAGCGATGCGGGCGGCGCTCGGCAAGCCGGTGGACTGGGGCACAACGTTGCGGGTAGAGTCGCTGCAGAAGACGATCACGTCGCCGCTCGCGCCCACGCTCCTGATTCTGCTCGGAGCGGTCGGATTCATTCTGCTCCTCGCCGTCGTAAATCTCGGGACGCTCGTGCTCAGTCGATCGCTCGAGCGCGCGCGCGAGATTGCCGTTCGCACCGCGCTCGGAGCCTCGCGCATGCGCCTCGTGCGGCAGTTGATCGTCGAACAGTGTGTGATCGCCGGCTGCGGCGCGCTGGCCGGGTTGATCGTGGCGCGCGGTGCGCTGCCGCTCCTGGTCGCGCGTATCCCATCGACGATGCCGCGGCAGCATGAGATTGCGCTCGATCCAGTGGTCTTCGTGACCGTCCTTGCCGCGACGGTCGGGATCGCGCTGCTCTTCGCGCTGATGCCGATCGTGCTCATGGCACGTCCGGAGCTGCAGCCGCTCCTGCGGCAACAGCAAAGCACCGATCCGACGAGCAGACGACGGGCGCTTGGCGCGCTCGTGGCGGCGCAGATCGGCCTGGCGGTAGTGCTCGGAATTGGCGCGGGATTGATGCTGCGGTCGCTGTGGAACCTGCAGCATGTCGATCCCGGATTCGATCCGCAGCGTGTGCTCACGTTCCGGCTGCAATCCACCTCGAAGTACAACTCGCTCGCCAACGGACTGCCCTATCTCGAACAGGTGGTCGAGCGGCTGCGGGCGCTGCCTGGCGCAACAGATGTCGGCTCGATTCAGCATCTGCCGCTGAGTGGCTACAACTGGAGGGCAAACATCTACCCCGTTGAAAAGCCACCAGCGCCCGGCAGCACACCGCCGAGCGTGGTCTGGCGATTCATAGGGTGGGACTACTTCGAGACGATGAAGATCCCACTGCGCGCCGGGCGCCGCTTTACGAATCTCGACACGACGAAGACCACGCTCGTGGGGATCGTCAACGAGACATTCGCGCGGCAGCAATACGGATCGGCGGATGCAGCGCTCGGGCGCCACGTGAAAAGCGTTGCGGCCCGCGGTAGTGAAGAGGTGGAGATCATCGGCGTCACCGGCGACGTCCGCTTTACCTCGCTCGACAAGGCGCCACGCCCTGAGATTTACCGGCCGCTGGCGCAGACGTTCATGTTCCCGATGGCGTTTGTCGTCCGCACTTCGGGAGATCCGATACAGCTCGCCGCGGCTGTGCGTCAGGCCGCCTATGCCGTTGACCCGACCGTGCCAGTCGCGGAGATGCAATCGCTGGAATCGCTGCTCGCGCAGTCGCTCGGCCGTCCGCGCCTTCTCGCGTTCCTGCTTTCGGTATTTGCCGCGGTCGGCCTGGCGCTGACGATCGTCGGCGTTTATGGAGTGGTCGCTTATTGGGTGCGCCAACGCGAGCGCGAGTTCGGCATTCGGCTGGCGCTTGGCGCTGCGCCAAAGCGGATCGCAACTGGGGTCCTGCGGCAGGGTGCGCTCTATGCCGGTATCGGCATCGCGCTCGCAGTCCCGGCGGCAGTCGCGCTCACGCGCCTTATGCGGAGCGTGATTTACGGCGTCAGCGTACACGATCCTCTAACGTTCGTGGCGCTTCCCGCTGCCGTGTTGGCCGTCACACTCGCCGCGACGTACTTCCCCGCTCGCCGTGCCGCGCGCGTCGATCCGGTTACTACTATGCGCGCTGATTGAGCGGAGGGGGAACCACGGTGCTTGTGACGATGTCGCGACGTGGCGATGTGGCGATGTGATGTTTGGATGTAACGATGTAGTGATGTGTCTGTCGATCTCGCGATGTGATGTCGCGATGTGATGTCGCGATGTGATGTCGCGATGTAATGCCGTCACACGGCATCGCCACATTACATCGCCACATCGCTAGACACATCATTACATCCCCAACATCGAAACATCACATCGCCACATCGCCAAATCGCCACATCGTCAGATAGCTTGCCTCCGCCAGACCCGTCCCCCGCTTATAATCCGGGCCGGAGGCCCAGATGACCCGCCGCGTTTTTCTGCTCGTTGCCGCCCTCGTTGTCTCTTCGCTCACGCTGAATGCCGGCTCAACCGCCCTCCGCGCCAAGCGGGGCATGGTGATTTCGACGAGCGCTGTCGCGTCGGACATCGGATTTCAAGTAATCAAAGACGGCGGCAACGCCATCGACGCGGCCGTTGCTACCGCGTTTGCGCTCGCGGTGACGCATCCGACGGCCGGCAACATCGGTGGCGGCGGATTTCTCGTTTACCGTCCCAACAGTGGCGAGCCGACGACGTTCGATTTCCGCGAAGTGGCTCCGGCGGGGTCGAAGCCCGAGATGTGGTTGAAAGACGGCAAGTACGACTCAGACGTCCATCACAACAGCCATCTCGCGGTCGGTGTGCCGGGAACGGTGGCGGGTATGCACCTGGCATGGAAAACGGCGGGCAGCAAGCCGTGGAAGGAGCTGGTTGCGCCCGCCATCAAGCTCGCGCGCGACGGCTTCGAGCTGAGCGAAGCGCTGGCGCGATCGCTCGAGCGCACGCTTCCGAACTTCAAGCGCTATCCAGCCTCGCTGGCGCAGTTCTCGAAGAACGGTCAACCCTATCAAGGCGGTGAAATCTTCACACAGCCGGATCTCGCGCGAACACTGGAGCGCATCGGCAATGACGGTCCGGCCGGTTTTTACCAAGGCGAGACGGCCGCGCTGATCGAGAAAGAGATGAAAGCCAACGGCGGCCTGATTACGCGCGAGGATTTGAAGAACTATCAGGCCAGGCAGCGCGCGCCGATCCGCGGCACGTATCGCGGCTACGACGTCATCGGCATGGCGCCGCCGAGCTCCGGCGGCATCGCTGTGCAGCTGATGCTGAACATCCTCGAGGGCTACGACCTCAAAGCCAGCGGCGTTGGGTCCGCGCAAACGCTTCACCTCCTTGCCGAATCGATGCGTCGCGCCTTTGCCGAGCGCGCGCAGCATCTCGGCGATCCCGACTTCGTCAAGAACATGCCGATCGATCGGCTGATCTCGAAAGACCACGCGGCGCAATTGCGGAAGACGATCAACCTCTCTCAAGCATCCAAGTCGTCGCCGACGAGCTTCACGTGGACGACGGAATCGCCAGAGACGACGCACTTTTCGATCGTGGACGCTCAGAGAAACGCGGTGTCGATGACCTATACGCTTGAAGCCGGTTACGGCTCGAAGATCGTGGTGCCTGGCGCCGGGTTCCTGTTGAACAACGAGATGGGCGATTTCAACGCGGCTCCCGGTATGACGACCGAGCAAGGCTTGATCGGTACGGACGCAAACCTCGCGCGGCCGGGCAAACGGATGCTGTCGAGCATGTCACCGACGATTCTCGCCAAAGACGGCAAGCTGTTCATGGTGACCGGTTCACCAGGCGGCCGCACGATCATCAACACCGTGCTGATGACCATCCTGAACGTGATCGACTTCGGCATGAACGCGCAGGAAGCCGTGGACGCCGGACGCATCCACCATCAATGGCTGCCCGATCGCATCAGCTATGAAGAGTACGTGTTCTCGCCCGACACGCTTGCCATTCTGAAAAAGATGGGGCACACCTTGCAGAGCGTCGACTCGCAGGGCGTGGACGAAATCATTATCTACGACGTCAAAGCCGACATGCTTGAAGGCGGACTGGATCGCAGGCAGGCGGAGGGGGGGATTGGTGCCAAGTGATCCGAATCTGGAGATTTGGAAATCTGGAGATTTGGAGACGATTTGGCGAGTTGGTGATTTGGCGAGTTGGTGATTTGGAGAGTTGGAGATTTGGAGAGTTGCAGCCATGAAGAAAATCGCGCTTGCCGGTCTCGCTGTCTTGACCGTGGTCCAACTCACGCCGGCGGCGCAGCAGGCTCGGGCCACTGGGCGGCCTCTCGCGATTGAGGATTACTACCGCATTCAAACAGTGGGTAACCCGGAGATTTCACCCGACGGACGATGGGTCGTGTTTACCGTCGGCACCCGCATCGAGGAGGACAACAGCACGCGAACGGAAGTGCACGTGGCGCCCACCGACGCCTCGGCGCGCCCTCGCCGCGTCGTCCACTACGGCAAAGACGTGACGAGCCCATCGTGGACCGACGACAGCCGACTCCAGTATTCCGCCGATCGAGAGCAATGGACCGTCGATCCCGCGAACGCATCGGCGGTGCCGGCGAAGACTTCGCCGCTGCCAACAGGGGCAGTGCTCAGCCCCGACAAAAAGTTGATCGCGCTCGCGAAAGACAAGGCGCTGCCGAAGAAAGACGCACCGGCGATGAGCGAGTTCGAGCGGCGGCACGAGGAGCGCTTCAAGGGCGTTCAGTTCGACTGGAAAGACTTTCAACGCGATGGCCAGCCGTTTCCCGCACCGAATCTTCGCGCGCGGCCGGCAGCGCAGCTCGTGGTGCAGCCAGTCGGCGGCGGCGAGCCGAAAGTACTCGTGGACGCGGACCTGCGACCGGCGAACCTCGCGTGGGCACCGAGCGGATCGCTTCTCGCCTACACCGCGGATTCAGATTGGCGCGATGAGCTGAAATACGACAGCCCGGATCTCTGGACCGTCACAACGAGCGGCGTCGTCTCGCGTCTCACCGACGACGGCTATGTATACAGCGACGTCGGGTTCTCGCCGGACGGCCGCTTCATCTCGTACACGCGCACGTTCGGCACCGACATGATCATTCAGCAAAAGCTGAATCACGGCGGTTCCGACGATCTCTTCATCCGCCCCGTCGCGGGCGGTGAGCCGATCAACCTCACGGCGAATTGGGATCTCGAGCCCGGTAAACCGCAGTGGTCGCCTGACAGCCGCTTCGTCTACTTCACCGCCGCGATCGGCGGCGAAACACATCTCTTCCGCGTCGCCTCGACCGGCGGGCAGGTGGAGCAGGTGACGAAAGGCGAACGGCGACTCACTGGCCTCTCAATCGATCGCGCCTTCAAGACGATCGCTTACACGGTGGGCTTGCACGAAGCGCCGCCCGAGGTGTACGCAGCAAACATCGATGGCACGAACGAACGCAAGCTCAGCGACCTGCACGCCCGTCTTGTGTCGGAGATTGCCTTCAGCAAGGCGGAGCGGCTGCGTTGGCCAAGCTACGACGGCACAACCATCGAAGGCTGGTTGATGTTTCCGCATGGCTACGATCGCGCGAAGGGTCCGTACCCTTTGATCGTGACGAGCCATGGCGGCCCGCATTCGGCGACCGGTTATACGTTCGACTTCAAGGATCAGTTCTTCGCGGCGAACGGCTATTTCGTGCTGGATACGAACTTCCGCAGTTCAACCGGCTACGGCGACGCGTTCAAGTGGGCCACCTGGGGCGAGTGGGGCAAGAAAGACGGCGAAGATGTCGTCTCGGGTATGGACTATGTGCTCAAACGCTATCCGATCGATCCGAAGCGCGTCGGCCACACCGGCCATTCGTATGGCGGCTTCATGACCAACTGGGTGATCACTCAATATCCGGACAAGTTCGCCGCCGCGATCACCGGCGCAGGGATCACGAACTGGATCAGCGACTACGGTACTGCCGACATCTACCGGACCAAAGAGACCGAGTTTTTCGGCACGCCATGGGACGCCGCCGCGCGCGAGCGCATGATCAAACAATCGCCGCTGACGTTTGCCGGCAACGTGAAGACGCCGACGCTCTTCGTGCACGGTGAAGTCGATCAGCGCGTCCCGTACGAAGAGGGTGAGCAGATGTATTTCGCGCTCAAGCGGCGCGGCATCCCGGCGAAGATGATCCGGTATGCCGATCAGCCGCACGGGATTGCCGGACACTGGAACAACGTGCACCGGATGGTCAACGAGCTGCGCTGGTGGAATCAGTATTTAGGTCCGCGCGCTGTCCAAACCACGAGCACGCGGCAGTAAGTTCAGTCGTCAGGATGCACATACTCGAACCCGAACCGCCCCTTCACGCACAAATTCCCGCGCGTCACTTCGTTATCGAGCGGCGAGGTGACTTTGATGATGCGCTCGTCCTGGACATGCACAGTGAGCGTGCAGCCGACGCCGCAGTAGGGGCAGATCGTATCGGTGGCCGTTTGGCGCTCAGGCGCCCACTCGCCCGCCTGCCGCAACTCGAATTCGGGTTTGGCCATGAGCGCGCCGGTGGGACAGACGGCAATGCAGTTGCCGCAGTAGACACACGCGGATTCGGGCAACGGCACATCCAGCTCGGTCGAAATGTGCGCATGAAAGCCGCGACCAGCGACGGCGATAGCAAAGGTGTTTTGCGCATCCGCGCCGCACGCTTCCACGCACTTGTAGCACAGCACGCATTTCGCGTAGTCACGGACGTAGAGGTCGTTGTCGATCTTGACCGGTTGCGCGACGGTCGCCACTTCTCCGGGTGTGCCGAAGCGAGTCGGATCGGCTTCGTATTGGCGCAGTGTCTTCTTCAGTTCTTCAGCCGTCGAGAGATCGACCGACGAAGCCAGCAACTCGAGCACGACTTTTCGCGCCGTTCGTACGCGCGGCGAGTCAGTGTGGATCTTCATGCCCGCTTCCGCCTGGCGCGAGCAGGCCGGAACCAGGACGCGCGCGCCTTCGAGCTCCACCACACACACGCGACAGGCGTTCACGGGGGTCAGCGTTTCGAGGTAACACAGCGTCGGGACGTCACGGCCGGCCGCACGGCACGCGTCGAGCACCGTCGCCCCTTGCGGCACCGTCACCGTGCCGTCATCGATGGTGAGATCGATCGTGGGCCGTTCGGTGCGCGCGGGTGGCTTCGGAATTTCCGTCGCGGGCGGCGGCAGCGTAAACCAGATTGGAAGATCGTTCGTCTTCATCGAAACACGTTCAAGCGCGCGATTGCGGATTCAACCGCCGAGGAAGCCGTTTGACCCAGGCCGCAGATCGAGGCATCGCGCATGCACTGGCCAAGTTCTTGGAGCAGCGCCAAATCCCTGGTGCGATCCGGCGGGCCTTCCGCCTTCGCTGAAGCGTCGGCGGACAAGAGAGGCCCGCCCCCACCTGATGCGCCGTGCCGCAATCGCTGCAAGATCTCCACTTGCCGCACGGTGCCGACGCGACACGGCACGCACTGCCCACACGACTCGTCCTCCATGAACTTCGCGATACGAACAACCGTGTCGGTGAGATCGGCGGTCTCGTCGAATACCATGACGACACCTGATCCGAGCGTCGCGCCAGCGGCGCGTACGTCTTCAAACGTCAACCGCAGCGGCAACGCGTCCGGGCCGACAAACGTGCCCGCCGCGCCGCCGAGCAGAATCGCCTGCAGCGCCCGCCCGTTCGCAACACCGCCGGCTTGTTCCAGCAGTTCGCCAAGCGTGCAGCCAAAGGCCATCTCATACAGCCCCGGTTTGCCGACATGGCCTGACAAACAGAACAGCCGCGTACCCGTTGATTGCGGCGTGCCCACGCTGGCCCACTGCCGAGCGCCTTCGGCGACGATGTCGAGCACGTTGACGAGCGTTTCGACGTTGTTCACGACGGTGGGCTGACCGAAAAGCCCAACTTGCGCCGGAAACGGCGGCTTGGAGCGCGGCTCGCCTCGTTTGCCCTCGAGCGAGTTGAAAAGCGCCGTCTCCTCGCCGCAGATGTACGCCCCGGCTCCGCGGCGAATCTCGATATCGAAGCTCAATCCCGACCGCTGAATACTCGTGCCGAGCAGCCCTGCCGCTCGCGCCTCCTCGATCGCGTGCTGCAGCCGCCCCTGCGCGAGCGGATACTCGCCGCGCACATACACGAACCCCTGGCCGCAGCCCGAGGCAAACGCGGCGATGGTCATCGCTTCGACCACGGCAAACGGATCGTGCTCCATCAGCACACGATCCTTGAACGTTCCCGGCTCAGACTCGTCGGCGTTGCACACGAGAAAGTGCGGCCGCGACGGCTCGCGCGCCACCGCATCCCACTTGCGGCCGGTCGGAAAGGCCGCGCCGCCGCGGCCGAGAAGGTTCGCGGCGATCACCTCCGCGACAACCGCCGGCGCGCCCATCGCGAGCGCACGCGCAAGCGACTCGTAGCCGCCCTGTGCGCGATAGGAATCAAGCGACGTTGGATCGACCTTGCCGATGCGCCGAAGGAGTTTGGCGCCGACGATGTGCTCGGGGCGCGGAGCAACCTGAATGGTTCGCGACGGCGTCTCCCCTGCAGTGATGGTGAGCGCGGCCGGCGCACGATCACATTGTCCCAGGCAAGGTGACGACTTCTGCTGCGGCGTGAGACCCGGTTTACTCGAAGTGCCGCTGTCGAAAAGCGCGACTGAAGCCGCACCATTACGCGCGAGGCGGCAGGCGATGTCATCGCAGACATGCACCACCGTCTGCGGGGTCGGTTCGGTATTGAACAGGTGATAGAACGTGAGCACGCCCCACGCTTCCGCGGGCGGCACGATCAGGCGCGTACAAATGTAATTGAGCGCGCCGCGACTCACCCAGCCGACGCGATCCTGCACGGCGTGAAACGCTGGCAACAGCAGATCGCGTCGATCCTTGACCTCGTCGAGCCCTCCGCGTGCCATGCGGCCTTCGTGCGCCGCGTCGCGCGCGCCACCCGCCCAGCGCGATTCCGGTGGACCAAGCAACCGGTCAACTGCGTCGCGCTCGGCACTCGTCGGCTCCGCGCCGACGATATGCAAATCCATCTAGCCCTCAATTCACTTGAATTGCGATGGCGGCATCGAGGTGATCCGAGTGGGTGGGCGGCAAACGGGCGGTTTTCGCGCGGTTCGCAGCGTTAGCGCTCTCCACTCGAGTGAGTTCCCGGTTAAGCCCGTTCGATCGACACCGCCGCGGCTTTGAACTCCGCCGTCCCCGATCGCGGATCCGTCGCGTCAATCGTCAACAAATTCGTCGCCACTTCGTCCGGGAAGTGGAACGTCATGAACGTCAGTCCGGGCCGCAGCGAGCCATCGACGCGCACCGGGACGACCACCTCCCCGCGTCGCGATCGCACGCGCACTGGCTCTCCTTCGTGAAGGCCGAGCCGGGACACATCCTCGGGCGACATGTCAATCGTTTCGCCGCGCCGCGTCGGCGACGCGTACGCGCCCGTTTGCACGCCGGTGTTGTATTCGGCCAACCGCCGGCCCGTCGTGAGCCGGAACGGGAACTGAGTGTCGAGCTTGTCCACCGGCGGCCGGTGCTCGACGACAGAAAACGGTGCCTGCGGTCCAACTACAGGACGCTCCCACAAACGGCTGTGAAGGAACGCCTCGCCGGGATGCCGCTCGTCGTAGCACGGCCACTGCAGGCCGTCGAGTGCTTCGAGGCGCTCGTAACTCATGCCCGCGTGCATTGGCGACAACGTCCGTAATTCGTCCCACACTCGTTGAGCATCGGGCGCGCCCCACTCGTAACCCATCCGTCGCGCCAGCGCGAAGATGATCTCGAGATCGTCACGCGAACTGCCGGCGGGCGCCTTGGTCCGGCGCACGCGTTGCACGCGCCGCTCGCTCGAGGTCACGGTGCCTTCGCTCTCGAACGCAGCGGCCGCCGCCGGCAGCACCACGTCGGCGATCTGCGCCGTGCCAGTGAGAACCAGGTCCTGCACCACGAGACAATCGAGACTCTCGAGCAAGCGCGTCGCGCGTTTCTGATCGGCTTCTGACTGAAGCGGGTTCTCGCCGATCACATACAGCGCCTTCAACGCGCCGTGCTCCATGGCTTCGAACATGCCGGACAGATGGAGCCCTTTTGCGGGCGGCACCGATGTGCCCCACGCGCGATCGAACTTGCCGCGCGCCTCGTCGTTCTCGACGTGCTGAAAGCCGGGCAGCCGATCGGGCAACGCGCCCATGTCGCCACCGCCCTGCACGTTGTTTTGCCCGCGCAGCGGGTTGATGCCCGATCCCCAGCGTCCCACGTGGCCGGTGAGCAGCGCCAGGTTGATCAGCGCCACTACGTTGTCCACGGCCGTGTGATGCTCGGTGATGCCGAGCGTCCAGCAGATCATCGCCCGCGGCGCCTTCGCGTAACAATGGGCAATCTCCTTGATCACTCCGCCCGGCACACCGGTGTCGGCTTCGCCGCGCTCGAGCGTCCATGCTTGCACCGACGCGCAGTATTGTTCGAATCCCGAGGTCGCGTGCTGGATGAACTCGCGATTGGCGAGGCCGGCAGTGATGATTTCCCTCGCCATCGTGTTCGAGAGCGCGATATCCGAGCCGACGTCGAGGCCTGCCCAGACATCTGCCCACCGGGCAGACGACGTCCGGCGCGGGTCCACTGCGATCAGCTGCGCGCCGCGGCGAATGCCCTTCAGGAGGTGATGAAAGAAGATCGGATGCGTCTCGCGCGCATTCGATCCCCAGAGGAGAATGCAGTCGGTCTCCTCGATCTCCTGATACGAGCTCGTGCCACCGCCCATCCCGAACACCGTCGCCAGACCGGCGACGCTCGGAGCGTGTCAAGTGCGGTTGCAGCTATCGATGTTGTTCGAGCCGATCACGACACGCGCGAACTTCTGGGCGGCAAAGTTCATCTCGTTGGTGCTCTTCGAACAACTGAAGAGCCCGAACGCGTCTGGACCACGCTGGTCCACCACCCCTTTGAAGCCTGCCGCGGCCCGATCCAGCGCTTCGTCCCATGACGCCATGCGGAGCGGCGCATCACGGCGATCACGCACCATTGGCTCGGTAAGACGTGCGAGTTTCGCCATCTTTCTGCCAGTCTAGCACCGGCGGGGCCGAAGCCCGCTACTCCGCCGTCACTGCACAGCGACGTCGCGGCGCGGCTTTAGCCGACTATTAGAGCGTCCACTTGTAAATCGGAATCGAGAGCACCGGATAGCGCTGACGCAGATCGATGACGCGTGCTGACAACTCGCGCGTCGGGAACTCGCCGGCGCGGCAGCGATCGCGCAGCGCGCGGATCTCGTAGAGATAAAGGTCGCGGACGGCGTTACGCAGAAACTCGGGGTGGGTCGTCGCTTTCGGCCGCAGACCATGGCGCGCCAGCTCGTCCAGAATTTCAGCGCGATACGAGTAGCTCACGGGCAGCGTTTCAGGTACTCGCTGGCTTCACCCATTTCGGCTGAGTCCGAGGCGTTTGCTGCCCGGGCCGCCCACTGGCGATACGCGTCACACGCCACCGCGGTGTCGTTCACGCGCGCCGCGCTGCGCGCCAGCCCCAGCCAGACCGTGCTGTGTGCGTTGGGCTGACGAACAGCTCGTTGAAACGCGGCGAGCGCGTCGGCATAGCGATCGACTTCGAGGAATAACTCCCCTTCCGCTTCGTCGATGCCGACGGGCCAGACGGCAGGGTACGCCGAGGTCTCGAGGCGATCGGACAGCGCGTGGGCATGCGTGAGGTGGAGATCCATTTCGGCGTTCTCGTTCTGCGACGCCGCCATCGCGGCCGCGATAAGCGCGTGCGCGTATTCGCCCTGCAGCCGCCACGGCGTGCCGGTGACGAGCGCATCGAGTTGAGTGAGCAGGCTCCTCGCGCGCGCGAGGCTCTGCGGCGATCCACCCTCCGCGGCGGCGCTTCTCGCCGCCATCCAGCCGTCAACCGCGAGCGTCGCGAGAGTGGCCGGCGGCTGCGCGGCCGTCAACACAGCAACAATTAACCGGGCCGCGCCACCCATCGTCTTTACTTCTTGATCAACCGATCGAACGCGAACCGGCCGCCGCCGACGAAGAGAAACATTACCGCGACGGCGAGAAACAGGAACGCGAGCTCTTTGACCTGATACGGATCCGACGCGTGTCGCCTGAACCCGGCGACCGACAGATTCATGATGATCGCAAGGGCCGAAAATCGCGTCGCAAGCCCGGCCGCGAGCGCGATACCGCCAAACGTTTCAGCAAAGCCGGAGAGCCATGCCGACCACGGTGGAAGTCCGAGCTGGCCGACGCCAGCCATGAACTGCGCCGAGGGCGGAAGCTTCGCGATCCCATGCGCAAGCGCGAGCGAGAGTCCTGCAAACACGCGCAGGATCAGCAAACCGAAATCACCCGAAACGGTACTCAACCGTGCACCGCCAAAAATCAAGTCTTTGAGCATCAGACACTGATATCACAACGTGCGCGACCAGCGGGCGCGTCGCGGTCGTTGTCACACGAACCTACACCTGGCAAGCGTGCGAGCGCCGAACTACTGCGTCGGTGTTGTCTGTTGTGCCGGCCGCATCTCGTAGTTTGCCGGCGGTTCCGCGCCGAGCAGATGTCGCACGAAGTAGTCCCAGCGCCGACGCACCATGTACGGCTCGCTCCCGAACCCGTGACCGCGATTCGGGAACATAATCAAATCGAAATCCTTGTTGGCGCGGATCAATTCGTCCACCACGAGCAGTGTGTTATTCGGCGGCACATTCGTGTCCATCGTCCCGTGCGCGATCAAGAGCTTTCCCTTCAGATTCTTCGCATGATTCTGATTGGCCTGATCGTCGTAGTTGCTCGTGCCATCGGCGTTCTCCGTCAGCAGCCCTTGCCACTTCTCGGCCCAGTCGTCTTCATAGACACGGTTGTCGTGGTTGCCGGCCTGCGATACGCCCACTCTGAAGAAGTCTGGATAGCGGAACATGGCGTCGGCCGTCGCGAATCCGCCGCCGGAGTGTCCATAGATACCGGCGCGATCGAGGTCAATCCAGGGATAGCGCGATGCCAGTTCCTTCATGCCCGCAACCTGATCGGGTAAGGTGTTGTCGCCCATGTCGCCGTAATAAGCTTCGTGGAACGTTCGCGATCGCCAAGGCGTTCCCATGCCGTCGATCTCCACGACGATGAAGCCGAGCTCCGCGATCGCCTGTGCATCGCTGCGCGATGCCACAAAGCTGCGGCCGCCCACGCTGCCCGACTGCGGGCCGGGATAAATGTGATTGATGATTGGATAGCGTTTCGACGGATCGAAGTTGGTCGGCCTGTACATCAACCCATAGAGATCCGTTTTGCCGTCGCGCGCCTTCACCGTGATCGGCAGCGGCGGCTTCCACCCCGCCGCCTCGAGACGCGAGATGTCGCCTGTTTCGAGCGGCATCACGATGCTTCCATTGGCATCTCGCAGCACGATGACCGGCGGGAGGTCGGGCTTCGAGTAGGCGTCGAGAAAGAACTTTCCTGACGGCGACAAGTCGATCGTGTGATCGCCGTCTTCAGGCGTGAGCAGCGTCGCGTCGCGTCCATCGAAGTTGATCTTGTAGAAGTGGCGGAAGTACGGATCGCGGCCGGCCTCCTTGCCGACGCCGATGAAATAGATGGTGCGGGTCTTCTCGTCAACGCGAAGCACCTGCGTCACATTGCCGCTGCCGGTCGTGATCCGATTCTTCTGAAATCCGGTGCCCGCATCGTGCAGGTAGAGATGACCGTAGTCGTCTTTACGCGAGAACCACAGCACTTCTTTCGAGCCCGGCAGATAGCGCCAGTTGATGCGTCCCTGGCCCGACTCGAAAAAGGTCTCGACGCGTTCGGCGAGGACGTCGCGCACTTCGCCAGTCGCCGCGTTCGCCACGCGGAGGTCTTCGCGCTTGTGATCGCGCGACGTCGACACGAACGCGACTTCGCGGCTATCGGGACTCCACTGCACATCCGCCCAGGTGCCACCGCACACCACGTGATCGCAGAGCGACGAGCGGTGCGGGTCCGCCGGCATCTTCAATCGCGTGACCTTCTTCTCGTCGACGTCGATGACGACGCGATCGATCATGAAGATCTTTTCATCGCCTGGCAGCGGGTATTTGTTCACCGTCAGCTTGGGATGGCCGACGACGGTGTTCACGTAGTACATCTCTCCGACACCGCGCGCATCGTGCTGGAATGTGGCGATCTTTTTTGAATCGGGCGACCAGACGACAACGGGTGTGTCGCTGCGCGTCCAACCGGCGTCATTCGTGGCGTAGCCATAGTCTTTGACGCCATCGCTCGTGAGCTGCGTTTCGGTACCCGTCTTCACATCGCGCACCCAGAGGTTGTAATCACGAATGAAAGCCGCACGGGCGCCGTCGGGCGATAGCACCTGCGCTCCGCCGGCATCGCGACGGCGACCGCCGTCGCGTCCTGTGGATACCGTCGAGGTGCACGACACGCCTTGCCGATCGCACGTCCACCGGCGTTCGTCCACGCTGAATTGAAACGTCTTGCCGTCATCGGCAAACTCGATCTGCGTAAACGGCAGCGTATTGGCCGTGTGGGCCGTGCCGGCCGCCTTACTTAAAGCGGCTGCGACGGCGGCGTGATCGAAGGCCGCCTCCCGGGTGGCCCGCATAGGATCGACCAGCACGAACTCGCTACCTCCGGGAATCGTGACGCGATACCAGAAACGATCGTCCGACAGCCAGTTCGGGCGGACCGCAAGGCGGAACACGAGCGGCGCCGTGTTGTACCCCATCCATCGCTCGGCGCGCGCGTAGTCTTCGGCAGTCAGCCGCGGCCGCGCCGTATCAGCCTGCTGGGCGACGAGCGGTGTTGAAACGATGAAAACGCCGACGAGAGCGATGGCGGCACGGCGCATTTATCTCCCTCCGTAATCGCTGAAATGTACACCAGCGCGCTGGATCGCGGAGAGCGAGCCGTTCGACCGCCGCTTTGCACATTCGATGCTGAAAGGAGGGCGTCGTGCTGCATTGGATTGCCGCGATCGTGGTGCTGGTACTTGTGCCGGCGAGCGCCATGGCTCAGCCCCAACGCGGTTTCATCGGGCCCGTGGTGCAGTGGTACACCGTACGATCGGATCACGTTAACGGCACGTTGCCCGAGGCGGGAGTCGGCGGCGCGCTCTCGGTCAATCGCTTCCTCGATTTCGAGGCCGAGGTCGCGAAGCCGGCCGGAACGTTACGGGATCAGTATTCCGGGATCAGTGTGTCGTTTGCCGGCCAAGGCGCCTCACGCGAAGAGATCGAGCGTCTCGGTGTGCTGACGCAGTTCACCAACGAGCGGGTCGTGTCGAGCGTGGTGTCGTTCGGCGTGACCTTTCACCCGCGCCGCTCGACGGCGCGGGTACAGCCGCGCTTGTTCACCGGCGTCACGACGCACTTCGTGCGCGATCGCACACGACGCGACTTTCTCAGCTGGCCGCCGACGGTTACGATCGACGAGCTGCGCCGGATGCAGCCGGAGTCGGAGAGCCGCCGGGCGATCGGCTCGCTGACGCTCGGAGGCGGCGCCGCGATCGATCTCACGCGCACGCTCGTCGTCATCCCGGAGCTTCGCTACGACTACGGATCGATCGGCGACGAACTGAACGATGCGCTTCGCGCGGGTGTCCGGCTCGTGTGGCGCTTCTGAGCTGAAAGCATTCACCGACAGAAGCGAAGCGAGGTCGAACGTCTGCTAACATCGCGACCCGACCGCGTGTCCGCCAGTGCTGACGAAGCCCGCATGAGCGCATTGCGAATCGCCGCTGCGGCGCTGGCCGTAGCATTGGCGACCTCGCTGTGGCCTGCGTCCGTACACATCGTGTCCTGGCCGGAGACTGGGCCGGAGCGCGTCGCGGTGTTTGCGCCGCTCGCGCGCATGGTGGTCGTTCTCTCGATCGCGGCCGCGGCGGCGGCAGCACTGTGGTGGTGGGCGCCGCGCACCGCAGAAAGCCGGCGCCGCCGCGCGCACGTCATTGCGCCGGCATCGCTCCTCGCGCTGTGCGTTGTTCCATATCTACCGTGGCTGCCCGACCGCGTGCCGGTGGTGCTGATCTTCGCCGGTCCAATGCGGTGCGTAATCGCGGTCGTCGCGTGCGTGCTCGCCGTTCTTCGCGGCACGCGACGCGACGGACAAGGCGCACGGCATGATTGGCCGCTTCGTCCGGCCTACGTGTTTGCGATCGCGTTCGCTGTCTACAGCGCCATCGGGTTGCATTCGCTCCAGTCGCTTGGCCTCAGAGGGGACGAGCCGCATTACTTGATGATCAGCCAGAGCCTGCTCAGCGATGGCGATCTCCGCATCGAAAACAATCATCGGCTCGCTCAGTACCGATCGTTCACGCGCGAGACGCTGCCGCCCGATTACCTGCAGCGGGGTAAGGACGGGGAGATTTATTCGATTCACGCGCCCGGCTTGCCCACGCTGCTGTTGCCGGCGTACGCGATTGGTGGCGCAAGGGCATCCGTAATCGCCATCGCACTGCTCGCGGCATGCGCCATAGTCGCGGTTTACCACATCGGCGCGGCAGTAGACGGTCCGGCGGTGGGCGCGACGACCGCCGCGATCGTTGGATTGACCGTGCCCTTCGTTCCGTACGCCTGGGCGATCTTTCCGGAGATGGCGGGCGCGGCGGTTGTGGCGTGGGCGACGTACTGGTCGCTCACCGAACGCGTTGTGCGGCCGTTGCGGTGGGCGATGCGCGGCATGTGCCTCGCTTGGTTGCCCTGGTTCCACACGAAGTTCGTGGTTTTCGCGGCCGGGTTTGCCGTATTGCTGCTGATCCGGCTCCGCCATCAACTCGCCGCGGCGGCGGCTGTGCTGGCGCCCGTCGTTCTCTCGTGCGTGGCGTGGCTCGGCTTCTTCTACGTGATCTACGGGTCGCCCGATCTCGAGGCACCGTACGGCACGCAGGCACGAGATTGGGTGAAGCTGCAGTTCGTGCCGCGAGGCGTGCTCGGCCTGCTCGTCGATCAGAAATTCGGCGTGCTCACCTATGCGCCGATCTATTTGCTTGTCCCGGCCGGCATCTGGTTCGCGCTGCGCGACGCTCGCTGGCGCTCGATCATGGCTGCGTTCGCAGGTATTGCCGCTGGCTACGTGATCAGCACGACGCGCTTCTACATGTGGTGGGGAGGCTGGAGCGCGCCGGCGCGATTTCTGGTTCCGGTTGTGCCGCTCTTCGCCCCGGCGATTGCTCTTGCCGTGACGCGGCTGTGGCGAACACGATGGCAATCGGCAATCGCTGCGCTTCTGATCGTCAGCGGCGCGATTGCGGCGCTGGGCGTTCTTCGTCCCGACCAACTGTGGTTGTTCAGCGACGCGCATGGTGTGTCGCGGCTTGCCGAGCGCGTGCAAGGAAGTGCGCCGCTCACGGCAACGCTGCCAACGTTCACCGAATCCGAATGGCAGGCGCGCGATCTGATGCCACGGGCGTACGCGGACGAGGCTCGTCGTGCCTCCGTGATTCGCGGACGCGTCGGACTTCTCGCGTCGTTCGATCCCGCGCGCCGCCGCGCGTACGACTACGCCACGCGCAGAACACTGAAAGCGGACGAATGGCTGCGTGCAGGCACGCTCACGCCAGACGTCGCACCTCGTGACGGGCCGCCGCCTGCGTCGAACGTCGGCATCTACGATGAAGGCAACGGGTTCTGGACAGAAGGTACGTCGCGCGCGACGGTCTTCGTCGCGCTGCGCGGGCATGCGTCGCTGACCGCGTTTGTGCACATCGGGCCCAGCGGCGGAACGGTTGCGATGCGTGTTGGGGCGGAACAACAGGCGCTGCAGCTTCGGCCTGACGAAACACGCGAAGTCGAATTCGTCTTGCCTCCGGAAGCGGCCTGGGTGGCGATCTCGGTCCAGTCGTCGAGCGCGTTCCGGCCGGCGGACCTCATCCCCGGTTCCGGCGATCAGCGTCTGCTCGGCTGCCAGGTGCGGCTCGTCCTCCGCTAATAGAGCACAACGGGACAATCTGCGATAATCGGCGCGATTCCACTGCCTTTACATGTCTGATCCGGTCGACGCTCCACCGCCGGCGCCCGCGTCCGGACCCACACCGGGTTCGCCTGACAAGCGAAAGAAAAAGAAGAAGGTCCGGAGTGCGTGGATCTCGTTTGGCGGCCGCATTGTTGCGCAGATCATCGGCGCCGCCGCGAGCGTCGGCCTGGGTCTGTTCTTCATTCATCGCAGCCAGCAAGCAGCTGTCGCGCCCGTGCAGACGTCGGCCGTCGCGCGCGCCGACAGCACACGGCCGGCGGGCGAAATCGCGCTGGCCGTGCTCCCGCTCAGCAATTATTCGGGCGACGAGCGTCACGACTACTTCGCGGACGGCATGACCGAAGCGTTGACTGCGGAGCTCGCGCAGATTCGCGGCCTGCACGTCATCTCGCGCACGTCCACGATGCGCTACAAGGACGCGCGCATCTCAGTGCCGCAAGTGGCGCAGGAGCTCGGTGTCGATTTCGTCGTCGAAGGCTCGGTCGTGCGGGCCGACGATCGCGTACGCGTCACGGCGCAATTGATCGACGCGAAGGCGGATGAGCATGTATGGGCGCGCAGCTACGACCGGAGGATTCGTGACGTGCTCGCGCTGCAGGCCGAGGTCGCCGGCGCGATTGCAACGGAGCTGAAAGGCACGTTGGCGTCGGCGCGTGGCGGTGTCCGCCGCGCCGTCGACCCTGCGGTTTACGATCTGTATTTGCGCGGACGTCAGGCATGGAGTCTGCGAACGCCCGAGGGTTTCGCGACCGCGATCAAGTACTTCAGCGATGCCACAGCCAGGGACCCGGAGTTTGCACTGGCATACGCGGGCATCGCGGACTCGTACATTCTGCGTCCCGTCACGAGCCTGGCTGACGGTTCAAGAGAGAACGTGGCCAAAGCAAAGGCGGCGGCACTCCGAGCTATCGAGCTTGACGACGGGCTCGCTGAGGCGCACACGGCGCTCGGCGCGGTCTACTTTTTCGGTGAGCGCGATCTCGCGGCGGCCGAAAAGGAGTTTCGCCGCGCACTTGAACTGAACGAGCACCATCCATCCGCGCACCAGTGGTATGCGATTGCGCTGTCGGAAAGCGGCCGGCACGAGGAAGCGCAGCGACATGCCGACGAGGCCGTCAAGCAGGACCCGCTCAACGGCATCATGCATCAAGCGTTCGGCCTCGTGCGCTATTACGCGCGCGATTACGAGGCGGCCATCGCCGCACAACGGCGCGCCCTCCAACTGAATGCGCAGCTGCCGCTGGCGCGGGTGGTGCTTGCCAAGAGCTTGATCCTGCAAGGGAAGCCGCGGGACGCGATCGCTGCATGCGAGGAGGCGCCCAAGCCGCGGACCGCCGACGTCGATCTGATGCTCGCCATTGCGCATGCCCGCAGTGGCAACCGCGCCGCGGCGGACGCGGTGTTCAAGGATCTTGCCGCGCGCAATCCACGCGCGCCCGTCGTACTGGCGCAGTGGTTTGCGGCCAATGGCAATTACGATGCAGCGTTTGCCGAGCTGCGGCAGACGAACTCTGCCGCATTGCCGGCAGTGCTCAGGGTCGACCCGTTATTCGACGGGTTGCGCGCCGACCGGCGCTGGCCGGGATAGAGGTCATATGCGCTACCAAGTGAAGCTGACGCCAGCGCTGGCGATCGTGGTTTCCGCCGCGATCTTTGCACAGTCACCCTCGACGCTGACCGTGTTCGAAGGCGCACGCGTGATCGTGGGCGACGGTTCCGCGCCGATCGAGAACGCGACCTTCGTCGTCGACGGTGCTCGCATCGCACAGGTCGGCCGAAGTGGGCAGGTGCGTGCGCCATCCGGCGCCGCCCGCGTCAACCTGCAGGGCAAGACCGTCATGCCGGCGATCGTCGACACGCACACGCACATGCCGAACGCGCGTGACGAGCTGATCGATGCGCTCCGCCGCAAAGCGTACTACGGTGTCAGCGCCGTCATGAGTCTCGGACAAGACGCAGGCGATCTCGCGTTTCAGGTGCGCGCGGAGCCGATTGCCGGCGCCGCGCTGTTGCGCACGGCCGGACGCGGCATCACGATGCCGGAACCGGGCCGCACCGACATTCCCTACTGGGTCAGCACCGAGGCCGAGGCGCGCAAGGCCGTCGGCGAGCTCGCCGCGCGGAAGGTGGACATCGTCAAGATCTGGGTGGACGATCGCGAAGGAAAGTACAAGAAGCTCACACCCGAACTCTACGGCGTGATCATCGACGAAGCGCACCAGCGCGGGCTCCGCGTGACCGCGCACATCTTTTATTTGGATGACGCCAAGGGTCTGCTGCGAGCCGGCATCGACGCATTCGCCCATGGCGTGCGCGACAAGGAGATTGACGACGAACTTCTCGCACTCGTGAAGCAGCGGCCGGGTTTTGTGCTGGTGCCGAATATGGGCGAGCGAGGGGTCGCGACGGATCTCAGTTGGCTCGCCGACAGTCTGCCGGCTGCGGAATTCAAGAAGCTGCAGGCGGCGTCGACCGATCGACCGGCGCTGCAAGCTTCGTACGCCATTCAGGCCCGCAACCTCGCCAGGATGAACGCGGCGGGCGTGAAAATCGCACTTGGCACCGAC
>JBKPAJ010000248.1:0-14339 GCA_046726375.1 Acidobacteriota bacterium
TCAACAGCAGGTCGGTGCGGTCTTCTTCGTGAACGGTCGCGCGACCGGACTCGAGCTGTTCGACGCACCACGTACGTGGCAGAAGCTCGCGCCGAAGTTGATTCGTAGTTACGCGCTCGATGCGCTCGACCATGATCACGAGCCCGTTCGACCCAGCGCAGCCGCCGATGCGACAGTGTTGATCGGGAACCTCATTTCGAGTCAGGCGTCGGTCTTTCCAGCCGTCGGTGAAGGTGAGGACGTGCGGATTGACGGAGCCGGTGTGCTGGCCGGAGCCCTGGTCGCGTCCGGCAGGGCGATCCACCTCAGTGCGTTTCCGGTCGAATCGGCCGCCACATCGAACCGGAACAAGGGGCGACGACCGCAAACCCGACCGAACGGAGCGTTGTAGGTCCGGCGGATGGCTGTCGATTACTTTCACCGCGTGCGCGTATCCGGAACGCCCGAAGATGTGCGGGATTTCCGGAATCGCATCTACCGCGAGTACCCGAGAACGATCGCAGGCAGGACCTGGACAGAAATCGTCCCATTCTCATTCGCAGCGTTGTATGACCTTGCCCCCGCTGTGCAGAAAATCGCGCCTGAGGTTCCGTTCGACCCGTACGATCTCTCGGCCTGGCCGGTGCGCCGACTGGACGACCAACGTGCAGAGATCCGCTACCAATTGCACACACGCAACGTGGAGTTCATTGCTTTCCTTCGGCCACTCGCGCGTGCGCTGCCTCGACTCACCTTCACGCTGACAACGCTGTGCTTGGACGACTCGAGTATTGAAAGCTACTGCTTACACGGGCGAAGGGAGCAAAAGTGGGTGCTCCCCAACCGCCGGCGGGACTTCCATTGGGACCGCGCGCGAAAGAAGTTCAAGTTGGTCGGAGACGACGTCTACGACGATGACGAGGCAGAACACTGGGCCGAGGAAGAGATGCTGACGGAGGCCTTCAGTCACTGGGACACATACGGTCGCGTTCGGCGCGCTCGAGCACTACACCGTTACCGTTGGTGGAATGCCGTTCCGCTGCGGGACCTCGATACCGAGCGCGAGCTCTCTCTGTTGGAGGTAGCACTCGCTCTTGATAAGTCACCTGGAGCCACCAAGGGTCGAACGAAAAAGCAGCGAGCAAAGAAGCGGAAGCGCGATCGCGACGCGCGAGCCTCGGCGTCGCGCCACGGAAGGTCGCGGCAAAAGCGCAGGACGTAGACAGCGTTGTTCCATGGCGAACGTCTTCAGCGGACATCGCGCGATGGGCTCCTCCGCGCGTTTGTCATCTGACGTCGTCAGATGATTGCGTAACGTCACGGATCTGCGAGGTCGTTGCCGCAAGTCCCTTTGCTATCAATAGTTTACGAATCGCTGGCTCGTGGTCGCTTCCTTGCACTTGCACTGCCAGGAATCATCGACAGCGTCCGAATAGGCTCCTCCCCGCGTTGTTTCGCCGCAATACGTGTGTGGCGCCGCCATTCGGACAGTTGTCACGGTTGGATAGCGAGCGTGTCGGCCGAGCGAGGGCGGCGCGATGTGCCGAGCCGGGATTGAGGTTAAAGCCGGTCGTGAGGTGAGGGTGCAAACATGGATCTGTTCGTCAAGCAGTTGGCCGTATGGTGCAGGGAGCACATCACCCGCAACAAGTGGGTGTTCGTCCCGTCGCACGCGATCGGTCACACCCTTGGCGAGCGCATCGCGCTCAACGACACCAACTGGCTGAATCTCCGCTTCGTCACGCCGCTCGACGTCGCGCTGCGCATGGGTGCGCCCTTCCTCGTCGAGCGTGGCATCGAGCCATCGGAAGAAGGGCTCGGCCCCGCGCTGATCATGCGGTTGATGCTCGACCTGCCGAAGGAGGCCGGTTACTTCCGCCCGCTCGCGGATCAGCCCACGCTCGCCGAGGCGCTGTGGTCCACTGTTCGCGAGCTCCGGATGGCCGGCATCAGGTCGGACCAGCTGCGCGCCGACGCGTTCGAATCTCCCGCGAAACACGCTGAGCTCGGCGCCCTGCTCGCGTCGTACGAGCACTTCCTGGTCTCGAACAACCGCGGCGACATGGCGCTCGTGTACGAGGAAGCGCTGAAGCACCTTGATTGGTGCCCCATCCAGTCGAAGGACAGCTGGACCGAGTTGCCCGATCTCGTGTGGACGCCACTGCAGCGCCGGCTTTTCGACGCGATGCCGGGCGAGCGCCTCGCGCCACGCACGTTGGAGATTCCCGCTGCTCGTGTTCCTCGACGTTTGGGGTTCGCAAGGACCTCGCCAGTGACGCCAGACCCTCGTTCTTCGCCACTGGCGTTTCTACTTGCCCCGGACAAGGACGGCCGACGGCGAGGCGCAAGCCGAAGCGATCGCATAGCACTCTTCCACGCCGGTGGGCGTGAAGCGGAAATCGAAGAGGTCTTCCGCCGCATCCTCGCGGCCGGCGCACCGTTGGATCAGGTCGAGATCGCCTGCGCCTCCGACGCGCATGTCTCGCTCATCTGGGAAAAGGCTCTTCGTCACGAATGGCCGGTGACGCTCGGTCCTGGAATCAGTGCCGCTCGCACGAGGCCGGGGCGAGCGCTGCTCGAGCTGTGCGACTGGGTCGAAACAGATTTCGCCGCGGCGCACCTGCGTCACCTCCTCCAGTCCGGTGATATGGGCATCGAGATCGAGGACGAGGGTTTCAGCGCCGGTCAGGCCGCGCGCGTTCTTGCGAGGGCAGAGGCCGGATGGGGCCGCGCGACGTATCGCCTGGCGTTGGAGCGCCTGGGTAAGAGTTACGAGTCGCGTGCGAACGATCCCGACCTGTCCGACGAGGACCGTGAGTACGCGCGCGAGCGTGCCGATCTCACCGGCAAAGTGCAGGCGTGGATCACGGCTCTCGTCGACTCGATCCCGCAGCCGGACGTCAGTGGCCTCGTCCCGCTGCAGGCCGTTGTCGACGCTGCGCTGCACTACGCGAAGAAGTCCACGGCTCGACACAGCCAGCTGGATCACCGCGCGGCCACTGCGCTGATGGATCACATCGACGATCTCCGCTCGTTGGGTGCATTCTCGTGCACGCTTGCCGAATCGTTGCGCTTCATCCGCGAGCGCGTCCAGGGATTGCACGTCGCTCCAGAGCGCCCCAGGCCCGGTCATCTTTATGTCTGCGACCTCTCGCACGCCGGCTACACTGGCCGCCCCTACCTCTACGTGGTGGGTCTTGAAGAAGGTCGCGTCTTCCCGGGCGCTGTGGAAGATCCCGTTCTGCTCGACCGCGAACGGGCCGCGACATCGCCGGAGCTCCGATTGTCAAGGGACCGGATCGACGAATCGGTCTGTACCGTGCTCAGCCGTCTGGCGACATGGAACGAAGGCGCGGTGACCACCGCCGCTACCGGAGCAAACGATGTGGACCGCGGACCGCAGGTGACCTTCAGCTACAGCTGCCGAGATACGCGCGAATTCCGGGAAACCTACGCATCGTGGCTGATGTTGCAGGCGTTTCGACTCCAGCAGGGTGACGGCTCCCTCTCGTATCAGCAGATGAAGGCAGCGCTCGGGGAGCCGGTGTCCGCGCTCCCCGCCGACCGGGCCGCCGCAACCTCCGAGGGCGCCTGGTGGCTACGCACCATCGTCGACAGTGCTGACGCCGGTGCCGCAGCTGTCGAGTCGACATACAAAGGGCTGACGCGCGGCCGTGAAGCAGAGCGGATGCGTGAATCGGTCGAATTCACCGAGTTCGACGGCTACGTCCCCGAAGCAAGCGCAATCCTCGATCCGTGCGCACCTCACAACTCGTTCTCGGTCACCGAGCTCGAGGGGGCCGCAGGCTGCCCGTTCCGATTCTTCCTGAAGCGTGGTCTAGGCCTGCGCGCGGTGGACGAGCGCGAGCGCGATAAGGACATCTGGTTGGATGCGCTGACACGCGGAGCCGAGCTGCACGTCCTGTACGCGACGTTGTTGCGTCGTTGCCGTCAGGACAATCGCGACGTCGATCTGAAGAAGGACGGCGCTTGGCTGAGGCAGGCTGCGGAAGCGCGGCTACAAGAGTTGCGGGTCGAGATGCCACCCGCAACCCTCGAGATCTTCGAACGCGAGTCACGCGAGTTCCTGGCCGACGTCGAGTTGTTCGTTCGCGGTGAGCATGACGGCGTCACCAGCAAGGGCATCGGTTTCGAGGTCTCGTTCGGTCGGCCGCTCGGCGCAGATGATTCCGAGCCTCTCGCAACCGCCGAGCCCGTCGCGATCCAGCTTGGGGGCGACCTGACCTTCCGGATTGCCGGACGCATCGACCGCATCAACCGGGTCGGCAATGTGTTCGAGGTGCTCGACTACAAGACCGGCAGCTTCCGGCGCGACGACTGGAAGGGCGTGTTCAACGGTGGACGGCGGCTGCAGCATGCGTTGTACGGACTCGCGGCCGTGGAGCTGCTGCGTGCGCATTACAAGAGTCCCAAGGTCGAAAGCAGTCTGTACTACTTCTCGAGTCAGAAAGGGCGTCAGGGGCGGGTGCGGATTCCCGCCCCACCGCTGGCCGATACCCGAAAGGTGCTGGCGGATCTGCGACAGGTGATCGTCGACGGCACTTACTCGCACACACCAGACAAAAAGGATTGCAAGTACTGCAACTACACGACCGCCTGCGGTGCACAGGTGCACGACCAGGCTAAAAGCAAGCTGGAGGACAAGAAGTTGATCGCTTACGGAAGGCTCGCCGCTCATGTCTAGTCGTGCCCTATCAACCAGTGCATTTGGCCGACGCAAGGCAGCCGTAGCCTCGGCGACCGCTGGTGTTGTGTACGGAATTCCTTCGGACGCCGAGTCGCGCCGCGTCATCCGCGAAAAGCTGCTGACGAACATCCTGGTCGAGGCCGGCGCGGGATCCGGCAAAACCCAGATGCTCGCCGAGCGCATGGCCGCCGGCGTCGCGTCTGGTGTTTACCAGATCGAACATCTTGCCGCAGTGACCTTCACTCGCAAAGCGGCCTCGGAACTGCGCGGGCGTTTTCACCTGGCGCTGGAAAAGTTGCTCGAACCGGAGGCGGATGGCAGCCGCCTTCACGCGGAAGCTGAGTCTCGGGTCAGGGCGGCGCTCGCCAACCTCGAAAGGTTCTTCGCCGGAACGATTCACTCGTTCTGCGCCCGGCTATTGCGGGAGCGCCCCGTCGAATCCGGGGTCTCGCCAGGCTTCACCGAGTTGGACGAGGCGCAGGACCTCGAGTTGCGCAAGCGCGTCTGGCGCGATGTCGTTGCCAGCCTGCGTGCGGCCGCCGATCCAGAGATGATGGCGCTCCTCGACACGGCCGTGCGCCCGAACGATCTCGATCACGCCTTCGGCGTCATCTGCCTGCACGACGACGTGACGTTCCCGCCGGGCGATGCCGAGTGTCCGGACACCAAGGACGCATTGAAGGCGCTCGAGAAGTTTTGGAAGGAGCTGAAGAAGCACCTTCCCGAGGTCATGGCCGCCGAAACGAGATGCCGGATCCAGCAGGCCGCCCGCGACTTCGAAGAGGAGTACAACGTTTCACGCTTTCGTCTGGATCGTCCCTCGGTCATCGCGTCGCTGCTCGCGAACTGGGACTGCGAGTCGAAGATCACCATGAAATGGTGGGCGGACACCAATCGGGAGAGATACCGCTTCCGCCACCTCATCGACCCCCTCCATCAGGCCTTCCGCGAGGGGACCGTCATACCGTATCTCTCGCAGTGGCGTCAGTACGTGTATCGCCGCGCGGTCTCCGTCCTCGTGCGCGCACGCGCGCACGCGGCTGCCGAGCGTCGTCGTGTGAATTCGTTGAACTACGGTGACCTGTTGACGCTGACCGCGCGCGTCCTGCGCGAGAACGCCGAGGTCCGCCGGGCGATGCAGCAGAAGTACCGGCATCTCTTCGTCGACGAATTCCAGGACACCGACCCCGTGCAAGCGGAGATCGTGTTCCTGCTGGCTGCAGACGAACAATCCGAAGCGGCAAGGGCTCGGACCACGAACCCTAGACGGCGCACGACGGCTTCTGAACCGCGAAGCGCCGACTGGCGCAGCGTCGCGCTACGACCCGGCGCCCTGTTCGTCGTCGGTGACCCCAAGCAATCGATTTACCGTTTCCGCCGTGCCGACATCGAGATCTACAACCTTGTGCGCAATCGCTTCAGCGACCGCGCCACGGGCCGTGTCGTCACGCTCACGCGCAACTTTCGCTCGGTGCCTGCGCTGTGTGAGTTTGCCAACCAGGTGTTCGAGACGCGCTTCCCCGCGGAGCCGACGCCGCACTCGCCGCGATTTGCCCCGTTGGAGGCGAACGAGGGAGCATCCGTCGCGCCTGATCAAGCACTCTTCACGCTCACCCACACCTGCGACGATCGCAAGCAGGTGCTGGATGACGATGCGGAAAAGGTCGCGCGATTCATTCGAGCGGAAGTGGATACCAAGCGGCGCAAGTACAGCGACTTCCTCATCCTCACCAGGAAGAAGCGCGGCATCGGCACATATGCCGAAGCGCTCGAATCACTGAACGTCCCGATCGAAGTGAGCGGCGCCGGCGCCTTCGGCGAGTCGGCCGAGGTGGAGACTCTGACCAAGCTTCTGCGCGCCCTGGCGGATCCCCAGGACGCGGTTGCACTGATTGCCGTCCTCCGCGGTCCGCTGTTCGGCATCAGCGATCGGGAGCTCTTCGCGTACAAGCAGTCCGGGGGCTGGTTCTCGTTGTATGCCACTCGTGACTTCCGATTTCCGCCTTTGCGTGAGGCTTCGGCGGACCACCGAAGCCTTGGCGAGCGTGGTCAGTTGGAAGAGTCGGCAAACGACAACCCGTTCACCAGGCCAGAGTCGTCGAGCGCGATGGCTGAGGATCGCGTACGCGCCGCGCTGACCGCGCTCAACCAATACCACCGCTGGACGCGCCTGCTCCCGGCGTCCGCCGCACTCGAGCGCATCCTCGAGCACACCGGCTACCTCGCACTCGCCGCGACGACCCCTGGCGGCGTCGAAGCTGGCGACCTCCTCCACGCAATCGACCGTGTCCGCCACGTCGTCGAGGACGGCGCCAGCCTCTCCGATGCCGCCGACATGCTCGAAGACGACAGCGACGAGTCGAGCGAGGTGGAGTCCCTTCCCCTCGAGCCGGGCAAATCCGACGTCGTCCGAATCATGAACCTGCACAAGGCAAAGGGGCTCGAGGCGGACGTCGTGTTCCTCGCGGATCCTTGCGGAGGCTTCAACCCGAAGGTCGACGTCCACATCGCCCGCACCGGCGACCATCCGGAAGGGTGGTTCCAGGTTGTCCGCAAGAGCGAGACGAGTTACGCAACGACCGTTCTGGGTGAGCACAAAGACTGGGCCGTGCACCAGGAGACCGAGAAGCCGTTTCTCGAGGCCGAACAGGATCGATTGCTGTATGTCGCGGCCACGCGCGCTAAGAAGGCTCTCGTCATCAGCCGCTGGACGGGTAAGCAGTCGCGCGGTGTCGCGTGGGGCGCGCTTGAGGCGTTTTTAGGCAGCGCCAAGGAACTGGCGATTCCCTCCACCGTTAATGCCTCTGCTGCGCCGGTGCAGGACTACTCCGTTGCTGCGCAGGCGGAGGCGACCTCCGCGCTGCTTGTCGCACACCACCGAGTGAAGCAGCCGTCCTGGTCGATCACGTCGGCAACTGCGGAGGCGCGCCACATCGCGAAGATGACCCGTGCTGCTGAACCGGCGGAGGATGACCCGACTGGCGTCCTCAGCACGGCCACGCCCACACATCGCGCCGATGCGGGCATGGCGTGGGGAACGTTGATTCATGGTCTGCTCGAGCACGCGATGCGACATCCGCAGTCGACACCGGCCGATCTCCGTCGGCTCGCGATGTGGCTGACGGTGGAGGAACCGCAGCTGCGCGCGGTCATCGACGAGGCGATCGACACGGTGCAAGGAGTGGCGCGCGCGGAGTTCTGGGCCGAGGCGCAAGCGGGGGATCACGCGGAGGAGGCGCCATTTGCTTTCGCAAAGGCTCGAGCCCTGATGACCGGAGTGATCGACCTGATGCACGTCGCCCGCGACGGGTGGCAGGTCACCGATTACAAGACCGACGCTGATGGCGGCGCTGCCATGGGGGCTGCTTACGAGCGGCAGATCGCAACGTATCGAGAAGCGCTCGAGTCATGCGGAGTCGCGGTTGACAAGGTCGCCGTGCAGTCGGTCCGCGATGCAGAACGATCGCTCGATAGCTCTATTGAAAGTGTGCGCCAGACGTAGGAGCTCCAATCCCTCGGTCACGAATCTTGCATTTCAAGGTGCGAGCAGCAAGGCTGCCCGACTATCAACGCTTCGAGCTCGTGTTCAACTCTAGTCGTCAGTCAGGGAAAAGTGATTTGTCGTGAAGAAATTGTGTTTGTTTATGGGACTCTTCGTCGTCGTAACGGTGACCGGTTGCAGTTCGGGTAGTCCCCTGGCCCCGACGTCGACACCGCCAGGCGAACGCTCCATCAGCGGAGGAGCGTCCACAAACCTCGACGCGGAGTTAGCCTTTTGCGTCAGCGAGACGAACCGTTATCGCGCCACGCTGCGGCTATCCGAACTTTCACGGTCCGGCACGCTGGAGGCGTATGCAGCGGCCGGCGCGCGTGAGGATGGATTGGCGCACGCACCGCATCAGCATTTCCGCTCCACCAACGGCGGTGGCACGGCCCTCGCGGAAAACAAGATTCCGTGGTGGCCGGGCACGTCCGTTCACACGGTCATCCAACAGGGATTGGCGATGATGTGGGGCGAAGGCCCAGGCGGGGGCCACTTCGAAAACATACGCGGGCCGTACACGCAGTTGGGATGCGGCGTCTTCGTGAACGGTACGGAAATTACGGTCGTCCAGAATTTCCGGTAATAACTAACCTGCGCCTCAATAGGCGCGCGGAGCGTGCGGCGCTAAAAGCGACCCCGAACGGTCCGCACGAAGCGTCCCGCAATCCTGTTCGCGCCTGCGGGGCCTGGATCGGCGTACGAACGATACAAATGCCGGGCCCTGAAACACCTCATCGAAGCTGCGCGTGAACTTGGGATCGTGATCGCGAATCAGAACGTGAACCGGCTCCGCCCAGCCGCGAGCGTCCACGCCACGGGGCGAGCTTGCTGGGTAACCCATTCCTCGTCGGGATGCGTCGTGCAGCCGGCGAAGTGCACGCGCCGGGTGGCGACCTCGATAAGGAACAACACGGACAACTGCCGCAGCCAGATCGTGTCGACGGTGAAGAAATCGACGGCGATCATGCTCTTCGCCTGCGCCTGCAGGAACTCACGCTACGATGGACAGTAGCGTTCGGCGCGGCTTTCGCTTGTTCTGGACGTGGAAGAGCCGCCACCGCACCGGCCGCCCGACCGTCGCGCCCGAAACCCGCGGGTCGATTCGTGAGATGTCCATGGCGAGCCCGCGCTGGGGCGCGCCTCGGATTCACGGAGAACTCCAGAAGCTGGGAATCTCGGTGAGTCAGGCAACCGTCGTCAAGTACATGCGGCGGCCCATGATACGGAACAGTCGGGCCTCCAGCGCGATCCCGACGAGTGGAAGACCGGCGACGAGCCGATGACGGACGCACAGCGCTCCTACCTAGAAACATTGTGCCGAGACACCGGCGAAGAGTTCGACGACACGCTCTCGAAGGCAGACGCGTCGAAGCGGATTGACGAGCTCCGCGAACGCTCGCCGCGACTCGCACAGGAATAGATCGGAGCCGAAAGAGACGGAACCATGGCAAAACGAACCGCCGGGAAGCGCGAATTGATCAACACGGGCACGGACAAGCGATACGTACGTCGCGACCGATCTGGAAGGTTCAAGGAGTCAGACGACGTGGGCCGCTCGCTTACCCAGGACCGGCAGCGAAAGGCAAGGACGAAGGCAAGGCCTGGTCAAGGCGACAAAGGCGATCGCTGAGGACTCCGACCGGCGTGGTCGGACGTTCCAGGCAATGAGGCAAAAGCATGCCGTCGAGGCAATGATGCCGATGAAGGAAGATCGACATCGCCACCATCTCGGCCCCGCGGCGGAGCTGACGTCAACACGAGGTTCATGCGTCTTCTGTCGAACCAGAACGGCTCAGACGCTTGAGCCACTGCGCGGACAGACGACGGTTCTCAGCAAGATGTCGAATCGCCGCGCGTCCTAAAGCGGCGTGGATCTCCGCCTGCAACGAGCGTCGATTGGCTTTGGCTGCAGCCTTGAGGCGCCTGAGTACATCGGCATCCAAGTTTCGCACCAGCAATCCGGCAGATCGTCCCTTCTCGAACACATGCAAGGAGCTCAAAGGACGTTCTCGCGCAGCTAGCATAAGTAGATGCGCCAGCACTGAACCCTTCGCCCAGTAAGATACGGAGAATACGAATCGATGTGTAAACTTATTGTCTCAATTCACAGTACAGCCAACGACATCGTCACCGGGCCACCGTCTGATGAAACCAACTTTATGGTATGGGCGCAGGCCGGCATTGAAGATTCACTTGAAACATTTTTGAAGTCTCTGGCCAACGTTGACACCATCCTGCTAGGACGCGCCACCTACGAAGATTTAGTGAGAAAGTGGCCGAAGGTTAAAGAATGGCCTCATGTATCTGATGTCGCCTTACGCATAGGAGAAAAGATCAACGCTACTCCAAAACTTGTCGTAACTGGCAAACGTCCACTTAAGAGTCTCGAGTGGGGAGAGTTCGAATCGCCGACACAGCTCACCGGCACCAACATCGAAGAGCAGATTAAAGAGTTAAAGGAGAGCGATGGTGGCGACATTATTACGTTTGGCAGCCCTACACTCGTACAATCCCTTACGAATGCCGGGCTCGTCGATGAGTATCGGATACTCATTCACCCAGTTATCGTGAATGAGGGCAAGCGCCTGTTCGAAAACTTGGATGGTCGTACGGATTTTCGACTCATCAGTGTAGATACTTTTGAACGCGGCGCGATTTTAGTCACATACGCGCCACGGCCAGCAGGTTAAGTGGGCGCATCTAACTGCGCGCTCCAGCGGACGCCTCTCGCTTCGCTCGGGGTTCCCTCGTTCGCTGCGCTCACCCGGCGCCGCTGAGTGTCAGTTGACGCCGTCTAGTAGGCCACTCGTTTTCGCACATTGGGGGTTACACGTTTTCAGTCAAAAGGGAGCCACCCGTTTTGGGGCGGTTGTACCTGGAGCCGCCGCTGGTACTCACGGGCGGGGTGCGGGCGACGGTTGACGTGCACCGGGAATTTCGGAGAGCGGTTAGTGTGAGTTAGATTCACCGTTTTTGTCAGCGGTCGTAGAACGTCGTGCAGGCGCTCGGCGGCGTGCGCGAGGAACGAACATGGTGGGGCGAGGAGGCCGCCGAGCGCCCCCGCGAGTCGGCACACTGGCCTCGCGGCCGGGGAGCCGCGCCACATAGCACGCAGGACAACCAGCACATCGGCGAGGTTCTCCGTTCGTCTGGCCGCGCAGCGGCGAATCTGACACAGTCGCTGCGGGAGTCGCCGTGATCTTCCGCGGTTTCGGTAGCAGAGCGCGGCCGCGGACAGGCACCGAAAAGCGCGGCGCCTCCTTTCAGCCGCCCATGACCGCGGCGAGCGAAAACATTCCCGCGAACAGGGTGTTCGGCACATTAAGGATAAGGCCAACGAGCGCGAGGAGTTTGCGATTGTCGAAGCGAAGTGCAGCTACAACGAGTATCCATCCCGTCGCGCAGCCCGCCAGCCGCAACAGCGGAACGACCCGAACGATGTCGGGCGGGAAAGGTTCGGACCGGAGGTAGCCGAAATAGAGGGCGCCAAAGAGTGCCGACCCGACGACGACCAGTAGTGCACGGGCGCTGTTATTCATCGCAAACTCCACCGCTCAATGGGTCTTTGCTGGACGTCCCTGCTGCATGTCGAGCTAATGCCGGCCACCTCCGGAAGCCTCGAGTTGAAGTAGTGCCACACCACGTCAGGTTGCACAGCGCCGTTGCAGGCGCATGGTGCTGGCGACACGCTGTCGACTACTGCTGATGACACACTGTGCAGGCAAACGTGGAGTTGAGCATGATCGGTCGAACGGGTGCGCCCTGTGCGCCATTGAACGCCGCGACATTGTCCTGCGCCTGTGCGATACGCGCTTCCAGCACGCCGGCATGTTTCCAGCTCGAGTAATCGCGTGAGAGCTTCGCGTTTGCGTAGATCTTCTGCGCCGTCTGCCAGTCACCCGATTTGACCAGCATGTCCCCCATGTTCAGGATGAAGCCCTCGAAGTTGTGCGGCGCGATCCAGGAGTTCCAGCAGGCACGCTTGGGGCCCTCTCTGGTCTCGAGCGCCATGTACGGGGAGTAGTCCGGGTTGGTGCGATCGATGCGCTCCTGGGCGCACACATCCAGTTCGCGCCACTGCGCTTCCAGTCCCTCTTTGAAACGCGGCGAGTCCGCCGGCAGGCGACTCATCACGAAGCCGACCGTGAAGAGGTTGAATTCGGGCCATGCCTCGATGGCATCGAGCAGCATGGAGTACCCGCGCCGAACGAGGCGTTCGTCCTGGTGCAGGTTGCCTTCCGCCACGATATGGCCGGCGAGGAAGCCCAGGGTCCGGGCGTCTGACGGATTGAGCTTGACGGCTTCGTCAAAGTATCTCCGCGCCAGCATCATATGGTCCGTGATCGTGGCCGGAACCGCCGATAGCCGTGCACGTTCTGCCACGCGCCAGTTGTGGAGCCAGGCAATGTGAGCCGCAGTCACGGCATCGGTCGGCGTTTCCAGGTATGCCGCCGTCAAGACCTCCAACACACGTGGGATATCGTCGTAGGCGCCGCTGTGAAGGGTGTGCCAGAAGATCTCGTCGGCCTTGAGTGCCACGTTGCTTCGTGTGCTCGTTGCCGTCTTGGCGGGCGCGAGCAAAACCGCGATCCGGTTCCGGTTCGCCCACCCGGCAAGGCCGATCGCCAGAACCAGGGCAATTGCGACGGCGATCCTAGTGATGCGAGGTGTACTGACCGTCCCATTGAGTGTCTTGTTCATGGCGTGTGTGACAATTCAGTTGCGTGCGCTTAGGAGGAACGACTGGCCTATCGTCGCGCATCATTGCCAAACGTGGCGCGTCAGCGAGGCACGCTGTAGCTCAGAGTGACCGCGCCCGCTTTCAAGGCCTCGCGGTGCGGACAATGGCCGTCCTTCCAGAGCTCGCCTGAACCGAGGTCGAGCTCAAACGACCCGAAGCGCACGATGCTCCGCGTTCCGGTGATCGAGTACGCGGCCATGGGTTTACGACCCCTCGGGTTCGAGGCGGACGACGAAGGCTCCCTTCACACCGTCAGTCTAGGAGGGCGACGGGCAGGAGGTGTGAAACTCTCGTGGAGGTATTGTGAATATTTCGGTTAGAAAGAGACCCTTACACCGAGCTGGATCTCGCGTGGGGCTCGCGTCTCGAGCAGCTGTCCGAATTGATCATCCGGCGTCAATCGTCAACCGAGTGCCGGGAAACGAGTTGCGAAGACTACCAGCACGCGCGATGCGCTGCTGCACGCGGCCGACCTGCTGCTGGATCGCGACGCATCCACGCGGTCACGTTGCGGGCGGTCGGTGCCGCCGCCGGCGTGTCGCGTCAAGCGTCATACAAGCACTATGCGGATAAGCAGCAGCTGCTCGCCGCACTGGCTGCATCTATATGGGTCAGATCGGAGATGCTGTGGCGCGCGCGGCGCGTCGGGGTACGCTGGGCTTGCTCGCAAAACTCCGGCAGATGTGCCGAGCCTACGTACGGTTTGCCCTGCAACACCCACACCGATACCGCCTGACGTTCCAAGCGGACGTCAGACAGGGCGACCACGACGAACTCACGACCGCGCGCCATGCCCTCGGCGTACAATTCGTCGAGGCGATCGCACGTTGCCAGCAGGGCGGATTGCTACCCGGCTCTGAGGCGATGCCTCTGGCGCTAACGCTCTATGCGGCCAGTCACGGCATCGTCGAATTGGCGCTCACAGGCCACGTTAAGCACCGCAGAGCCGCGGGCGACCCGGCGCTGGTACTCGGCCAGCTGCTGCAGGTTCTGGGCGAGCACCGCACGATGCGCAAGCGTCCGCACCGAGCGGGCCGGAGCGTGCCCTGACGACCGTCGGAGACGGAGTGGTGCACGGGTGAAGTCCTGTGCCTCCGAAAAGGGTCGCGCGATGCGGGCCAGTTGTCACGTCTCGAACGCTTGCCGAAGGCTGCCGCTGGCACGGCGCTCCTCACCAGCAGCGGCGCGAAGTACCTCTGACGCCGCGCGGTCAGCTGTCGCCCTCGGGCGAGCCAAGCTGGCACCGCAAGCAGCGGCGTATGGTACGGCTACCGCGGCACTGAGCATCTCGCTCGCTGACTATTTCTTCACGTGGTGCATCTCGCCGAGTTCTGGCGTCGAGCCGGTGATCCACCCCTTCACCACTT
>JBKPAJ010000249.1:0-13561 GCA_046726375.1 Acidobacteriota bacterium
GTCGACCGCCTGCCGGCACGAAACCGCCACTGACGCTAGCCTACGCTGGCTAGGGCTAAGCGTAATACCTGCTCGTCTGTCGTGCTCCAGCGCGGGATTCGAGAGGCGATGGAAGCACGCACGTCCGTGGAATCTTCAATCTCCAGCACAAGATGGCGAGCACGTTTGCGCGTGACGCAAGCGCAGGTCGGTTGCGATAAACGGTATGACTCTATCGGGAGTGATCCGGCGCACGTGTGCCCGCCGTTGAACGCTGATGCGGATCGCCGGGTCACTTTCGATAGAGCCGTTTGAACGAAGCCGCTGGCGGCTGCGGCGGACGCGGCGAATCACTATGGGTGTTGAATCGTAAGGCAAGCGATGCAAGCGCCGTGATCAGTTCGGTCGCGGAGGCCGAGTTGCGGGAGGGGGAGTTCGGGACGCGGAGGTGGACAGGATCGAGCACCGTGATCAGGCTCTCCTGTCGCGCGCGAGGCGTTGCGCGCACACGTTTCCCGTGCGAGCGCGGTGGCTCGATTGGCGTAACCCGTGCGTCGACGCGTGCCGATCACGAAGAGTCAAGGACGAATCCCTCGATCAAGATCTGGACGGCGATCTGACGTGCGGTGAGTCGTGCGACGGCGACCATGACACCCCCGCAGCGGGGATACGGCGGCAAGGACACACGAGTGGAGGTGTCGTCGACGGAGACCGTCGGCACCGGCGGTGGAGTCGTCGCGAGCGCGCGCCGGCAGCGTGGTAGTGCGTCGGTGCGACAGCGCGAGGCCAGGAAGCCGTAAAACCGGATTCGGACGAAGCCCTTTGGAAGCACGTGGAGGCAGAAGCGGCGGAGGAATTCCTCAGCGCTGAGCGTCATCAGTCTGACTTGGCTTCCGTGGCGATAGTCCTTCCATCGAAATGTCACGTGGTCATCGGTCAGCGCGGCGAGTCGATGATTCGAAATCGCGACCCGATGTGTGTACCGGGCCAAATAGTGGAGGACGTGGCTCGGACCGCGAAACGGGGGCTTGGCGTACACGACCCACTCGTGGCGAAAGAGTGTGCGCAGCCACGCCGCGAAGGTCTCGGTGTTGGGGCGCTGGAGGTCTCTCGGCATCGTGAGCCTGCCCGCACGAAACGCGGCGCCCGAGACCCGCGACGAATTTCCCGCGAAACACGCGACACCGAGGACCTTCACCGGTAGACAGAACGCCGGGCGCGCATGCACCCACTGCGTGCCATCGCGTGAGAGACCGCCCGCGGGTACGACACAGTGCACGTGCGGATGATGCAGCAGCGGTTAGCCCCACGTGTGGAGGACGCTAGCCCCACGTGTGGAGGACGCTGAGAAAGCCGAGTGCGGCGCCGAGGTGCTTTGGCGTCCGCGCGACCTCGAGGAGCGTCGCCGCACTGGCCTGGAAGAGCAGCTCGTAGATCACGCGTCGGTTCTGCAAGGCGTCTTCGCGTAATTGCGCCGCTGGAGTTCCTCCAGCATCGCTTGGCGGAGATGGGTCACAGGAACCTCCTTGTGACCCACATGCTACCCGACCCGTCGATCGCGCCTCACGCGCAGCGTCCGCCGCGCCAGCGGCTTCGTTCTAACGCCGTGTCGACCGAATCCCTGGGCCCAGATGGAGGACAACATCAAGAAAGTAAGATTAAGAGCTGGCGCGCGCGATCCTCTTCGACCACACGCTGCCAGACACTGCCACTGCCGCGGTGATTGAAAAGGGGCTGTGCTTTCTCAAGTTGACTACGACCGGAAATCGGCCGGAAATCACTTGTGTTGCCGGCGCCAACGGCGGTGCATCGCTGGAACAGTGGCGAATTCGGCCGACATGATGGATTCACCACTAACCTTCATACGGCAACCGAAGTGAATTGAGGGGTTGGAATGCCGCTGTTCACCCGGCGACGTGTCCTGTTATTGCTCGGAGCACTGAGCGTTCTTGCGCTCATACTCGTCGGCAGGTGGCTCAACGCGAACAAGATCGGCGGACAACAGCCCGCCGAACCGTTCCGCATCGCCGGCAACTTTTACTATGTCGGCGCAAGTGACATCGCTGCATTCCTGATCACGGGACCGGAAGGCCACGTCGTGCTTGACGCTGGCTATCCCACCACCGCGCAGATGATCATAGCGAGCATCGCGAAGCTTGGCTTCGACATCGAGGACGTCAAAGTGCTCCTCAACTCGGAGCCGCACCCTGACCACGCGGGTGGACTACGCGTGCTGCAGCAGGCATCGGGCGGTGAGCTGTGGGCGAGCGAAGCCAGCGCGGACGCCATCGCATCGGGCGGCGATGACGCCGACATGATCCTGCCGTTGAGAGCGCTCATCCGGATCGGCGTCGTCGGCTACCCCGCACCGCGCGTCGATCACCGATTCAAGGACGGCGACACGATCCGTCTCGGGCCGATCGCGCTCACCGCGCACGTCACTGGTGGTCACTCGCGCGGTTGCACCTCGTGGTCGTTCCAGGTCCGCGACGGTGATCGCATGCTGAACGTGGTGAGCGCCTGCGCCCTGGGTGTGATGGGATTGATGCGGTATGCCGAACAAGACGCCGACTTCGAGCGAAGCTTCCGCGTACTGCGCAGTCTCCCCGCCGACATCTGGGTGACGTCGCATGCGAGGCCGTGGGGCCGGTACCGCAAGTTCGTCGCGAGCAAGGCGGCGAAGAACCCAGTGGACCCGTTCATCGACCCCGAGGGTTACCGTGCCTACATCGATAGCGAGGAGGCGGCATACCGCCAAGGGGTGGTCCACTAACTACTGCTGCGATCTCTTTTTCAACGCCTCGCGTTCTTGTGCGCGCGCGCCTCTCAGGACGTCCTCGAGGGCGTAGTTGCCCTCGTGGCACGCATACTCGTGCACCGCCTCGCCCTCGGCCAAGCGGCGGAATGGCAGCTCGCCGCTGAACGTCGTGGTCCAGGTCGTCGGGTCTTCGATGGTGAACTTGTAGACAATCGTGTTCGCATCCCCCATCGTGAACCGCTCGGTGACCTTCAGGTTGTCTGATGCGCCGCGGAACCCGTGCTGCGGGTGGAAGTTCGTGGTCTCGACAATGAGCGTGTCGCCTTCCCAGCGTCCGATGGAATCGCCCATCCATGGGCGGATGGTTTTTGGCGCGTGCGTGCCGCCAATCCGGACGATCCGCGTGTCGTGCACCATCTCCGTCAGCATCGCCAGCTGCGTTCCGGCCTGCGTAAACGTGTAGTTGTTGTTGTACCAGTAGTTCGGCAGCATGGGCGGTCCGGCATTGTTGCCGAACGACATGATGCAGCGTTCGGCCAGCGGTCGCAGCTCGGGGTGATCGAACTCGCCGCCGGCTTTCCGGCGCTGCTCGGCGAGCGCCTCTGATCGCGCGCGCGCTTCGGACGTCATGGAAGGCATCCGTCCATCAGGTGGATCGATCAGGATCGAGCTGCGCGGCTTGCCGTCGATGCGCAGGACCTGCTCACCGGTGTCGACCCAGAACGAGTTGTATCCGCCGACCGGACCGAAGCCGGCTTGCCAGCGCCGTTCGAACTGCGCCACCACTTCCGGATTCTGGCTCTGGTTCGAGGCGTCGGTCGCGGGCGGTGCGGCGTTGGTGGTATTGCCCGGATCCTCACGCGCGGCGAGCGCGCGCCGCGTGCTCGTTTCCATCTCGCGCGCGGCTTCTTCGGTGATGATGAGCGGCCGGTCGGGCACGCGTTCGAACGGCGTGATCGTGGCGTTGGTCCAGTTGCCGGTGAAATCCGGTTTCCCGTCCGCGGTACGCGGAATCGGGGACGACGTGGTGGTCGTCGGAGGTGCGCTAGGCTTGGGGGCTTGCGCCGACGCCGACACGATCGCCATCGACGCCGATGTAAGAACGATCAACAATCGCTTCATTTCCGCGGGTCCTTTTCGCACTTGGCGGTAGATGTCTCCACCCGAATTCCCGGATGCTGGCACGCACGCCGGGAAGTGTCAATGACCGTGGTCGCCTCGGTGACCGTGGTGGAGGGCGGACGCGATTACTCTCGGTGACGCGGCAGTGATCCGCGATGCAATCGGCCCGAATCGGCAAACGCTAACGACTTGTCGGGAGTAATCTTGGCCGACAGCTGTGGCCGCTGAGAAGTGCAGGGTGATCGGACACACGGCCTTCGAAGAGGACGACCGTTAATGCAAGCCGTCAAGGCACTCCTGCTCTTCGTATTGTGTGCAGGCGCTCCTGCATGTCACCGTGCTGAAGCACCTGAATTGAAGCTCGGTGGTCAGCTTCACGAGTTCACGCCGGATGTTTTTCACAACGCATTCGCCGCCACAACTGAGCCCGTGCTTCGATAGAGTGTCGGTACTGATCGCCCAGTCTCTGTTCAGCTGCAGCCGAGTGATGTGAATCGCAACGGTGTCCCCGTCTACCACGGCACTCGAGTTCAGCCCCCGAGTCGAATCCTCAACTCACCTAATGGCCTTGGGCCTTGGTACATCGCTGGACGACGCTCTTCCTGAATCTCCGGCTTCACATTCGCCCGTCTGGCGGTCCGTCGTACCAACACCTGGATGACCTTCTGCGTAAGCGGCTTTCCCGTTCCATCGCCGAGCACTCGTGGTCCGCGCAAGTGCCGCGCTTCTCGCAGTGCATCGGTCAGTCGCCTCGTCATGGGCACGTACCGAATCCGTCCGCCTTTCGGGAGCGGCTTGTGGTGAACGTGGAAGAAGCGCATCCGTCCGGTTGACCCGAGCTCGATTGGGGTCAAGAGTCGCCGGGCCAACAGCTTCTCGATGAAGTCGTGAACCCTCTGCCCGTGCGTGATGCCGGCGAACGTCGCATACTGGCGGCGGACGAACACGCCGGAGTGCAACATCACGGTAATCAGGAAGCGAGCCTGACGATCCGTCAGACCGAACGCTGTGAGGGTTCGAGCGCGCTCGATGGTGAGACAGTCCGCATTCGACGAGTACGCGCACAAGGACATTCGAGAGTTCCCGAAATCTAATGGCGGCGATGAGCTGCCTTCGCAGGCAGTTCGTCACAAGCGAGGGGTGGGGTTGTCCTTACCTGACCGCTTGAGCAGCTGAAGCGTCCGCTTGATGTCGCCCCGCGCGGCGCGTTCCCAAAAACGCTCTTCGGTCCGCAGTGCCGACATCGTCTCCGCGACGGCGTCGTTGATGAGTCGGTTCACGGCTACGACGTTAGCCTTCGCGACTTTCCTGCCGTCTTCCGTCAATGAGGGTCAGTCTCAATGCAAGACTGCTCTTCTTCATGCCCGAGTCTCCAACTGGCCTCCGCCGGCGCCACGATTTTCGTTCCGGAACGGCGGCAGCCGATTCTGTTCGTTCAGCTCGAACCGCCTTGGCTCGGCTTGGCGACGCTCATCTGCGACCGGTTGGTGATGCGAGGTATTGGCGGAAGAACTCGAGCATCCGCCGTTCTGCATCGTCTTGTGCGACACGATTGCCGTTCTCAGTACCCCCGCGTCTCGTTGCGGGAATATCGGTGCGTTTCCACGCGATCATGTGGCCGGCATCTTCATATGCGATGTGTTCGTGTGGGAATGCAAAGTTGCGTTCTCGCAACCGCTGCTCGACCATGTCCGACATCTGACTGGAGGGCCAAGTCGTATCCTTTTTCCCGGACAGAAGCAGAATCGGCCCTTTGATCATCTCGACAGGGATCGCCGCTTTTTCGACGAGTTCATGTTGATCAAGCGACCGGCGGTACATGTCGACCAGGGACTCGGTGGAGTGCGCCGCTGCATATGGCACAAACGCAAGGGGTTGCCCTTTGAACTTCCACGAAGAGCGGCGAGACAGATGATCAGCGGCACGGTCCCATGCTACTGAACTTGGCAAGCTTTGCCACACGACGGAACTCGGCGCGAATGCGACGACGGCTCGAATAGCAGGATCGTGTGATGCCATTAGGAGCGCGAGCTCCGCGCCCTTCGAATTTCCTGCGATACCCACCTGTTCGAAATTCAATGATGGATGAGAGCGAATGTACGCAAGAACGTTCTGAAAGTACTCCAGCGGAATCTGATCAAGCTCTTTCGGTGTTCCCTGCATCCCGAAGTACGCGACCGCGACCGATGCGAAACCATGTCGGGCAAGGATTTCGCCCATGTAGTCCTGCCAATCGATCCCGCCGCCCGATCCTCCCACCAGCAATACGACAGGGCACTTCTTCTGACAAACAGGTAAGAAGAGATTGGCGACAAACAACTGCCCCACAACCGCATCTTTCACAGGAGGCCGCTGCGCGAGAATTGCGGGGACCATCGCCAATACGAGTGCGAGGATGACGGTCACAATCGAGGATGTTGCTCTTGTGGGCAACTTCATCATGGCAGGTCCATCAATAACGGTGAGCCGCGTGCTGCTATTCCCGTCTGTCCACACCAGAGTTCAGCCCGCCAGATTCAGGCTAGTTTGCTCGGAATGTCCCAGGATCTCAACCTCCGATGTTGCCACCTCCGTCGTGGGAAGCGACGTATTGCCTTTGCTACTTGCTTGGACACCTGCAAGAGCCTTCTTGATCTCACCCCTGGCGGCGTGTTCCGTAACGTATTCCTTCGTACCGAACGTCGATAACTTCAGCCACGGCGAAGCCGCCTTCACGCGACCTTCCTGGGCCTGCCCGGCCTGACTACGAGCCTGACGCCCACGCCTAGCCTCGCCAGCATATCGATCAGTGCGTCGGTGCTGAACAGGTCGATGCGACCGCGCAGGAGGTCGCTCACGCGAGGTTGCGTCACCCGAAGCACCTTCGCCGCCTCTGCCTGCTTGAGCCGTCTCGACGCGATCGCCTTCTGCACTTGAATCAGCAGATCAGCACGGACGAGGAGATGCTCCGATTCTTCCTTCGAGAACCCAAGGTCCCGGAAAACGTTCCCCGTGGACGGCGTCACCCTAACCGCGCTTTTCTTTCTCATGGTGCGGCCTCGACTTCCCTAGAGCACGGAACCGGTCCCGGCCGATTCGTAGATCGTGTGCGCTCGTCTTCTGCGTCTTCTTCTGGAACGCGTGAAGGACGTAGATCGCGTCCGCTCGCGTCGCCACATAGAACACGCGGTGTGCGCCGGCGATGTGAATCCGAATCTCACGGACTCCCGGCCCGACCGTCTGCATCGGCTTCCAGTCGTCCGGATCGAGTGCCTGCTGCAGGCGGCGCAACTGGAAACCTGCCAGCCGTCTCGCGAGGGCAGGAAACGCCCGAAGATCACGTCGCGAGCTGCCGAGCCAGATGAGCGGTTTGTCCGGCATCGGTCACGCTCGCCAGTATACAAGTTTTTGTATGGTCGGTCAGCCAGTCGTTGCCGAAATAGTCCCGAACGATCCCGAAGGACAAGGGGTTAACCCATCGTCGCTGACGTGCGATGTTTGCGACGCTGATGTGGAGGCCGCGGGACTATCTCACCGCGTCGGCGGCGGGGACAAAGGCCCGCCGCCACCAGGAATGCACGGATTGCGACACCTCGGCTTTGTGGGCTCCCATGGCGACACTGTAATCCGGCTAGTTTAGAATCCGCCGCGATGCAGTCGTCAGGGCGACCTTCGTTGCCATGCTGTTGCCGGTGTTCTTGATGGGCCAGGAACCGCAGGCGGACCGCCGGTTCCATGTGGGCGTCGATCGCCCGGTCGATATCGGCGCGCGAACGGTGGCGACTGTCGAGCCGTATCTCGCGAGCGATCCGTACGATCCGAAGCACATGTCGCATCGGTCTCCCTCGCGAACCAGATGGGCGATCGAGGCGGAGTGATGGTGGCGGTGGCACGATCACGTGCGCGGCGCTGGCGTCGTTCGATGCGGGGGAAACGTGGCAGCGACACGATTTTCCAGGGCGGAGCTGCCTGGATTCGTGGGTTGCGATGCTTCGGGATGGCCACGTAGTGTTTCTCGCTCAGGAAGGATCGGAGCTCGTCACGTTCCGATCGACAAATGGAGGCCGAACCTGGGCGGACACGTCAACCAGCTTTGGACGCGGCTTCGACCACGGTTCGATGGTCGTCGACCGACGCGACAAGCGCTGTATGTCGTCGCCAGTCACACGGTGCGGCAGGCGGACGGCACGTCGCGATCCTCGGCGTTTATCGCACCTTCGGACGATGGCGGCGCAACGTTCGACGCGAGGACCGATGTGACATCATTGCTTCTGCCGACGGTTCCCCTTAGTCCGGTTGTGATGTCGACGGGCACGCTGGTCGTCCCGTTCAGGAATCTCGCGCGGTCGATTTCGTCAACGCCGCAGCCGCCGCTCGATCTGACCTGGTCAATCGCCTCCACCGATCGGGGCCGAACATTCTCCGCTCCAAGCTTCGTGGCAGACTGCGGATCGCGCTGGTCCAGCGTCGCCGCCGACACATCGACCGATCCCTATAAAGACCGCATCTATCTCACGTGCTGGGACCGCGCTATGGAGCGCTTGTATCTGTTTACGTCGAATGACGCCGGCACCAGCTGGTTGCCTCCCACGCTTGTCAGCCGCGGCTATGTGCAGAATGGCATGGTTGCCGTGAACAATCAGGGAATCGTTGGCGTCGCCTGGTACGACGGCCGCGACGATTCCCGTGGCTATCGCGCGGTGTTCCGATGTCAGTATGTGTACTTCGCGGCATCACTCGACGGCGGCAGCACCTTCCTGCCGGGAGTCAAGGTGTCGACCGAAGAGAATTGTCCCGACACCCCGGCGAATTCCGAAGCCGGCCGCCGATGGGTGGCCGGCGGTGACTATTTCGGTCTGGCGGCCGCGGCAGAGGGCAGCTTTCGGCTGCTGTGGGCAGACAGTCGAGCGGGGATCTATCAGCTCCGAAGCTCCAGCGTGCGCGTGGTTGATCAGTCCATTCCTCGGGCCGAGGAGGACTCGCAATAAGGCAGGAGGTCGCTCACACGGGGGGTGTGACCCGAAGCACCTTCGCTGCCTCGGCCTGGGAAACCCTCTCGACGTAATGACCTTCTGCACCTGAATCAGCAGCCGCCTCCAGACGGTCCGTCAGCGGCACGTACCGCAATCAGCCACCCTTCGGCATCGCCACATGACCTTTTCCACTCGGAACGCGCCACGGTCAGTTGTCGTTTCGCGAAATCGATGTCCGGTCCCTGCGTCTCGGGTGGAAGCCCGGTGACGCCGGTGTCAGGTGTCAGCTCGGGCAGGCAGCCAGTGTCCGGGTCATTGACACTACGATGAAGTGGAGCTCGCGGGCATGCAATTCGAGTCGGGTCAGGTGTTCGAATCGTCTCTGCAAGTAATATTTTGAGGATCTCGGTGAGGAGTCTTTGGCAACGTGTTGGAGTTTTGCTGCTCGATAGAACGCCTGTGCACAGCGGCATCAATCTCGATTCGCCCACGGTATCACGCCGGCACGCCCGCATCCTGATCTCGGCCACTCGCGTGACGCTCGAAGATCTGGACAGCAAGAACGGCACGTTTCTGCGGGGACAACGTGTGTCATCGGCTGTGACGCTGACCAACGGCGACGAGATTCGAGCCGGATCCGTCGTGCTGCGCTTTCGGATGTCATCCCCAAAGGTCTGACGTCCACATGGACCGAGGCGGACGAAGAGTAAGACTACAGGGCGACGCCGGTGTTTGCGCCGATATTCAATTGACCCCAGGATATGCTCGAAGCGAGGCTCCTTCCGGATGGGGCCTAGAAGTGGATCGCGCCGGAAGTACTCGACGCGTTCGTCGCCGCTCCGGACGGCTCGATCCAACCATTCAAACGCGCCAGACACGTCGCCACGGGCGGCGTACAACGCTGCTATGTCGTAGGTCATGTACGCGACCCGTCCGCCCCACCGCGGGACGCCGTCGTCCACCTCCTTGGGTGCCTGACCTTCGAGCGCCAGGAGCATTGCCCACATCAATCGCGTCCAGTGGCTCTGTCGATCATGCGGGCGAGCCCGTTCCAATGTTTGTCTGGCGCGCTGTAAGTCCGACGCATCCATGTGCGCGCGTGCCAGATAGCGAATGGCATAGACGTTCTGAGGATCCTGTTCGAGGATCTTTTCTTGTTCCCGCACATCGCCGGCCAAATCTCCTTGCTGCCGGAGCATGTCTGCCAGAATCATGTGCGTCGGGAAGAACAGAGGAAGATGTTCGACGACCCGCTGGCCGACGTGCTGCGCTTTGCCGTACTCGCCGTTGTAGTGGTGATACAGCATCAGGAAGTGCAGGGCGTCCGCGTCCTCGGGATTGGCTTTCAAGGCCTGACTCAACTCTGCAATCATCAGCTCCTTGCGGCCGTGCATGAAGTAGATCGCGGCAAATGTCGCGTGTGCACGCGACAAAGATGGTTCATCGCACAGAGCGCGGCGCAGGTCTTCCTCGGACTCATAGCGAAGAGCGCTGTCGTTCGAGAATCCGGCGTCCAGCTCGACCCACTGTGTGAATGCGTGCCATGCCCGCGCTTCGGCGTGTGAAATCCCAGGACAGGGTTGACACTCTCGGCTCTCTTCTGTCTGGGTGGAGGTCTTTTTAGAACAGAGGATGAGCACTGTTGGCGCTGTGGAAACTGTTTTGTCGTTTCCAAGTCCTTGTGGGCGCGTTCTGTGCGTCCACAGAGACGGCAGCGTCGCGCGTGTCCCCATCAACCGCAGACGCACGCCCTGCGCGTGACGACCACGAGCCGACGACCCTTTTTCCGGGGATCCGATCAGGCACCTTCTTATCCGGCCTCGACCGCGCTACCGAGGCGTCGAGCTTGCAGAGAGCCGATGAATCATGCCCATGATGGAGACAGGCGCGGCCGTATTGTGCCCGTGAGTGCTGTTCGAAGGGATCGCCATGTCCGATTCCGATGCAGACGAAAGCCCGATTGAGGGGGAACCGTCCGCCACAGTCGCAAGGCAACGCGCGTATGGCGTGCGGCGGCAGTTCGACGCGCTCTGCGCGATGCGACCTCGCGAGATTGCGTCGCTGCTTTCCCGAGCCTATGCGGATTGGTCGTCCGATGGGGCCGCGCGTCTTGGGGCGGCGCTCGCGTACTTTACGTTGTTCTCGGTCGCCCCGGTCCTCATCGTCGTGACCGGCGTGGCCGGATTGTTCATCGGCCAGGCGGCAGCCAGGGGGCAGGTCGCGGCCTGGCTCGAACGGCTGCTGAGCCCTCAAGGTGCGCAAGCGGCGGAGCTGATGCTCAAGCAGGTCGCGCCGCCGGCAGGCGGCGTCGTCACCACGATTGGCGGACTGCTTACCTTGTTCCTCGGCACATCGTTCCTGATCAACGAGCTCCGGCACTCCCTGAACGTCGTCTGGCGGGTTCAAGATGCTCCGTCACAGGAATCGGGTATCATGGCGTCGGCACGTGCGATGGTCAGCGACAGATTGTATGCGTTCCTGATCGTGGTCGGAGCTGGGCTCCTGGTCTTGGCATCGCTCGTCGTGAATACCACCGTGGCCGCGGCAGCGACCCATTTCGAGGACTCGCTGCCCCTGCCTGCGGCAGTGCTGCAGATCATGAATTTCCTCGTGAGCTTCGGGCTCACCACGACTCTGTTCACGCTCGTGTACAAGACGATCCCTGATGCGCACGTTGCGTGGGGTGACGCATGGGTGGGGGCGCTCGTCACGGCCTTCCTGTTCAACGCCGGTACGATGGCGCTGTCGATGTTCCTGGGAACTGCTGGCAGCGCGTCGGTATACGGCACAGCGGCGAGCGTGTTGGCGTTACTCATGTGGGTGTACTACTCCGCCCAAGTGTTCTTCTTCGGCGCGGAAGTTACCCGCATCTTCGCGAACGAGTATGGAGCCCGCATCGTTCCACATCATCGCTCCCTTGGAGGGCTTTGGCGACGCCGACCGGCGTAGATCAAAGCGTGCCAGACGCGGTGGAGTGGCGCGAGCGTTGTTGCGTCGTCGTCGATGTGATTCAGGATCTTTGACACGGCGAGGCGAGGCACACCAGCGTGGACCACGAGGCGCGCAGCGGTTCGGCGCAAGTCGTGGCTCCGGAAATCGACATGCGAGCGCTCGCCGATCGGCTCGATCACCATCTGTGCGTGGTCGATGCACGGCCCGTCTTGCGCGTGCTCGAGAAGACCCACGGCGGCATGTCTGCTAATGTGACGGCATGTGGGGGACTGCGATGGCCCTGGCCGCGGCGCTGCCCCTGTTACTTGCCTCGGAGGTCACTGCGCAACAGACCGACCCTACTGTGAAGCCCGCCCCGCTCGCGCGTGGCTACCGCACCCGAGCGCTCGCCGGCGGCTGGGGCCACTCGTGGCTTCACGGCTGGCCAGGCTACGGCAAGGCCATCAGCGACATCCAGTACGTCGGCTTTTATCCGCAAATGGGCTGGTTCGTTACGGACTGGCTCGAGTTGTACGGTGAGGGGACGGCGCACGTGTACTATCGGCCCCACGCCGCCGTTCTCGGCGGCGTTGTCGGCATCGGCGGCCGGCACTACTTCCTCAGGGACCGGCACTGGACGCCGTACTACACACTCGGCGGCGGCATGGTGTGGACATCACTCGAGGCACCAGAGCTGGACCGAATCTGGAACTTTCAAGTGGTGTGGGGCGTGGGTGTCAAGCGCATCACCCGCCGCGGGCCTGGGCTGATGCTGGAGTTCCGCAACCACCACATCTCTAACGCCGGCACGCGCGGCGAGAACCTCGGCGTTAACGCCGCGATGGCGGTCGTCGGCATCCATTGGGTGTTGCGGTAACGCGGCCGCCTAATAACTCACCCACACTGCGTCTGGCAACAGTAAAAACAATCGCAATCCGCCTGCACATTGTCCGCGTCATCGACCGTGAGGCCACGGCTCCTCAGGATGTTGCTCGCACACAAAGCGTGCATCGCCGCAGGCCGTTAGAGGTGGAGCGCCTCAGGGCCAAATCAGAAAGATGGTTGCGGCGCTGCTCGGTGATGAGGGACGCGCGGGCGGTGATCCCGTGCTGTCCCTGCTTGGTGCTCCTGAACCTGTGTTTCGCAAGACGCAGCCGGCTGGAGGGACTCCTCGTAAGCGGCGACGGCAGTAGCGAGGAGCCGGTGCGTTGGCTCGTTGGCTGTTCGCTGAACACGTTGGGGTCTACGCGAGAGATGAATCCCGCCGCAGCACTCGGAGCCTCCCGGCACACCGAGCCGCGCACGTCGACCCGCTCCTCGTGCTTCGTCAGGAGTGAGGCTGTCTGTCTGCGTTATGTCGTTCTGTCGGAGATTCGGCATCCTGAAGCTCCGCCAAGTACCGCTTCGCCCAACGCATCGGATTATCGGTTCGAAACGCCTGTGCGGCCACTCTGTGCGCGCGTCGCGCATCGGTCCGGCCCACCATTGCCTCGGGATTTCACTCACCGCGTGTGCAGGCACTATCGACTCGGCGACCGCGTGAGTCTGCGCATTGGCGTGATCCCGTCCCACCGCGGATCGCCGGGTCCACCATCAGGCGCAGATGGATCCCAGCGGTCCCTCGACATGCCGTTCAGGTCGTAGACCACCTTGCCATCACGTACGGTCAATTCGCACACCAGTTTTGTCGTCCCGTCGAGACGCGCCCCGCGCGAATCGACGAACCCGACGGCGCCCTTCTCCACGCGCAGGACGGCGACATCGCCCGGTGCACCGGCCGAGAGATTCCCCAGCTGTTCGAGCCTGATCTGCTTCGCCG
>JBKPAJ010000250.1:0-13931 GCA_046726375.1 Acidobacteriota bacterium
CGCCGGTCGCATTGATGACGCGATTGCGGAACACGGTGGCCGTGTCCAACCTGTTGATTGAGAGGCCGGCAGTTCCGCCGACGGCCCACGTCCACTTGCCGCGCGGCATCTTGTATTCGACCCCTACGAGCAGCGGCCGCACATCGCCGATTTCCATGCTCTGTCCGAGCACTTGCCCCGAGATCGCAGTGCTGTAAGAGCTGAAGCGGTACGCAAAACCGAAGCTGTCGTCGGTGCGAGCCGTGCGCCCGCGCCAGCGCCAGGCGAAGCCCACGCCAAATCGGTTGGTTGTGCCTTCGCTGGGCATCAGTGTTTGTTTGAGATCGATGCCGATCATGAGGCGCGTGAGTTTCTCGCCAGGCTCCTGCGACGAAGCAGACGAAGGAGCGGCGGGGGCTGTGTGGGATGAAGACTGCGCCGAAGCCGCGGTCGCGAAAACAACCGCGCACGACGAAAGGATGAGTGCGCGCCCGAAGTTCAACAACAGTGCCTCGGGGCGAACCACTGCACGTCGGTTGCCAAACTGACGCGGGCTTGCCCTGAGCGAGATGAGAAGGTAAAGAGTTGAAGGGAGCCTGAGGCGAGCGGAAAACGGGGCGGCCGAAGGGCTATCTGATCTGGCGCACGACCATCACATGCCGTTCAGGAATGATGTGAGTCTGAGAGTAATAGGCCACCTCGACGACGGAACCGTGTTTATCGCGGACGGCATATTTCCGCGCTGACGGCCCGCGCGGAGAAACTCCTTCCCCAGCACGTCAAAGTCTCTTTGCGCCGAGACGTGCGTGATGTCCCAAATCGTGAGCCGCTGAAGCTCTCGCGTCGAGTTCCCGAGCAGACGCGCGGCCGCACCGTTGACCATCACGATCTGCGTCTCGCGATCGGTCACGAACACGGACTGAGGACAATCGTCCACGGCCGCCTGCGGAAGGGGAGTGATCTCTCCAGCGCGCGAAGCTGGTGAGCTGTTTGACGATTTTCGCGCAGCACGCCCACTCGATGTGTTGCGGGACTGGGAGATTAGCTGCCGCCCGCGCGCTGGAGTCAGACACGGAGACGCAACGGTCGCACCGCGGCGGCGCGGCGTCCGTCGGTTTTCGGCGCTACTGCTTGATCTGGTGTCGCCCGCTCAGAGGCGTTCGCGTCTCGGGCGGTGGTTCGTTCAACACCAGCCAATACAAGCCGACCTGCCGGACGGCTTCGACAAAATGCGCGAAGTCGATCGGCTTGCGCACGTAGGAATTGGCGCCGTTGGTGTACCCCTGTAGCCGATCGTGCTCCTCGCGCGACGAGGTCAGGATCACAACCGGAACCAGGCGCGTGTCCTTGTGCTCGCGAATGCGCCGCAGCACCTCCAGGCCGTCCACCTTGGGCAGCTTGAGATCGAGCAACACCAGAGCCGGTTGATCGCGCGCGTCGCGATTGACATAACGGCCGGTGCAGAACAACCACTCCAGCGCCTCTTCGCCGTCGTGAGCGACGATGACTTCGTTCCCGATGTTGTTGCGCGCGAGCGCGCGCAGCGTCAGCGCCTCGTCATCCGGGTTGTCCTCGACGAGCAGAATTACCTTTCGAATCATGCCGCTGCCACTCCATCTGCCGGTTCGAACGTGAAGTAGAACGCGGCGCCGCGGCCGACCTCGGCGCGCGTCCGCACCTCGCCGCCATGCTTGTGGACGATGCGCTGCACCGTCGCCAATCCGATCCCCGTACCGGGGAACTCTCGATCGGTGTGCAGCCGCTGAAACGGCCCGAACAGCTTGTCCGCAAACTTCATGTCGAAGCCCGCGCCGTTGTCACGAATCACGAACGTCGTCGGCTTGCTGTCGGCCACAGTCGCAAACTCGACGCAGGCAGTCGGCGTTTTCGACGTGAACTTCCACGCGTTGCCGATCAGATTCTCCAACACGATGCGCGCGAGGGACGGATCGCAGTTGGCGTGCAGGTCGGGGGCAATATCCCAACTCACCTGGCGGGTGGGATTCCGTTCCACGAGCTCCGACACGATTTCGCACGCGATCTCCGTCAGGTCGACGTCGACGCGCTGCAGTTGTGCGCGCGACAAGCGCGAGAGTTTGAGCAGATCGTCAATCAGGCGGCCCATGCGCTGTGCCGCATTGCGCACGCGCGCGAGATGATCCTGGCCGGCTTCGTCGAGCCGATCGCCCCAGTCCTCCCGCAGTGCCTGCGCAAATCCGTCGATGCTGCGCAGCGGCGCGCGCAGGTCATGGGAAACAGAATAGCTGAAGGCTTCGAGCTCGCGGTTGAGAATCTGCGTGTCGTGCAGGGATCGCTCGAGCGTCGCGTTGAGGGAGCGCAGTTCGCGATCGCGCGTGCGAATCATGATCGACGCGCGGCGCAGGGCGCGATCGAGACGCCCGATCTCGTCGTACCCGCGCGAGAACTCGCGGCGCAGCCGGACGCCTTGCGCCAGCCGCTCGGCGTTGCGCTCAACCGCGGCCATGCGGCGGGCGACGCCCGTGATGAAGAGCCACATTCCGGCGGCGGCGCCCACGAGCGCCAGAATGAGCGTGATCCAGATGATGGGGACCAGGCGCTGGCGAATGCGCGCGAGTTCGGCCTGGCTCTCCGCCACCACCGCCCGCTGCGTGTCCAGCAACGTGCCGAGCACGGCCCGGCACTGGTCCATTTCCTGTTTGCCCTGCGCCAGGCGGTTTTTGAGCTCCGGGCCGGACGCCGCGCCGCGCCCGACCAGCGCCACCATGTCGATCGCGAGATCGAGACGCCGCCGGGCGTGATACGCGACACGCTCGTAGAGCTCCTGCTCGGCGCCCGGCGCGATGAGACTGCGGAGCGCTTGCAGGGCGTCCGGCACGCGGCGCCGAGCGGCTTCGAACGGCGCGAGAAACGTCCGATCACCCGTCAGCACGAAACCGTGTGCGCCTGTTTCGGCATCGAGCAGCGCCAGCAACATCTCGTGCGCGCGATCGCGCATCTCCGCCGAGCGCGCAAGCAGCGCCGTGGTCGCTTCCTGCCGCTCCATCAACGGAATGCGCACGATGATGACGGCGATGATGCCGATCAAGGGCAGCGAAATGACGAAGAGCCCCTTGTAGCGGACGGGAAGATTCACCCACCATCGTGGAACAGTCATGACACGATGCCGAGACGCTCGTGCACCTTCGCGAGTAACTGCTCGGGAAGAAACGGCTTTTGCAGGAGCGCGTCATCTGTCTGAAGAAAGCCGGCCGGAACGGCGGAATGCGTGGCATAGCCCGTGATGTAGAGCACACGCGTCTGCGGAAAGCGTTCGAGCGCAAGGCGCGCGAGATCGGGACCGATCATGCCCGGCATGATGATGTCTGTGATCAGCAGATCGAGCGGCTGTTCGACGGTTGCGAGCATGTCCGCCGCTTCGGTTCCGGATGCCGCCATCAGCACGCGAAAGCCCGCCGTCCTCAACACGGTTTGCACGAGCGCACGAACAGATTCCTCGTCTTCGGCCACGAGCACCGAGCCCTGCAGCTGGCCGACAGGCAACGGCACCCGACGCCTTTCGGCTGCCGGTTCGGCGCTCGCCAGAGCGACCGGCAGGTAAACCTTGAAGGTGGTGCCTTTCGACACCTCCGTTTGGACGTCGATGGCGCCGTTACTTTGCTTCAGAATGCCATACACGGTGGACAGACCGAGCCCCGTGCCTTGTCCTGGCGGTTTTGTGGTGAAAAACGGCTCAAAGATGCGCGCACGCGTCGCTTCGTCCATACCCAGGCCGTTGTCGCGCACGCTGAGGAGCACGTACTGTCCGGGCGCGACTTGCAAACGCGCGGCGTCTGTCGCTGACAGCTCGACGGAGGATGTGCCCAGTTGCAGCAGTCCACCGTTCGGCATCGCGTCGCGCGCGTTGACCGCCAGATTCATGACGACCTGCTCGAACTGACCGGGATCGACTTTCGTGTTCGCCTCGGTGCGATCGATGATCGACAGTTCTACGTCTTCACCGAGCAGCTGACGCAGCATCGGCATCATCGAGTCGATCGAGGCGGCGGGGTCGATCAAGCGTGGCAACAGCACCTGTTGACGGCTGAACGCGAGCAGTTGCTTGGTGAATCGCGCCGCGCGGTCGGCGGCCTGCTTGACCTGTTCGAGCTCGAAACGCACCGGCCCGGCGCCGGAATTCACTTTGTCCAGCGCGAGACCGGTAAACCCGAGGATCGCCGTCAACAGATTGTTGAAGTCGTGCGCAATCCCCCCTGCCAGACGGCCGACCGCTTCCATCTTCTGGCTTTGCTGGAGCTGCAGTTCGACGGCCTTGCGCGCCTCGCGCTCTTCGCGCGCCTGCCGGCGCAGCTCCGCATCGCCCAATTCGCGATCGATCGCCGGCGCCAGCCGCGCGAGGTTGTTCTTCAGGACATAATCGTGTGCGCCGGCCCGCATCGCATCCACGGCCATGTCCTCGCTGATGGTGCCGGATACGATGATGAACGGACAGTCGACTCCGAACTCGTTGAGCGTCGACAGGGCGTCGTGCGAGAAGAAGCGCGGCATGGAGTGGTCGCTGATGACCACGTCCCACTTGGCGTTGGTGATGGCGCTGCGAAACCCTTCGCGGGTGTCGACGCGGAATGACTCGACCTCGTAGCCGGCGCGTTCCAAATGCCGCAGCAACAGCGCGGCGTCGTCCTCATTGTCCTCGACAAAAAGGACGCGGAGCGTCCCCCGAGAGCCTGCGGGTTCGGGCATCAAGACCGGGAATGGCCCATCGTGCGGCAGAGTTGCGACTCTCCGCAAGCTCAGCCGCAGGGGGGGCTCGGTACCTCGTCTCCTACTTTTCGGCTATCGCGTAGAGGTATTTATAGCCGCGCAAATAGAGGTCACCATCGACCAGAGCCGGCGAGGCATCAAAGCCGTCGTCGAGGACGTTCTCCGCGAGGACCTCAAAGGACGCGCCGGCATTGATCACCACCGTGGTTCCGTCGCGCCCGGCAATGTAGACCCGACCGGCGGCCGCGACAGGTGACGAAAAAACGTTGGGTGCTTTCTCGAGGCGTTGGAGTTGATAGAGCGGCTTGCCGCTTTGCGCGTCGAAGGCCGATAGGAGACCGTTGTTCGTTTTCAGGATGTACAGGACGCCGTCGTAAACGAGCGGCGATGGCACATAGGGCGTGTCACGATTAAGCGTCCAAAGGACGTGACCCGTGTTCGTGATGTCACCGGTTGCGCCGGCAATCTTGATGGCCTTCAGGCTGTTTCCCTGAAATCCGCTGGTCGCAAATACGATTCCGTTTTCAAAGACAGGTGATGGAATGGGATTCATCGTGAGTCCCGCGGTTTCCCACACGATCTTGCCCGTGGCCAGATCGTAGCTGCGGAGACGCTTCATGCCTGGCACGATGACTTGCGCACGTCCTTCGTGCTCCACGACCAACGGCGTCGCCCAGGTATCGATCTCGTCGCGGTTTTCGCGCCACAGTTCCTGTCCGCTGCGTTTATCCAGTGCGACAACAAAGGACTGTCCGCCAAGGTGATCCCACACGACCACGATCGTGTTGCCATGGAGCACGGGCGTCGAACCCTCGCCAAACTGATTCCGCATCCGTTTGTCGCCGAGGTCCTTCTCCCACACCAGTTTCCCATTCATGTCGTAGCAGTAAATTCCAAACGATTCGAAGTAGGCGATGACGTGTTGTCCGTCGGTGGTCGGCGATCCCGAGGCCCACGTGCCGTTCTCGAAATGCGAGGGTTCATGCGGCGCCTGTTCGCGCGCGGTTTTCTCCCACACCACTTTGCCGGTTCGGCGATCGACGGAGAGAATCTTAAAAGCGTGCAGCGGCCGCGGCGTCACGCCGCCCAACGGTTTGTGCGTGTCGCCGGTTGTGCCAATCGGAACAGCAGTCTGCAGGTAAAGGCGGTCAGCCCACACCACGGGCGACGACGATCCGCGCCCCGGAATCTCCACTTTCCACTTGATGTTTTTCGTCTCGTTCCACGCGATCGGCGGCTTGGCCTGTCGCGACACGCCGGTGGCATAGGGTCCGCGCCATTGTGGCCAGTACTTTTCGCGCTCGTCGGCGGCTGACAACTGGACGATGAGGAGTGACGCCGCAGCGAGCGCGACGGCGTGGTGACGGTTGCAACGCATATCGGAGTTTACGACGCCGCCGGCTCGTGCGTAACACTCCAGCGATGGCACAGGCGATGAATGAGAACGGCCAGGAGTTCACCGTGGCTGAGCCCGTTGCATCCGGGTCGGAACCGACCGAAGACGAGAAGCGCGAGAACATGATTCGGCTGGTGTTTGGCGGCGATCGTGAGCGGTTTCAAAAATTCTGTCAGACCGTTCGCGACGCCATTCCTCTTGGCGTGGGCGCGGTTGTCCGCGGCAGCGCGGTGACGGGGCAACGCTGGCGAGACGGGGCGCCATTCGACGCCGACGGTCCGGGTACGAGCGACCTCGACCTCACGCTCGTGGGCGGCGAGGCGTTGAAGCTGTACAGTCTCGACGGCTTCTACGTCCCAGGACTGCACTCGCGCCCGGTCAGCAGTGATGACGACAAGTTCGCGCCAGAATTGTTGCCGGTGCGGGCGAAACTGATGGCAATGGTCGGACGGCCCGTCAATATCCAGGCAACGGGCGATCTGGTGATGTTCCTGCGCGGCGATTTACTTGGTCAACCGTATCTCACCATCGTGGCGCGTTCCGAAGAAGCAACGACGTGATCCTGAAGCTTCTCAGCTACAACATCAAACTCGGCGGCGCAGGACGCGAGAACGTCATCGCGTCGGTCATCAACTCGCAATCGCCGGATATCGCCATCCTTCAAGAAGCCCGGCGCCCCGACGTGGTGCGGCGCATCGCCGACGCCACCGGAATGACGACGGTGATCTGTGCGCGTGGCCGTTCCGTCGCGTGCATCAGTCGCGTGCCGCTCGCGAGCCACCGCTACGCGCGTCCACTGTTTTCGCAGCACGCGTTCCTGGAGATCGTCCCTCGAGATCTCGACGTACGCGTCTTCGGCGTGCATCTCAGCGCTGTGCATGCGGCGTGGACCGAGCGGCGGCGTGTGCACGAGCTTCGCGGCCTCCTCAATGTGACGCGCAAGTATGCCGACGCGTTTCATCTCCTCGTCGGCGACTTCAACACGCTTGCGCCGAACGAAGCGCTCGACATCTCGCGGCTTCCGTATCGCCTGCGGGTGCTGGTGTGGCTGTCGGGCGGCCGTATCCGCTGGCAAACAATTGCGATTATGCTCGGCGCCAACTACGTTGATGGCTTCCGCGTCTGCCAGCAAACCGGAACCGGGTTTACGTTTCCAACCTGGGATCCGCATGTGCGGCTCGATTACGCGTTTCTGCCCAAGGCGTTTACTGATCGGCTGGTGTCCTGCGGAGTTGTCAGCGAAGCTCCTGATATAAAGCGCGCTTCCGATCATTTCCCGTTGCGTATTGAATTTCGGAGTTAGGTCGCGCACCCGATATTTCCCATAGGTGGTAGCTCTACTGCCGCGAAGCGGCAAGATATGCCTGTTCCAGACAGTTCCTCGGCCAGGTGTTCTCCGGATACGCGGCCGTTTTGCGGCACAAAACTTGATGTTGACTTACCCGGAGGGAAACAGGTCACCGGGGTTGAGCGGAAATACCGCACTTTTGCGGATGTAAGGAGGCACCGTGAAGAGCAACAGGCTGCTGGAAGAGCTCGAACCAAGCGAATACGCGGTGTTGGCTCCGCATCTGCAGGAAGTCGCGATCGATCGCGGTCTTGTCCTCGCTGAGGCCGGGGAGCCGCTGCCGTTCTTATACTTCCCGATCGAGGGTGTCCTGTCGCTTGTCGGGACGACCGAGGGCGGCGCCACTGTTGAAGTGGCTGACATCGGGCGGGAGGGAATGGCCAGCGTTTCGGCGGTGTTTGGCAACAACGGTCTTCCGTTCCGCGTCGTGACCAAGATCGCCGGCCGAGCGCTGCGGGTTCCAACAGAGGTTGTCGCGCGGCAGCTGCGCGAGTGCGGTGAGTTGCACGGGCGTCTGTTGAACGCCGCGGATGCCGTTATCGCGCAGATCAGTCAGTCGGCCGTATGCAATCGATATCACAACGCCAAAGAACGGCTCGCGCGGTGGCTCCTGACCACGTCGGACCGCGCGCAGAGCACCGACTTGCGGCTCACGCACGAATTCATTTCCTCGATGGTCGGGGGCCCCCGAAGTGCCGTCACCGAGGCGTCGGCCGAACTGCGCGAATCGGGCGCGATCGAGTATTCGCGCGGAATGTTGTCGATCCGAAACCCGGAGCAGCTCCGGCGCGAAGCCTGCGAGTGTTACGACACCATCGGAACAGCGGAGGTGGAGCCCGTGAACGGTAGCAGCATTCTCGTCTAGCCGGCGAGCGTCGACTTTTGGACTGACTAGTCGACGCCCGTCGTGACACCTTGTCGCGTTTACGAGCGGCGAGCGATGTCCGATCCCTGCGGCAACCTGATCCTCGCCGGTCTTCCGTCTTCGGAAATATCGCTTCTCAAACCGCACCTCGTCGAGGCGCTCCTCGAGACAGGGACGGTGATTGCGGAAGCCGGCGTACGCCCCGAATTCGTATATTTCCCCTTGATGCCGTCCTCTCGCTCGTGGGGACGACCGAAACAGGGGCCACCGTCGAAGTCGCCGTGATCGGCCGCGAGGGTGTGGCGAGCGTGTCGGCGCTTTTGGGCCGCCATCGGTTGCCTTTTCGAGTTGTGACACACGTGTCAGGTAAGGCCTGGCGGTTGCCGACCGACGCGGTCGCGAGGCAGCTGCGGGATTGCGCCGAGTTCCACGAACGCCTGCTTGCGTACTCGGAAGCTGTCATTGTCCAGGTCGGACAGTCGGCGATTTGCAATCGCTTTCACAACGCGAGACAGCGCCTGGCGCGGTGGCTCTTGATGACGATCGATCGTACGGGTTTGCGCCCGTTGCCGCTCACGCACGAATTCATTTCATATATGGTCGGCGGCCCCCGCAGTGCCGTGACCGAGGCCGCCTCCGCGCTCCGCGACTCTGGTGCCATCGATTATCGGCGCGGCATGCTCACCGTACGCGATCTCGCGCGCCTCCGCCAGGAAGCCTGCGACTGCTACGACGCCGTTCGGATCTGCGGCCCTTATAGGAACGCATGAATCCCTGAACCTCGAGATGTGGAGATGTCGAGATTTGAAAAAGATCTGGGATTTGGACATGTGGGATTTGGACATCTGAAGATCTTGAGACCTCAGGGCGCCGGGACGTTTTACGAAGGTTTTCGTTGACACATACGAACGGCTTCGTATAATCGCGGCGATGGCACCGAGTCGGCCCCGACCAACAGACGCAGAACTCGAGATTTTGCGTGTCCTGTGGCAACTCGGCCCATCGACCGTCCGTCAGGTGCATGAGGCGCTCGCCACGCGCGCAACCGGCTACACGACAACGCTCAAACTGATGCAGATCATGGCCGAGAAGGCCCTCGTTGTCCGCGACGAGTCCGCGCGCACGCACGTCTATTCGGCGAACGTCACCGAGGCCGACACCCAGACCCAACTCGTCAGAGACCTCATGAAGCGCGCGTTCGGCGGCTCCGCCAAGGCTCTGGTCATGCGTGCGCTGACCGCAGAAGAAACATCGCCAGAAGAACTCCGCGAGATCCGGAAGCTGATCGACGACGCAAGGGAGAAGCCGTGATGATCGACTTTCGCGCGCTCGTCCAACAACCCGCGCTGCAGGCCCTCGGATGGACGCTGCTTCACTTTCTGTGGCAGGGCGCAGCTCTCGGATTTGTCGCATTTCTTCTGCTGCGCGCGGCGCGGCCCGCGCGCGCGTCAACCCGCTATGCCATTGGCGTAGCGACGCTCGCTTTGATGCTGGCGTCGTGCACGGCAACCTTTATCACCCTCTCACATACTGCCGCGTCACCGCAGTCGCGCGTAACGCCGAGCGTCATGCCTGCTTCTTCGATTCAGAGCTCCATGGTGACAGGCTTGCTCATTGCCGATTTCAACGTGAGCCCGACCGCGCGATCTCTTTTCATCCCCGCGCGACAGGATGCCACGCCGTTGCGGCCGCAGCGACTCGGACCGGTGCCGCTCTTGCTGATCGTCGCAGGGTGGAGCCTCGGCGTGCTGATCCTCTCGTTCCGGCTTGTCGGCGGATGGATGCTGACGCGCCGGCTCGCCCGGCGTGCGATCGACACGGTGTCGCCTACGCTCGAATTCTCAGCGCGCGAGATTGGGATTCGGCTCCGCCTGCGGCGCGGCGTTGAGATACTTGAATCAACGGCGGTTGCCGTACCGACCTTGGTTGGTTGGGTAAAACCTGTGGTGTTGTTCCCGGCCTCGGCGCTCGCCGGCCTCTCGCCCGAACAACTGCAAGCGATCCTCGCCCACGAGCTCGCGCACGTCCGTCGTCACGACTACCTGATTAATCTTCTGCAGTCGGTCGTCGAAACGTTGCTGTTCTATCACCCCGCGGTGTGGTGGGTCTCGGCGCAAGTGCGGGAGGAGCGGGAGCACTGCTGCGACGATCTCGCGGTCGAAGTGTGCGGCGATCGCGTTGTGTATGTATCGGCGCTGGCGCAATTGACGACGATCGCGGGCGATCGTGGATTCGCGCTTGCCGCGACAGACGGCTCACTCCTTGGGCGTGTTCGCCGCATTCTTGGCGGTCAGCGGCCGACGCACGAGACACCACCGGTATGGACGGCGCTCGCGATGTTGGTGGTCGTGGTAGGAAGTGCGGGCGCGTTTGGCGCGTCGAACGACGAGCCCACGCGTGCCCGCGACATCGAACTCCAACGTCCGATGACGGCGAATCAAGTGTTTCCGCCGCCGCCACCGCCGTCTCCGCCGGTGCTCTCTCCCTTTGATCTGCCGGCGGTTCCGCCCGAGCCACCGACTCCGCCTCTCGCGCCGGAATCTTCGTTATCTCCGCTGCCGCCGGAGCCGCCGTCGCCGCCGGCATTGCTGCGTTCCTGGATCGCTCCGCCGGCGCCACCCGCGCCAGCAACGCCGCTGGCTTGGCCCGCCGCGCCACCCGCGCCACCAACGCCGCTGGCTTGGCCTGCCGCGCCAACGCCAGCCGCGCTACCAGCGCCGCCGGCTTCACCCGCTCCTGCGCCGCCACCAGGAGTTCGGGATCTTGAGCCGCCACCGGCACCGCCAGAGCCGCCGGCTGTCGCCCCCGTGCCACCCGTACCACCGCCGCCGCGGGCCGAACAGACCGGAACGAACGGAAACCTGGTATGGACGACCGACCATGAAAAGTTGTCGGTCAAATGGAATGGCGCGTTTCGCCTCTCCGACGATAAGCATGACATCGCGTGGGTGGAAGAAGGCGCGACAGTGACGATCACCGACGGTCTCGTGCTCGCGTCGCGCGCGGACGTGCGAGGCCAGAGCCGCGGACAGATCGAGCGGCGCTTTTCCAAAAATGGCTTCAAGCGCGACTGGGAACCCGAGGGACGGCTCTTCCTCGCACAGGCGCTCGAGAAACTGGTGCGGCAGAGCGGCATGTTCGCCAGGGATCGCGTCGCGCGCTTTCTCAAACAGGGCGGTCCCGACGCGGTGCTCGACGAGATCAGCCGGCTCGCCAATTCCAGCTACGTGAGGCGTGTCTACTACACGGAGTTGCTCGAACAGGCGCCGCTGACCGAGCCCTTGCTGTCGCGCGTGCTGCGCCGCGTTCAGTCCGATCTCACCAACGACTACGATCGCGCAATGCTTTTTGTCACGGCGACGAAGCTTCCGACGTTGACCGACCCGCATCGTGCAACGATCGCGCGCGGCGCGCGTATGATCGGCAGCGACTATGACCAGCGCCGCACATTGTCGGCGGTGATGCAGACTGATCCCGTTTCACCGGAAGTGGCCGCGGCGGTACTCGAAGCGACGGCCACCGTCAATTCGAGCCACGACCGAGCCAACATCCTTATCGAGCTCGCACAGCGCAGTGGAGTGACGTCCTCCACCTCTGCTGCCTTCATGGACCTCGTGCGCGCCATGTCCAGCTCATACGATCAACGGCGTGTCCTGACGGCTGTTGCCGGACAGCAACTCCCGGGAGCGGTTGCGGCGGAAGCCGTGAAAGTCGCGGATGCGATGAAGAGCTCTCACGATCAGGCCGAGACGCTGCTCGAGTTCATCGAACGTGGCAACTTGACGGACTCGTCCGCAGATTCCTTCTTCGCGTCAGCCGCAGAGATCAGCTCGTCCCCCGATCTCGGCCGTGTGCTCAAAGCTGTCGTGGCACAACCGCAAAGCAGCGATCGTTTTGTCGAGGGCGTTCTGAAGGCGGCTGCGAGCATCAGCAGCAGCTACGACCGCTCGAGCGTCCTGGTGGAGCTGGCCACCACGCATCGGCTGTCGGACGCCGCGCGCGACCTGTATGTGACGGCCGCGCAGGACATCAGCTCTTCGTCGGACCAGAACCGCGCCCTGGCGGCGCTCGCGCGCGCCGAACGCCGTTAACCTTTTCGTTCGCGTCCCGTATCTAGGGTGAAGAACAATGCCCATAGTACGGACCGGTTTGCCAGCCGTTTTTGCCTTGTTGCTGATGGCGAGCGTGGCACTTCAGGCGCAGACGCCGGCTCGCACCGCCCCCCAACCTGCCCAGAGCGAGCGAACGCGAGTCGAAGGGCAGACCCCGGTCGCTACGGCTGAAGCGCCGCCGCCGTCCGATCTCGACGCGCGCTCCACGCGCGAGGAACTGCGGCAGTTGATGCAACGGTTTCCGCCCGATCTCGGACGCATCCTGCGCCTGGACCCCTCGCTGCTGCAGAACAAGGACTATCTGGCGCAGTATCCAACGCTGGCGGCATATCTCGCGCGGCATCCCGAAATCGCTCACAACCCGCGATACTTCTTTGATTTCGTCCGCGATTCATACGACTGGAACGAACCCGCGGATGCGCGCACCCAGACGATCAACATGTGGCGCAACATGTTCGAAGCCTTCGGCGTGTTCTGCATCTTTCTCACTGTGTCGGCGCTGCTCGCGTGGCTCGTGCGGACGTTCATCGATTACCGCCGCTGGCTGCGGGTTTCGCGTGTCCAGAACGAAGTGCACAACAAGCTGCTCGAGCGGTTTTCCGGCACTGGCGATCTGCTCGCGTACGTGCAATCGCCTGCCGGTCGCCGCTTTCTCGAATCGGCGCCAATTCCACTCGATCCGGGTCCGCGCAGCGTCGCCGCGCCGTTCGGACGCATCCTCTGGTCTGTGCAGGCCGGAGTCGTGCTGACCGTGCTCGGTCTTGGGTTCCAGCTTGTGAGCATGAGAGTGATTGACGAGATCGGGCAACCGCTGACGGTGATTGGAATGCTCGCCATGGCGCTCGGTGTTGGCTTTATGCTGTCCGGTGCCGTGTCGTATCTCTTGTCTCGGCGACTCGGGCTGCTGGAGCCGATGACGCCGGCGGCCCCGGAGCGCGGCGATTCGCCGCTGGCCTGATATGCGTGACCTCACCATTTCGGAACTCGAACAGCTTGCTGCGCAGGCCGACGTGGCTGACGTTCGGTTGGAGATGGACGAGGACGCCTTTCGCGGGTTTTACGATCGCACCGCGCGCGGATTGTGGTCGTATTTGTCGCGTCTGACGGGCGATCGCCAGCTCGCCGACGACCTGCTGCAGGAAACCTATTACCGCTTTTTGCGTACGCGACGCGACTACGAGAGCGAGGCGCATCGCCGCAACACGCTCTTCAAGATTGCGACGAATCTGGTGATGGACACGCGGCGCAAGCCGTCCACTATCGCGTTGCCCGAGCCGGATACGGCGCGCGTCCTGCAGGTGGATGGCGATCTTGCGGACCGCACGGCGCGGCGTGCCGACGTGCGCCGTGCGCTTGCGCAGCTCAAGCCGCGCGAGCGGGCATTGCTGTGGCTCGCGTACGCGCAAGGCGCATCGCATCGTGAGATCGCGGACGTTCTTGGGCTGAAGACCGGGAGCATCAAGCTGCTGCTGTTTCGCGCGCGCCGCA
>JBKPAJ010000251.1:0-11140 GCA_046726375.1 Acidobacteriota bacterium
TGGAAACTACGTCGACACGGAGTTCGAGGTCCGCGAGAAGGGCTTCGAGTGGGGATTCACGTCGGGCCCCGTGGTCGTGAAGAACTCCATGACCCTTGACCCGGCGGGCCAGTGGATCGAAACGACAGATGTGATCATTAAGAACGGTCCCGCGCGAAGGACGGTCGAGTTGCGCGTGCGAAGGTAACGTTGCAACCTGTCTGAGCTGAGCGCGTTCATCGGTCGCGTCGTAGCCGCGATCCCCGACCACACGTTCCGGTCGCTGCCGCGGTCGCCCCGTTCACCATGCAGCGGGGGGAATCGCATCCACCAACGCCAGGGCTTCTTGCGAGTCGTTCCGGTTCGCGCCGGTCAGGCGAGGCACGCGCGTTCCGAGACGCGCGGTCGACCACCCTGTGGCCGTCGTGAAGGAATCGGCAAGAACGGCTCGACAAGATCCCACTACGGATCTGGAAGCAGCGTGGCGGTCATGCCTGTTCACACTACCTCGCATGTTTCGAGGGTTTTGTTACACGCTTTAAGGTCAATCTCTCTCGCATGGCAGAATTTGCCATTTCGATCAGTTCGTCCTAACGATTTCCAGGAGTTTTCGCGCGGCCGGTTTGTTGCACCTATATCGGCCATGCCTACTCCATCCCCCGAGCGTCAGCGAACGCTTGCATTGCACGAACGAGTCTTTCGCTTCGCGTGTGCGGTATTGAAGGCCTGTCCCGAAACCTCACGTCATCTAGCGAGTGTTGAAGTGTGGCGTCAATTGGTCAAGGCGGCGCCATCAACTTCCAACAACCTGGAAGAAGCCGACGAAGCATCCAGCACTCGCGACTTCATTGCGAAGATGAAGATCGCGCTACGCGAAGCGAAGGAATCCCGACGGTGTCTGCGATTCGTTGCGAACTGCCGGCTGGCGAACTTCGACAGGATCGGCGGGTTGGAAGACGAGGCCCGCCAGATAGCTTCGATCTTCGCCGCGATCGTGATCAAAACAAAAGCGCGATACGAAGAAGAGAAGAAAAAGAAGAAAGAGACGAAGAAAGCGAAGCAGGCCAAACGCGCGCCATCGGCTTGATCCCACGCGGCGCACTTACACACTCTAAAACTAACTTTGAACTTTGAACTTTGAACTGCTTGTCCTACAGCAACAACGTCTCGACCCGATGCGCGTGCACCATGTCCTCGCACGGCGACCATGCAAACACGGTGAAACCCCCGTCTTGTGAGGCAACGAGCGCCACGGCATCCTTCTGGTCATGAGCGAACTGCACAGCGGACAGATGCCGAGTACCTCCGAGCGACGTTGGGTGCATGACCGCGCTCGGCGCGCCTTCGATCGGCTCGGTGACCACTACCCGTTCTGCCCGGCCATAGCCATCGCGGCTGGCGATTTTGGCGCCGAACGCAAGCAGCTCGTACTGATCCGTCAGGATGGTGGCGCCGTCGATCGCCGTCAGTCCGGCAACCATTTCCACCGCGCGATCGACGTCCGCAATCCACGAGCCACCACGTTCGCTGCGCGGGAGACGCAGCAGATCGGCGAGCAGGGGAAACCGTGGCGACACGGCGTACGACACCGGATGCACGATCGATTCGCGCCACGCGACGCCGTCGGCTGGGACAATGAGGAGCGAGCCGCCGCGTCCGTGGGCGCGCATCGAGACGGCGAGCTCCACGAGCACGTTGAGGCGGTCAACACGCGACCTCGGCGGATCGAATCCGAGAAGGGAGCTGACCACCGCCGGGCAGTCCGCGAGCCGTGATGCGCTCTCGTCGATCACTTTGACCTGATCGGCTTCGAGCACGGCGATGTTGACGAACTTGCCCGACTGCTCGCTCGGCCGATGCTTGATCACGAGAAGCCCTGGGGCGGCGACCTCGATGACGCACGACGAGGTCGGCACGAACCGAATGGTGCCCCACACGCACAATTCCTGGTCCACGCAGCCGACAGCGAGGTGAAGCCCGGGACGTTCCACAGCGGCAGATATGCGCACGAGACTCGCCGGCAACAGCTTGACGCTGTGCTCGAACATCAGCGGCTGCGTGGCGTGCTCGGGTTCGAGGATCGCCAGCGACATGCGCGGCACGTAGCCCTCTTCGCGCCGCAGGCTGGCCCAGAACGCCGCGTCGATCACCGCTTCGATCACATCGGCTTCCGGAACCGGCGGCCCATCGCGCTGATCGTTGAGGAGATGATCGCGGACCTTGCCCGCGACCACACGGGCGGCGGGATAGGACGGATCAGTCGTGCGAGTGCGGATCACTGAGGACACTATACTGCGATGCGGCCGCTGGCGCGGGAATTACAAGTACAAGTTACAAGTTCAAAGTTCAAAGTTCAAAGTTGAGAATTCGCAATGAACGCCGACAGTGAACCTTCGAGTTTCGATGCTGCTCGAGCGCGCCGGGTTACAACTTACAAGTTCAAAGTTCAAAGTTCAAAGTTCAAAGTTGAGAACCGAACGCCGGACCTGAACTTTTGAGTTTCGATGCTGCCGCGAGCGCGCCGCCGGGTTACAACTTACAAGTTCAAAGTTCAAAGTTCAAAGTTCAAAGTTGAGAACCGAACGCCAGACCTGAGCTTTTGAGATTCGATGCTGCCGCGAGTGCGCCGGTTACAACTTACAAGTTCAAAGTTCAAAGTTCAAAGTTGAGAACTCGCAATGAACGCCGGACGTGAACTTTTGAGTTTCGATGCTGCCGCGAGTGCGCCGGTTACCAACTTACAAATTCAACGTTCCGACTTGCGGACTCATCAACTAACTTTGAACTTTGAACTTTGAACTTGTAACTTTCAAGTCACGGCCGATACGCCGCCCACGCCAGATTCGGCAGCCGCCACAACGACGGCGCGGCCTCGAAGCGAACGACCCTGCGGGCAACGACGTGGGCGCGCCGATGGGTGCAGAACCACGGCGGCTTCGGCTTGCTCACGAAGGGCGCGTCGAGCACGGTTTTGATGACGCCGTCGAGCATTTGCGTATTGTGCACGACGCCGATGCCGCTGCCGACAGCATCGCGCGTGTGTCCCGGCCACGCGCCCCAAGGTGCATTGCCCAGTGCGTAACTCACCGCGGACCATTGGTTGATCGCGACGGTGCCGTAGTCGAGATCGGCCACCGCCCGATCGAAGCGCTCGCCAAGCCGGGCACGTGCTCGCGGATCCGCGAGCACGACAACGCTCAAGGTGCCCGCGATACGCTCGTTGCAAAACCGCACAGCCGCGTCGAGAAAGGCCGCCTCGTCGCCTGCGGGCAACGCGGTTTCGGCGACGATCGGTGACCACGCTTCCTCGTTGAACACGATGTCCTCTTTGCGATCCGCATCGACATCGAACAGCGCGACAAACGGCAATACCGGACACGGCTCGCTGGCCGCGTGCGGTGGAGGCGCGCCGCCATGCTCGGCCAGAAACCGCGCGTACTTCGCGGCGCTTCCCGGGTAATACGCCTTTCTCGGCGGCAACGCCGCGAGGATGGCCGCCACGCGATCGAGAAATACGCGCCTCTGTTTCCACCCGCGCGATGTGAGGATCACCTTCGCCGCATTGCAGTTGCACGACGCGTTGAGCGCCACCATAGTGGCCACGTTCTCTGCCTGGTACGCCAGTTCCGCGTCGGACCACTCCCCTGGCGCAACGATCACAGGTGTGACGCATCCAAGCTCGCTGGTGATCGGTTTTCGTGTGGTCGCGGCTATGCGATCGTGAACCGCCTGCGATCCGGTGATGTGGATTTCTTCGATCGCTGGATGGTCGACGAGGTACTGCCCTTCGGCCGCGTCGCCGTAAACGATGCGAAGAACGCCGGCGTTAAGGAGCGGCGCGAACGCGCGCTCGAGATGCTCACCGATGTAATCGTTGATCGGGTGCATCTTGAGGATAGCGACGTGATCCTCGACGAACAGCTTGTAGATTGCATCCATCGATCCGATGCTCGCCACGTTGCCCGCGCCGAGCACCAGGACGACGCGCCCGTTTGGATCGCGCGGTATGAACGTCGGCTCCGGCGTGGCCAGCCACACGTCGATGCGAAAGCCTGGATAGAGCAATTTGTCGTAGCGATCGCGCGGAAACACACGCACGGCCGACCGCACCTCGTTTTGGTGGTGCCCGTCGTGTTGGCGCTCCTCGTGGTGGCGCCCCTTCAGGGGCGCCTTGTGCGCCACCTTGTTCCGTGGCGCCTCCAGGGCAGGCCTCACGCGCGGACGACCGAATTGCCGAATCTCGGCCAGCGTTTCTGCCAACAATCGCAAATTGCGAATAATCGGCACCGGGCCGCTGAACCACTCCTCCGCGCCAATCGCCGAGTCCGGATCGATCCCTTTGGCGCGACAGCCCGCGGTCGCCATGTCATCGGCAACGGCCACGCACCCGGTGATGCACTGGCAAAGCAGGTCGATGCGGTGCGCGAGCGAGATCCGCGGCCAACGCTGTTTCTGTTCGGCGACAACAGCAACCGCGCGATCGAGATCCCCACGCGCCGTGGTCCGCATCGGCGCTATCGCTGCGACACGCGTGTCAATTCGGCGCTGTGCGCGCCAAACGAACGGCCGAGCGCGGTCGCGTCGCGCTCGAGCAGCGGCAGCATGCGTTGAGCGTCGCGACGCAGCAGGATGTCGAACGGCGGATTCACCAGCAGGTAGCGCAGCGCGGCAAACGGGGCCAGGCTTTTCGGCACAAAGGTCCGTCGCTTGCGCCGCGCAATCGCGTCGGCGATGGCCTCGGCGCAGGTGCGAACCGGCGTCACGGTGTTGAACGGCCAGGGCAGCCGCGGCAGCGTCTCGTTGAACGACGGAAGATCGGCGCGCGCGTCGCGCACGAGATCGGTGTCGATCCAGCACGGGTGCACCGTTCCCACGCCCACCCCGCGCGGGCCAAGCTCGTAGCGCAGCGCATTGGCAAAGTGCTCCACGCCGCTCTTCGACGCGCAGTATGCTGCCAGGCCCGGCATTGCCGAGAACGATGCCGCCGACGAAACCAACAGGTAATAACCGCGCGCGGTCACCACGTGCGGCAACGTCGCCGCAACCGTGCGCACAACACCGATGAGATTCACTTCGAGCACGCGTGCGAGCGCGTCCGCGGGCGTCGTCGCAACGGTCCCGATGGCCGCGATGCCCGCGTTGGCCACGACCACATCAAGCCGGCCGAACTTCCGTGCGGCAGCGGCAACGGCGGCATCGAGCGCGCGCTGATCGGCGACGTCGCACTCGAACCACGCGTGATCCGATCCGAGCTCGCGGGCGACCGCCGCGAGACGATCGGGTTCGAGCCCGGCGAGCGCGAGTCTCGCACCGCGCGACGCGAGTACTCGCGCGAGCTCCGCGCCAATGCCGCGTGCCGCACCGGTGAGGAAGACGACCTTTTCAGAACCCTGCATTCTCTGCGGCCTTACGCGGCGTGAACGACGGCAGCCGCGAGACGGTGTACTCGTCCGGCCTGAATCTGGCGGCGCGACGGTAGTAGCTCCAGCTCGAGTCGGGCCACAGCGTGGAATTGCGCCCGGTGCGATCGAGATACCAGCTCGAACATCCGCCCGAGACCCAGACGGTGCCGCGCATCCGCCGATCGATCGCAGCGACCCACTCGCTCTGCGCGTCCTCGCGCGGCTCGATTGCATCGACGCCTCGCGCGCGCATGTATCTGACGGCGCCGATAAGATGATCGAGCTGCGCTTCGGTCATATACAGAACCGAGTTGTGGCCCAGCCCGGTGTTGGGGCCGAGCAGAATGAACAGATTCGGAAAGCCGGCCACGGTCGTTCCCGCAAGCGCTTTTGGACTGCCGCTCCAGATCTCGCTCAGCGTCCGACCATCGCGGCCGCGAATATGCGCCGCAAGCGGCGGATTCGTCGGGCGGAAGCCGGTGGCGAAGATGATCGCATCCACCGGCCGCTCGACGCCGTTGGTCGCGACGATCGATCGCGCGCGCACTTCGGCAATGGCGTCGGTGATCACGTCGACGTTCGGCTGCGCGATCGCGGGATAAAAGTCGTTCGATAACAGCACGCGTTTGCAGCCCATGGTGTAGCTGGGGGTCAGCTTCGCGCGGAGCTCGGAATCGGCAACGGTCCTCTGCAGATGCCGCACCGCCATCTGCTGCGCCCGCTGCATGACGCGCGGATGACGGAACAGCAGCACCCAGATCTCGCGATAGGCGTAAATGAACAAGCGCGCGGCGCGCTGCAGGATCGGAGCGCGCCGGTACACCCCGCGCCGCCACTCGGCAATGGGTGCGTCCGGCCGCGGCAGTACCCACGCCGCCGTGCGCTGATACAGATCGAGATGAGCAACCCGCTTCTGGATTTCCGGAATGAACTGCACGGCCGATGCGCCCGTGCCAATCACGGCGACGCGGCGACCGTCCAACTGGAAGCTGTGATCCCACTGCGCCGAATGGAACGCGCGCCCCTCGAAGCGTTCGACGCCTTTCAGTTGCGGCAGCACGGGCTCGCTGAGCGGACCGCTCGCCATCACCAGCACGTTCGCACTCAGCGAGCCCTGCGTGGTTTCGATCCGCCAGCGGCGCGCGTGGTCGTCCCACGCCGCGTTCCGCACCTCGTGGCCAAAGCGGATGTGCGGCAGGACGCCGAACTCACGCGCGCAGCGCTGCAGGTATCGCCAGATTTCCGGCTGGCGCGAAAAGCGATGGCTCCAGCCGGGTTCCGGCGCAAACGAGAACGAGTAGAGATGAGACTCGACGTCGCACGCGCAGCCGGGATAGGTGTTGTCGCGCCACGTGCCGCCAACATCATCGGCGCGTTCGAGGATGACGACATCATCGACCCCGTCCTGCTTCAGACGAATTGCAGCCCCGAGTCCGCCGAATCCGCTGCCGATGATCGCAATCTGCGTGTGCACCGCTACTAGCTTATCCAGACGTGAGAGAACGCTCGTACCTGCAGAGTTTAGCCGGATGCCACCGTTGCCCAGAGATCCTGAAACATCGAATTCAGTGTCGACCCGTGCGGCCGCCCTGACTGATGGGCTGCACAAAATACTCACCACTGTTGGGTAAAATAACCGTACAAAACTCTGCGTAGCTGAGTTCAATACTCGGACCGAGATACGCAGCGCTTCTAAACCCAAACACACCGCTCAAGAGGTGTTCACGGAGGTCGTCCACTCGCACATATCGGTGTCTGCGCAAACATCATTCGTTCGATCGTTGCAGTTGGATCCCCCCAGCCAACGGGAGATCGTCGATGGATACCCGATGTTGGCTGGTGACCCTTGTACCACGCATCATGTCCCCCACTTTTCGCGGTGGCATCCGTTCGCTGTACGTTCAAAGGGCTTTCGTCCTTGGCGGGCTTTTGGTGGCGTTTCCTGACCTGGCCACCGCGCAAGCCAATGCCAGCCTCCTCGGCACAGTGACAGACGAGACTGGCGCGGTCCTCGCGGGCGCGGAGATCTCGATCCGGCACGCCTCCACCAATCTTGAACGGCTGGTACGCACCACCAGCACTGGACGCTATCAGCTGTGGTTCTGATGGCGCGCCACACGCTTCCGCGTGCGCTCCTCATCTTCGCGCTTGTGATTGTCGCGTTCGCCGGGGTGTCGCCCGATGCCTCGGCGCAGTCGCCGGCACCGCGCCACGTGCTCGCGGTGTATTGGGGAAGCGAAGATTTTTCCAGCAGTCCGGTGGTGGATGCCGGCATTCGACAGGTGTTGTCGCACGCCGACGTGCCGGTCGACTACTACGCCGAATATCTGGAGTCGGATCGCTTTCCTGAGGAAGAGGCGTCGCTCGTCCTGAGCGAGTACATTCGCCGGAAGTACCACGAGAGGCCGATCGATCTGGTGATCGCGGTCTCCGACGTCGCCCTGGCGTTTGTGCTCCGGCATCGCGGCGAGCTGTTTCCCGACGCTCCTATCGTCTATCTCGGATACGGCACGCCGGATGCGGGCCTTCGCACCGCCGGCGCGGGGCTCACCGGCGTGATATCGGGCGGCGGATTCGTGGAGACGCTGGAGCTCGCGCTCAAGCTGCATCCGTCGACCGAACGCGTTTTCGTCGTAGCAGAAGCTCCTAACTATCCGTTACGGGATCTCGCGCGAAGGCAACTCGAAGCCGTTGCAGGGGGGATACCGGTTGTCTCGATCTCCACAGGGTCGGTGTCGCAGCTGATCGCCGCCGTCAGAGTCGTTCCGCCACAAAGTTTGATTCTCTACGTCCGGTACACACAGGACGATCCTGGCAACGTCGTGGCGTCGCCGGAAGTCGCGCGTCTGGTGGCGCACGCCTCGCCGGCACCTGTTTACGGCGTAAGCAGCACATACGTCGGGTCCGGCGTCGTTGGCGGCGTCGTGGGGATCACCGAGACGCACGGAATACGTTTAGGAGAAATGGCACGCCAGATTCTCCACGGCACCCGTCCGCAAGACATTCCACTTGAACAGGCGAAGCTCGCACCAATGTTCGACTGGCGCCAGTTGCAGCGCTGGGGCATCAGCGAGTCGCGGCTGCCCGCTGGAAGCGTGACGCTGTTCCGCGAGCTGAGCACATGGCAGCGCTACCGTTGGTACATCGTCGGCGTGGTCGCGGTCACTCTCGTCCAATCCGGGCTCATCGCGGGCCTGCTCGTGCATCGCGCCCGCCGCCGCCGCGCCGAGGCGCAGACGCGAAGCAGCGAAGCACGTTACCGCAGTGTCGTCCACACCCAAAGCGAACTGATTTGCCGCTTCCGACCCGACTCGACGCTGACGTTTGTCAACGACGCGTACTGCCGCTTCTGGAACAAGACACCCGATCAGCTGATCGGACGACAATTCATCGAGCTGATTCCGCCGTCCGCCCGGCAGGCGGTGCTCGAGCGGATCGGCGGCCTCCTGAGCGGCACCGACTCGCATGAACATGCCGTGACGCTCACCGACGGCAGTATTGGCTGGCAGCACTGGATCAACCACGCGATTCTCGACGAGCGCGGCCGCCTCATCGAAATTCAGGGTGTCGGCCGTGACATCACGGATCGAAAGCGCGCCGAAGAGGCGCTCGTCCATTCGGAGGCGCGCAACAGCGCCATTCTGCGCGCCATCCCGGACCTGATGTTCGTGCTGCGGCGGGACGGGACCTACGTCGACTATCATGCGCGGGATCCGGCGCTGCTGTTCGTAGCCCCCGAGCAGTTCCTGGGCAAGACGGTCTGGGAGATCATGCCGCCCGCGCTCGCCGCGACCTTCATGGATGCGCTCGAGCGTGCGTGCCGGGGCGAGGATCCGGTCGTGGTCGAGTACGAACTGGCGATGCGCGAGCGACGTTACTACGAAGCGCGCATGGTCTCCACCGCGGACGACCGCGTGTTGAGCATCGTTCGCGATGTCACCGAGGCGAAGCGCGCGCTCGCGGCCAATCGCGATCTTGCGGGCCGGCTGATCACGAGCCAGGAGTCTGAACGAAAGCGAATTGCGCGTGATCTGCATGACGATGTCTGTCAGGAGATTGCGGCGCTCAGCGTAGAGATCAGTCATCTCCGGCAGAAGTCCGGCGACATCCGGAGCAACAACGTGCAGGAGACGCTGGTTTCGCTTCAACAGCGGACGGCGAGCGTGGCCGAAAGTCTCCGCCTGCTTTCGCACGGGCTGCATCCGAGCGTTCTGCAGCACATCGGTCTCGTCGCGGCGCTGCAGGCGCATTGCGCCGAGGTCGAGCGGCAACATCGGGTGCAGGTGAGGTTTTATGCCATCGGCGACGTCGAGCCTGCGAGCCAGCTGGTCTCGTTGTCGCTGTTTCGCATCGCACAGGAAGCGCTTCGCAACAGCGCGATGCACGGGCATGCGCGCCACGCGTCACTCTCGCTCGCGCGCAGCGATACTGATCTCGCGCTCGTGATTGCCGATGACGGCACGGGGTTCGACCTCAGCGCCGCCCGCCGCAACGGCGGTCTGGGGCTGCTCAGCATCGAGGAACGCGCTCGCATGGTGAGAGGCCAGGTGAACATCCGCTCCCATCCCGGTGATGGGACGACAGTCGACATTCGCGTGCCGGTCGAAGTCGTCGACCACGCGCAGACACGGGAGTAATCATGCGTCGCTCAACTGTTTTGCTCGCCGACGATCACGTCGTTTTCACCGATGGCATCGTCCGCATCCTCAAAGAACACTTCGACGTCGTCGGCACGGTCAAAGACGGCAGCTCGCTCGTGGAAGCCGCCGGGCGGCTGCATCCCGACGTCATCGTGGCCGACATCTCCATGCCGATGCTGAGCGGTCTCGAAGGACTGCGCCAGCTGAAAGCGAACGCCGCCGACAACCGCGTGATCTTCCTCACGATGCACGCGGATCCCAAGCTCGCCGCGGAAGCGTTCCGCCTTGGCGCACGCGGGTTCGTCCTCAAGCAGTCGAGCGGCGAGGAGCTCGTGAACGCGATTGCGTCGGTGCTCGAAGGGCACAAGTACATGAGCGCGGCCTTGACCGACGACGTCCTCGCGTTGATGGCAGGCCCTGCGGCGGCCGGCGTGGAGCTGAGCTTGCGCCAGAAGGAAGTTCTGCGGTTGATCGTCAACGGCCACCGCATGAAGGAGATCGCGGCGACGCTCGACCTCTCCCCTCGCACGGTCGAGACCATCAAGTACGAGATGATGCGCGATCTGAACGTTCATTCGACCGCGGAGCTCGTTCGCTATGCGATCGAACAGCGACTGGTGACATTCTGAAAGCTTGCCTCGCCGTAGCTCGGAGAACGGCGGAGCGAAGGCGGAAACTACCCCCTCAATTCACGTGAGTTGCTGATCGTGGCATTGAGCCGACCTCAAGATTCGGGCATTGTTCGAGCGTTTCGCGCCGTTGGCGCTCCGAATTCAAGTGAGTAGCTTTGGGCTTAAGAACGAACAGCGCGGGACGCGGAACCAGGGCCGGACGTCGCGGACCGGCGACCCCGGAAAGCGGAGAATAACTCACGAACGAATCGCCGAGAGAAGAAACGGCACGAGCGGCGTCTCCGCGTAGATCGTGACGAGCACGAACACGGCCAGATATGCGAGGCGGAGCGCATGTTGCTTCTCCTCGCACTGAGCGAGGCCCATCGCAACGAGCAGCCAGCCAAAGCCGGCCACCGGCGCCACCGCGTAGGTGAGGATCGCGAACGTCATGAGCAGCAGATGACGGCGTCGATGGAGAACGGCGGGCCGCGCGCACAGAAACGCA
>JBKPAJ010000252.1:0-23709 GCA_046726375.1 Acidobacteriota bacterium
CACATAGCTGATGAGGCCGCGTCCGCCGCAAACGCCAGCGGCTTGGTCCAAACGGCTCTATCGAGAGTGACCCGGCGATGGCACGCTAGGCCCGACGTGGGCGTCCATGCGCCGGATCACTCCCGATAGAGTCCTATCGTTAGCAGGGGGCTGATATACGCAGGATTAGCAGTGGCATTAACCTTGTTTGGCCTGGCACTGCCGAAGCCGACGTATGCAGCGGTCGTCTGAACGATAAAGTTCCCATCTTTCTAGCGCCGTTTATCCCTTGCGTGCCAGAGTTTGCCCTGCTCAGCGGTGACCTCCACGTGCTTATCACATCCGAGACTGATGAGAATGGAGGCGTCCATTTCAAATCACATTTCCAACCACAAGCAATTAGCGGCGAGGGATCGGTGACCGGTGACAAATACCAAGGGACAGGTGTGACACAAACTCACACTAACGACCATGCTGACCTAGCATTCGAGACCACTTTCGTGAACAACTTCAGGATCATAGGTCAGGGATCCGGTAACAACTTGCTGGCACATATAACCTTCCATGTCACTGTGAACGCCAACGGTGACGCGACAGCAAATGTCTTAAACACCAGCGCTGAGTGTCAGTAGTGCGGTCGTACGCCTGTTCGGTGATCCCATGGGTGCGACACAGGTCCGGGACCCGCCGGCCGGCTTCGCCCTTCACGATCGCCCGCTGGAAGGCGAAATATGGCGGCCTCGAGCAGAGCGAGAGGCAACGGTTGAAGGCGCTCGAGGAATACGCGAAGCGAGACGTCTCTCGTGATCACGTTGCCAACGCCGAATTAAGCTGCGCCGTTCTCGCGTACAGGTGCGACAGGTGCGATGCGTCACCCCGCGAGCGCTGTCGGCCATTCCCACCCCGGCGCAAAATCCGCGCGCGGGGACCCCGGCCGTTCGCGGCGACTCCGTCTCTGAGCCATGCCGCACAGCGAAGACAGACAACTTGCCCAACGCGCGTCACCACCCACGCCGAGCGCGGCAGCGAAGCCAGAGGACGGTGTGAGGTGTTTCCAGCGATAGGGAAGGGACATCCGCGTGTTGGAGCAAGTTGGTCGGCGTGGCGAAGCGGCGGGCGTCGCCGCGAACGGCCGACAGCGCGAGCAGGCCGACGCTCGCGGCGCGAACATGACGAGCGGCTTTCTCGGCCGGAGTGAACCCCCGCTGCGAAAGCGAACGCGAACGCCATCCGCGCTGTCACATCGTCGGCGTCGCTTTGAGCATCCGCTCCGTTTCAGGCGCCAGCTCCCCGGTCAACTCCCATCGCAGCAGCGACATCGGCACCAAACCCGCCGCGTCGAGTTCGTCCACGAACTGCAGCATCGTGAAACGATCCCCGAGTTGACGCTTCCGATCCGCGAGGAGTTTCTCTGCCTCGATTTTCCCGACCACGTAGCTGATGCCGTACCCGGGCTGCTGCAGATACAGATGCTGCTCGAAGCGCACCAGGTTGGCATCGAGCCGGAGCCAGCCGCGCGGCGTGTGGGTGGCCGTAAAGGCAGCGGTCGTTTCAATCGGCGCCTGCTCACCGTGCATCTTGAGGTCACCCAGCGCGCGCGCCGCACGCTGCGCCAAGAGGATGTAAATCAGCTCGCGCGAGCGCGGGCGGGCGTCGAACATCCCGGCGTGCATCATCATTTCTTCCCAGCCCGTCGCGAGCCCTTCTGTGCGCGTGATGAAGATGTTGTACAGAAGCGCGCCCCTGCGAATCGGGCTCGCGTGCGGGAGGTGGACCATCCGCGCCTTGTCGAACCAGTGATAGTCGTGCGTGCGCATGATCTGCCGATCGCGATAGTCCACCTCGGCGAAAAACTCTCGCGGGCCCGGTGAGAAGCGGCCGACGCGCGCGCGGAGCGCGAGGTCCATGTAGTCGCGCACGGTCATGATCTTTTTGTCGCGCAGAAACGCGATGTAAGCAGTCACCGCCTCGTTGAAGCGGCGCACGAATTCCTCGGCCGATGCGACGGGTTCGAGCGCAGGAAGGCCGGCGTTTCGAATCTCCTCGAGTGCGAGCGAGCTTTGTGCGCGCGCGAGCTCGCGTTCCATGATCGTCACGAGCTCGCGCCACGTGTACGGTACGAACATGACGTTCTTCATGTACCAGTCGTAGTTCTCGATGCCAATGCCTGAAGGCCCCGTTTTCGAGGCCGATTCCTGCTCGAGCCATGCGGCGAACTCGTCGGTGGCGGTCCGCGCACGCTCGACATCCTGTGCGAGCGCACTCTCCTTGGGCGTCAATCGCGCCGCCAGCGCTTTCAGATCCGCGCTCTGCTGCCGCATGTCGCGTGCGCCGTGCACCCACAAGTCTTTGCCGTTGCCGACAAGGTTTGCGCGCGCCTGAGCGAGAAGTCCCGGGACCGCCCGCACACCCTTACCGATTGCGGCGGCGTCCTCGGCCGACAGTGGAAAACGGTAGCTCCACAGCTCCACCGCGCCTAGCGCAAACGGCCCTTCGCGCGCCGGTTGATCGCTCTCATTGGGGAAGATCGTGACGTAAAAGGCCGGATTGTTCGCCCACGGCCGCCGCACGCGCTGGTCGAAATCCAGTCCATTCATCTCGGCGCGAACGACGTGGTAGTCCACTTGTTGCGGGATGGGCCACCCGCTCGGATTGATGGCGGCCAAGCGGGAGCGATAGCCCGCAAGTGCCTTCTGTTGCGCAGCCATCGCCGCTGGCGTGTAGTCGGGGACGCCGTTGACCAGCGTGGGCCGCTGGAACGTACGCCATTCGGAGAACAGCGCGGCGAGCTCCTGGTACCGCGTGCTCTGGATGACCGCGCCGGTGGCTGTTGCAGCCGCAGGTTGGAACGCGCGACCGCAGCCGGCAAGGAGCATCACAGAACCGAATACCAGGACGTACGTCGGACCGAGCGGGCGCAGTCGATGCATACCCGGAATGTTGCCTCAATTACGAGAGATTGCGTGCACCTATTGCCGAAAGCAAAGCTGATCGTCTGAGGAGGCGAACCGTCGCGTCGTCTCTGACCATCACAAAGCGCGTACGGCGTCGATGGCAGTTTCCTCTTTACGACAGTATCAATACGTCCGGCTACTATGCGCGGACGCACACGCCGACGCTCGGGTCCCGCTCCGGCTTCCGCCGGCTTCGCTTCGCTCCCGGCGCATGTCGCAAAGCTTGAGGTGAGCGAAGGCGGCGGCCCGCCGCATGGCCGCACCGCGTCATTTGAAATCGACGCCACAACCGGGAAGGGACCACCGCCGCCGGGCGAATACGTGCCGGCAATCTTCCTGCGCAGCGGGAGACTCGCCGTCGTCACGCCCATTCAGGATCGAGTCGCGAAGCGGCTTGGGTTCTCTTACAGGACGGTTGACTGAAGGATTGCGCGCACGTTTTCATGTAAGTGATTCTTCGCTGCAGAAGCGCGCGCGATCGAATTCGTGCTCTGCACCCGATGTAGCCACACCGGCGCGTGCCGGAGCGATCAAGAGGCGTTTGCAAATCGCGATCGGCGGAAATCCGCTGTGCTAGCGTGGCGCCGGCGACGCCTTCAGCTCACGGCGTGCGTCGCGCACGATCGTGCGGACTTTGTTCAGCTCGCGCACAAGTCCCACCTTGATGAACGGTTTCAAGTCTGCAGGCGCCGACGACAGCGTGGCGGCGGCTTCCAGACGCGGCACGGCGCCGCACTTGAGCGCGGGATCGTGGTCGAAGCGCTCGCCGCGCGAGTAATTGAGCGGCACGAGATGGCGCGCGAGACGTCGCAGCACGGCGTTCAGCTGACGCCGCTGCACCACGTTTCCCGCCGCCCGTTCGACACGACGTTCTGCTTCGGCACGCCAGCGGCGGATGTCCTCAGCAAGCTCGGTCAGCTCCTCGAGTACAACTGAGAAGTCGACTTCGCCGGCGGCTGCTCGCTGGTAAGCCGCGATGGCTGTATGAATCTCGTCCACAGCCGCCACGTAGTCGAACGGATGTAGAGGTGCGTTGAGAATCCGGGAGATGGTCGTCACGTAGACGGCGAGATCTCGGCGCAGGATTTCCAGATCGGCAACCGGCATGAGATCGTCCGGCGTGTGCCAGGCGATGTTGCCGCCGCAGCCACCGACAGCGTAATAGCCGCGCCGCTTCCGCTCCTCGATGGGGATGTTCGACAGCAGCATGTAGAGCCCGGTCGGTCCGATTTGATTGAACGAGTAGTCTCCGGCGCGGAGCGGCCGCACGCGCTGCGCGGGCAGGCCGAGTGCATCGCGAATCGATGCGGTGCATAATGCGTCGGCTTCTGCCATCCACATGACTTCTTCGTACGCCGTGGCATCCGCGCAGCCTGGCGAGTCGATGTCGATTTGCGCAATGCAGTGTTCGTCGATTTCGACGGCAAACGTGTCCGCGTACCAACTGGAACCCGCATAGCGGCCAGTCGAGTGACCAGGCCACCACGCGATGCGCACGCTTCGCTTCAGGCGATCGCGGAAGTGCCACAGCAGGCGCGCGAGTTCGAGCAACGCGGCGTCGCCGGTGGCGTTGTCCCCGATGCCTTCATACCAGGAGTCGTAATGACCATGGACGAGCAGGAACTCGTCCGGATCGGTCCCGCCGCGGATCTCGGCGACGGGCAGCAGGCAGCGCATCCAGCCTTCGCGCAGCCACGTCTTGACTTCAGCCGTCACGGTGCCGTGCTGCACGTCCGCGATGAGCGATTCGCCGTCTGGGTGATTGATGCACACCACCGGCGTCGTCGGTTTGCGTCCGATTGAGTCGGCAGTCGGCGCTCCCCAGATGGACGTGCAGATTCCTTCGTGGATGTTTCGGCCCGGGTGGACGTAAATCTGCGCGATGGCGCCACGACGTTCGAACGCCTGCACCGGGCCGGGCATCGAGAACCCCTCGGTGAGAACGATGCGGCCGCGCACCTGGTCGTTCCCGGCGTCGGCATTGCGCGCGGCATCAGGGATGTCGAAGAGCGTCGACGTGCCGGCGGCATAATGGGATGGGACGTAGCACACCTCGCCAGTCACCGGCCGATCGGCCGTCGATCGTGCCATCGACGGTGGTCGCGCGCCGAGCGATCGGCGCTCGCCCGATGCAGTCACGTTGAGCTCAGCACGCTCGGGCAGGCTGATGTACAACTCCGGCGTGTGCAGCGTGACGGGTATGCCGAGCGCACGCAGCCGATCGACGAGGTAGTTGCCGGCTTCCTCTTCCGCTGAGGTCCCCGACTCGCGCACGAGCGTTTTGAAGCGATCGAGCAGCGCGCGGGGTTCGTCCAGTCGTATCGCGTCACGCATTGCCTGCTCGAGACCTTCGTCTTTGAAAAGGTCCAACGTCGTAGACATTATTCCTCCACATCATCGAAGAAGACCCGCAGGCTTTCGGCTGGCGTGGGCGCCGTCAGGCGGCTGACGACTACGAAAACGAGCGCGCTCACCGCGACACCCACTTCCACGGCGTCAATGCCGTGAGCGGCAAAGTTGCGCTGTAGCGTCAACGTCCAGATCAGGCAACCGAAGAAGCCTGCGACCATGCTCCAGATCGCGCCCTCGCGGGTGCCGCGCCGCCAATTCAGGCCGAGCACAACCGGCACGAAGAAGAAACTGGCGATGAACTTCGCCTGTTCCACGACGATCGCCTGGACGTCACCGAGCCGCCGCGTCGCAAACCAGAACGGCACCAGCCCCAGCACGACGATCGAGACTCGATTGACCCACACGAGGTGATGTTGAGTCGCCAGTGGATTGATCAGGCGCTTGTACAAATCGTGCGCGAACGCCCCGCCCGTTACCAGCAGAATAGAATTGACGGTCGACATGATGGCCGAGAGCATCGCCACGAGGAACAAGGCGCCTAGAAGCGGCGACATGACGGTGGACGCCATGATGCTCGACGCCTGATCAGGGAAGGGCAGGTACGGGAAGATGCCGCGCATGCCGATGCCCAGGATCATGACGCTGGTCCCAATCAGTACCTGCGCGCCCATCGAGATGCCAATCGCATAACGGACGGTGGTGACGTCGCGCATCGAGTAATAGCGCGTCATTTCGTAGGGCGCGGCGGCAATGGAGAGCCCGAACGCCATTCCGAACGCGAGCAGCTCGCGCCAGCTGAACCACCATCCGGTTACTCGCGGCTCAATCGAGCCGACGTATTCGCCCAACGCCCTTACGCCGCCGACATATGAGAGAACGATCGGCACCGCAAAGACGAGCGCGGCGACCATGATCAGCGTTTGGAAAAACTCGATATACGAACTTGAGCGCACGCCGCCGAGGGCCGTATAAAAACCGGTGCTGGCGAGCAGCGCGATCATCGCCACGCGTGGCTCGAGCCCGAAGATCGCCGATGTGATCTCGCCAATCGCTTGAAACTGCGCGGTGAGCAGAATCGAATAGGTCACGATGATGAGCGCCGCGGCGAGAGTGCGCGCACCTTCGCTGGCGAAGCGTTTGCCGACGTAGTCCGCTACCGTAAGTGCGCCGAAGCGGCGCAGCTTGGGTGCAACGAAGATCGCAGAGATCAACCAGCCGGACCAGACCCCGAACCAAATCCACGTCCAGCTCACTCCGGTGAGATAATGTCGTCCGAGCGTACCGACGTAAGTGCCTGCGCTGATTTGCGTGGCCGCCAGCACGGCCCCGCCAACCCACGGGCCGATGGTCCGACCGGCCGCGAGGAAATCCTCCTCCGTCTCGGTGTGGAAATATCCCCAAATCGACACGCCAAGCACGATCCCGAGATAAACGATCGTGACGACAACGAGGACAGGAGAGTTGGCGATCACCGCTGGTCCTGCCGCCGATCGCGAGCCGGCGCCCGTAACGCCCACACGAAATAGAGCACTAGCCACGCCGCGGCCGCTACGAAGAACCCGTAAAAACTCCAGCCGAATCCCATCGACCTACCGCTTCCGTCGCCAGATCCAGATGCTACTTGCGGCGGCGAAAACCGCGATGGTCAGAACATCCATGGTCGTGGAGACATCCCAGACGTCGTTCGTACCGTGTGGCGCAAACGGCACGCGTACGAACGCGGGAATGTGCCCGAGCGTCGTTGTCCCCGTTGTGGCCTTCCAGATAAAGGCGGGCATCGTGCCGCGCGGCGATGTGCCGGGTGGCAACTCGACGCTGATGCGCATCTGCCGTGACACGCCGTCGGCGGGCACGGCAGGTACCCACACCGGACAGCGGTACAGCGATGCGATCCGCTGCACCGTATACGCGAGCTCGTATTCACGCGAACGAGGTTCGAGCGTCAACGACAACGTCCGGCCAATGGTGCGTGGCGCCGTGAGCTGGCCTGCGCCACGCAGAGCCGACACATTGATTTGTGTCTCGTCAGCTGCCTCTATCCGATGGTCAATCGCAATACTGCCATCGATCGCCAGCCTCATCGTGACGTCGCATGAATCGGCGGACCGCATCGCGATTCGAATATCGGCGGAACGGAGGACAGGCACCGCGTCGACCGATAAAGGCCATGCGAATCCCAAGAACACGGCGGATGCGCAGATTCGCTGGAAGAACGCGCGGGGGACTCTCACGTTTGCAGCCGCTCGGGCTCACGCACGAGTGGCGACGACCTCAGTCCGCCGCCTCGCGGCATGAGCAAGTCCACGTGACGTTGCATCTTCGACAAGGGTAGTAACTCCCTCCGACCGTTGAGCCAATTTATACTGGCGGTCGCATTGGCGTGACGCCGTTCTCCGGATTGACAACTCGCTGTGATAGCGTCAGCTTATGAAACTCGACGCGAACGCCTCCTCGATTTGCTACTTCAACGGAGTCTGGAAAGAAGGCGCCGTGCCGCTGATGACGTCGGAGACAAACGCGGCGTGGCTGGCTAACACGGTATTTGACGGCGCGCGCGCATTCGAAGGCGTCGCGCCCGACCTCGACCGGCACTGCGAACGGGTTGTGCGATCGGCCCGCGGGCTGGGTCTTGAGCCCAGCAAGACCGCTGCGGAGATCCTGTCGCTGGCGCTCGAGGGTGTCAGCTTCTTTCCGCAGGGGACGCCGCTCTACATCCGTCCGATGTTCTGGGCGGAGAGCGGGCTCGTATTGTTCGACGCGGCGTCGACGCGCTTCGCGCTCGTCATTACCCGGATGCCGCTGCCCGATCCAGCCGCCGGCTTTACCAGCTGCCTCTCGCCATTCCGTCGTCCAGGACCCGATCAGGCGCCGACTCACGCAAAGGCCGCGTGTTTGTATCCTCTTGCCGCAATGGCCGTCGCCGACGCGAAGCGCCGCGGATTCGACAACGCGGTGATGCGCGATCCGATCGGCAACGTTGCCGAGTTCACAGCGCAGAACCTGATGATTGGCCAGAACGGTGCCGTGCACACGCCAATCCCGAACGGCACGTTCCTCAACGGCATCACGCGCCAGCGGGTGATCGCGCTGCTCCGCGAAGACGGTATCGACGTGATTGAGCGCACGATTCGCGTTGACGAGCTCGCCGAGGTGGCCGAGATTTTTTCGACTGGTAATCACGGCAAAGTGGTGCCGTGCCTGCGCTACGAAGGCAAGACGTTCGCCGCAGGACCACTCGCGGCCCGAGCGCGCGAGTTGTACTGGCAGTTCGCACATGGCCGCCAGTCGCGCGACACGATCATCGACGTGGCCGAAGCGGCACGGCAGGATGCAATGGTCGGCGAGGGCCTTCGTGGCAAAGGCATGTCTGCCTGACCGATCAGAAGCTTGCGAATTGCGGCGGGGAGACTTGCGATGCGCTGTGCTATGACGATCTAGTCCACCAACACGCCCAAATCACTGCACGCAAACGAATTGCCGGCGCCAGTCGCGCGTCGTGAAGCGGATTGCCCAGCAGCATGCCGATCGCCCGTTATGTGAGTGGGCGTCTCCGTCGGTGGGTAAGCCCCAGATTGCTGAGCGGTTCTCGTTTTGATCTGGTGCGGTGGTACGGTCGGTGCCATGCCGACCGACTGTGTCGGAGTGAGTCAGGGAAGGAACAACGATTTGTGAGCTACCGATTTCCCGCCAGAACCGAACAGGTCGGGAGGTCAGCGGTAAGACAGGTCTGGGACGACGGCGAAATGGCGGCGGTTGGAAGTCACGAGTGGCGCGCGATCCTCGAGAGCAGCAGTCGCGATGAGCAGTCCATCGTGCTGATGCTCCTGGACGCGCGCTGAACGTGCACGAGCGTCGCGCCATAGCGCTCCGCAAACGAGTCCGATGGCAGGACGAGCGCGATCGAGGCGAGAAGGCCCCGAATTTGGTCCCGTTCCGCGAGCGGGATGTGCGGCACTGAGCAGGTCGCGTCCTGTACCGCCCGACGCGAAATGCGCTTTGATCACCTCGGAGAACGACTCGCCCGGGCGCTTGCGCCGGGCGAGGGCCTCGTAGGCGGCCAAATCTATGGTGATCGTCTTGACAGCCATGCACGTAACATGCACTTAGATAGCCGGCCGATCAAGGACGGCAGGCCGGCGACTCTCCTGCGCACCGCCAGCGATTGCGGAACGACGGCAGCAGGGTGGCCCGGATTGGCCCGGTCCGCCCGCAACCGTGCAGTGTTACCTAGCGATCCGTTCGAACCCAGAAGCTTCACGTACGTGACGATGTCGTCGACGTCGTTGTCGGTCAGCACGATGAATCCGCCCACGGACCTCTCCAGACTGAGTCGTAGACCGTCTACGGCTTCAGGCGTAGACTATCTACGGCTTGTTTCCGTCAGCGACGCATCGGCAAGGCTTTGTTTTGGCCAAGTATCTTGGCTAAGATAGGCTTGTGAAGCGCGTCAAGATTGGCGAGTTCCGTGACCGCGCCAGTGAGCTCATACGCCGCGCCGCGGGCGGCGAAACGATTGTCATCCTCCACCGCGATCGCGAGGTCGCGAAGGTTGTGCCGATCAGCGCCAAGAACACCGCTGAAGGCCTCGTCGGCTGCCTGGCCGGCACGGCCGAAGTCCGCGGCGACATCGAAGCGCCGATTGCGCCGCCGGGCGCCTGGTTCCGACGTTCCACGTGAAGTACCTGCTCGATACGCAGTCGTGGCTCTGGTCGGTGCTCGACCATCCCCGCCTGAGCCGGCGTGCTCGTGCAGCGGTGGGCGCAGTTTCCGCACAGGAGCGAATCGGCCTGGCGGCGATTTCGCTGAAGGAAGCCGCCTGGCACTTGGCCCGCGGGCGCATCGCGGTGAACGGGGGCTTCGGACCGTGGCCTCTGTGGTTGCGCCGAGCTGCGTCGTCGCCGCAGCTCGAGGTGCTTCCTCTCACGGTGGATATCGCGATCGAGTCGGAGCAACTGGGCTCCTCCTTTCCTCCCGATCCTGCTGATTGCCTCATCGCGGCGACGGCTCGCGTGCACGACCTGACGCTGGTGACCTCCGACGCGGCCATCCGTAAGAGCCGCGTGGTCCGCACGCTCTGGTAGGTGCTGCGGCCTACGCTGTGCCCTGCGAGTTCTTGGATGCCTTCGCGGGTGCACCACGCATCGCCAAGTGCGAGCAGAAGGCGTGCCGCAGGATGTGAATCCCACGATGCGCCAGCTTCGCCCGCTTGGCGGCGTGGTCAACATGATCACCAATCGCCTTCTCGTCCAATGACCGGCCGACGAATCAATGAAGACTCGTGCGCCGCGCAAGTGCGTAGCCGCTTCAGCGCCAAGACGAAGGTCAGCTCGCTGCAGAGCCGTGGTGCCCGCACACGGCGATTGACAGGCGGGCGGCGTTACGTGTCGAGCGGGGCACAGCAGTGACATCCACGGCGAGTCCCCTCCGAGGCTCGTCGACACTAATGCGGCGGCGGCTCGGACGCCGCCGTTTTGACTGCCGACAGCTGTTCGTGTATGCGCGACGCGAGCAGCCCGAGCGGACGGTGATGTTTGTCAACGCCACGTCATGGGCTTCGGTCATTTGACGACAAATTCAGCAGGCTTCGCGGGTGCCGCCCCCTCTACCCAGACGTATTCGTGCTGCGCGTCGCGCGTGATCAGTTGGCGCTTGCCGTCCTTGTCCGCGACGACGAACTCGAAGCCGTCGAGGGTCGGATCGATCGTGAGGAACGAGATCGTCCCATCGTCGTTCTTCCGCGACGCGACGATGCTCTTCCACTCGCCGACATCGAAGATGGTCGCGGTGCCTTCCTTCAGCACCTTCAGCTCGCCGAGGGCATTGCTCGTGTATCGCGGGGCCAACTTCGCGACGGCCGCCGGGTCCGCCGGCACCACAAGTCGCTCGCGCGCCTTGGCAATGGCCGCTTTGCGCTGCCCTGCAGCGACCCGCAGGACCTCCTCTGCCTCGGGTTTTCCGTCGAAGAGCACCTCGAGCAGTCTTCGGAGGAGTGGCCCGCGGATGATGACACCCGAATCGGCGTTGGTGAGGATCACGGCACCGACGCCGTGTTCGGGCAGCCAAATCATGTCGCTGTGGTATCCAGCGAGGTCACCGCCATGGTGGACCACCGGAATGCCGTACGTCGTCTCGACCATCAAGGCCATCCCATACGTCGCGTTCTCACCGACGATCACGTTTGGCTTGTAGCGGGCGAGGAGGTTCTCCTGCGAGACGAGGCGCTTGCCGTTCGGCAGCATGCCCCTGGCAAGCTCCATCTCGACGTACCGCGCAAGGTCGCGCGGGCTCGTCCAGACACCGCCCGCCGGACGGACCGGAACGACGGAGTAGTTCAGGTCCATGCTCGCCCGCACCACGTTCCCAATCACGTCGTCGCCATGGGGCTGGGCAACGTCGCCTTTCAACGCCTTGGCAAAGTCGAACGTCGTGGTCGTCATGCCGAGCGGCTCGAAGACCTTCGTCCTCATCGCCTCGTCGTACGCAACGCCCCACTCCTTCCCTGGCACCGTCGCCGCGCCACCAATAAAACCGGCGGCCGCCGCCATCAGGTTGCTGTACTGGAACACCTCGCCGAAGCGGCTGGTCGGCTGCATCGCTCCCAGGAGCTTCATCGCCGACGCGGGCGTCTCGTTGCGGTACTCGAAGAGCCACTCCATGTCTTGCCGCGGCATTCCTGTACACGCGCAGATCAGATGCTGAACCTGCACTTGTTTCGTCGTCGCCTCGTCTCCAAGCTTGAACGCGGGGAAGAGTTCAGTCACCGGCTGGTTCCAGCGCATCTTCCCTTCGTCCACGAGTTCGGCGAGCAGTAGCGTCGTCAGCGCCTTGGTGTTCGACGCCGCGATGAAGAGCGTATCCGCGCCCACTGGGTCGGGTTTTCCTAACTCTTTCACGCCGAGGCCCCCTGCCCAGATCGTCTTTCCGCCGTCGATGAACGCCAGCCCCACGCCGGGCGTGTCGAGCAGCTTCATTCCCGAGGCGACGAATTCCTTCAGAACGGCGAGCCGTTTCTCGTCCAGCCGGTTCGCCTTCTTCCCGGCGAACGATTCACGGGCATATCCCTTCGGCCGCAGGCTCTGCAGAGTGAGCCGCAATGGCGCGCCTCGCTTTTCGAATGTTGGCTCGGTCCCGTCAACGAGCACCACCGTCCACGATTCACCGGCCCGTGAGGCATAGGCGACCACGACGGCGCGTTCGTTGGGCGATGTCTCGTACTGAAAGACACGCCGCTCCTCCCATCCTTCCCGCGCGGCTTGTGGCAGGGCGATCTTCAGCGGCCGCTTGAAGTCGGGCTTGTACGCGGTCCATGCCGCCGCGACGGCTGCGTCGGCGTCTTTCGCCTTCACGTCCACGATCGCGACGTGCGAGTCGGCCTCGGGCGGCTCGAGAACGACGATCGCCGTCCTGGTCGTCAGCGTCCACCCCTCCGGAACAGTGAAAGTCGCTCCCGCGGGGGTCGCCCGCGATGAGTCCTGTTTCAGCGTTTCGGAGGACACCGGCGCCGCGGTCTGGGCGACGGCATGGCCAACGATGAGAACCGTAAATCCGAAAGCGATGAGGAAACGTCGAGGCATGACAATCTCCTGGAACCGGCGGATTGTCCGGTTGGAAAACGGCAGCGGCCCGTTGACTTCAGTCGCTGCGCCTCGAACTCGTTCTGCATCCGGGCTCCGTCGACTACGATAGCGCAGCGTGCGCTCGCTGTCGAACACGCGCGGCGAAGCCGTTTTCGAATGCGACTCTCATCGAGATGGAAGCGGACTTCAACAGATCACACGACTCGGCGCTCCTCAACTTTTCGTCGGTGGATGGTCCCCGGAGACCCGACGGGTGGTGAAGACTCGACGCCAAGCTGATCACTCGACACCATTGCGCCGTTCGTGCGAGGGCTCGAGTTGCCAACCTGGATCGACGGCCATGCTTCTCGCCACTGGGTGCTGACGACTGGGTGGCGACGCATTCACACTGCCTCGCCGGCCGCTCGCGACACGACCGAACCGCGGCAAGGGTGGTGATCTGGGAGAATCGCACAACAAGAATGGAGAGCCTGAGCGCTCGGCAGTTCTGGATCCGCTCCCCTGGGCACGGAGAGATCGTGAACGCCAGCATCCCGTCGCGTCGGCAGCACGAGGTGTTGGTCCGGACGTTCTTCACCGGCATCAGCCGTGGAACGGAGTCGCTGGTCTTTCGCGGTGAGGTGCCGCCGTCCCAGTACGCAGACATGCGTGCGCCGTTTCAGGAGGGCGATTTCCCTGGTCCGGTGAAGTATGGCTACGTCAACGTCGGCCGCGTCGAGGAGGCCGATCCTGACGTGAACCTCGTTGGCCGGACGATCTTTTGTTTGTTTCCACACCAGGACGTCTATTGCGTTCCGGCTGCCCGCGTCACGCCGCTTCCGGCGGACGTGCCGGCAGAACGGGCTGTGCTCGGCGCTGGCATGGAGACGGCCGTGAACGCGGTGTGGGACGCCCAGCCGGCACCCGGCGATCGCATCGTGGTCGTCGGTGGAGGAGTGATCGGTATGCTCGTGGCGTGGTTGTGCCGCCAGATTCCGGGCGCGGACGTTACGGTCGTCGATCTGAATCCGGCGCGCGAAGAGGTCGCGAGAGCACTGAACCTCGCGTTCCGTACGGAGCCGCCGCGCGCGTCCACTGCCGATCTGGTCGTCCATGCCAGCGGCAATCCAGAGGGACTCGCGAGCTCGCTCGTGCTTGCCGATGTCGAGGCACGCATCGTCGACGTCAGCTGGTATGGCGCGCAGCCGGTTCGACTACCGTTGGGCGAAGCGTTCCATTCGCGCCGCCTGAAGATCGAGAGCAGCCAGGTCGGCCGGATCCCTCCGCATCGGGCCGCGCGCTGGACGCATGCCCGGCGCATGACGCTCGCGCTGGAGTTGCTGCGCGAGCCACGGCTTGATGTGTTGATCACTGGTGAAAGCGAGTTCGACCATCTGCCGCAGGCGCTCGCGCAGCTCGCATACGAGCCGGGGAACTCACTCTGTCACCGCATTCGCTATTCCGCGCCGCGATGAATCCTGCTGAAAGGTGAGCCGTGTACAGCGTTACGGTCCGCGACCATTTCATGATCGCGCACAGCTTCCGTGGAGCTACGTTCGGGCCCGCGCAGAAACTTCACGGCGCAACCTATGTTGTCGACGCGACGTTCCGCCGCCGTGCCCTGGACGACGACGGGGTGGTCGTCGACATCGGGCGCGCGGGCGACCAGCTCCGCGCGATTCTGTCCGACTTCAACTACCGCAATCTCGACGACGAAGGCGCGTTTGTCGGACGGAACACGACCACCGAAGTTCTGGCCAGGGAAATCTTCGACCGGCTCGTCGGGGCGATTCGCGAAGGAAGGCTCGGCGAAACAGCGCGCGGACTCGCGTCGGTCTGCGTGACCCTGCACGAATCGCACCTGGCCTGGGCCAGCTACGACGCCGAGCTGTGAGTCGAGGCCGTTCGGAGATCCAGATCGAAGAGCATGTCGTGACCGAGACGGAAGTGGCGGCACGCCGGACGCAGCGCCTGGTCGAGCGAATCGATCGGCGCCAGCGTCAGGCCGGGCCGGCCGGACCCTAAGAGGAGTGACGCAACCGTGACGTGCAAGCGGTCGACGACGTTTGCCTTCAGGAAGCGCGACACCGTGATGCCGCCACCTTCGACGAGCACGCGCCTGTAGCCCAAATCCCGCAAGGTCCGAATCACCATTCCAGGGTCGAACCCGTCAGCGCTGACGACCGGCATCGAGACGACGTCATTACTCACCGACGGCCGATCGAGGCCCGCTGCGGCGCGGTGGACGACGAGCGTCCGCGCGGCGCCATCCGAGAACACGTGACGATCCGGATCGAGTCGAGCGTCTGGATCGAGAACCACTCTTACCGGGTTGTTCCCCTCGACGAGCCGAACTGTGAGTCGGGGATTATCGGCTCCTACGGTGCCGCAGCCGACGACCACTGCGTCCACCAAGGCCCGCAGACGATGCAGCCGGAGAATGTCCTCCGGTCCGGTAATGTAGTGGGAGCGACCGCTCTCGGTTGCGATGCGTCCGTCGAGACTCTGTCCCCACTGTGCAATCACCAGGTCGGCGCGAAGCTGAAGCGGTAGATAGAGATCGAAAACATCGTGCGCTTCGCGAGTGACGGGTGCGGAGGCATCCCACGTACCCGAGCCGTGCACTTGCAACCAGGCGTCCGGACGGAGATGATGATAAACGCGAGTGAGCCCCTCCTGTCCGATGAGGCCGGGACGCACGGCGCGCACCAGACTCCAGGCCGTGGACTCATCGATCCGTGTCATCAAGTAGTCTCCCTTTCCCAGTGATGGACAGCATGCACGAAGCGGAACGAGGTTTGTTCGAGCTACAACGCGGCCGGCCATTGCTGGTGACAAGTGCCAGCGCGCCGAGCGTGCTTGTGGCCGCCGTCGAGAGTTTGAGCCGACGGACGCTGGAACAGCTCGGACACGCGCAAGCGGGACACCTGCGCCTGGTTTTGACCGGGCACCGGGGCCGGGCAACCGCGCTCGCCGTCGCCGAGCACAGTGACATCAGTATCGGCCTCCCAAGCGGGACCGAGCCCGCCCAGATCTTGCGCCTGTCGTGCGTACGAGGCAACTTCACTGGGCAGCTGTCGGATGTGCGCCGCGCGTCGATTGCGGAATCCAGCGGACTGGTGCTGGCGAAACTCGGTCGCTTGCTCCCCGCGCTCGTGAGTGTCACCGTTGATCCGGCGATGAACCCGACGCTGCGGATACTGCTGGAGAGCGGCGCCGTCCTCACCGTCACGGCGGCGCAAATCGACGCGATGGCCGCCAGTACGGCGCTCGAGCTCGTGCACGTCAGCAAAGGACCGGTGCCGCTCGAGCACGCCGAAGACGCGCGCGTGATGCTCTTTCGCCAGGGCAACGGTCTCCTCGAGCACGTCGCGATCGTCATCGGCAGTTCCGATACGTGGCCCGCCGCCGTGCCGGTGCGACTGCACTCGGCCTGCTTCACGGGCGATCTCCTCGGTAGCCTGCGTTGTGATTGCGGCGAGCAGCTGCGTGGCAGCTTGCGCGCGTTCGCCGCTGGCGGCGGCGGCATCCTCGTCTATCTTGCACAGGAAGGGCGCGGCATCGGTCTGGCCAACAAGCTGCGTGCCTACGAACTGCAGGAGGAAGGACTGGATACGGAGCAAGCAGACGCCATCCTCGGATTCGGCGCGGACGAACGCCAGTACGAAACGGCCGTGGCAATCCTGCGGCATCTCGGTGTCCGGCGCGTGCAGTTGCTGACCAACAATCCCGAGAAGATGCGGGCCGTGCAAGCAGGCGGCATCGAGGTCCTGGAGCGGCAGCCGCTGTATGGCACGCTCAACCGGCACAACGCTCGCTACGTTGCCACCAAAGTGCGTGCGGGTCACTGGCTCGACGACATGCTGGCGGGCGTGCTTCCAAGTCAATAGGCGCGATCAGATCAGACGCTGCAGCGGAAAGGCCCTCGCATCTCGAATCACGTCTGCGAGCGTCGTCCCGTAATGGGCGACGAGCCGACGCCCCATCTCGGCGTCGGCCAGTCGAGGGTCTCCTATGACGCCATCGGGAGCGAGGTCGTCCGCGAGCCACGCGAACGACGCTGCTCCCTCGGGCCGCAGATGCACGAGCGTCTCGTCGAGATCCACTCCGAGCGAGCACGCGATGTCGGTCGGGGGGCTGCCTGCCAGCTCGGGGCGCAAGTGCAGCATCATCGCCGTCTCGACTGCGCCGGCGTGAAGTCCGTGGCGCCACTCCGCGTCAGGCAAGTCGACATCCGCCGCACGCGGGAAGTCGAAGTAGCTGGCTTTTACGACGAGCATCGCGTGCTCCCGTCGCAGAGTGAGCGCCGCGAGGTCGATCGCATGCCGGTTCCCGCCGTGACTGTTGCTGATGACGAGCCGCCTGACACCGCAAGCGGCGAGCGCCGCGCCTTGTTGCTGAATCAGATCGCTCAGCAGTGTCGCGCGCAGACTCAATGTTCCAGCGAATCGCAAATGCTCCTGGCTCGCGCCGATCGCCTGCGGCGGAAGCATCCACGCGGGAAAGTCATCCCCGAGTTCGCGGAATGCCGCCGTGAGCAGGCCAAGTCCGATCTCGAGGTCGGTAGAGAGCGGCAGATGTGGGCCATGCTGTTCGATCGCGGCGAGCGGCAGGATAACCACCGGATCGCGCGACACGATCGCCGCGACGTCGCGCGAAGTCAGGGATTGCCAATAGCGGATTGGATCGTCATCCATCGTCATCAATTTGCCTGACCTGCATCGAAGTTCTTGTTCCTCGTTCTTTGCTCATCGTCGCAACCAGACGGCGATGTCGATGTGGCCGACGACAATCTGCGAGCGGTTCGTGTCGATGTGCGCGTGTCGTCGTAGGCGCCATCGCTCGATGGCGTCGGCCGCGTCTGGCATCAGCGCGGTCGCGGCGTCGCCCCATCCGTCGACGAGCCGTCGTTGCAGCTCGTTTTCCGACGAGCCAAGCATCCAGTCACTGCGTTCGGTGCGGACGTGATAGCCGATGTCCGTGAAGCGTCGCGTGGCGAACGCCGCCGCGTCGGCCCCGGCCGCCGGGCCGCCGAGGCCTTTGTCCGTTCGCTGATGACGATTCAGTAGATCTCGTACCAACTCGTCCTGGGGCTCTGCCGGAGTGCAGGTGAACCAGCCGTTGTGGGAGAGCGCGAACAATGCCGCTGCACCCACGTCGTGACACTGACGCGCCAGCGTCGTCAACCATTGCTCTGACGTCAGATCGAGCAGCGCTGAGGCGGTGACGACATGCCGTCCCTCGAACAATGTGTCATCGTCTTCGAGCCTGCCGAGATCCATAGTCCGCGTCTCGATCTCGCACGTCAGTTGCGCTCCGTCAATCGTGCAGCCATTGGAGTGCACGTCCACGCGCAAGACGTGCGCCGCCGCCCACGACGACATGCGATCAGGCACAAGCGCGAGCAGCGCGGCGTCGCGATCGGCGATCAACCAATGTTGGCGTTGGGGCAGATGGGGCATGAGGTAGCGAACGTTCGCGCCCGTGCCGGTGCCGAGGTCGAGCACGCGAACCGGATCACTGCTGGCGACGGCATGGACCAGTGCCCGTGTCACGCTCGAGGAACGTGCGGCGGCATCTGACGGCTCGCGGATTTGCAGCCAGCTGGCGAGCGTTTTACCCATGAGCGTCGAGCCGTTCCAGCGCGTCCGCCATGCGCCGGCTCGCCTGGTCCCAGGTGGGCAGCCGGTTGCGTGCGCGCTCGGCTCCGTGTGTGAGCCGGGCGCGCAGCGCCGCATCACCGATGACGCGGCCCAGCGCGAAGGTGAGCGCCGCAGTGTCTCCGGGATCCACTAACAGTCCGGCATTTTCGCCGACCAGTTCGGGGATCGCTCCTGTCGTTGTGGCGACGATCGGGAGTCCGTGCGCCAACGCCTCGGCCACCGCCATCCCGTAGGTCTCTTGCAGCGTCGCCAACACGAACACGTCGGCGCTATCGTAACAGCGGCACAGGCTTGCCTCATCGAGTTCGCCGACGAGCGAGACGCGTTCGTCGAGGCCGAGTCGCGCCATCGCGGCCCGCACGCGCTCGATCGTCTCCGGATGCCGCGTCAGACTTCCCGCGCATACCAGTCGCCAGTCGAGATGGCTCAGCGGCGCCAGAGCGTTGAGCAGAATCTCGAGTCCTTTGCCGGGATGGAGGGTCGCCACCGAGAGGAGCGTCACAGTTGCTTCTCGCGCGCGTCGAGTGATCGACACGCGCGCGGTGCCTGGTTCCACGACTACGATCTTCTCGGAGGCAATCTCATACTCGGTGAGTAACGAGCGGGTGGCGCGCCCGGTGACGATGACGAGCCTTGCCGCACGAAGCGCGCGCTTCTCCGCCGCCGCCAGTCGCGCGCGCGTGTTCACATCAAGCGTAACGTCGGCTGCGAGTGGAAGGTGGACGAGGGCAGCGATACGAAGTCGCGCCGCTTCGCGCTCGATGATGTCGGGCATCGCGCCGAACGCCAGGCCATCGACGAGCACGCGGGTATCGGAAGCCAGTGCCGCAAGGACCTGCGCTGCGTGATCGAGCGCCGCAGGCGTGGGATGCGGAAAGCTCACATCGAGCGTTGGTACCTCGATCGACCAACCCTGGCTGCGGAGCCCCTCGATCATCCGTCTGTCGTAGACGTATCCGCCAGTCGGCTCTTCGAACCGGCCCGGGATCAGGAACGCCAGCGAACGCATAGGGCGCCATTCTGCGATGGAACCCACGTCGTTACAATGCAATGAAGGCCAAGCAGCGAATGATCACCCCCACCATCGAGTCGCGACCAGAGTCCGCGCTGCGTATGAGCGTTCTCGCTGCCGGTGCGCTCGGGCTGGTTGTCCTAGTCGCGCTGGCGTCGATGGTGCGTGCGTCGCTCGAGCTGAGCGCGCGCTATCAGGCAACGGCGGCGGTGGTCTTCGTGGCAATTGTCGCGACCGCGCTCGTCTTTATGTACCCCCACCACCCGTATTCGCGATTTGGTCCAGCCAACTACGTCACGCTGACGCGGGCGCTGCTGGTTGCTTTGCTCACCGCGTTACTTGGCGAGCCAACCAGCCGCGCAGCGGCGTGGCTTGCCGCCGCCGTTTCCGGATTGGTGCCGATGCTGGATGGTGTCGACGGCTGGCTTGCGCGTCGCACGCGGATGCAAAGTGCCTTTGGCGCCCGTTTCGACATGGAGACCGACGCGCTGCACGTGCTGGTGCTGTCGGGCCTCGTCTGGCAGTACGGCAAGGCCGGCGTGTGGGTATGGCTCGGCGGATTGCTGCGATACTTATTCGTCGCCGCCGGATGGCTCCTGCCCTGGCTGGGGCGTCCGCTGCGGCCGACACGACGCGCCAGAGTGATCACCATCTTTCATATGACGGCGCTGAGTACGGGACTGGCACCGTTTGTGCCCGCAGCGCTGAGTGCGGGTGCGATTGCCATTGCGCTGGCGGCGCTTGCCTGGTCGTTCGCCGTGGACATCGGTCGCCTGTGGCGCGGTGAGGGGGCGAAGTGAGTTCGAATCTCCCTGCGACGCGCGCGGCGGCGATCCGATCTGTTCTGACGCTGCTCGCCGTCACCTGCGCGTTGTCGCTGCTGTGGAACATGCCGGCCGACCTGAAGGGTTTCCATTGGACGCGCATCGCTCCGCTGTCTCTCGAAATCGTGGTGATGTTCGCGGTGCTGGCGCTCGTGCCGCGCCTCCTCGACGGACGTCTCGGCGTGTGTGTCGCCGTCCTCATTGCCGTGGCCACGAGCGGCATCGTGGTGTTGAAGGTGGCGGAGATGACGGTCATCGAAGTGCTGGACCGGCCGTTCAACCCGCTGTTCGACGCACGGCTGGCGAGGTCGGTGGTAGATCTGCTGACCGAGGCCTTCGGAGGGCCGCTCGGCCGGGCCGCGGTAGCCGCGCTCGCTATCGCGCCACTTGTAATCTGTGCCGTGTCCTATGCAGCAATGCGCCTCGTGCAACGGACATTGCACGAGCGCGTCGCGCGCCACGCGACGGCCGCGGCCTGCGGCGCCCTCGTCGCGCTGTTCGCGATTCAGCAGGCGTTCGGCACGCGATACAGCGTTGTCGGGAACGACGCAAGCCGGGCATTGCTTCGCTACGCTCGCGTGGCAGAAGAGACGGCCCGTGTCATCGAGCAAATCGAAGCCGAGATCGGCGATGACCGCTTTCAGACCATTCCTGCGGATCGCATGCTCGCAGGGCTGCGAGGGGCCGACGTCTTCTTGTTTTTCGTCGAGTCGTACGGACGCAGCGCGTTGGAGTTGCCGCGCTATGCCCGGATGACCGAACCGACGCTTGCCACCTTCGAGGAGCAGCTCGCGGCACGGGGCCTGTCCTCCGCGTCCGCATGGCTCACCTCACCGAGCGCCGGTGGTCAGTCGTGGCTTCCCACGGGCACGCTCGAGGGCGGCCTGTGGCTCGCGGATCAGGGCCGCTACGACACCGTGATGCAGAGCCAACGCCTCACGCTGGTCCGCGCCTTCACGCGCGCCGGCTATCGCACCGTGGCGCTCAAGCCAGCGGTCACCAGGCCATGGCCAGAGGGCGCGCGTCTCGGGTTCGGGCAGGTGTATGTCGCCGCCGATCTGGGCTACGCTGGCAAACCGTACAACTGGGTGACGATGCCCGATCAGTACACGTTGAGCGTGCTGCAACGTGCTGAACGGCGGAGCCCGCAACGCCCGCTGTTTGCGGAGGTCTCGCTCATCAGCAGTCACTGGCCATGGACGCCGGTCGCGCCTGTCCTGGATGACTGGTCGTCCATCGGCGATGGTCACATCTTCTCAACGTGGGCCGACGCAGGCGATCCGGAAGCAATGTGGGACGACCCGGAGCGTATCCGCGTGCAGTACGGACTCGCCATCGACTACGTACTAAAGGTGCTGTCGTCCTATGCGGCCAATTTCGCGGACGAGCGTACACTCCTTATAGTCGTTGGAGACCATCAGCCCCCACCCGTCATCACCGGCGCAGGCGCAAGCCGGGACGTTCCCATGCACGTGATCAGCGGGGATGCCAGGCTGCTCGCGCCATTCCAGGCCTGGGGCTTCACGCCGGGCATGCGGCCGCCGCCAGACCTGCAACCGAAGCGGATGGACGCATTCCGCGATTTCTTCCTCGAGGCGTTCAGCACAACGGCAGAGGGTGGCGAGCCCTCGCAGTGAGCGCTCCAGTGTTGACGAGTCCCGTAAGCGCGGCGTCAGCAGGCAAGAGCCACCGACCAGTTCTCATCGCAGGAGAGCGCTGTGTTGAAGAGCGCCGCACAGGCCTGATCGTTCCAGACGTTAGGCAGCCTGAGGACGAGCATGAGAATAACTTTCGTCGTGTCCGCTTTGATGATCCTGGTTTCAGCAGCATTCGAGCCGCTCGTTGTCCTCACTGGGACCCAGGATCCTGCGCGACCCGAGAGTCCGCTGACGCGGCGCTACCATGAAGGCGAGCGTCTCTCCTACCGGATGACGGCGACAAACCGAGACCGCACCGGGACGACGAGGTATGAGGCGACCGCCCGCGGTGTGGTCAAACGGGATAACGCCGGGAACTTCTTCGAGGAGTACAAGTGGACTGACATCGTCTGGAACGGCGCTGCTTTCGAGCTTCCGCCAGCGAGTCGAGCGTTCCGGCAGGTGCTTTCTCTGTCACCCCAGCTCACGCCCTCATTGCCCGACTTTTCGCGTATTGATTCCCGTCTGGTAGGACCTACCGCGGATCTGATGACGTTTTACTCGGACGTCTGGCTCGCGATGCGGCAAACCAGCCTTTCGTACCGGGGATCGCGTCGTCGTGACAAACGAACAAGCAAGTTCTTGGGCGGATGGAACGCGCGTTCTGCTTGGCGAAGATTCCTTCGATTTCGCGATCGTGCTCGGCGAGCTCGCAACATCGAGCGGAGTTCTCAATCTAACGGTACGACACGTTCCACCCACGCAGCCGAAGATTAGGATTCCGGCAGATTGGATGCGCGCACCTGTTGCAGATGTTGCCAATAATTGGGTGCAAGTCGTGAAGGCCGGCGAACGGCGATGCGTCGCAGCGATTGGCAAGGAGACATTCGATGCCGAAATCCGCCTGAGCGTGACGACAGGCAAGATCGTGTCTGCTCGTCTGGAGAACCCAGTAGAAGTTTTCGAGCGTGACTGCACTGACGACGCGTTGACCGTGTGCGGTGGCGGAGTTCGTTATCAGATATTGCACCAGATCGAGATCAGCGAGATCTCGTGAGGGTTGTGACCGCATCTGCGGTGGCGCTGCCTCACAAGCGCTTTGCAGCCGGCGGCGCTCGGCGACATTATGGAGCGCCGCGGCTAAAGCAAACCATCGAACTTCGGCTACCGTTGGCGTGACCGAACCCTAGGGGAACATGAAGCGGGTCAGCGTGAGCGTCTTGATCGGCGCAGTGGTCTGTGGGATCTCGGCGGCGCAAAGCGCGGCCCGTCTGCCTCCTGCGGGCGCTGCGCGGCAGGTCTTGACCGGCCATCCACATCGACGCCTGCTTCGGCCGTCGTCGTCGTTTGCCCATCGCCATCGGCGAGAGTGTAGGACGGGGGATCGATCGTGTCGATCCTTACTTCAGTGGTCTCGACAGACAACTCGGGCCGACCAATCTCGCGATGCGCGGGAGGTCGCCGAGCGACGTCGCTGGTTGGCAACAGCGGGTGCGACGCTACACTCTCGTCAGAACTGATGCGACGCGATTGCCGTATATGAGCGCGTGACCTGGAGAGGTCGACCCTCAAAGGAAAGCCCATGCTGACCAAAATCCTGGTTGTTTACTCGAGTGTTGTGACAACGCTGCTCGCGGCGTTCACGCTAGCGGGCGCCGCCGCCGCACGAGGTCAAGACAGAGTTCAACAGGTTGACGAGCTCGACGTGCACCGCATCAATGTTCGGGAGCGT
>JBKPAJ010000253.1:0-17690 GCA_046726375.1 Acidobacteriota bacterium
GTGCTCGCGCGCCGCACGCGGGCCCTGTTTCTCAATGCGCGCGCCACCGATGCCATGACGCCCGAGGTCGCACGGCTCATGGCCGAAGAACTGGGCTGGGATGCATCGCGGCAGGCCGCGGAAGTGGCAGCATTCACGGCATTGGCGAAGGGATATCAGATCTAGCGTGGCTCTCGGTCCTCGGCGCAGGAGATCCGCGCTTGTGTGTCTGCCGTTCGAGCTCTGCAATCACGCTCACCAACCCTCTCGGCGACGCGGAATTCCAGGATTGGGCGAGCCTGCCGCTCGCACAAGCGGATCGAATCGACGGGTCCTCACCGGCAGCTTCAGAACTGTTCAAGAGGACGATTGAGGCAGCATCTGAAGCCGATGCTGATCGGCTCTGATTATGCTGGGATGCCGTCGCTGTCCGGCGCGATGGTCCAGTCCGACGACGTGCGCTGCCGGTAAGTGAAGCCCCGGAAAGTCGTGCTCCGATGCGAAACGGTGGACCACGTGCGCCACCTAACCACGCGGCGCGCTGCGCCGTCTAACTGCCGTTGCCGTCGGACCGATTCGCAAGAGCAGCTGGCGTCCGGCGAAAGGGATCATGATGAATGCACCCGCCGCGCAGTGGGACATCCTGAAGCAGGACCTGCGCTACACCGCTCGCACGCTGAACCGGTCGCGCGGCTTTGCGCTCACCGCCGTGCTGGTCACCGCGCTGGGCGTGGGCGCCAATACCGCCGCGTTCTCAGTCGCGGACTTCGTGCTCCTCCGCCCGTTGCCCTTCCCTGATCCCGACACTCTGGTACGGCTGTGCGAGGGACCGCGCACCGGCGGCGGCTGGGGCTGCATGAACCAGATATCGCCCGCCAACTATCGCGACTTGAAGAACATGAGCACGTCGCTGCAGGAGCTGGGCGCGTACGGCAACGATGCAGTGAATCTCGTGGGCGGCGGCGAGCCGCGGCGCCTCGCCATCGCGCGCGTCGAGCCCAACGTGCTGCCGCTGCTTGGCGTCAATCCCGCATTGGGTCGCGTGTTCGACACCGCCAGCAATGACGACATCGATGCAGCGGTGATCAGCTACGGCCTGTGGCAGTCGCAATTCGGCGCGAACTCACGGGTACTCGGGCAGACGGTGAATCTCAATGGCGCCCCGTTCACCATCATCGGCGTCATGCCGCCCGCGTTCTACTTCCCCACGCGCGACGTGCAGCTCTGGACGCTGCTGACGCTGCGCGAGGAGGACTTCGAGAATCGCAGCAACAACTACCTGGAAGCCGTGGGGCGCCTGAAGCAAGGGTTCACATTCGAACAGGCCAGAGCGGAGCTCGCGACGCTGGCCGACCGTCTTGCCCGCGAGTATCCGGACACCAACGCGGAAACGGGCGTCAGCTTCTTCCGGATGCGCGACAACATGTCCCCACGCTTCCGGCTGATGCTGGTGAGCCTGAGTGGCGCGAGCCTGTGCCTCCTGCTCCTCACCTGCGCCAATCTCGCCAACCTGCTGCTGGCGCGCGCGGCGGCACACGAGCGCGAGCTGGCCGTGCGCGCCGCGCTCGGCGCCGGCAGAGAGCGGCTGGTGCGGCAGATGATCACGCAGAGCGTCGTGCTCACGCTCCTGGGCGGCGCGCTTGGCGTGCTCGTCGCCATCCTGATCGTGCCGCTCTTTTCTTCGCTCGTCCCTCCCACCCTCCCGGTCGCCGCGCAGCCGACTCTGGATCTCCGCGTGCTCGGCGTCGCGGCGCTCTTCACGGCGCTCACCGCGCTCGGCTTCGGCGTGTGGCCTGCCCTTCGCGCAGGACGAACGGGATTTGCCGCGCTCCGCCACGACGCCCGCTCTACCGGCGGAAGAAAGCAACGCGTGCGCGCCGTGCTCGTGACCGTCGAAGTGATGATGTCCGTCGTGCTGCTGATCACGTCGGGCCTGTTGATCCGCGCCGTGTGGCGCGTGCAGGCCATCGATCCCGGGTTTGCGCCGCAGAACGTGCTGACGCTCAGGACGGCATTGCCACGCCCGAAGTACGACAGCCCCGTACATCGCAGCGTGTTCTACGAGCGCGTGTTGACAGGAGTGCGCGCGCTGCCGGGCGTGGAGAGCGCGGGGTTCATCAGCGGCCTGCCGATGGTGGTGACGGGCCTGATCACCGGAGTTGAGATCCCCGGACAGGAAGTGCGCAGCGCCCGTAGCGGTGGCGTGAGCCACCGTTGGGTGACGCCGCAGTATTTCAAGACCGTGGGCATTCCCCTGCTCCGCGGGCGCGACGTGGGTGACGGCGACACCGCCGACCGCGCATGGGTTGCCGTGGTCAGCGCATCCTTCGGCGAGCGCTACTGGCCAGGTCAGGATCCGATCGGCAAGACGTTCCGGCACCGCGATCGAATGCGGATGGTCGTGGGAGTGGTCGGGAACGTCAGGGTGCGTGGGTTGGAACGGAACAGCGAACCGCAGATCTATCTCCCCGCGCAGCAGATTCCCGAGGCCCAGCCGGCCAACTTCGATCCGAAAGATCTCGTCGTCCGCCATTCGGGCCAGGGTGAATCCCTCGTGTCCGCCATCCGCCAGATCGTCCGCGCGGCTGACCCTGCGCAGCCGATCTCGGACGTGCGGACGATGGAAGAAGTGCTCGCGGGCGATACGGCCAGTCGGCGTGCGCAGATCCAGGTGCTCGCGGTGCTTGCCGCGGTTGCCGTTCTGCTCGTCGGCGTCGGCATCTACGGTCTGCTGGCCTACATGGTGGCGCAGCGGTCGCAGGAGATCGGCGTGCGCCTCGCGCTGGGCGCGCAGCCGGCGCGCGTGGGCCGCATGATCTTCGCCGACGGGATGCGCCTGGCCCTGCTCGGTGTCGTGCCAGGTGTGCTGGGTGCCTACGCGGCGGCGCGAGGAATGAGCGCACTGCTGTTTGGCATCGCGCCAAGCGATCCTGCAACCTTCGCCACCGCCATCGTCCTGGCGCTCCTGATCACGTTCGCAGGTTCAGTGGTGCCGGCGCTCAGGGCCGTGCGCGTGACGCCGATGTCCGTGCTGAGAATGGATTAGGCGAACGGCACCGCGCTGGCGCCGGTGACGTCGATCTCGACCGGAGATGCGCTCGACGGAACCATGGTCGCGGTGCCGGTCGAGGCGTCGGCGACGACCTGGAAGGCGGGAAGTCCAACGCCGCTGTTTCGCGGAGCGTACTACATCCGCGATGGCCGTCTGGAACGGCAATTTGACGACGCTCCAGACGGCCGGTTTCTCATGCTGAGACGCGAGGCCGTCAACGAGGCGCCGCACCTGGTGGTCGCTCAGAACTGGCTGGCCGAGCTCGCGCGACACGTCCGGTAGGCGCGGTCATCCAGAACTGCACGTCGTAACTCCACACCGTGAAGGCGAGCCGTTTCCCGTCCGGCGACCACGCGGGCTGCGTCTTGTCCGTGCGATCAACCGTGATCTGCTGCGGCGCACCACCACCGATCGGCATCGCAAAGATCTGATAGAACCCGTCCGGCGTGGGCGCGATGAACGCCACGCGCTGACCGTCCGGCGTCACGCCAAGCCCTGGAAAGTCGTGCTCCGATGCGAAGCGGTGAACGATGCGGGCGGGGCCGCCAGCAGCGGGCACGGACAAGATGGCATGCAGCCCCGGACCTTCCTTCGCGATCGCGACCAGCGTCGCGTTGTCCGGCAGCCATTCTGCGTGCGTGAGCATGCCGGTGAAGCCGGCGATCGCCACCTCGCGCGGTTCGAAGGTGACCACGCCGCTGTCCTGATCGATTGCGATCACGAACAACTCGGTCTTGCGCGTCTTCGGGCTCGTGCCGGTGAACACCACGCGCTTGCCGTCCGGCGACCAGCGCGGCCAGCCCACTTCCGCCCCGCGGCCCAGGAACGACACGCGGCGATCTGGCGCGCCGCCGTCTGCCGGGCGCAGCCAGATGTCATCCGACTGCTCGCGGTGCGAGTGCAGCACGATCCACTTGCCGTTCGGCGACCAGGCCATCGCCTGATCCTCGGAGTCGCTGTTGGCGATGATCTCCATCGGCTCCGCCGCCGGCGCGTCGATCGGCATCGCGCGCAGCACGCCGATGTCCTGCGCAATATCCGGATACTTCGCATCGTCAACGAGACGACGCCACGTGCCGTACGTGACCGCGATGCGCTTGCCGTCGGGGTGATACGACGGCGTTTCCGCCTGCAGCGTCGAGAGCTGCTGCATGCGGATGGAGCCAATATCAAGCTCGGCGACCGACGTGCGGTAGCTCTGAACCTTGAACAGCACGCGGCCATCGGGTGTGATCGAGGGCGCATAGCTGTCGCGCGAGAAGGACGTGACGCGCTCGGCCTTGCGCGTCGTGACATCGGCGCGCCACAGATCAACCGTGCCGCCTTGATTCGGCGACGCGAAAAACACATGCGACGCGACTGGCGAAAACGCGATCGGGCCGATGACGTTGATGTCAGGATAGAGCACTGTGGGCTCCTTGCCGCACGGCACCGATACTCGCGCGCGCCCGTTCACGGTGAGGACACACGCCACCTCGCCAGACGACGTCCATGCCGGCGAAGAGATCGCGCCCGGTCCGTGCACGAGCGACGCGCTCGATCCGTCCGACGCGATGCGCCAGAGCGCGAGACCTTTTGGTCCTGTCGCAAGCGTGGCGAACGATTTGCCGTCGGACGAAGCGGTGAGTTGAAAGAGCGAGGCGACGCGAAGCGCTGGTGTCGGCGATCCCGCGGCGGTCATGATTTCCGTTTTCGATCCGAAGAGCGGGCGTTTGTCACTGCCCGACGACACCACCCACCAGCGCTCCGCGCTCGCGGGGTCATCGAAGATCCACTCGCCCGACGGACCACGTGGTGCAAGGTAGCGAATCTGCGCGCCGGCGGCTGCGAGCTCGAGACGCACGCCGCCGCTAACAGGCGATTCGTAAAGATGCCGACCTTCTGAGAACGCGACGCGCGATCCATCCAACGAGATCGCACCGAGCGGATCGCGATAGCCGACGACGCCGAGTTGACGGGCGGTGGTGACGTATGTGAGCCGCGACTGAAGGATATCGTCGGGAGCGCCGGAGCGAACTGCGGCCATCGAGAGGGCCGCCAGCAACGTGACGAGGAGCAGCCAGCGCCTGGTCGCCGTCCCGGTGGCAGTCACCCGGGGATTATAGTCACCGATGAGTGGATACTGCCGCCCTTTTGCGCAGCCCCTCGACGAAAACAAATCCGTGAGCAGGCGCGAGTAACTGTGCAGGTAGTGACGGCGACATTCCGATGATACTGAGGCGCAGACGCGACACATCGCGCGCGAACGCGCAGCCAAGGACATCTACGCGCGGCGCGTCGGAGATCAGACGTAGCCGCGCGGGCTGCGGCTCCGTTTAGCGCGTCAGAAATTCCGCGAACGATCGCCACGCGCCGGTGCCCGACACCATCAACCGCAGCGGCACCGAGGCAAGCAGCAGCACACCGCCCCAGATGTAAACGGAATGGACGCGCCGCCGCGACACGAAGTCGTAAACCATCGCGCCGATCAGTACGACGAACGTCAGCCCGAAGAACATGAGTGGACCGTACGGCAGCACGCCCGGCCAACGCGCGACCGCGGCGGTAAGGATCGAGATATAGGCCAGCAGCATCAGCCGCTTATGTGCTTCTTTGTTGCGCCGCAGCACCATCGCCGCGATGACAAAGATGGGGAACACGATCATGTCGAAGATCGGAATGGCGAGAAACGCCAGCGGATCGACGCCCGGCGGGCCGCCGCCGCGCGCGGCAGCCGCAATCGCAGTGCTGGTGCCGGCGACGACCATCGCGCCGGCGAGCACCGCGCCGGCCACGCCGAAACGACGGTGGACCTTCGCGCGGCGACTGGCGATGAGCGTTGTCTGGACGATGAACAGCAGCACCCAGGCAGTGAACAATGCGCCGTGCACATACGCGAGCGGCGTCAGCGTGGTGGCGCCCGCCACCGGGGGGCGCGCGCCAAAGAACGACCGCAGATAAAAGGTCGGTGCGAAGCCGACGAAGACGACGAACGCCATGAATATGGCGATTCCGCTGTAAAACACGCGATCGTACGCGCCAATCACCTGGGCTTTCGGCGGCACTTCTGTCGAAACGGCAACTGCCATGGGGGTCCCTCGCGCTAAGCAGGCTACCACAGCAGTTCGCCGGCTACCACAGCAGTTCGCCGAAGTGATGCGACTGACGCGCTGAGTCGCGATCTTTCCGCCGTTCAGCGCAGCCCCTGGACGACAAATAACTCCGTGAGCAGGCGCGAGTAGCTGTGCACGTAGTGACGGCCATCGGGCGACATGCCGATGAGACTGAGGCGCAGACCCGACGCATCGCGCGCGCGAATCTCAAGCGCCGGCGTACGGCGGCCGGTCGCGACATCCAGCCGCTCGACTATCCACGGCAGCCCGTTACCGTGCGCGACAAACAGGCCGCGCCCATCGGCCGTCCACCGCACCGGGACATCGCCCTCGTTGAGGCCGCGCATACCTTCCGATGTGCCATCGCTGATCTTGTAGATCGCGGTCTTTCCATCGACACCACGCGCCACGACCCTCGAGCCATCCGGCGACACCGGCAGCATCCACCATCGCAGGCTGCCGACCCCTTCGGGTGTGAAGGGACGCGGCTCACCGCCCCCAATGTCCTGCACGTAGCCGCGCGGCGCCTGACCCTGCGGCTGCCCGAACATGACGACACGCCGGCCGTTGGGCAGCCACGCCACTGCATCGATCACGAGCTTCTGCGGATTCGGCAGGTTGCGGCTCTCTCCCGCGCCGGTCGGGTGGAGCATCACCGAGGAGCCATTAACCGGCAGTGCAAGCGCCCAACGTCCGTCCGGCGACACGCCATAGGCCTGTCCGTCGCCGAGCGGCACCGCCGCGCCGCCCGCTCGCTGGAGATAGGCGGAATACGTCGCTGACGCTTGATCCGTAATCGTGATCGAGGATCCGTCGTCCGAGATCCATTGGCTGGTCGAGGCCGCGCGTAACGAGACGTCGATCGGCGCCGAGGCGCCGGCCAGCAACGCCTCGACCCGGCGGTCCGGCACCTGGTGTCCCAGCAACACACGTCCATCCGGCGCCACGTCGAACAGCTTCACGTCCGTCGGACTCGGCCACACCACGCGACGATGGCCGTCCAGCGTCACTGCGTACACCCCATCGCCAATATCAACGCCGCCGCGCCTGGCGGTGAACCACACTTCCTTTCCGTCCGGAGACCATGCGACACCGGTGACCGAGATGTAGCCCTCTGACAGGACGGTGCGCTGACCCGCGCGATCGATAACCGCCACCGCACCGGCATCGTCGGCGAACTGCGGATGGTCGGCAAACGCCATGCGTTCGCCGTCGGGAGAAAAGCGAAGATCGTTGATGAAACCGGAAGTCTTATAGAGAGCGCGGCCAATCGGGAACTCGAGCTGATCAAGGGCGCCGACACGCCGGGCGATCGCCAGCGCCGTGGCGTCGGGTGTCCACTCCGCCTCACGCACGGCATCCGCCAGCACGCGCGGCGCACTACCCAGCACGGACGACCGTGCCAATGTCCCTGCGCCGATCCACCCCTCGTAGGCGTGACCAAGCGAAATCGCAATCTCGCCCGTACGCGCGATCGACAGCAGCCGTGCATCCGGCAGCGACAGGCGCACCGACTCCGGCGAATCGGTTCTTGTCGTGAACACGCGCAGCGGGTTCCCTTCCCAGGCCGCGCCGTACAGGACGGACCGTCCATCCGGCGTGAACCGCGCATCCCGGATCGTGCCTCGCTCGAAAGTCAGTTGACGAAACGTGGGAGTCGTCTCGGCGCGCGCCGGGCGATTACGTGGGAGGAAGAACACGGCCGACGCGCCCACAACGACGCCGAGCGCGAGCGCCGGGATGAGGCGCCATCGGCGTGCCCCGGTCGTGAGAACCTGGGAGCCCAAATTCGTCGCGCTCGCATCGAGCGACGACTCGAGTGCGAACACCAGATCGCGCGTCGATTGAAAACGTTCCTCCGGCCGCTTCTCGAGACAGCGACTGACGATGCGCTGCACGGCCGGTGCAAGCACGACGCCCAGCGTCGACGGATGTGGCGGATCCTCCTTCAAAATCGCCGTCATCGTTTCGGGCGCGCTGTCGCGTTCGTACGCGCGCCGGCCCGTGAGCATCTCGTAGAGGACGCACCCGAGCGCGAAGATGTCGGCGCGGTAGTCGCTTTCGTGTCCGCGCGCTTGCTCGGGCGCCATGTAGCTGACCGTTCCGAGTACCACACCGGGGCCGGTCAGCGGCGCCATGGTGGGACCGTCCGCTCGCGCGGGATCCGAGCGCAACGCATCGGTGTAGCGCGCGAGCCCAAAATCGAGAATCTTCACCTGGCCGTCGGTAGTGATGAAGATGTTCTCAGGCTTCAGGTCGCGATGCGCAATATGCTTTTCGTGAGCGGCGGCCAACCCGCGCGCGATCTGAGCGGCGATCTCGACTGCCTTCCGTTGTGGCAACGCACCCGATGCCAGCCGCGACCGCAGCGTTTCCCCTTCGAGCAGCTCCATGACGGCGTAGCTGATGCCGTCCGCCCTGCCGACGTCGTGCAGCGCGAGAATATTCGGGTGGGACAGCATCGCCACCGACTGCGCTTCGCGCTCGAACCGCGCGAGCGTGTCGGGATGATCAGCCACGATGGGCGGAACTACCGTGATGGCCACGACGCGTCCGAGTCGCGTGTCGCGGGCACGGTACACCTCCCCCATGCCCCCTGTGCCCAGAACACCAAGAACTTCGTACGGGCCGACGCGGGTTCCGGACTCAATTGACATCTGAGGCTACGCGGCGACGAGGACCAGTGCGCGGATTATAGCCGTGTTCGTGCTGACTTCCGATCTGCCTGACGTCTACACGTGATTGACCGTGTCGTCCTTCCGCACAGGTTGACGCAGCCGCTCGTCGAGCATGCGGCCAACCGCATCTTTCGCGCCAAGACCGACGGCCAATGCGCCGGCGAACACGATGCCGGCGAAAAGGATGCCAAACGCGAGCAGCAGGATTCGGCGGCCGATGCCGAGATGGTCGAGCGCCATCGCTACGGCCACGATCAGCACGAGCCACTTGACCGCAAGGCTGAGGAGGCGCGACGACTGAATCTGCATGTTCACTGCGCCAATGAGCACCGACCGCTCCAGGAAACGCGCCGCAATGGCGCCGATCAGGAGGATGAGGAGCGCCGCCAGGAGGTGCGGGACGTATTCGAAAATCGACATCGCCAGCCGCGACGGAATCGTGGCGTTCAACGCCGTGAGGCTGACCAGCAAACCGAGAATGACAATGATCCACGACACGATCCGGCCGATGGTGAGCGAGGGCGTTGGCGAGGCGGGCCATCCCACGATGGACGCAAGGCCGAACTGACCGGCGCGGCGATCGAACTCCAGGCTTTGCAGCAGTCGAACGATGAGTACGCGTGCGAGCACAGCCAGCACGAATGTCACCAGGATCAACACGAGCGCCACGAGCACGCCGGGCAAGAAGTTTGCGACGTTGTCGCCGATTTGGCTCATCGCCTGCCGCATGATTCGGTCGACTTGTTCCAACATGGCTGCTCCTGTTCATCCCCGCCGGCGGACCAACTGCCGGCTCGCTATTGACGCTCCGGCCAGCGCCACCGCGAGATCAGGTAGCGTTTCTCCGCTTCGAAGGCCAGACACAACCGTTCCACCCGTTCCTCGATCTCAGTCAACGCGGCGCCCCGCATCTCGCGCGCAAACGACGCCAGCCACCCTGTGTACAGCGGCGTGAGCGACCGAAGCAAGTGCTCGCGCGGCATGACGCGAAAGCTGTAGCCGAACGCAAAGTCGTACACGATCGTGGCCCAGAGGCGATCGTCGATGGCAAATCGTTCGAACGGTGCCTCGGCCACTCTGCGCAATTCCACGATCGTCCTCGGCGGAAGTACGGCTCGCCAGATGTCGCGAAGTTCGCGGTATCCGAGGCGATATTTCTCCATCAGTGAATCGAGGTTGAGAGACCCCCCGCCGTCTTCGATCGCGCCAACCGTTCCGAACGTTGGCACCGCGCTGGATTTCCTGATGCGCTGCCAGACATCCGCGTGCTGATCCAGATCCGCGAAGAGCGCACCGACGACTTGCGTGAGCGTCGTCGCCAGATCGGCCGGCGCGCGCGCCGCCGTGCGCCGGCCCACCGCCGCCTCGCCGATGCGGAATTCTCCGACCGCTGCGGCGACCGCCAGCCACAGATCGATCCCGACCGACGCGTGATCGAGCTCCCAGAAGTCCTGCTCGACGTAATGCGAGACGAGACGTGCGGAGCAGGCGAACTCGCCGGACGCAGGCTGTCGCAGGCGCGCGCCGTAGAGCGCCCGAAACACGGGGTACGCGACGCCGCGCGTGATCGCCCCTTCATCCACATGACGGGTGTAATAGGCCGACACGTAATCGAGACCTTCGCTGATGACCGGCGCAACCAGCCGCTCGATCCATTCGGGCCCACCAGGCTGGCGGCCCGCCTCGACGATCGCGCACGCCTTGGCGTCGAGGCGCCGCGCCGTCTCGAGAATCGCGCGCAACGCGGCAGCGCGACCGGGCTGGCCGTGATACGGCATCTCGCGAATATCGGCGCCGCTCTCGAAATCGATTTCGACCAGGGCCGAGCCGTCCAGCGCGTCTCGAGCGGCGTCCCGCGTGCCATCGGTGGAACCGGCATCGGCGAGGACGAAGCAGGCGGTGCTCGACGTACGGTATGGCGCCAGGCCCTCCTGCAGCGCGCGCACGACCGTGCCGATCGTGCCGGCGTCGTTGTGGCTCGTCAGCGCGACGACGATGTCGGCAGTAGCGGCCGCGAGCTCACGCTCCTGCGTGCTGGAGTTCGAACCAGTAGAACTCATAGGGTCCAAGCGTCAAAAAATACGGCGCCGAGCCGATGACCGGGAATTCGGTATACCCGAGCATCTCCACCGGTGTGAGGCCGGCGAAGGCCGCCAAATCGAGCTCCGCTGGCTGCACCGTGCGAGACAAGTTCGCGACGCACAGAATCACGTCCTCATCGTAACGGCGTACGTACGCCAGCACCTTGCGATTCGCCGGCGACAGAAACTCGATCGTCCCGCGACCGAAGACCTTGAACTGTTTCCGCAGCCGAATCATGTTGCGCATCCAGTGCAGCAACGATGCGGAGTCTCTCGCCTCGGCCTCCACATTGACAGCGTGATACCCGTACAGCGGGTCCATCAACACGGGGCTGTAGAGCCGGGCGGCATCGGCTCGCGAAAACCCCCCGTTTCGATCGCTCGTCCATTGCATTGGCGTGCGGACGCCGTTCCGATCGCCGAGGTAGAGATTGTCGCCCATGCCGATCTCGTCGCCGTAATAGATGATCGGCGTGCCCGGGAACGAGAAGAGGAGTGCGTTCAGCAGTTCGATCCGGCGGCGGTTGTTGCCGACCAACGGCGCGAGCCGCCGGCGAATACCGAGATTGATCCGCGCCTGCGGCTCGAGACTGTACGCCAGCTGCATATAGTCACGCTCGTCGTCGGTGACCATCTCGAGAGTCAGTTCATCGTGATTGCGCAGGAAGAGCGCCCATTGGCAGGTGTCGGGAATCGGTGGCGTGCCTTCCATCACGTCGATGATTGGCTGACGGTCCTCGGCATGCACGGCCATGAAGATGCGCGGCATCACCGGGAAGTGATACGCCATGTGGCACTCGTCGCCGTCTCCGAAGTACGCGCGCACGTCGGCCGGCAGCTGGTTGGCCTCGGCGAGCAGCATTCCCCCGGGACTATTCGCATCGAGATGATGTCGAATCGTTCTGATCACCACGTGTGTCTCGGCGAGGTTTTCGCAGCTGGTCCCCTCACGTTCGATCAGGTACGGGACGGCGTCGAGTCGGAAGCCGTCGACACCAAGCGATACCCAGAAGTCGAGCACCGACAGGAGCTCGCGGACGACGGCCGGATTGTCGAAATTGAGATCCGGCTGATGATGGAAAAACCGGTGCCAGTAAAACGCCTGGGCGAGCGGATCCCACGTCCAGTTCGAACGCTCCGAATCAACGAAAATGATCCGCACATCCAGGAATTTCTGTTCAGTGTCGCTCCACACGTAATAGTCGCGTTCCGGCGAACCGGCGGGTGCGCGGCGCGCGCGCTGAAACCACGGATGTTGTTCGGACGTGTGATTGAGAACGAGCTCGATCACGACGCGCATGCCGCGCTGATGTGCGGCATCGAGGAATTTTTTGAAATCGTCGAGCGTTCCATAGCTCGGGTGCACGCTGGTGTAATCGGCGATGTCGTAGCCGTCGTCTTTCCACGGTGAGGGAAAGAACGGCAGCAGCCAGAGACAGGTCACGCCGAGGTCTTGCAGGTAGTCGAGCTTCTGGTAGACGCCGACGAAATCACCGACGCCGTCGCCGTTGCCGTCGTAGAACGACTTGACTGGCAGTTCGTAAATGACGACGTCTTTGTACCAGAGGGGATCACGGGTGATCGCGGTTCGTCTCATCGGGCTGCTCGCTGCCGCGCCGGAAGGAATTGATGTGATGCCGGTGCGGTGGTTTATCAGCAAAATGGTAGACCAAGAACAATTCATGGCCGCACGAGGAAAAACAAGAAAGGACGAGAACAATGAACCCCGCAACGGCGCGAGAGCGCTATCAGCCCGGCGAGGCCCGCGACGCGTACGCTCACAGGGAGGGCGACCGTTGGACGCTCGTGATGGTGCGCGAGCTGGATTATGCACCGGCGAAGGTCTGGGATACGCTGACCGATCCGGCGCAACTCCGAGAGTGGGCGCCATTCGATGCGGAACGCAACCTCGCCACGACGGGCCCGGCGATGCTCACCACGGTGGGCGGACCGACAGCCAACGCGGTGGAGTGCATCGTGAAGCGCTCAGTGGCGCGGAGAGTGCTCGAATACACCTGGAGCAGCGACGTGCTGAGATGGGAGCTTCAGGACACCGACACGCGAACGCGCCTTACGCTGCATCACACACTCGCCGACCGCGCGTGGCTGCCGAAGGTGGCCGCGGGGTGGCACATCTGCCTCGACGTGGCAGAGCGGGCGCTTGCCGGCCGTCCCGTCGGTCGCATCGTGGCTGGCGACGCGCGACGGTTCGGATGGGAGCGCCTCAATGCGGAATACGCCCGGAAGTTTGGCGTCGAGAACACCGGGTGGCCTGAGCACGTCGCAACTCAGTAGAGGAGGGCTCCGATCATGCGCGGGGAGATCCGCTAAACGCCGGCAGGTGGCCCTCGTAAAAGACGGCACAACGAAATCGGCCGCTCGTGCCGCGGCGGGGTGGCTCTCTTCGCGCATATACTTCTCGCCGAAAAGCGAGTCGTTCCGTGACCTTCGATAAGCCGCCAATCATCGTCATGCAGCGGAGCTGTCCGCAGTGCCGGAAACTGTTCAAGTCCATTGTTACAAGCCGTACATCACGTCTGGCACATCGGACTTCTACCGCATGGACTGCCCTTATTGCGCCGAGCCCCTGCGCGAACAGCTTCCCGGCGCGATTTTTAAAGTCGAACGAGTGGGAACGCGACGATAGCCGCGCGTATTGCGGGGACGGAAATCCGCGCGGACAGATCCTCGCCTTCGACGAGCTCCATCACCAGCGCGCGTGTGTTGCCAGATTATTCGAGACCGTAAACCTGGGCGATGTGGAGGTGATTGAGCGACGCCAGCGTCCGCACTTCCCGCTCGAAGCGCATCAACCGGTCGGGATCAGCGGCAAAGGCATCGGGCAGGCACTTGATGGCGACGTCGCGGCCAAGACGGGCGTCACGGGCGCGGTAAACCTCGCCCATTCCGCCTTCGCCAAGGTTCTCGACGATTGATACGGGCCGACCGTTGTGCCGATCACGGTCGATCTCGCTTGGCTTCGGCGATGCGCGCGCCCAGCGGTGCAACGATTTCATACCAACCGATGCGCCAACCGGGCGAGACAACGTGGACCGGCATTATACGCACCGATCCACGACCACGTCAGAGTGTTCGGGCAATCCCGACCAGTGAATCCGCGCGCACCGCGGGGAGCAACAGGCCCGAGACTTTCTGCAGCAGACCGATGTAGCGACCGAGGAACTTGTTCTTCAGATCCTCGTTCCCCTGCGCCTTCGCGTGCGCCGCGTGATCGAGCCACCGCTGCAACTCCGCGTTGGCGTGCACGTGCGCCTCTGCGAAGAACACCGTGTTCGATGTCCCGTCCGTGATCTGCACGGTCGACAGCAGATACGACGCGGTGAGCGCCTTGAGATCGCCGAAGTTGTAGACCGGCACGGCGGCGCGACTGCCCAGCCGCAGGATATCCTCGAGATTCACGCCGCCCGTATGCTCGCCCTCGCCGTAGGCGCCGATCTGCAGCACCGCTTTAGTTCTGTCGAGAAAGCTGCGGAATCGACGCCGGATCGCAGGGTCTTCGAACGGCGGCTCGTCGCCGCTCGCGAACAGGCCGCCGAGCGTGAACTCGCCGCGCGGCGACATCCGTTCGAATACGACCATCACGTTCTGGTTATTGGGCGCGTCTGCAATGAAGGGACGAATGCTCGAATACAGGTTGTCCTGCTCGATGTAGGGGAGGAGGTACACGAGCGCGCCGAAGTCCTCGGCCGCGAGCGCCGCTAGGTTTCGGAACATCTGGTTTCGCCCTGCTTCCGCTCCCGGCATCGCGGCGGTCTCGAGCGTCCAGGGTGATGGTGGCGGCAGCACGTGCAAAATCAATTTGTCCCCGCCAGTGACGCCGGGGATCGGCTCCGCGTGGACCAGGATTTCCTGCTTCTCGATGGTTTTTGGAATCAACTGGAAGCCATTCGCGGCCCCGTCCGCCGGCAACTGGGCGAGCGCGATCAAGCCGGCAAAGCTGTCCGGAAATTCTCCTTTGCTGCCGTGAAAGTTGATCGCGGCAAGAGCCATCTGCTTGAGGTTGTTGCTACACTGCGCGCGGTTCGCGGCCTCGCGCACCTTCTGAACGGCGGGAAGCAGCAGCCCGATGAGTATCGCGATGATCGCGATGACCACGAGCAGTTCGATGAGCGTAAACCCGCGTTGGGAGGGGCGGCGGACCCGGCACGACGAGACGACGTTCGTCTCTTGGACAAACATGTGAGCCTCCGTCTTATGGCCGAGTCCGCCGAGGGGGAGGGAGCCGACCGCTTCACAGAAGAAGACGAGGCTGCACCGTCGCGAGTTGTTTCAGGTATGTTTCGTTCGCACGCTCAGCTACTGGTCGTGCGCGGCGGCCCTCTACAATTGAACGTAGGACGCGTCGTTCCGACCCTCCCTTTATGACCGCGCTCGATCTCCTCCGCCCGCACACCACCCACAACGCGCAAGAACGAGGGTGGGACTACGTCGAGCTCGTCGACATCGTCCAGGGCAGCGCCGACGCAGTGAAAGCGAAGGTCCACGGGACCGGCATCTATGAGGTCAGGCTGCGCGTGGATGGAAACCGTCTGCGCGTGTGGTGTACGTGTCCCTACTTCTCGGATCGGGGCACTTCGTGCAAGCACCTTTGGGCCACCGCAGCGCGTGCAGAGGAAAGCGGATGGCTTCGCCAGCTTCCCACCGGCACGCGCGCGCTGATGGACTTCAAGGATCTGGAAGACCACGAGTTGTCGATCGCAACGCCAGATTCGTATCGCTCGAGCAGCAGCGTTCCGCGAGTGGCGCGTCCCGCGGCGCCGAAGCCGCCGGAGTGGGAACTCGCGCTCGACGGCGTCAAGCCCAGGCCGCGCGAGGGACTCCCAGTCGCGTCCGCCGACTCGCAGCTGCTCTACGTGCTCACCGTTTCCCCGCACGCGACGGTCACGGAGGTCCCGCTCGTCGTGGAAAAGCGCGAACGCAAGCGCGATGGCACTTGGGGGAAGCCGCAGCCGTCGCGGTTGACGCTCAGCAGCATCGCCTACTTACCCGACAACGACGACCGTTGGGCGCTCGCGCTCATTCACGCCACGTCCGCCATTCCGCGCGAGGGCGGGACGTACGGCTACGGGTTCACATCGCAACCGCTGGCGGTCGAATACGTGAAGGCGCCGATGCTCGACATGCTGCTGCATCGTTTGTGCACCACGGGACGCGTGCGGCTGCGGACGGGGCATCCCGACGACCCGCAGCGAGCGGCAAAGAGCGACAACGATGTGACGCTGGAGTGGGAACCCGGCGAGCCGTGGCGACTACAGCTGCTGGTGGCGCGCGAGAACGAGGGATATCACGTAGACGCGGTTGTGTGCCGGGGCGAACGGCGGGTCAGCGTGCACGAGTTCGCGCTGCTCACCGACAGCATCGCGGTGCTGGGCAACGTCGCGGCGCCGTTTGATCCGGCAGGTGGATTCGCGTGGGCGCGACAGATTCGCGGACCCAAAGCTCCGCGCTCCACGAGCGGGCCGATAGAGGTGCCGTTCGCCGCGCGGCGCGAGTTGGTCGATTCGATCGCAGCGTCAGGCGTCGAACAGATCACGCTGCCCGACGATCTGCAGTGGGAAGAACGGACCGTGGCGCCGCGATTCCGCGCCACCATCGATGCACCAACTCCGTGGGGCACGTGTGCGGTCGACGTCGTCGCCGAATACGAAACCACGCGCGCGCCCATCGACGGCAGCGTGCGCATCGTGAGCGACGATGGCCGTGTGGTGTATCGACGCGATCTGCAGGCGGAGCAGGAAGCGCTGTTTACACTCAAGCGCGAAGGCGTGAGTTTCGATGGGGCCGCGGCGGGAGACCGCTACTACAACCCACACCGCGGCGACCACGTGGCATTCATCAACGCGCGCAAGTTGTCGGCGCTCGTTCACGCGCTCGTGGCGCAAGGATGGCTCGTCGAGGCTGAAGGACTCCGCTACCGGTCGGTGGAGACGCCGCGCCTTCACGTCACGTCGGGCATCGACTGGTTCGAGCTCGATGCGAAGGACGACAGCGGCGCCGCGATCGGGCTGCCTGAACTCCTCAAAGCGGTCAAGTCCGGCAGCCGCGTCATCACGCTCGGCGATGGCACGATCGGCATGCTGCCCGAGGAGTGGCTCGCGCGCGTGGCGCCGCTGCTCGCACTTGGCGAGACCAACGTCGCGGGCGTCCGGTTCAAACCGTCACAAGTGGCGCTCCTCGACGCGCTCCTTGCCGCGCAACCGGCCGTGGACTGGGACGAAGGCTTCGCCCGCGCACGCGAGGCGCTGCAACGTTTTGAAGGTGTTCAGGCGGAAGATCCGTCGCCGACCTTTCACGGCACGCTGCGCGGTTATCAATGCGAGGCACTCGGCTGGATGCGCTTCCTGCGCGACTTCGGCTTCGGCGGCTGCCTTGCGGACGACATGGGCCTGGGCAAAACCGTCATGGTGCTCGCCATGCTCGAACAGCGACGGCTCGATCCCGCGCGCGCGCACAAGCCGTCGCTCGTGGTGCTGCCGCGCTCGCTCCTCTTCAACTGGATGAGCGAAGCGTCGCGATTTGCGCCCCAGCTCAGCGTCCTCGACTTCGCACACGCAGAACGTCACGAAGCGATCGACGCAATCCCTGGCGCCGATCTCGTTCTGACCACGTACGGTACGCTCAGGCGAGATGTGCCGGCGCTGCAGAATCATCACTTCGATTACGTCATCCTCGACGAGGCGCAGGCGATCAAGAACGCGGGGACGGCAACCGCAAAGGCGGTGCGGCTGCTGCGCGCCGATCATCGCCTCGCGTTGACGGGCACGCCGGTCGAAAACCATCTCGGCGA
>JBKPAJ010000254.1:0-20557 GCA_046726375.1 Acidobacteriota bacterium
GCGGCTCGCGGCCGAGAAATTTATTCCTTCGCAAGCAATTGGCGCTGTACGCCACCGAGATCCATCTGATTCTCAACCGGGTAGACGAGCTGAGGCGTACCGTCGCGTCGAGGTGAGGCCGTTGGACGACCTGCGCGGCGCACGTCTATTCAGGTGCCTTCCCGATTCTTCGATGTAAGATTCGGCCCTTCCCGCGATGTCCGATCTGGCGATCTTGCGATCTCTCACGGCGGTGGCGGCCGCTCTGACGGTGTCTGCTATCGTGCCGAGCGCGCCCGGAATTCAACCGGCGAGTGCCGCCGATCTCGTTCTCGTCAACGGCAAGATCATCACCGTTGACGGCAACGACCGAATCGCGCAGGCCATCGCGATTGCGGGTGGGAAGATCGTTGCGGTCGGGGCCGACGATGACATCCGGGTACGCATCGGTCCTTCCACCGAGCGCATCGAGCTTGCCGGCCGCGCGGTCACGCCCGGCCTGCTCGACGCGCACGCGCATTTCGAAAGCGGCGGCGTGCAACGGTTGTTCGTCCTCGATGTCAGCTTCCCTGCCGTCAAGAGCATCGAAGATGTTGGCCGCGCGGTACGTACGCAGGCCGAGAAGGTCCCCGCCGGCACGTGGATCGAGGGCCGTGGATGGGACGAGGGGAAGCTCGATGAGCGTCGCCTGATCACGGCGCGCGACTTGGACCGCGCTGCCGGCGATCATCCCGCGTACTTGACACAGACCACCGGTCACTACGGCGTCGCCAACAGCATCGCCTTGAAGATGGCCGGCATCACCAGAGACACTCCCGATCCGCCGAACGGCACCATCGACCGCTACCCGGACGGCACGCCAACGGGTGTGCTGAAGGAGTCGGCACAGAACCTCGTGCGCCGGCTGATTCCACCGCGCACGGCCGCGCAGTCCGAGCTCGGCATCCGCGAGCTTGCGCAGGCGTTCAACGCCGAGGGGATGACCGGTGCCAAGGATCCCGGCATCGGCGAGGGTGCATGGAACGCGTATCGCCGCGTGCAGGCCGATGGCGGCTTGACCGTTCGTATCTTCGCGTTGTGGTCCGGGGGCAGCACGGCGGATGCTGCCACACATCTCATCGCCCAGCGTGCGGCGACGACGAGGCCATATGAATCGACCGGCGACGATCATCTGATCTCGGGCGGCGTAAAGCTGTTCATCGACGGCAGCGGCGGCGCACGGACGGCCTGGCTGTACGACGATTGGAACAAGGATTTCAGCAGCATCGACAAAGGCAATCGGGGTTATCCGGCGGCCGATCACGAGACCATTCGCGCAATGATTTTCCAGTATCACGACGCCGGCCTGCACGTGAGCACGCACGCGATTGGCGATCGCGCCATCGACTGGATCGTCGACAGTTATGCGATGGCGCTGAAACGGAAGCCAACACGCGGCCTCCGTCACGGCATCGTCCACGCCAACATCCCGACCGATCGCGCGATCGATCGAATCGCGGAACTGCAGCGAACTTACGACGCCGCATATCCGGAACCGTCAGCGACCTTCACGTGGTGGATTGGCGACACCTACGCGGGCAACTTCGGACGCGCACGTGCCGCGCGATTGAATCCGTTTGCGACGTTCCGCGCCAGGGGCATTCAGTGGGCGAACGGATCCGATTTCTCCGTCACGCCCTTTCCAGCGCGATATGGCATCTGGTCCGCAGTGGCGCGCGAGACGCTCCTGGGCGTATACGGCCGCACGCCGTTCGGCACAAGGGAAAGCGTTGACGTGCCGACGGCGCTGCGCGCCGTGACGATCTGGGCGGCGCGGCAGATGTTTCTCGAGCAGAAGATCGGATCGATCGAGGTGGGCAAGTACGCCGATCTCGCCGTGTGGGATCGCGATCCATATAGCGTGCCGGCGGATCAGTTGAAGGACCTGCAGTGCCAGTTGACGCTGTTCAACGGCAAAATCGTGTATCGCCGCTGAGAGACGTCGCCGCGCGCGACAGCCTTTTCGGCCGCACGCCCAGGCAGCTGCAGTGCGTACCTACCCCCTGGCGATCGGACGCCGCCACGCAAAAACGGCCGGAGGCGGGTAACGAATCCCCGGCCGTTGTGACGAGACCATCCAAGCAGCGTCCAGTCGATCGAGCAGTCAGAGTGCCGGGGCACCGGCCGGCTCCCGGTACAGCCACGCGCCCGCGACGGCCGCGAGCAGGAGCTCTCCCAGACCCCACACGATGCCGATGGCAATGAGACGAGCGGGGAACAACCCCATCACCGCGAAGCCGATCGACGGGTAGACGTACGCGAAGAACCAGACGGCGGCGCCAGCACACAGGGCGGTGTTGATGCCGGCCCCGAAGCGCGGGCGGATCGCCGCGTAGAGCCAGACCGTCGCGATCCCGAGTGCGAAGCCCAAGACGAGGAACGTCGCAACGGCGCTGCCACCCACCGGCGGTAGATTCAATCGTTCCATCGCGGCCTCCGTGTCGGACGCGAACAGCCAGGCGTTGAACATGGACTCGCCGATGTCGATCACGAGACCGGCGAGCAAACCTCCGAGCACGACGCGCGCGAGATTAATGCTTTTCATTCAGCGCCTCCTGATACCGTGATGGTGGTGATGTTCGGTGTGCGGTTAGCCCCCGGTCGATCTCGAATGTGCGGACCGGCGAGCGCTCATGCTGCCATGACTGCTCGCATTGCGGATGGCCCGACATGCGGTGTTTCGGGCACACGCGAAAACGGTCACTCACGCGGATCATTCCACGTTCATCAATGCTTTACCTCTGAATGGTTGGCGCGTCAATCGATGGCGATTCGCGTCAGGCCCGCTGGGCCTCGCGAACAACGTCTTCTGCGATCGGGACGTCTTAATTCCATTAGTCTAAAAAATAGACTAAATTAACGGGATGAACGTCAGCGTTCATGGCGCGAAGACGCACCTTTCGAAGCTTCTCGACCTGGTCGAGGATGGCGAGTCCGTCGTCATTGAGCGGCACGGACGTCCTGTGGCACAGCTCGTCCCCGTGCGCAAGCGTCGCGCCTCGCCCCTGGGGGGCCATGCGCGGCGAGTTCGCGATGACAGAAGGCTGGGAGCGCGCCCTCACCGATGAAGAGGCCGAAGCGTTCTGGGGCGGGCGTTAAGTCCGCCCACCTGCTCGACACGAGCACGTTGCTCTGGGCACTTGGCGAGCCCGAGCGCCTTTCGTCGCGAGCCCGTCGCCTCGTCGAAGCTGGAGAGAACGTCGTCAGCGTCGCGTCGTATTGGGAAGTCGTCACCAAAACACAGAAAGGGCTGCTGTCGGTCTCCGACCTCGCGACCTGGTGGCGGCAGGCCACGGATCTCACGGCCGCCCGCGTGCTGCACATCCGCGCGAGCCACATCAGCGCGCTGGCCGCGCTGCCGATGTTACACAAGGATCCGTTCGACCGAATCCTCATCGCACAGGCCAAGGCCGAGCGTCTCAGCCTCGTCACAAACGACACGCCGATCGGCGCCTACCCCGTTCAGACGATTTGGTAGCCAGGAGTCCGCTCTATGACACGAAAGGCTTAGGCGGTGGCGTTTGGCGTGCTCTTGGTGACCCTGCGTTCGCGCACGAGATCACTGTCGAGGGTGTTTGGATAATGGCCGAGATCACTGTCCCGAGACGATTCCTTGGGGAGGCTCATGGCCGTCAGCGTTAGGCTTTCGGCTGGGAGACAGCTGAAAGCCGAGAGCCGACCGCTGAGAGCGCCCGAACTCGTTCCGGACTCGAGTGTGTTCGGAAGAGTTCCGGGCTTACACTGAGTCAGGGGCGTGTCATGACCACAGAAGCCATGGCGGCTGTCGAGCCGCTGATACGCGTCGAATCGCGAGAGGGTGTGGCGACGTTGACGCTCAACCGCGGCGCGAGATTCAACCCGCTCTCGTCGGACATGATTGCGGCGCTGGACAGCGCCCTCGGGGCGATCGCCGGCGCCGACGATTGCCGCGTGGTGGTGCTCGCGGCGGAGGGCCGGGGATTCTGCGCCGGCCACGACCTCAAGGAAATGCGCACGCACGCCGGCGACGCCGCGTGGCAGCGCCGGCTCTTCGACGATTGCAGTCGGATGATGACGCGGATCACTGAACTGCCGCAACCGGTGATCGCGCGCGTGCACGGCATCGCCACCGCCGCGGGATGTCAGCTGGTGTCGATGTGCGACCTTGCGGTGGCCGCCGACACGGTGACCTTCGCGCTACCGGGCGTCAACATCGGGGTGTTCTGCTCCACGCCGGCGGTCGGCGTCGCCCGCAACATCGGCCGAAAGCGCGCGATGGAGCTGCTGCTCACCGGTGCACCCATCGACGCATGCACCGCGCTCGCGTGGGGTCTCGTCAACCGCGTCGTCCCGATGGCAGCGCTGGACGTGGAGATTCGCCAGCTGACCGATCAGATTGTCTCGCGCAGCGCGGCAACGATCCGGTTGGGCAAGGCGGCGTTCTATCAGCAGATCGAACGCCCGCTCGCGGCCGCGTATGACGTGGCCAGCAAGACGATGACCTGCAACATGTCGCTGAACGATGCCGCCGAGGGCATCGACGCCTTTCTGCAGAAGCGTCCCCCGACTTGGCGGGACCGATAGTGTTGCACAATGCGGTCGATCAGGACGAGCAAACGCCACACCGGGCGCCGCACCGCTCGATGTTCTGCGTGAGATGTGTCGGGTTTACGGACGTTGGCGGCGAAGAACCACGAGATAGACGAGGCCCCAATCCGGCACCCACTGCAGTTCGCGCGACAGCGAGTCGGGATACAGCGTGGGGATGATGTAACGCTAGGCAGCGGATCGGAGGGGCGCGAGCTGACGCAGCCAGCATGCGCACCGGTTCCAACTGGCGATGTTCTGGTCCACCATCTCCAAGCCGTTGATTTCACAGGCCTGAAATCCGCGAACCCACGCGACTTCGAACCGAGCAGTGGCCCCGAAGCCAGTTCTCGAGCTTCAAAACCGGTACGCGCTTGAACTCAGCCACCTTGTCCGTCACGCAAACCGCCCGATGGCGCGCGCGTGCGCGAGGATCAACATGTCATGCGCACCGATCGGTGTCCCCGATGAGCCGCTCCGTTTCTGCTCGCGCGGCGACTGCGTTGACCCCGGAACAACCGGAGCAATTTCACCGAAACAAACATTATTCAGCGCGTAACGTGAGCATGGGATCGAGGCGCGCCGCGCGCGCCGCTGGCTCAAGACAGGCGGCGATGGCAGTAATGAGCAGTAATGCCGGCGCTGCCATCATCGTGACCGCGTCGTACGTCGTCACACCAAATAACAATGTACGCAGAAGCTGCGCAGCCGCGAGCGCGACGGCCCCGCCGACGAGCACGCCGGCAACGGTAATCTGGACAGCGTCACCCATGACGCCGGCCATCACTCGCCCGGCGTCGGCGCCAAGTGCCATGCGAATTCCAATTTCACGACGGCGCTCGCTCACGTGATACGACGTGAGCCCGTACAAACCGATGCCGGCCATCAGCAACGCGAGCGTGCCGAAGAAGGCGGCGAAGGCTGCCACCACACGTTCTTGCAAGAGCGCACGGTCGACGATGAAGTTGAGCGATTCCACAGGCGAGTTGATGAGCTCGACACCAAGCGATTCAACGGCCTGCTGTACCGCAGCCATCGAGACGCCGTGTCCTCTGATGACATAACATTTCCAAGCTGGATCGGGAGTTTGCAGCGCTGGAACATATACTGCAGCGACGTTGCTCTCTTTGAGATCGTAGAGACGGGCATCGGCCACGATGCCCACCACTTCGACGTCCTGGTTCTCCGGGGTGACGCCGATACGAATACGTTGACCGACGGCAGCGCGCCCTCCATATATGCGATCCGCAAGGCTCTGACTGATCACCGCAACCCGTCGGCTGCGTGAGTGATCGCGCCAGTTGAAATCGCGGCCCGTGAGCATTGGAACTCCCAGCGTGTTGAAGAACCCCGGCGACACAGATGTCTGAAGGGCCGGCACCGCGTGCGATGAGCCAGGTGCATCCGCAACGCGGGACACGGGCTCTGGCACTGGTCCGGCGCCGGCTGCCGGCTTGGAGAGCGACGCGCTGACGTCGCGCACTCCCGCTATCCCTGCGAGGCGCTGGAGCACGGCGGGGTAGTAGCTGTCGTGATCGACGCCCTGATACCCGCCAGGCTTGGGGCCCGGATACACGACGAACACGTCATCGGTCCGCATGCCGGAATCGACGGCGCGGATCTCCTGCAGGCTGCGCACGAGAAGCCCTGCGTTGGTGAGCAGCACGAGCGACATCCCCACTTGGACCGCGACCAGAGTCCGGCCAGTTCGGCCACTGCGCGTTGCCGTACGCGTACTGCGCTGCAGGGTAGCCGTTGGCGACGCATGACCGACCCGCCAGGCCGGCGCCACGGAGAACAGCAGGCCGACGAGTGTCGCCAGCGAGATGGTGAAGATCATCACCCGCAGATCCGGGTGGACGTCAAATGACGGCGGCACGGTGTATGTGGCCAGGACTAGAGCAACCAGCGACTCGCTGCCCCACATCGCCGCGACGACGCCCAACAGGGCGCCGATGAGCGACAGCATCAGACCCTCAACAAGGACTTGGCGCATCGGACGCCAGCGGCCCGCCCCAAGTGCCAGACGGACGCCGATTTCGTGCGTTCGTGACGACGTCCGCGAAATCATGAGGCTGGCGATATTCACGCACGCGATGAGCACGACGAGCAGCGCAATCGCCATCACGATCGCGAGTGGCTGCGTGAACCGACTGCGCAGCCCTGGCTCGACGCCCTTTGCACCCTCTCGGACCTGAATCGTCGTCTCGAGAAAACGCTCCCGCTGCGGGCCGGCGTAAGTCGGTGGCATCACCGCCGTCAGGATGGCCGGCCATAACGTCGTGAGTTCAGCGCGCGCCTGTTCGATCGTCACACCAGGACGCAACCGGCCTGTGAGGCTAATCGGATTGATAGTGCCGTTAAGGAACGCTCGATCCGGAACATCGCGCAGGAGCGGTACAAACGTAAGCGGCACTGCGACATCGATTTCGAGCGTCAGCCCCAACCCCGTGAAGCCGGCCGGTGCGACACCAACGATCGTGAAGGGTGTGCCCTCGACGCGAATGGTGCGACCGACAGCTGCCGGGTCGCGATTGAACTGTCGCTGCCAGAACGCGTACCCGATGACCGCGATCCGGGCGGAGTGCTGTGTCGCGACGCCGACGTCCGCGTCCGTGAGCAACCGCCCGATGACGGGCCGAATCCCCAGCTCCGTGAAGTAGTTGCCCGTGACCGCAGACACATTGCCGCGAGTGCGGACATCGTCAACTTCGATGTTGATAATGCTGTTCGAGGTCCAGCCAATGAGCGCCGACAAACTCTGTTGCCGTTCTGCGATCGCCCGGTACATTGGGAGCGAAAATGCCCCATCTGCCGTTGCAGACGTGACCCGCGCAAGCGAAATCAGCGAAGAGGGTTCGCGCACCGGCAGATCGCGCAGCACGAGCGCGTTCAGAATGCTGAAGATTGCCGTGTTGGCACCGATTGCGAGCGTCAACGTCAGGATTGCGCCAAACGTGAAAACAGGCGTTTTCCGGAAACTACGCATCGCAAGCCGCATATCCTGAATCAGCTCGCCCATGGTGTCGCCAACGTCAATTACTATGCCGAAAGCCTCTCGCAGATTCGGCGTAATTCTGTGTGCTCTGCCGGTACTATCTGCTGCGGTCTAGGACGCGTCGTTCCAGATTCGAACACGTGATCGCGTGCGTGCTATGCGGCTCGACGCAGTGCATCGGTCTGCACTAACCAGCTCGTCAATGGATTCGAACTGGTGAAAATCTGGTCCACCATTTCCCAACGTGCCGATTCTAAAGAACTGAAACCGAAATCTACTCGGTCAGTCGAACACCTGGATCGCGCCTCACGGGCGCCGCGAACATCGTCGTCATAAACGCAACCTCTGGAACGGCCGGATACAGAGCATGCCGGAAGTGCGTTTCATCGCGCGGCTGGTTGCCCCATGCCGCTTCGGTCCCGAGCTCGCTCAATGCCGCGGTGAACGCTGCTGACATAACTTCGTACGGATTCGCGCCGTTGAAATAATCCTGATAGTTCGGCTGTGGCTACGGAAAACCCCTACGTGTTCTGTCCATTGAGATTGCGGCCGTTCTCCGATAGCCTCGACGTCGTGACGTCTGTCGTCCTCTCGCTGCTCCACGCGCTTCGCTTCCTCGTCCCGGTCACGCGCGTCGGTGCACCTGGAGGTCATCGCGCTCCGACACCAGCTTGCCGTTCTCAACCGATCGCGTCCACGTCCTCGTCTCACGTCCGCCGACCGCATGTTCTGGGCGTGGCTCTCGCACGCGTGGCGCGCCTGGCGCCCCGCCGTGCACATCGTCAAGTCAGACCCGTCATCGCGGCGTCCACCTGCCGTATGCTGGAATGAGGAGTGGGCCCGCTCGGCTGCACAACGACGCGAACATGATTTCGCTCGGTGAGCGGATGATGTCCGAGGAACTCGCCGTCCGAATCGTCGACGCGTGGCTCAATACGCGATTCGAAGGCGCACGCCACGTGGCGCGAATTCGGAAGCTGGATACCGTCCCTGAATCGCTTTACCCCCTCAATTCAGTTGATTGATGATCGTGGCATTGAGCCGACGTCAAGATTCGGGCCGAAAGCGGCATTGTTCGAACGTTCAACGCCGTTGGCGCTGCGAACTGAAGTGAGCTTGGGGTTTAGTGATGCCGACGAAGGATTATCTGCTGTCGCTGCCGGAGCGACTCATCCGCTCGGTTTTAGGCCTTGGCGCCGGCGTGGCGCGCGAAGTGGGCGAGATCGCACTGCCGACAGGTGTCCGTCGCAGTCAGCTGTACCAGAACCTCGTCGACGCGACGCTGCGATACGTCATCGAGCAAGTGGGAGGCGTCGACGGCGTCTACAGTCGCGAGACGCAATCGCCCGACGATTTCCTCGTGCGGCGGACGGCAGGCAACGCGATCGAACTGCTCGGCATTGTGGCGTTCAGCGCGTCGCCGGTGTGGATCCTCGCGGCGCTCGCCGACCTCTCGGGCGTCGGCCGCCACCTGATTCCTGAAATCGCCGACGCACTCAAGGAGCACGGTCTGCTGGACAAGGATGCGCAGTTCAGCAGCGTCGACCAGATGCTGGACGGCCTCGAACGCACGTCGTCGCAATTAGCGTTGACGATCAATACGCCGCCGCTCGACGTCGCAGGATTGCGCACGGAATGGAAGGCGATCCGCGAACACGCGCGTGGGCTGCCCCCGGCCGATCTTCCGTCGCGCGACACAATCCGGAACGTCTGGGCGCAGCTCAAGAATGAATCTGAGCGGCAGAACAGATCGATCTTCCAAACGTCGTCGGTCATCGCGGTGTCGGCCGTACGCGTCGGCGCGAAGCGAACAGGGCAGGTCCTCGGCGCGGCGCTCCTCGATTACTATCAGCAGACGCTGCGCGACATCCGTCAGGTCGGCTATGCCGCGTATGCCAGACGGCAATTGCATCCATACATCCGTGCGTGCGCCAGGCAGTTCTCGCCGAAGCAGCGCACCGTCACGCAAGCTCTTTACGAGAGGCTTCGCGCCAACAAAGCGGAACGTCGCAACGAATCGGAGCGCGATCGATGAGCAGATCACCGGGCTGCCATAGCCGCCGTTCCGGACATGACATCACGACTCTGCGCCGCCGTCCTTGGCGCAACAGCCGCTTGCGGTTCTTATGCGGAGGCGACTGAGGTGCGGGTCCGAAAGCCTCCGCCCGCCGACCATCCGCCTGTGATCCGCAAAAATTCCGCCCGCATCGAAGCAGCCCGCGGATCGCCCTCCGCGAATCACGACGACTGTATGATCTCATGCGGTTATGACTGGGACCGTGTTCGGGGTGGTGCGCTTCGGCGCTCGGCCCGGGTCTTCCCGACTTCCCGTCAAATACCGCAGCCACAGCCTCGGGGCACCTGGTACCAGTCGGGCGACTGCGGATGAAACCGATCTTGGGCGGATTACATCACGAATACAGCGTCGATCCGTCGTGGCGTGATTTTCTGCGGATGACAGCTGGCGCTTCCGATGAGTAACGAACCCGCATAAAACCGTACGGAGGTTACCGTGCCGTCGACGTCACTCCCCGTAGCGGCAAGGACACCGTTGCTGGTGCAGTGAACGTCGAGCCTCCGCTCGGTGTGGTATCACGACACTGGGCGGCGAGTTTCGTGGAGCCTCGCCGGTCATTGAAGTCGTCAACACGAATGATTGGCTGGTGGTCGAGCCATAGGGTTCGAGACTGTCAGCACTATCCGGATCGTTGTGTGTGGTGAGATGCCCGCATTGGTCCCACGCGTTGCGTTTCTCTCGCGTCCCGGTTTGTCTTTGATCACACCCCAAAAAACCGCCACGACAGATCACGGCGGTATGGCTACGTTGCGATGCATCACGACCGCGTGCTCTAGACGAATCACGACATTTTCATTTAGCTCGTGCATCAATAGCTTTCGGGGCGCGTGGTCGTTTAGGCCTTCGACGCCAAAGCAGTGACCGCATTCGCGCGCGAGGGTAATACCCAACCGCGTAGTGTCAGTGAAGAGGATCGGCTTCTGTGCGAACGGACGTAGGGAGTCGCGGACCACGAAGCTCGTGCCCTGCCTTTGCACAGTGTGCGCAAGAACGTCCGTGGGGTCGTCGATATTGCCAACGAAAAAGATCCGAATCCTCGCCGTCTCGTCGATGTTTTTGCGCTGTATCCGACGACCGGGCGGTCGTACGGAATGCCGATGAGTGTCGATGGCCGGCCTTGGACGGTCCACAGCGCTCCTGCGTGAATCTCGAAGGAGCATGCGAGGTGCACCTGTACGGCTTCGTCCGGTCGCGGGACTTCCCACAGGTCGGGCCGGGCGAGCCAGTGATCCGGCTGCTCGTGCTGCCAACCGTCGCGCACGGTCTGCTTGAAGATGCCGTACTCGTAACGCAGGCCGGACCCGATGCCCGGAATGCCAAGCGTCGCCATCGAATCCAGGAAGCACGCCGCCAGCCGGCCGAGACCACCGTTGCCGAGGCCGGCGTCGGGCTCCTGCTCTAGGATCTCGAGCGGGTCGATCTGGTGCTTCTTACAGAGCTGGCTCCAGACCGGGTCGAGCAACAAGTTGGTGATGTTGTTCGCCAGCGAGCGGCCCATCAGGAATTCGAGCGACACGTAGTAGACCCGTTTCGCGTTCCGGGCCTGGTAGGTCTGCTCGGTCTTGATCCAGCGTTGCGACAGGAGATCGCGGACCGAGCGCGCGACGGCTTCGAACTTGTCGCGGGTGTGGCAGCGGCGACCGGGACGACCTGATCGAAGGTCAGATGCCCTTCATACAGTGCGTTGCTGCCGCCAGAGAATGTGACCGGTCCGCAGTTGAAGCCGTCGAGCAGATTGGAACTATGACACATTCAGCGATGCCATCGCCTCGCGCAAGACGTTCGCGCTCCGGCGCAGCCCCTCGCGCTCCGTCGCATCGAGAGCCAGTGGAATGGTCGCCCGCACACCCCGACCGTCGACGAGATGCGGCAGCGCCAGCGTCACGCCTTCGCAGTCCGACACGCCAGCGAGACGCGAGCAGACCGTGAGGATGGCGCGCTGGTCGTGCAGCAGGACGTCGACGATGCGTGCGACCGCGCTGCCGATGCCGTAGTAGGTCGCGCCTTTGCCGGCGATGATCTGATACGCCGCGTGCCGGACGTTCCCGTCGATTTTCCGCCGCTCCTCGGCGGTGAGCGGGGTGCCGTGGACCGTGACGAACTCGTCCAGGCTCAGCCCGGCGATCGTGGCTTGCGACCAAACCAGCACTTCCGAGTCGCCGTGCTCGCCGATCACGTAGGCGTGCACGTGCTGCGGATCCACCTCGAAGTGCCGTCCCAGCAGCGTACGAAATCTCGCTGTATCCAACGTTGTACCCGACCCGAATACGCGCGTATGCGGTACGCCGAAGTCGGCGGCGAACTGCGCCGCCATGTGCGTCATGACGTCCACCGGATTGGTGACGACGAGCAGCACCGCCTCGGGCGCCGCGCGGAGCACCGATGGGACGATCTGCCGGAACACGTCAGCGTTGCGCTGCAGCAGCTGCAGGCGCGTTTCGTTCGGCTTCTGTGCCACGCCCCCGGCGATGACGACGACGCGCGCGCCGTCGAGGTCCCCGTACTCTCCCGCACGCACGCTCAAGGGGTGCGCGAACGGGACCGCGTGGTAGATGTCGTTGGCCTCGGCCTCGGCGCGTGCACGATTCACATCCACCAGCACAATCTCCCGCCCTACGCCGCTCATCACGAGCGCGTAGGCCGAGGTCGAGCCGACCATGCCGCAGCCGACGACGCCAATCTTCATGCCGGACCCGCGGCCTTGATCTCCGCGCTGACGCCGGACTCGTACTTCTTGAAGTTCTCGCGGAACAGACCGGCGAGCTTCTTCGCCATCGTGTCATAGGCCGAGGCGTCGGCCCACACGCCGCGCGGCCCGAGGATTTCGCGAGGCACACTCGGGCACTCGGTCGCAACGTCGATGCCAAAGATCGGATCGCGATCAGTCTTTGCTTTCGCGAGCGCCCCGCTATGGATCGCATCGATGATGGCGCGGGTGTGCTTCAAGCTGATTCGCTTGCCGGTCCCGTACGCGCCGCCACTCCAGCCGGTGTTCACCAGCCAAACGCGCGCGCCGTGCTGTTTCATCTTCGCCGCCAGCAGCTCGGCATACTTGTAGGGGTGCCAGACCAGGAATGGGCCGCCGAAGCAGGGCGAGAACGTGGCCTGCGGTTCGGTGACGCCCATCTCCGTGCCGGCTACCTTGGCGGTGTAACCGCTGATGAAGTGATACATCGCGTGCGCCGGAGACAGGGCACTCATTTCATCCCCCCGTGCTCCGCTGCTCAACCGAGTGGCGGAAGCCTGACGCCGAGAACGACTCTCAGAAAATTGATGTTGTGCGCGATGTAGTCATCGACGGCGAGATCCATGTTTCCACCGATCGCGTCGAAGCCGTCGTCGCCCTTCCTCGGTCCGTCCATGTCGAGAACGACCCAGCCTTTGTAGTGCCGGTCGCGCAGCAATTTGAAGACCGCCGGGAAGTCGACGCCGCCTCCGCCCAGATTGTGATAGACGCTGGCCACCTGGTGCTGCTCCTGCGTCGGCGTGGAGGTATTCCCGCGATATTTGGCGTATGTGTCCTTGAGGTGCACTTCGGCGATGCGCGGGAAATAATCGCCCATGATCTGGACCGCATCCATACCGCCCAACGTCAGATGTCCGGTGTCGGTTGTGAGCCAGACATACTTGGGGTCGGTGAGCTCCATCACCCGGCGCACGTCGGATTCGCGCTCCATGGGCCCCCAAATATGGGGATGCGGAGCCAGTCGGATCCCCATCGCAATGGTTTGCCTGCCGATCTCGTTGAGCGTGTTGGCGAGTGCCTTGAGCTGATCGTCGTTCGGGCCGCCTGCCGGCCTTGCGCCCATGTTGCACTTCCAGAGAGTGGCGCCGAACGGCTGGAGAAAGTCGCGCGCGAATGCCACGTGGTCGGCAATCGTTTTCGGGATCTGATCGCGATCGATGAAGTTCGTCGACTGTCCCTTGGCGCCGTTCGACACGTCGATCAGCGTGATGCCCGCCTCATCGAAGAGCTTTTTGAGCGGCCGCGGATCGCTCCGATACTTCTCGATTTGCTGCGCGTAAGGCTCGATGCCCTGTAATCCCAGCGCGGCTATCCGCTTGATCGCCCACTCGATTTCGTGTTGCTGGCTCCACAGCGAACTCGTGCTGCCGAAAAGGATGTCCGGGTTGACCGGATCGAGCGGAGGATGAGAAACCGCGGCAAACACAGTGGACGGCTCGACGATGCTCGCCGCGGCCGCCGCGGCGCCGGCGTGAAGACTGGCTCCGATGAATTGACGGCGATTCCACATGGCGGCCCTCCCATGAGCGCGCGAAAGTAGGCCTAGCTATCTCTTGAGTCCGAACGCGTAGATGCGGGCATCCCAGGTGACGACGAAAACCTTGCCGGCGGCGACGACTGGCTCGCTGTAATGCACCCAGCCGGGAATGATTTTCTCGCTGGAGTACAGCTGTTTGCCGGTCTCCGCATCAAAGGCATAGAGCGCGAGGTTGCTCACCGGCGTGGCGCGCAGCTTGGCTGCGGCCTGCGCAGCCGCGGTTCGACTCGCGGCGCTGGTTTCTCTGCCCGCGCCGGCGGCGGTTCCCTGTGCCTGGCCTGCCGGCGTTACCTGGCCGCCTCGTGCGGCACCGGCAACAACATCCGGATCAACCCTAATGTCTCCGCCCGGACCTGGGTTCTGAATCGTGTTCTCGCCGGTCTGAATCGCATACACCACACCGTTTGCCACCACGGGCGGATCCGGCACATGCATGTCGCGTGAGATCCACATCGGAATAGCCGAGAGCGTGTCGCCTTCCCCGGATACCTGAAATGCCATGACGCTTCCGCTTGGCGCGTCGCCGTAGCTGAATCTGAAAGTCGGCGCGCTCTTCGACGGAGGACCCCACATCGGCACATACAGGAAACGCCGACCCTCGCGATCCGCGGCTGTGGCAATCGATCCCCAGACGCCTCGACCGCCGAGCATCTCCTCATCGTTGCCGAGGCGAGGCGACTGGTACAACGGCGTCGAGTGGTCGCGTCCGCCGAGGGCGTTGGCATCCAGCAGGTACAGCACGGCTTCCTTGGCGATGGTGGCGACGAGCGTTCGGCCCTGGAACGGAAAGACGACGGGACCTGTGGATCCAAGATCAAGATCCCGGCTGTTGAGATACCTCCAATTCGATGGCGTGAACGAATCGACGACTCTCAACTCTTTCGGAGCGAGCGTCATTACCGTCTCGCCGAAGATCCCCGCCGCCGGGTCATACAGGCCATCGGCCGTTTGAATGATGACGCCCTTCGGGCCCTTGACCACACCCCCTCGTCCCCAGGCACCAGCCGGTCTCCCGCCGCTGGTGTAGAGACGCGACAGGTGCGGATGGGCGAGATCGCTCACATCCATTGCGGAGACGTTCGCGATTGCCCCGCCGCAACCACGCGCGGTCGGCGAATAGATCACATCGTCGATCAGGTTCAGACTCCAATTTCTCGCGAACGGCGTGGTGAAATCGGCGGCCGTCATGCGCTCGTCGCCCGTGCTGAGGCTCAGGCCGCGCAGTTTCCCGTCACTCGTGTTGACATAAATGATCTCTCTCTGCTTGTCGATGACAGGCGTCGCGTTCTGGGTATTGGAGCAGAGCCAGGTGGCGATCTGAGGGGGAGTGAGCGTGTTCGGAAAAGCCTTCTGCCAGACCACCTTTCCGTTGTCGGCGTCGATCGCGAACACGGTGTCGTCGCTGCCGACGACAAACACCAGCGTCCGTCTGCCCTGTGACGTGGTGACGCCTTCCACCACCAAAGGCGCGGTGAGGGTTGACAACGCGATCTCTCTGGCTGAAACGGGGAGCTGAGCGCTCCACCGCAACACGAGTCCCGGAACATTCTCTTTTGATAGCGTCGTTTCGGCTGCGTTCCATCCGGAGCGCTCTTGATCGTAGCCCCAGGTCAGCCAGTCGCTGGGAGAGGGGGCCTGGGCGGCGCCGGCACACGGCAGCAGGAAAGAAAGGACCCCCAGCACGGCGAGCGCCGAAGCGGCCTTGACCATCGTCAACACATTGCGAATTGGCCGGTCTGAAACCTGTGCCGGCCTACGGGAGCACATGCTACACTCTCGCCCGCATTTCCGACACACCGGGGGAGGGTTCGATGCTGGGTCGATCACTCGCCGTGCGCGCGCTTTTGCTCCTCTTCGCAGTCGACGCCCCTCTTTGGGCGCAAACACCATCGGGCGAAATCAGCGGGACCGTCGTCGATTCGAGCGGCCTGCCCATGCCTGGCGTGACGCTGACGCTGACCAACCAGGCGACGAACGTCGTCCGAGTCGTGCAGACCAACGAGGTTGGCCTCTACGTGATCTCCGCCATCCCGCCCGGAACCTACGACTTGAAGGCGGAGCTGACCGGATTCCGCCCGGTCGAGCGGCAGGGCCTCGTCGTGCAGGTAGGCAGTGCGAGCCGGCTCGCATTTACGATGGATGTGGGCACGGTCTCCGAGGCACTCACCGTCGTGGCTGAGTCGCCGTTGATCCAAACGGAGAACGCGGCCATCAGCACGGTGATTGAAAACCGCGCGATCGTCGAACTGCCGCTCAACGGCCGCAACTACCTCCAGCTGGCGTCGCTGATTCCAGGTGCCACCACCAACGGGCCCTCGTCCAGCCAGGGCAAACAGCGCATGGGCGGCCAGCGCAACAGCTTTGCGTTAAACGTGGCCGGCCAGCGTGTCCACTACAACCATTACTCGCTCGACGGCGTCGAGAACACTGACTTGAACTTCAATTCGTACATGCTGCTGCCGTCGGTCGACGCACTGGAGGAGTTCAACGTTGTCTCAGGGATCTTCGACGCGGAGTACGGACGCGCCATCGCCCAGGTGAACGTGTCGACCAAGTCGGGGTCGAACAAGATGCACGGCACCGTGTTCGAGTTCCTGCGGAATTCCAGTCTCGACGCGAAGAACTACTTCGACAAGCAGGACGATCCCATCCCGCCGTTCAAGCGCAATCAATACGGGTTCACACTGAGCGGTCCTGTCGTCGTGCCGAAAGTAGTCGATGGCCGCAACAAGTTATTCTTCATGGCCAATTGGGAGGGTCTGCGCGAGGACAAGTCGCTGACGCAAACGCCCTCGCTGCCGCTCACAGCGTGGCGCAGCGGCGACTTCTCCGGCCTTCGCGACGCCAGTGGCAACCTGATCCCGATCTACGACCCGGCAACGCGCGTGTTCGACGCGGCTGGCAACGTGCTCGTGGCGCCGACACCGTTTCCCGGCAATATCGTTCCAGCGAACCGGATTGACCCCGTCTCGCAAAAGCTGCTGGCTTATTACCCGCAACCGTCGCAGGAGGTGACCGGCGCCAACTTCGTGAACAACGAAGCCCGGCAAGTGAATGCCGACCAGGTCACATATCGATTCGACTTCACGCAGGGGAAATCGACGTGGACCTTCCGCCACAGTCTCTCGCACGAGCTCGCGTACGATCCCTTCCCGATTCCGAACATGGGGATCAACACCGACACTGACGTGCATCAGCTCGTCTTCAGCAACACGCGCACTTTCGGTTCTAACAAGCTCAACGACGCGAGAGTTGGATTCGGCTACCTGAAGAACGGACACATCTCGCCGCGCGCCAACAACGAGAACGTCGTCAAGGCGCTCGGCATCAACCTTCCGTCCGATAATCCGCTCTATTGGGGCGTGCCGAACATCAACGTCACCGGGCTGTCTGGTCTTGGGGAAGAAAGCGACGCTCCCTTCATCAACAACGACAAGACGATTCAATTCGTTGACAACTTCACGTGGACGGTGTCCAGCCATTCCTTCAAGCTGGGGGGCGAGATCCGCCATGTGATCTACAACCAGATTGGTGGAGTGGTCACGCGCGGGCGCTTTGCGTTCGACGGTCGCTACACGCAGAACCCGTTGGCGCCAGCCGCGTCGCGCGGCGGCGCGGCGTTCGCCGATTTTCTCCTCGGCCATTTCAATCGTTCTGAAGCGCAGGTCGGCGCGCCGATCGCGAACTTTCGCTCCAACTACTTCGCGCTCTACGCGCAGGACAGCTGGCGCATCGGTTCGACGGTCACGATGAACTACGGATTGCGCTGGGAGTACGACCAGCCGTACGTCGACACCAACGATGCGATCGTGAACATCGACTTTGACTGGGCGAATTCACACCCGCCCGTTTTCGTTCGCGCCGGCACGGGTGATCCGTACGAGGGCAATCCGGCCTTCCAACTCGCGCCCGACATTGAGTACGTGCGTGACGGACGATTCGGCAGGGGCGCCTATAAACCGGACAAGAACGATGTTGCGCCACGCCTCGGCATCGCATGGACGATCACACCGCGAACCGTAATCAGATCGGGAGCGGGCATCTACTACGTGCGCGACATCGGCAACGCGGTCTTCGACACCGTGCGGAATGCGCCGTTCACCATCAGGCGCGACGAGCCGGCTGAAAGCTTCCGTCCGAACTTGAGCTACGAGCAGCCGTTCGCCCGCACCGGTGCGCCGACCTTCATTCTCGCGGCCCAGTACGACGAGCCCTCGTCGTACGTCGGCCAGTGGTCGGTTGGCGTGCAGCGCGAGTTGGGCGGGACACTGTCGATGGAGGCGACCTACTTCGGATCGGTCGGGCGTCACTTGCGCCGTCTGATGAGTTACAACAATCCGGAGCCGAGCCAGCTCGCCAACACCAACCTCGCGCGACCGTTCCCGCAGTTCGGCAGCGTCCAGGTGATGGCGGCGCCGAGCAGCTCGCACTACAACGCGCTCTATCTGAAGCTGCAGAAGCGATTCTCCCGGGGCGTGAGCTTCCTCAGCTCGTTCTCGTACGGAAAATCGATCGACAACGGCAGCGGCATCCGCACGACCGACGGTGATTCGCTGACGCCGTCGAACAACTACGACCTGGGCCTCGAAACGGGGCTCTCGGCGTTCGACTTTCGGCGTCGCTGGACGACGTCGTGGTTGTGGGATCTCCCGTTCGGCGAGGGTCGCGCGTGGCTGAATGACGGAGGCCCGCTCGACCTGGTGCTCGGCGGGTGGCAACTGGGCGGCATCCTCACGTTGCAGGATGGCTTTCCCTTCACCGTGACGTGCGGTCCGGGCAACATCCAGAACGGCGGCGGCGTCTGCTATCCCGACGCGACCGGCGTCGACTGGCGGCTCCCGTCCGACCAGCGCACGCGCACGCGGTATTTCAACACCGATGCGTTCGTCGATCGCAATCCAGCCACGGGTCCGTTCCGATACGGCACCGTCAAGCGGAATTCGCTGATTGGTCCGGGCATCATCAGCCTGGACGCGTCAGCCAACAAGAGGTTCACGATGGGTTCGAGCTATCTCGAAGCGCGCATCGAGGTGTTCAATCTGCCCAATCGTCCGATCTTCGGTCAGCCGGGGACGCAGCTGCGAACACCCAACTTCGGTGTGCTCACGAGCACCCGCCTCGATTCCAGGCAGATTCAACTCGGACTGAAGTACGTGTTCTGAGCTCGGTCGTCTTCTCAGTCAACCTTCGGGGCGTTGATCTCGATAACGTCGTGGTCTGGATCGAGCACATAGATCTGCGGGCACCCAGCCGGTCCCGTTCGACTCAGACGCATCGGTAGCGGATTATCGCTTGCGCGTCATGCGAATCAGTCGGCTTACTTTGTCTGAACGTCGGGTCCTCGCCGTCTTTCGGGACAGCCGGCCGCGGCGAGGAGAAGTTGGCGACGTTGGCACAGCCATCATCTGCGCCTGGACGCCGTGCGCCCGACCGCTCCGAGGCGAGCGCGATGGTGATTTGCAGCTGCGTCGAGCAGCCACGTCCGCGGGTCGGGCTCGTACGAGGACGACACGCCGGAATCACACGTGGAAAGTCTCGAGCGTCATGAAGTACGCTTGCTGTGTCGGCAGACGCAGCCATGCAGCCTTCGACCCAAGGCGTCGCATCCGATTGGAGAGCGATAGGCGCGCTCTTTCCATTGCAACCTGACCTGGTTCATATGTCAGGGTTTTATTTAACCGCGCATGCAGCACCGATCCAGCAAGCGATTGACGCGCACCGCCGCGGGTTGGACGCGGAACCACTCCAGTACGTCAGCGCGAATAATTTGAAGTTCGAGGCTGCGGTGACGAAGGCTGCAGGGGAGTACATGGCCGTCGGAAGAGATCGCGCTTACTGACTCCACGACAATGGGGCCCGGCTTGCTGCTAACGCGGTTCAAGGCAAAGCCGGGAGACGAGATCCTGATCTCTACTCACGACCACTTTTCGACCGAGATGTCACTTCAAATCGCAGCCGAGCGATCCGGTGCCGTGGTCAAACGCGTCGAGGGTTGAGCGGACGCTGGCTGCTGTCCGAACGCTAGCCTGACGGTAGTGGAGTACGCGGACCGTTGATGTGTATCGGCGGAAGCCGCAATCCGGCTTGTGTCAGAACTGTGTCAGATACCCCCTGAAACCCCGGCATCAGTGAGGACACGGAAGGGAGTTTCGTGCGTTTCGAATTAGTCATACGCGACCCCCAGCTCTCTTGCGAGCACCGCCAACCGTGGGTCCGTCGTCCACAGCTTCAGGCGCCCGACTAACGCAGACGCCAGGAGGTGCGCGTCGATCCAGCCAATCCCGCGACCATGTAGTCGACGGTCGCGCACGAACTCGACTACATCGCGGTGAGGCACGGCGGCCGCCTGATGCATCTGCTCGTAATTCGCAAGCAACTGCGTTCGCCCGCCCTTGTCCCCGATGAGGAGTTCCCCATAAACGAAGTCATGGCCGCTCACTTCGTCTCGGCTCAACAGCCTATCGAGCTCCACGGCATATGGCGCTCGATCCGAGAGGAAGCGAATCCAGATCGAGGTGTCGACGAGGACGATCATGCCGCGGAGCGCTTGGCGGACCGAGCACGCTCACGCCGCCGCCGGATAGCGCGTGCGTGCGGTTCCGATCCGCGAAGCGC
>JBKPAJ010000255.1:0-15404 GCA_046726375.1 Acidobacteriota bacterium
CGGTTGGGCTGATTACGAGCGCCGTAAGATGCGCCGGCGGACGTAAAAGCACGTACCGTGTTCATCCGACCTTTGTTCGAGAACTCGCAGGTTCGCCGGGCTCCATCGCAGGTACTAGGTTTGCCGATCGTGGACGCCGCACTCGCGCGTCCCGGTTGAATTTGTGTTTTCGTTGGTTGGAATGCCCGGCGCGTGTCGGCATACCACTCGTGAGGACTCATGACAAAGACACGCTGGGCACTGGGATGGATCACCGGTTTCCTCGTCGTTTGCGCGACTACGGCAAGTGCGCAGACGGCGCCCTCGGCGCCGGCGCTGCTCCACCGATCTCCGGCGCGTCGGTGCAGATCCCGTTCGGAATATCGTGGTCGTCAGTAAGCGATCCGGTGGGCATCGTCGCCTACAACTGGCAGGTCAGCACCTCGTCGAGCTTCTCGCCAGTCGTCCTGCAGAACTCCATCAGCGGGCAGACGCAGGCGACCGTCAGCGGTCTTGCGAACGGCACGTACTTCTGGCGGGTGCAGGCGGTGAACGGGTCATTCGTGCAAGGCGCGTGGTCGACCCCGCGAAGCTTTACGGTGACGGGTGCCGGCGCCGGCGCGCCCGGAACACCGATACTCGGGGATCCGAAGGGCTACTCGACCTTTCATCCGTACGAGGTAATGACGTTCAGTTGGACAGCAGTGCCCGGCGCCGCGACGTACGTGCTGCAGACGGCAACGGATTCGCGGTTCCCGGTGACTACGCGAGGTCAGTTCGACAACATTCCGGCGTCGGAGACGACCTTCTCGTTTGCGATTGCCAATCCGGAAGGTAATTACTGGGCGCGCGTCTTTGCCGTGGATGCGAACGGTATCTACGGGCAACCGTCGAACCTCACCGCGTTTTCGGTGTTCTACAACAACCCGTTGCCGCCGCCGCCGGCGCCTCTCTCGCCGGCTAACGGGACAACACTGACGCTCCCGATCACGGTCGAGTGGTCGGACGTCCTCAACCCGCAGCCCTCGGGGTACGAGCTGCAGATCGCGAAGGACAACAGGTTCAGAAAGATCGAACTCGACGAGCCGCAGCTCAATGGGCCGACGCGCACGATCCTGTCGCTGACGCCCGGCCAGAAGTTCTGGCGCGTCCGCTCCTTTCAGGGCGATGCGTCGCCGACGACGGCTGCCGTAACCGCGTGGTCGTCGCCCGCGACGTTTACCGTCAGCTCGGCGCCGCCGGCACCGGTCTCGGTTTCGTTCACGACCGATCCGCTCACGAGCGGGAACAGTACCTGGGTCGCGGTCCAGCTCACGTCCGCGCCGTCATCGACGACAGCCATCGCGTTGACGAGTTCGAATCCATCGTTGGCCCCGGTGCCTCCGTCCATCGTGATGCCGGCCAACAGCGCGTGGACGCAGTTCCAGATGCAAGCTGGCCAGGCGACATCGCCAACTGAGGCGACGATCACCGCATCGCTCAACGGCAAATCGGCATCAGGCACGCTGACCGTCCAGCCGACGGCATTGAAATCGCTGACGATTTCGCCGTCGTCGATCACCGGCGGTGCGCAGCCCGGAGCGATCGTGATGCTCACCGGCCAGGCGCCTCCCGGCGGCGCGATCATCGCGCTGTCGAGCGATTCGCCAGCGGTCACGCCGCCGCCGTCGGTGTTCGTGGACGCTGGCAGCTTCTCGGTGTCGTTCCCGCTCCAAACGAACGGCGTCGCAACGACAACGACAGCTACCGTGACGGCGACGTGGCATGGCGCGGGCGCGTCGGCGCAGGTCACGCTTCTGCCGGCGGTCGCACCTATGGCGATTTCGCTGAGCCCCACCTCCACTGTTGGCCTGGGCGGCAGCTCGTTCGCAACCGTGTCGATTGCCACGCCACAACCGACCGACACGATGTTTCAGGTAGCGAGCAGCAATCCCGCAGTGGCGTCCGTGCCGAACGGCATGATGGTACCGGCGGGGACGACGCGCGGCGGCTTCAACATCTTCACGTCATCGGTCTCGGTGGACACGCCGGTGACGATTTCGGTGTCAGGCGGCGGCGTCACGAAATCCGCGGCACTGCTGGTCACGCCATCGAGTTCCCCGCCGACCACAGGAACGGCCACGGTGACGCTCACCGCAAGTGGACGCAGCGGCGAAACCGTCAGCTCGACGCCTTCGGGACTGAAGGTTGCGGTCGGCAGCACGGGATCGGCGTCGTTCGCAACAGGCACGTCGATTACGCTGAGCGTGTCGAACGGCCGGGACGCGATTTGGTCGGGCGCCTGCTCGAGCAACGGCAACAAGACGAAAACGTGCACGTTCACGCTGAACGCAAATGCGTCCGTATCGGCGAATGTGCAGTAGCGGTTTCAGAGGAGATGAACGACATACCGTGTCGAGCTCTAGGCTGCGCAGTGTTGTTGCCGGACGGTCACAAACTGTGGCCGGAGTGGTTGCGCCGGATCGACACGCTGCTCGCGGACGAGGCCGTGATTGAGAGCGTGGCTCAAGGACGCGAGAAACGCTGGCCACCGAGTCGGCGGCGTGGCCCACCAGGAACGCCGGCGGAGGTCGGGCTGCGGATGCTGATCCTCAAGCATCTGTTCGACTGGAGTTACGATGATCTCGAGCACGAAGTCCGCGCCAATCTGGTCTATCGGGCGTTCACGCGCATTGATGCCGGTGACGTGCCCGATGCGAAAACCATTTTGAAGATCGCGCGCGCGCTCGGTCCGGCGGTCATCGAGCAGCTGCATCGACAAGTCGTGGAGGTCGCCAAGCGTGCCGGGGTCACGCACGGGCGCCGCTTTCGCATCGACACCACGGTCGTAGAAACGAATGTGCATTACCCCACGGACAGCTCGCTGTTGCAGGATGGGGTGCGCGTGCTGACGCGCACGATGCAGCGCGCGAGTGGCGTGTTGGGCGACCCGCGCGGACGCGTGCGCGACCGCCTCCGCAGCGTCGGCCGGCGCGTGCTGATCATTAGCCGGCAAGCGCGGTCGCCGGAGACGCGGGCGGCGCTGGTCCGCAGCTATCGGCAGCTGATGGCGACAACCCGCGCGGTGGTCCCGGGACGCCACCACGATGGTGCGCCGCATCAGTCAGCGGCTCAAAACTGCGTCGCGTGCGAGCACGACGACCGTGGCCCAAGCCCGTGAGCGGCTGCGGCAGATGCAGCCGCTGGTGAGGCGGATCCTCAATCAGACTCGCGCGCGGCTGCTCGGTGGCGATACCCACCTGCCGGACAAGGTCCTCAGCGTCTTTGAGCCCCACACCGAAGCCATTCGGAAGGGCAAGATCGCCAAGCCAACGGAATTCGGCAAGCTGGTGACGATCCAGGAATCCGAACATCACATCATCACGGCCGACGAGGTGCACGAGCGACGGCCCCCCGACACGATGCTGTGGACGCCGGCGTTGGATCGACACATCGCGATCTTTGACCGGCCACCGGACATCGCGGCGGGTGATCGGGGATTCGCGTCGGACGCCAATGAAGAGGCCGCGATCACGCGCGGCGTGCGACGCGTGATCTTGCCGCGGCCCGGGCGGAAAGCCCCAGCGCGGCGCGCGTATGAGCGCCAGCGCTGGTTTCGCCGCGGGCAGCGCTGGCGCGTTGGCTGCGAAGGGCGCATCAGCGTGATCAAACGACGACATGGCTTGCGGCGCTGTCGCTATCGAGGTGCTGATGGGACAGTGCGGTGGGTCGGCCTCGGCGTCATCGCCAATAACTTGATGAGCACGGCCGCATTCGTGAAGGCGCGCGCCACTACATAGCGCACGCACATGGAAACGGTGAAATGAAAGGACTGGACAGCAGGCCGGCCGCCGGATGGCGGCAGAAACAGCATCCGCGCGGTCATTTCTTCACCGCGAAGTAGCTAGCGCGTACCCGCGGCGGCGCGCGCGAGCGCGAGATCTGGAATGGCCATATCGCGCTCTGGTAGAAGACCGTCAACGTAATCCCCGCGATCTTCCAGGTGTTGCCGCTGAGCACGAGGCGTACCCTGTAGTGACCGGCAACCATCCAGATCTCGCCGCCAGGCGCGCCTTTTATCTGATGGTAGGCGCGGACGTGCGTGTGCGCGGTGGCTCCGCTCGTATCCTGCGTCATCACAATCGGGCCGGTGACGTGCTGTGTCGCATCAAAGACCGACGCGAACGCTCGCCATCCGGCCACCTGATCATCGGCCGCAACCGCCGCTGCAGGCACGCCGAAAAGCGAGCTGTAATCGACGTCGACTCGATCCGCGAACGCCCGCCGCACGCCCTTTCAGTCCTTCGCATCGATCGCGTGCAGCATCAACGTGAAGGTGTCTGCCGCGTGCGTGCTGTCCATCAATCATCCTCATTCCGGCGACGAGATCGTGAGTCTGAACCCACTCGGTTCGGAGACTTCAAACGCCCGGCTGCCCCACGGCGTGTCATGCGGCTCCCCGTCCAGAGCGATCCCGGCCTTCCTGGCATCGGCCGCGAGCTGGTCGATATTCTGGGTCGTCTCGACGAAGATCCGCACGCCGACGCCTTTCTGCCGGTCGCGGCCCTTCTTCCAGTCGTCCTGGCTCAGACCGATGCGCGCCTCGCCCGCCCGCAACATCACGCCGAGCAGGACCCCCTTCTCTTCCCATTTTTCTTCGACCCCAAAACCAAGCCCTTCGAAAAAGGCGACGCTCTCCTGCAGATTGTTCACAGTGAGCGTCGGCGCGAGTGTCTTCGCCTGCAAACGGGTGTCGAGTGTTGTCGCCATGATTGCCTCCTTGGCCGTGCTACTGCGCCTTCTTTGCGTGCAACGAGAACGCGGCGCCCTGTGGGTCGACCGCATTCACGATCCAGTCGCCGCCGGGAACCTCCATGGGCCCATTGAGGATCTTGCCGCCGTTCGCCTTGATGCGCTCGATGGCCGTATTGATGTCGGGCACACGGAAATAGATCATCCAGTGTGGCGGCACCTGCGCCATCTCGGGCGGCTTGTTCATCATGCCGCCGATCATTCCGTGCGGCCGATTGAACATGTGGTATTTGCCCATCTGTCCCATGTCCAACGTTTCGCTGGGCCGCCAGCCGAAGACCTCGCTGTAGAACTTCATCGCCGCGGGCGCGTCGGTCGTCATCAGCTCGTGCCACGAGGCCTCGCCCACTTCCGGCGCTGCCTCAGGACGTCCTTCTCGTGGCGTCGGCTGAATGATGTAAAAAGCGGCGCCCTGCGGATCCTTCATCATCTGCATGCGGCCGACGGTGGGCACGTCGACCGCTGGAGAGACCTCGCCTCCGCCGAGTCGCTTGATGTGAGCCACGGCGTCATCGAGCTGCGGCACCGCGACATACATCGACCAGAACGGCGGCGTGTTCATTCCAGCGGGCCTCTGCATCAGGCCCGCAACCCCAACCTGACCGCTGCGATTGAAGATGGTGTAGGGGTCAGGCGATTCCTTGAACGGCGCTGACGTCCAGCCAATGACATTCTTGTAGAACGTCTCGGCGGCGGCCGTATCGGTTGTCATCAACTCGTACCAGACGGGACGTCCGAGGGACGCTGAAACAGTGGTCGTCATCTCATATCTCCTGAGTCAGAACATGTCGTGGAGAACCCGGCACCAAGGGAGAGATCAACTAATGTGTCACAACCAATCGCCGGACGGCGTGACATTCATGTGAAACATCCGTGAAAGGCAACTTCGCCACGGTTCAGTTTCAAACCCGTCCTCCTGTGATCGTTGTCGAACGCGCTAATCTGAAATCGACATCGCGGAGCTCTACCTTCGACGCGCGCCGTGTGATGGTTGGGTTATGCAGCCACAGCTCATCCTCTCTGGCGAGGCGGATGCATTCCTCGATCGGATGTCAATCAGTTTCAGGTTCGCAGATGACCTCGCGTTCCAAGAAGGGACGCCTTCCTTCCGTGGACGTCGGCGCTCGTCCACCGGAGCTATCAGGCGGGCCGGCTATGGTGATTGTCGAAAGGACGCCGCGCGTTTGTTAAGAATTGTTAAGAACGCATTTCGACGTTGATCGAGCCGGCGGTTTCGACGTTGATCGAGCGGGCGAGCCTTTGACGCAGCAGCTGCCGCCCCCGATGAAGACGCGAACGCACCGCCGATGTGGAGATGCCGGCAACGACTGCTGTATCCGCGTAACTGAATCCATGCAAATCGCAAAGGAGAACGACCTCGCGATAGGGCCGTGGAAGTTGGCTGAGCCCTCGTCGAACCTGCGATGCGAGCTCGGACCCTTCCATCGCATCAGCGGGATCGTTGACGTAGGTGGCAAGCGTGCTGTCCGGACCGAGGGCGTCGAGCGGAGAGAATCGCCGCTCGTTGCGAATCCATTGACGGCTCAGATTGCGGACGATGCCGTAAAGATAGGTCGTCAGCGTCGCCCGGCTCGGATCGTATCGCGCAAGATCACAGAGAACCGCGACAAACACTTCTTGCGACACGTCTTCGGCCACCGCTGGGCAACGCGTCATGGCGCGCGCGAACCGGTGCACGACGTGTTGATAGCGGCGGAAGATCTCCGTAACGGCATCGGGATCGCCGGAGGCCGCACGCTGCGCCAGGTCGCCGTCTGCGTCGAGCACTCCTCATTACGACGCCGTTCAACAATGATTGGCCGCACGCCGGTTCCTTCAGGAACTTGTAAAAATTGTTAAATGCTTACCGCTCGCGCGCCGGCAGCTCGAACGGAAGCGGCTTTACCTCCTCGCGTTTGTAGCCTGCGGGTACCTCGAACAACGACGCGTCGGGCTCGGCGCGCGTGATGTTCGTGAGCCGGTAGATCGTCTCACCAAACCGCGGATCAGCGCGTCGCGAATACACGACGACACCGAGCTCGGGCGAGTACCAACGTTCGCTGACGATCTCAATCGGACGGAGGTTGCCGATCGCGCCGGCGGGCAGCGTTGCAGTCGTTCTCGTGCCCTCGGCGCGCACGCCCTCGTACTCTTTCGTGCCGAGCTGTTCGGTCTCAGCCTCTGGCGGCTCCGGTCCGTCGTGGACTTGAAAATGCACTGCGAGACCCGGTTCCGGAGCGCCTGCGCCGGAAATCATGACGCTGCCCTTATGCCCTTCAACGGAACCGCGCACGGCTTTTGGGGCACGCGACCGCAGCGCGACTTTTCGCACCGGATCGAGCGCGTAATGCACGCGCGCGACCGGGTCGCTGATCGTCACCATGCGCGTGTCGCCGTCCGGCACGACCGGACCAATCGCCGCCAGCTGATGTTCGCGGCGCACGCGGCCGCGGCTGTCGCGCGCCACCGTGCCGGTGGTCCGGCGTTCGATGCGATTGCCATCGCCGAGTTGTTGCGTGATCTCGTTGACGATCTCAGCCGAGTAGGGCGCGTTCTCGACCACCTCTCCGATGTCGAATGGTTCGATCGCCAACATGCCGACCTTGAAGTCCGGTGGCGGAGCCGGAAGCGGCAGCGGCGCGGGTTGCCCCTGACCCAACAAGAGCAGGTCCGGCGGCTCCTGGGCTGCAGCGATGCCTGCAGGCAACGCGATGAGCATCACAACTCCGACGATTGTTTGTTGTCTCATGAGATTCACTCCTGCCGGACGGCCACCGGCACGGCGCGCCGAATCGTTCGCGCGACGCCGTCTTCACCAACGAGTATTTCCAGATCCACTGATCCGCCGTCATTCGGCTCGACCAGCGGGATACCAAGGGGCACGAGCGCGGTGCGCGGCACGCGAACGCGAACGATGCTCATCGCGCTTGTATCGACGATTGGATCCGCGACGAGCACCACACCGGGCTCATAGCGCGATGTTGCTGTGTCGTCTCGCGTCCGTGGTCGTCGCGGTCGCGGCCGCTGCGTCTCGGCGGGTGCACCGCGACTTTGCGACGGCACATTCGCAACGACAGGGCCTCTGTCCACAGTGCGCGCGATGACCGGATCGGGCCGGCTCGTCTCTGCTGGCGCGCGCGACATCACCACGGCAGCCACGAGAGCCGCGGCCATCGATCCGATTGCGACGAGCGCCGCGACGGTGCGAAGCCTTCGACGACGGTGCGGGGCAAACGGCTGCACGACATCCCAGGTCCGCATCACCGCTGCGTGCACACGTAGTGGCGCCTGCTGATTGGTATCTTCGTCAGCCACGGCGCGCAGCGAACGTTCCAGTTCGACTATCTCCGAAGAGCGCGTCGGATCGTTCATGCCAGACACCTCGCCACCATGCGCGAATGTTCTGCCTGCGGAGAGCGAAGACGCTCGACTAGAAGCGCGCGGCCACGGTGCAGGCGCGATCGAACCGTACTGACCGGCATGCCGATCACTGCCGCGGCGTCCGTATACGACAGTTCGTGAAGAGCGCAGAGGACGATGACCTCGCGATAGCGCGACGGCAGGCTGACAATGGCCTTCCTGAGACGGATCAGGTCCTGTGATCGAGTCAGGGCCGCGGAAGGATCGTCGAGGCTCGACGGCTCCGATCCGTTCGAGAAAGCATCGTCGAGATTAACACTTCGCGGCTCGCGCCGGAGGCGCGCTCGGGTCACGTTGCGCGCCACGCCGTACAAGTACGTCGACAGGCACGCCCGCTGCGGATCGTACCGCGCCAGATCCCGCATCAGCGCCACGAACACCTCCTGCGTCACGTCTTCGGCCAACGTCACCGAGCCGGTCATCGATCGGGCAAAGCGATAGACGATCGCCTGATACCGGCAGTAGATCGCCTCGAACGCATCCCGGTCACCGTCGCGAGCGCGCTCGACCAAATCGGCATCAGCCGGCTCGGCGGCTCCACCCGTAACCATCTGCAGGTGATTGCTTCGAGCGGCAGGAAAGTTCCAGCGTGGCGCCCGATTACTACGCTCCGTTTACCGCTGCGGACTTGTCCGCCGGTCGCGGCCGTGTCGCGATCCCGCATACCCGTATCGTCGTCAGTCACACGGATGATGACGCGCTCGCCCGTAGTTCAAGTGCAAACGGCGCGTCGTCCCTTCAACACGAATTCAACAGAATTTTCACGCGGGCTGAAGAACCGTTGCCGTACGTTGTCCGTCAGCACATACGATGAGCGATCTCTTTTCGTGCCCGCATCGGCGAGTGCCACCTGAGGCAGCCGTATGACGTCGTCGCTTCCGATTCGAGAACTTCTGGACGCGCTTAACGGCCGCGTCATCGCACCGGATGATGCTCGTTATGAGGAAATGCGTGTCGTCTTTCCCGGCGGAGTGGATCGCCGGCCGGCGGCGATCGTCCGGCCCACCACTGCCGAGGAGGTGCGCAAGACCATTCGCTGGGCGCGCGAACGCAGCCTTCCCCTTGCGGTCCGGAGCGGCGGTCACAGTGTTCACAGCACGACCGACGACGGGGTTGTACTCGACTTGCGTGACATGAAGGCCGTCGACATCGATGTGCAAAGCCGAACGGCGTGGGCGCAAGCGGGCTTGACCGCCGCTGAATACTCGGCGAGCGTCGGCGCGCATCGACTCGCCACGGGTTTCGGCGATACCGGATCGGTGGGAATCGGCGGTCTCACGTTAGGCGGGGGTATCGGCTATCTCACGCGCAAGCACGGCCTCACGATCGACAGCCTGCTGGGCGCCGAGCTCGTGACCGCGGACGGCGAAGTGCGCCAGGTTGACGCCTCCTCGCACCCCGAGCTGTTTTGGGCAATTCGCGGCGGCGGCGGCAACTTCGGCGTGGCGACGCGTTTCCGGTTTCGTCTGCAACCAGTCGATCGCATCGTTGGCGGAATGCTGATGCTTCCGGCAACACCCGAGGTGATGGCTGGATTCGTTGCGCTCGCGGAGGCCGCACCCGATGAATTGACAACGACCGCACACGCGATGCCCGCCCCTCCGGCGCCGTTCGTGCCACCGGAGCACCAGGGCAAGCTCGTGGTTCTCGCCTTCATGTGCTACGCCGGCGATCGCGAAGCCGGCGAAAAGGTGCTCGCTCCGTTCCGGCAGTTGGCGACGCCGCTCGCTGACATGCTGCGGCCCATGACGTATCCGGAGATTTACCCGCCCGACGACCCGTCGTTTCACCCGACAGCGGTCGGGCGCGCGATGTTCCTCGACCGTGTCGATCGCAACGTCGCACAAACGATCGTGGGCTATTTGCGCGCGTCGGATGCGCCGATGCGCGTCGCGCAGATTCGCGTGCTCGGAGGTGCCATGGCACGCGTACCGGTCGACGCGACCGCGTTTGCGCATCGAGACTGTCGTATCATGGTGACCCTCGCGGCGTTCTACCAGGGAGAAATGGATCGCGCTGTTCGTCAAGCGTGGATCAATGACTTCGCCGCCGCCTTGTATCAAGGCAACCGAGGGGCGTACGTCAACTTCCTGAACAACGAGGGGCGCGCTCGGGTGCGGGCGGCGTATCCGGGATCGACTTGGGATCGTCTGGCAGCGATCAAGGCTCGTTACGACCCTGAGAATATGTTCCGCTTGAACGAAAACATCCGTCCTTCGCCGTGATCAGCCAATAGGTGATCTATGAGGAAGCTGATCGTCCAGGAGTTCATGACGCTCGACGGTCTCGTGTCGGGGCCGGGCGAGAGCGTCGAGTTCATTGCGGCGTCGACGGGCGGTGATCAGAGTTTCGGGCAGGAGCAGATGGCGCTCATGAATGAGGTCGATCTGATTCTGCTCGGCAGGGTCACGTATCGGATGTTCGCCGGATATTGGCCCAACGTTACCACGGGAGCCGACAAACCGTTCGCGGAGAAGTTGAATGCGACGCCCAAAATCGTCTTCTCAAGGACATTGCAGCGAGCTCCATGGGGTATGTGGAGCGACGCCAGAATCGTCGCGCGAAACGCCACCGATGAAATCGCGAACCTGAAACGGCAACCAGGCAAAGGCATGATCATCTGGGGCAGCATCTCCCTCGCGCAAGCCGTGATCGACGAAGGACTGATGGACGAATATCGCGTCGTCATCTGTCCCGCTGTGCTGGGAGCAGGAAGGCCGCTTTTCAGCAGCAACGCACGACGCATGAAGCTGGTGGACGCCCGGACATCGGACTTCGGAGCAGTGTCACTGAAGTACGTCGATGCGGCCGGGGTGCCCGCTCTTGTCTGACCGCCCCTCACGGCACACGCTCATGACCGACATCCGGCCGAGTGACATATGCGAATAATCATCGCCGCGTTGTCTCAAGGCTGCGCCATTCAGCTCGGGCAACGTGAGCCTGACTTATTGTTTGCGATCCGAGTCAGCGAGTCCGGAGGCATCGCTCGACTAGGAAATGCGGCCTGGCTTGCGCGAATGCGTTCTGTCCGCGGTGATACGGCCGGCATCAACGACCGAGTTTGTATCCCACGACGCCTCCGACGATGGCCCCGATGGGCGCGCCGATAATGAATCCGGCGAGCGCGGGGTCGTCGCAACGGCAGCGATCGCCTTCGATCTTCACACCAACGTAACCTCCGGCGACCATTCCCGCGAACGTGCGATCGTTGCGAACATTCGCTGCTTCGCCGATCCGCGAGGTCGTGCAGGCGGCCGGCGCGATTGGAGCGCGTCGAGCTGTAACTGATTCGCATTGATTCGCGCGATGGATTGCTGCAGCTTCCCCGGCGATGCTACGGCGATGGAATCCGCTTGCGCCAAGCTGATGCCCGCGAGGGTAAGAACCAGAGTGAGCGCGATGATGCGATGAGCCATCGGTGACGTCCTCCGTGTCTCGAAATGTGCAAGACGGCCGGCAACAGGTTCACCTCGGCAGCGGTACGACCAGAGATGACTGGCTATTACATTCAGGTAATTGCTGAACCCATCGTCGTCGCCTGAACCGGATTGTCGGATGATGTCTATGGGTCTGTACGCTTCGTGACGTTCGATGTCTGCTTCGGCCGGTCGCTTCAGATCTGACCCGGTGGGATGGGTTTCCGGCGTTCAGCCCGTTATAGAGGAACCTTGAGCACACCTTCCTTGAAATCCCGGGTCTTGCCGAGCGCCGCGATCATCGTCTTGTATTCAGCGGGCATCTCCTGCGCAGCGAGCGGCGCGGCGAAGAACAGCACGACTGCAATCAAGACAACGACAAACCTAACCGCAGAGCTCACTTGAATTCGGAACGCCAACGGCGCGAAACGCTCGAACAATGCCGGTTTCGGCCCGCGCGTTGGAATCGGCTCGATGCCACGATTGCGAACACAAGTGAATTGAGGGGCTAAGGCAGATCATGGCAACACCGTTTGACTTGCGTAACACGCGTCCTATAGTCTGCAACCCGGGTTACGCAGTCAAGCAATCTACGAATGAGATCGCAGCGCAAGGCCAAGTCGCAGACTGCTCGGGCCGCCACGGTCCAGAAACCCGCGCGCAACTGGCTGTTGTTCGTACACCAGTTGCGGGCGAAGCCGTCGACCCGTCGCGTGCAGACATGGCGCCGCTTGCAGCAGTTCGGCGCGATTCCGTTGAAGCAAGCTGTGTATAGCATGTCTTCCGCGTGGCTCATTCGCCGGTTCATCGATGCGCAGGCACGGTTCGGAGTCGCGCCGGATCGGCCGACCTTACCTGATCGCGCCGTGCCATTCGAGATGTTTGGCGTCGAGTTCAGTCATCGCGGTAACAACTACACCTTTGAAACATTGTGTTCGGTGTGCGGCGTTCGCGATGTCGCCGTCACGCGCGTCGCGGCGGGCGTCCACGATCTCGATTTGAAGATGAACGTTTCGGCGCTGTTGAAGGGCCCCCAGTTGCAGCCATGAGCGACGGTTTGCAACTTGCCAATAGCGACGATGACAAATTACTCGCCGAGGGGATGACCCTTTTCGACTCGTTGTATCGGTCCTTCGAGCAAACAACGCGATTGGCCGGGCCGAGGCCAGTAGGGCGTTCACGCGGCCGATCAACACGCCCAACGTCATGACACGTCTACCGAAATCTTTCGCTCTGTGCGGTCTCGCGGTTTGGTGGCTTTTGGTTCCCCGCACTGCTTCTGGACAGGCGGTCCCAGCGCAGCGTGTCACGTTGCCGGTGGCCGTCGAACTGGCTATTCGCAACTATCCGGCGCTTCAGGAAAGCCGCGCGCGGGCGGAAGCCGCGAGTCAAACCGTCGCGGTCGCGGAGACGGCCTATCTGCCGCGTCTCGATGCGCTCGTTCAATTGAATCGTGCGACTCACAACAACGTCTTCGGACTGCTCTTGCCACAAAGTGTCATTCCGCCAATTTCAGGGCCAGTGCTCGGCACGCGCAGTGCGGACAGTGTGTGGGGCTCGGCGGCGGGTGTCCTCCTTTCCTGGGAGGCCGTCGACTTCGGCGTTCGAAAGGCGAATGTCGATGCCGCGCGACGCCAAACAGAAGCTGCCCGGGCGCAGGCGGCATTGAGCGAGCTCGACGTCGCTGCTGCCGCGGCCGACGCGTTTCTCACCGTGCTTGCGGCAGAAGAAGGCGTCCGCGCCGCGCAGGCAAACGTCGACCGGCTCAGGGTGTTCGCCGATGCCGTCACCGCGCTGGTACGGGCGCAACTGCGGCCGGGGGCCGACGAATCTCGTGCTGTCGCCGAGCTCGCGCTCGCTCGCAATCAACTCAGCCTCGCGGCGCAACAACATGCTCTCGCGATCGCCACACTCGCGGGGGCGACGGGCTTGCCGGGGACGGAAATTACCGCGGACGCGACGGGCGTTATGGAGCTGCCGACGGTGATGGCATCGGCAGCGGCGGTCGCATCGCATCCCGCTGTGCAGGCCGATGCCGCCGCGGTCGAAGCCGTGCGTGCACGCGAGCGCGCGCTGGGACGTGCGTTTCTGCCGCGCCTCACGTTGCAGGGCGCCGTGTCTGGACGCGGCAGCGACGCGCAAGTGCCAGGTGTCATCACCGGCGCCTCTGCCTTTCGCGTACCGAATTGGGCCCTCGGCGCGGTCGTGAGCTTCCCTGTCTTTGACGTCTTCTCGAGCGGGGCGCAGAAGAACGTCGAGGTACAACACGAGGCTGCCGCCCGCGCACGTCAGGAGCAAACGCGCCAGAACGTCGCGACCGCGCAGGCTCGCGCCCGAGCGCTCGTGAACGCCTCCGCCGAGATCGCGAAGAACACACCTGTCGCGCGCGCCGCCGCCGTGGAGGCCGAGAGTCGCGCGCGTGCGCGCTATGACGCAGGACTGGCCAGCGTGACCGAAGTCGCCGACGCGCAGCGTCTCCTCGCCCAGGCCGAAGCGGACAATGCCGTCGCGCGTCTCAGCATGTGGCGGGCGCTGCTCGCGGTCGCTCAAGCGAGCGGCGATTTGCGGCCCTTCCTATCGCAGCTCACGCCGTAAGAGAGGTTTGTTGGTATGTGGTTAGTTCTTACCGCCATTCGACGGCCGATCACGATGGTGGTGGCTGTGCTTTCAGTCGCGCTCGCATCGGTGCTGGCGATCCAGCGCATGAAGGTTGACATCTTCCCCCAACTGGGCGCGCCGGCGATCTACGTCGCGCAGCCGTACGGGGGGATGGATCCGCAGCAGATGGAGGGGTACCTCACCTATTACTACGAATACCACTTCCTCTACATCACCGGGATCGAGCACGTCGAGTCCAAGAATATCCAGGGTATCGCGCTGATGAAGCTGGTGTTCCACCCGGATACCGACATGAGCCAGGCGATGGCTGAAGTCGTGGGATACGTCAACCGGGCTCGCGCTTTTATGCCGCCCGGCGCGGTGCCGCCGTTCGTCATGCGCTACGACGCGGGCAGCGTCCCTGTGGCGCAACTGGTGTTTTCAAGTCCGACCCGTTCCGTCGGCGAGATGCAAGACATTGCGCTCAATCGTGTTCGGCCGATCTTCGCGACGCTTCCCGGGGTCTCTGCCCCGCCGCCGTTTGGCGGCAGTCAGCGGACGATCGTGGTGCGCGTGGATCCGGAGCGGCTGCGCGAATACCGGCTGTCACCCGAGGAAGTGGTGTTCGCGGTGAATCGCGCGAGCACGGTGTTGCCTTCGGGTAATGTGCGTACCGGAGATCTGGTCCGCATCGCGGCGACGAACGCCACGCTGGGTGGAAACATCCAGGAACTGCTCGACGCACCGGTGCGGGTTGGATCGGGACCAGCTGTTTTTCTGCGCGATATCGGCACCATTACCGACACCTCCGACATCGTCGTCGGCTACGCGCACGTCGACGGCAAGCGCACGGTTTACATTCCCGTGACAAAACGCGCCGACGCCTCGACACTCGACGTCATTCGCAACGTCCGCGCGGCGCTGCCGGCCATGCGGAACGCCGCGCTAGAGGACGTCACGATCGAGCTCGTGTTCGATGAATCACGGTATGTGGTCCGCGCGCTTCGCGGTCTGGTGACGGAAGGTGTGCTCGGTGCGCTGCTCACCGGCCTGATGGTGCTGCTCTTTTTGCGCGATCTGCGTAGCGCTGTGATCGTGGTCGTGACGATTCCGTTTGCCCTGCTCTCCGCTGTCGTTGGTCTGTGGCTGACCGGTCATACCGTCAACATCATGACGCTTGGAGGTCTGGCGCTTGCCGTC
>JBKPAJ010000256.1:0-36929 GCA_046726375.1 Acidobacteriota bacterium
CTGTGCCCGTCAACAGCTCGCTTGCGAGACGGGTATATAGCTCGACGGCCTCGACCAGCTCCTGAATCTTCACGTGCTCGCGATCTGTGTGCGCTACCTGGATCGATCCGGGACCCAACAGGAGCGGCGTACCCCACTGATCCAAGAACGGAATGTCGGTGGTGTAGGCAAACACACCCGTTTCAAATCCGGGCTGTGTGCGCAGCTTCACGGCCGGCACTTCGACGATTTCTTCGATGGCCGCGCGATCCGCAACGGCGTCGCGCAGGACGCGACGGATCTGGTCGTGGTCACCCACGCTGCGGAACGTCACTTCAGCCTCCGCTGTTGGGGGAACGACGTTGTGCGCGACGCCACCGGCGATCACGCCGATGGTGTAATGCGTACGGCCAAGCTCGTCGTTCTCCGGCCACGGTGCACTTCGCAGCGCGATCATCGCGTCGAGCAGCTTTTCAACGGCCGATTCGCCGAGCTCTGGGTAACCGGAGTGAGCGGCGCGCCCGGCTGCGACGAGTCGCACGCGATACACGCCGCGGGTGGCGGCGCCGAGCCGGTTGTCGGTCGGTTCGCCGTTGATCAGAAACTCGCTGCGCGATCCGATCCGGTTGGCCGCGATCGCGCCATCGCTGCCGCGCTCCTCACCCGCCACGAATACGAGACCGACACGGCTATCGCCGCTCGCGCGCAGGCGCTCCGCCGCGGCCACTTGAGCGGCGAGAATGCCCTTGGCATCACATGCCCCGCGTCCGTACAGCAGGTCGCCCTCCCGCCGACTGGGAAAGAACGGCGGGACACAATCGAGGTGAGTGGAAAAGACCAGGCGCGGCTCGCCGACCGCCGCAATCACGTTGCAGCGATTGCGATCGAGCGGTTGCTCGAGCACGGAATATCCGCGCTCACGCAGGTAACCTGCCAACACCGCGGCCACCTCGCCTTCGCGCCCGGTTGTCGAATCGATGTCGATCAGACGGCGCGCAAGCGCAACGGGATCTACCGGATCCACGCCTCGAGCTCCGTGCGGGTGTCGGTGCGGTCGTCGCGATACTTGACAATGACAGGCGTTGCAAGCGATAGCGCCCAGTCGCGGCCGGCTCCTACCCTAACAGCGCGTGCGCCCGGCACCACGACAGCGCCTGCGGGGACGACGAGCGGCTGTCCCGGTTCGGGTTTGATGATCGTCCCGTGCGGCAAGTCGTACACGGGCGTCGAACCGGTGAGCACCGTTCCCGCCGCGATCACCGCGCGGGCCTTGATCACGGCACCTTCGTAGACGCCAGTGTTCCCTCCGACGAGCACTTCGTCCTCGACCACCACTGGCAAGGCGCCGACCGGTTCAATGACACCGCCAATCTGCGCGCCGGCGCTGAGATGCACGCGTTTGCCAATCTGTGCGCACGACCCGACCAGCGCATGCGAGTCAACCAGCGTCCCTTCGTCTACGTACGCGCCGATGTTGATGAACATCGGCGGCATGCAAATCACCCCGTTGGCGACGTACGCGCCATCACGAATCGACGATCCGCCGGGCACAATGCGCACACCCGCGTCGGGGCGAAAGCGTTTCAATGGCATCGTGTCTTTGTCGTAAAACGGCAGGCCGGCGGACATGTCGGCGATCTCGCCCACGCGGAAGCCGAGCAGGATGCCCTGCTTGACCCAGGTATTGACGCGCCAGCCCGTGGACGATGAGGGATCGGGCTCGGCGGCTCGAACCTCGCCCGCCGACAAGGCCGCCCGTAAGCTGGTAAACGCGTCGCGGGCGGCCGACTTGTCCACCTCGCCGCCGGCGGCAAAGAGGATTTCGATTGTGGAGCGGAGATCCATCACGCGTGTGCGACGACTGGCAAGCCCAATTCGCGCATCACGCCAAGAATCTTCTGTTTCGACGCGTCCTTGATCGGCACCATCGGCAGCCGATAGACCTCATCGCACAGGGCCATCGCCGACATCGCAAACTTGACGGGACCGGGGCTCGATTCGACGAAATTCACGAGCAGCAGCGGCAGTAGCTTAGTGTGAATCGCACGCGCCTGCGCGAAATCACCCCGTTCGGCGGCGTCGACCAGCTGTGACATCTCGGCTGGAATTTCGTTCGCAGCCACCGAAATAATCCCGCGTCCGCCAATCGCCATCAATGGCACGGTCAGCGCATCGTCGCCGCTGATCACGAGGAAGTCCTCGGGAACGGTGCGGCAGATCTCCGCCATCTGCGTCATGTTGCCCGACGCTTCCTTCACGCCGACGATGTTCTTGATCGCGGCGAGACGCTCCACCGTGGCCGGCTCGATGTTGCACGCGGTCCTTCCCTGAACGCTGTACAAAACAATCGGCAGCGGAGTGCTCTCGGCGATCGCTTTATAGTGCTGATACAACCCTTCCTGCGTGGGCTTGTTGTAGTACGGCGTCACGGACAGAAGGCCGGTGGCACCGGCCTTTTGCATTTCTGCCGCAGCGTGAATCACTTCCTTGGTGTCGTAGCCGCCGGCGCCGGCGAGGACAGGCACCTGGCCTTTCGCTTCCTCCACAACGAGCTCGACGACGCGCCGCTTCTCCTCCACCGACAGCGTCGGCGACTCACCGGTCGTTCCGCAGGGCACCAGAAAATCCGCACCGCCGTCGATCTGCCGGCGCGCCAACCTGCGAACCGCCGCTTCATCAACGGCGCCAGTGCGGGTAAAGGGCGTAATGAGCGCAGTGCCAACACCTGTGAATTGGGTCCTCATAACGACTCCAGAAAATCACGCATCGTGAACCAACCGCGCTTCCCTTTCAACCACCGTGCCGCCTCGAGCGCGCCGCGAGCGAACGCGGTGCGATCGCGCGCGGCGTGGGTCAACGTGATCGTATCCGAAGGTCCGTCAAACCCAACGGTATGCGTGCCGGGAATCGAGCCGGCGCGCGTCGAGGAGACGTCGATGGGATGATAGTAGCCGGTCCGCTCCATTCCGATCTTCAATTGCAACGCCGTGCCCGAAGGCGCGTCTTTCTTTGTGGCGTGGTGCAGCTCGTGCAGCCACGCGCCATAGCTCTTGTGCGGCGCAAATCGGCGCGCGGCCTCCTCGACGATAAGTTGGAACAGGTTGATCCCGAGCGAGAAATTGGCGGCGGCCAGCACGCCGATATCGCTCCGCTGAATGAGCGGCCGAAGCGTGGCTTCCTGCGATGCCCATCCCGTGGTTCCGATCACGACGTTGATGCGACGCTCCGCGAGCAGCGGCAGATTCGTGGTCACCGCTTCGGCCAACGAAAAATCGATCGCCACGTCCACGCCGGAGTAGTCGCGCGTGGCGAGCTCATGCGCGTTCATGCGCGTGATCACGCCGACGACAGCGGCGTCGTACTCGGGAGCGAGAGTTTCCACGAGCTTGCCCATGCGCCCGTGGCCAAGAAGGAGCAGGTTCATCAGGCCAGACCTGCAGGCGCAGGCTCGGGTGTGAAGAAAGTGGAGTGCAAGCGGCCAAGCGCTTGCGGCAAGTCCTGCTCGCGAATCACAAACGTCACGTTTCGACTGGACGCTGCCTGCGATACCATCCGAATCGGCACGTCGCCGGCAGCTTGAAGCACCTGCCCGATCAGCGAGGGATCGTTTTGCAATCCTTCGCCGACCACGCACACAATCGCCATCCCATGTTCCGCCTCGACCTGTGCGATTTCCGAGAGCGCCTCGACGATGCCCGGCAGCCGGCGGCGATCATCGACGGTCACCGAAACGCTCACCTCGGACGTCGTGACCACATCGACCGCCGTTTTGCCGCGCTCGAAAATCTCGAACAGCCGGCGAAGAAAGCCGTGCGCCATGAGCATCCGTGTCGAGGTGATGTTGACGACGGTCACGTCCCTTTTCGAGGCAATGGCCGTCAGCGGACGGGAGGCGGGAGGACGTTCACCTGTAATCAGCGTTCCGCGCGCGTGCGGGCGATGAGAGTTCAGAATACGCACTGGAATATTGCGCGACACCGCCGGCTGAATCGTCGCCGGGTGCAGCACCTTGGCGCCGAAATAGGCGAGCTCCGAGGCTTCCGCAAAGGACAGGTGCGGCACCACGTGAGGATCGGGCACGATTCGCGGATCGGCGGTGAGCATGCCGTCCACGTCGGTCCAGATCTGAATCTCACCAGCGCCCAGACACGCACCGACGATAGCCGCTGAATAATCCGAGCCGCCGCGGCCCAGGGTTGTCGTGATGTCTTCACGCGTGGCGCCGACAAATCCGCCAAGCACTGGAATCCGCCCGGCAGCGAGGGGTGGATCCACGTACGCCATGAGCGCGGACGTCGTCTCGGGGAAGAGCGGCGCGGCGCAGGCGTGCTCGCCGTCGGTGACGAGCGCACGCCGCGCGTCGATCCAACTGGCCAGCAGGCCGTGCGAGGTGAGCGCGGCCGCGACAATGCGGCTGCTGAGCACCTCTCCGGTGGCGGCAATCGAGTCCATCCAGCGGGGCGACACCTCCCGCAGCACCGACAGCGCTTCGACGATTCGCTCGAGCTCGTCGAACTCGCGATCGATGAACGCGATCACCTCTTCGCGATGAACAACGTCGGTGATCACGTGGGCGACGGTGACGTGGCGCTGGCGCAGCTCGCGCAGGTTGGTGCGCGCCCCTTCGAGATCGCCGGCGCCGGCGTTGGCGGTCACGCCAAGCAGCCGGTCGGTCACCTTGGATAGCGCCGACACCACCGCGATGGGTCCGCGCGCATCCCCGCCTTCCTGCTGCGCGTCGGCCTGGCGCTGCGCGCGAACGATGGCAATGAGACGTTCGATGGCGTTGCGATCGGCGACCGAGGTGCCGCCAAACTTCATCACGACCATTAGTCGAAAAACCCTTCGGCGGCCATCAATTCAGCGTTCAGGATCGCCGCGCCCGCCGCGCCGCGCACCGTATTGTGCCCGAGCGCCACCATTCTGGCGTGAAATGCCTTGCACGGCCGGACGCGTCCAACGGTCACTGCCATGCCATCGCCGCAATCGGCATCAAGCCGCGGCTGCGGACGATTACTCTCCGCGGCCACGACAATGGCGGGATTCGGCGCGCTCGGCAAGCCGAGTTCCTGCGGCCGCCCTTTGAAGGTGCGGAGAGCCGCCATCACATCGTCGATTGCGGGTTTGGTTCCGAGATCGACCGAGATCGTCATCACGTGCCCGTCGATCACCGCTACGCGGTTGGTATGCGCGCTGACCACGGCGCGATGGGGCGTGCGCCCGCCATCGGTGCCGAGAATCTTCAGCGTCTCGCTCTCGATCTTCTCTTCTTCGCCGCTGATGAACGGCACGATGTTGCCGAGGATGTCGAGCGACGGCACGCCGGGGTATCCCGCTCCCGAAACAGCCTGCATCGTGGACACGACAACAGTTCGAAGGTCGAACGCACGCAGCGGCGCGAGCGCCATTGCCAGGACCACCGTTGAACAGTTCGGATTCGTCACGATTGCGCCTTGCCAGCCCTTTGCGCGCCGCTGTTCGCTGACGAGGTTGAGATGATCCGCGTTCACTTCAGGAACCAACAGCGGCACGACGGGATCCATGCGGTAGTTGCGCGCGTTGCTCACCACGACGTGCCCCGCGGCCGCAAAGGCGTGCTCGATGTCCCCAGCCACGGCAGCGTCGAGCGCCGAAAACACCACGCGGGGACCTCGGCCGGGCGTACAGGGTTCGACGGTAACGCCTTTGAGCTTCTCGGGAATCGGCGCGGCGAGGCGCCACGGCGCCACGTCGGCGTACGCGCGTCCTTCGGAACGTTCGCTTGCCGCAAGCCAGGCTGGGCGGAACCACGGATGCCGCGAAAGGCGCGACACAAACTGTTGACCTACGACGCCGGTGGCGCCGAGCACGCCGACTTCAATCGTCCGCATGTCTTCAAGATAGCCCGGAACGCAATTTTCCTGACGCGACGGCGTGTCCGCTGGCCCTGGCGGGCCTAAAGGGCCCGCCGCGACCGAGACGGAATTTCATGTCACGGCGAACCTGTAGGTCGCCCCTTGCCGTGCTGGAGGGATAGCTTTGCATTTTAAAGTTCTTTGCTGATATGATGGCGCGCATGCCGGCCTCGCTTGGCCAGCGCGCCGAGGACGATCTTCGCTACATCCGCCGCGCCATGGAGCGGAGTGGCACGTTCACCGCGGTGCCCGGCATCGGCGGCACGGCCATGGGCGTCGTGGGACTCGTCGCCGCCATGTTGGCGTCCCGTCAACCATCGGCTGAACGGTGGTTGCTCGTCTGGCTTGCCGCCGCGGCAATTGCGCTCGTGATCGGCCTGGTCTCGATGCGATACAAGTCGGCGCGAGCCGGAGTGCTCCTGACCGGCCCCCCCGCCCGTCGATTTGCCTTGAGTTTGTCGGCGCCACTCGCGGCGGGCGCTGCTTTGACCGCGGGACTCGCGCAAACCGGCAACTGGTCGCTGATGCCGTCTGTATGGCTGCTGCTCTACGGCACCGGCGTTGTCACGGGCGGCGTCGTCAGCGTGCCGGTGGTTCTGGTGATGGGACTCTGCGTGATGGCGCTTGGCATGGTCGCGCTCGTGACACCGCCCGAATTAGGGAACGTTTGGCTGGGCATCGGCTTCGGCGCCGTGCAAATCGGCTTCGGCTTGTATATCGCAAGGAGACATGGTGGCTAAGAGAGCAACGGCGGCGGCAACGCCAGGCGTCACGAGTCCTGTTCGCGCGCCTCATTCAGCCGCCGCAACCAACCTCGATCGCGTGATTCACGATCGCATGCGGCTCGCGATCATGAGCGCGCTCGCCGTCAACGACACGGTTTCGTTTACCGAGCTCAAGGCGATCACCGACACGACCGACGGAAATCTCAGTGTCCACGCGCGCAAGCTCGAGGACGCCGGCTACGTGCACTGCGACAAGTCGTTTGCCGGCCGGACACCGCGGACCGATTACCGATTGAGCGCCGCCGGCCGGCGCGCGCTTGAAAAGTATCTCGATCACATGGAGGCGCTGATTCGCGCAACGCGGCGCCAGAAATAGCGAAAAGACGTTTCCAGTTATCAGTTCCAGTTCGTTCCGGGACATCACTCGGGATGAACCCTGAGCGGAGTCGCACATCGGGAGGCTTATATGCGCGTTGGGGTCATGGCGGCGGTCGCTGCCGCAATGTTTGCGACGGCAGCATGCACGATCTTTTTCGAGCAGCCCGGCAGCCCGCTTGCGGAAGCCGCGCATCGTGGAGATATCGCGGCAATGCGATCGCTGGTGGCGGGCGGTGCGGACCCGAACAGCTATGACGCGTCCGGACAGACGCCGCTGCACTGGGCGGCGCGCGGCGGCCATCCGCTCGGACCGCACCGCTGTAAGGGCGAGGCCACGACTCGTGCGGCCGTGGTTGCAGCGCTCATCGATCTCGGCGCCAACCCGAACGCGCTCGATCATCGCGGCTCGATTCCAGGCGGATCGTCAGGCTGGACGCCGTTGCATGTCGCGTTGCATCACGAACAATTCGCGACCGCCGCGCGATTGCTGGAACGCGGCGCCGATCCCAACATTCGGACCCAGCAAGGCCACTCGGCAATGGCGATGGCGGCCGACGAAGGCGCGCCGCGTGAGCTGCTTGGCGAATTACTGAAACGCGGGTTTGACCCGCGCGAGGCGAAGATTCCCGAGCGGCGGTGACGGCTATTCCATCGCGGCGACCGGCGACGCTCCCTTGCCGGCGGGACGCCACATGAGAAACAACAGCGGGATCATCGCGACGAAGGTTGCCCCCATCAGATAGAACGCGTCGATGAACGACAGCATCGGGTATATCGCCATCAGCGGCGGACCTTTTAGCCCCTCAATTCACCTGTGTTCGCAATCGTGTCATCGAGCCGATTCCAAGGCTCGCGCCGAAACCGGCATTGTGCGAGCGCTTCGCGCCGTTGGCGTTCCGAATTCAAGTGGAGCTTTGGGGTCAGGTCCGCCCGGGTTATTGAGCCGCGCGTACCTCTGCCGTCACCTCAAACGAACTGCCGCTGTCCGTCGTGAACGTAAACGCCACGCTGTCGCCAGGCTTCAGCCGGCGCTTCAAATCGGACACGCGCAGATGAAGCCCGTCACTCGTCAACTCGACGGACCCGTACGCGGGCGCTGTGAACGAGTCGACGACCTGCGGCTTCGCATCCGGGGTCTTCGCCGCACGCTCGAACTCCACCTTACCCGCCACATCCGTCGTCGCCGACACAACGTAGACGTCGTACATCGTTGGATTGTCAACAACGGCAAAGGCGGTCGCCGTTGTTTCGCCAGCGGCGGGCGCGGTGATCCACGCTTTGGATGCGCTGACCGTCTTCTGCTGCGCAGCAGGAACGGCGACAAGGACGAGGGCGAACGACAGAGCAAGTAATGCGCGCTGCATGCTGGTCATTGTACAGAACCAATCAGCCAGGCTGCGCCGCGTCGAGCACGGCCAGTTCCTCGGGCGTGAGTTCGATCGACGCGGCAGCGACGTTCTGATCGAGATGCACCACTTTTGACGTCCCGGGAATCGGCAACATCACCGGTGAGCGCGCGAGGAGCCATGCCAGTGCAATCTGCATGACCGTCGCACCATGCCGCTCGGCGATGTGCTGGAGCGCGGCGTCTGCTGGGAGACTTCCGCCGCCGAGCGGGTACCACGGGATCAACGCGATGGCTTTGTCCTCGCAAAGCTTGAGGACAGGCTCCCACGTGCGATCGGTGATGGTGTAGCAATTCTGCACCGAGACAACCGTCAGCAGTTTGCGAGCGCGCGCGATCTCGCGCACGCCGACTTCGGAAAGACCGACGCTGCGGATTTTGCCTTCTTTGTTCAACGCCGCGAGCACGCCGAATTGCTCGTCCGCGGGAACGGCCGGATCGATGCGATGGAGCTGATAAAGATTGATCCGCTCGACGCGCAGCCGCTTCAGGCTGGCATCGCACGCGGCGCGTAAGTATTCGGGACGACCGTTCGGCTTCCAGATGTCAGGACCCGGCCGTTCGAGGCCACCTTTTGTCGCGATGACGAGACCTTCGGGGTACGGGTAGAGCGCATCCGCAATCAGCTCCTCGGAGATCGCCGGACCGTAGGAGTCGGCGGTGTCTGTGAAGTTGACTCCGAGCTTGACGGCGCGGCGCAGGACACGCCGGCACTCGTCGACGTTCGCCGGAGGTCCAAAAATGCCCCGTCCCGTCAGGCGCATCGCACCGAAACCCATGCGATGCACGGTGAACCGATCGCCGATGGCGACGGTGCCGGCCGCAGAAGCTGAAATCATGCGCAGGTTCGCTGCAAGCGGCATTCCGCAGAGCGGTCTCGCCTGCAGGTCTAACGCTTGTAAAGCTTGCCGGCTTTCATCACGAACGACACGCGCCGCAGCGCTCCGATCTCGTCGAGCGGATTGCCTTCAACTGCGACGAGATCCGCCTGCAGACCTGGTGCGAGCGCGCCGATCTGCGCTCCCAGCGCCAACGACTCGGCCGCGAGCGATGTCGCGCCGACGATGGCGTCCATCGCGCTCTGACCGCCTTCGCGCACGCGCGTGATGATCTCGCGCGCGTTCTGTCCGTGCGCGCCGGCCACGGCGTCGGTACCCATCGGCATCTTTACCTTCGCCGCAAGCGCGCGCTTGAACATCGGGTAGTTCGTCGGCACGGCCTTTTCCATGAAGGCGAAGCCCTCCTCGGTGTAATTACCGATGCCGAGGAACTTCGGCTTGTTTTCGATGTAGTTCTGCAGAACCAGGCCGATGTTGGGATCGAAGTACACGCCATGTTCGGCCATATACTTCAGCGCCTCGTCGCTGACGTACGCGCCATGCTCGACCTGTGAACATCCGGCCTTGGCCGCAGCCAGTACCGCGTCGGCGGCGTGCGCGTGTACCAGCGTCCTCAGACCCTGCGTCCGCGCTTCGCCGCACGCCGCGGTCAACTGCTCGTCGGTCATCGTCTTGGCGCCGCCGTCGCGGATGCTCTTCGACGCAAAGATCTTGATGACGTCAGCGCCGGCCTGTTTTTGCTTTCGGACGTAGTCGCGGAGTTGCTCCGGGGTGCCAGTCCGTTCGTTCATCGATCCGAGCGATGTCAGGATGCGGGGACCCGGGAGCACGCCGCGCGCAATCGCGTCGCGCAGCTCCTTGTCGTTGGCCGCACCCACGCTTTGCACGGTGGTGAAGCCGTTCATGAGCGTCATATACGCGTTCTCGGCGCCGAAGAGCGCCATCTCCGCCGGCGTCTCACCCTCGTTTTGCGCGCGCCCGTCTTTGCCGAAGTGCCCGCCGATATGAACGTGGACGTCGATCATGCCCGGCAGCAGCGTCGCGCTGCCAAGGTCGTAGGTGACAGGTTCCGTACGCTGGTCGACGGCCGCGATCTTCCCGTCTCTAACTTCGACGGTCGCATTCGTAAGCACGCGGCCCTTGCCGTCCAACACGCGTGCGGCCCGGATCGTGGTGGGTTGCGACTGCGCGCCAGCGTCCGCCGCAGCCGCGAGAACCAGGCCAAGAGCAAGGAGATGGATTCGCATGTGATTAAAAGGTCAGACGTCCGCCAATACGCAACAACCGGCCCATGACGATCGCCGACGGCCGGCCGAGCGACGAGCCAACCGTCTGGTTCGCGTTGGTCACCGCGTTATTGTTGAAGATGTTGAACAGATCGAGTGTGGGCTCGAAGCGCATGTTGCCGGAGCGGAAGATTCTCGCGAACCGCAGATCGACGAGATTGACCCACGGATAGCGATACTCGCCGCGCTGCGCCACCTGCACGTTCTGCATCACCTGCGTCAGGCCGGGCACTTGGGCGGTGGTCACGACGTACGTGCGCATTTGCGGAAGGCCCGACGACTCGCGGATGGAACCGGACACCTGGAACTCGGCAGGCAGCTGATAACTGAATCCGCCGCGAATCTGGTACGGCGCATCGAACCCGACGGCACCCTGATTGTTGATACGGACGTTCGGATTGTTCAAGTCGCCGCCATCCTGATCTCCTTCGTTTTTGCCGATGGTGAAGCCGGCGAACAGCGTGGCCCTGGTCAGACGGGTGTTGATTTGAAATTCCACGCCGTTGTATGTCTGCCGCAAATCCGGAATCGTCTTCAACACGTTCCGCACCTGGCCGCGGGTCGCGGGATCCTGGTTGTAAACGGTCAATGGCTCGTTCGTCAGCGGATTCGTGATCGTCACGGGCGTGTAGGCCGTCGGCGGCACTGCGTCGTTCACCGTGGTGTAGAGATCCCAGAAGCGGCGTCCGTAGTAGCCGGCCATGACCGCCGTCCGCGCGCCGATCTGGCGCTGCACCATCACGTTGTATTCCCACTGATGCGGCCGCTTGAGATCGGGATCGACGAAGCCGAGGCTTGGCTGCAGGGATCCCGTGCAGCGCACGAACGCAATCTCGCTGTTTTGCGCGCGAAGGTCGTTGTTGGTGTCGTCCCAGGGGCAGGTCTGGAACGCGATGTTCCGTTGATTCAGCGGCTGCACGAGGTTCACACCGGCAAGACGGTCGTACCGGCTCACGCCTCCCTTGACGGCGGTCCGTCCGTCGCCGAAGAGATCCCACGAAAAGCCGAAGCGCGGCGACACCGTATTCCAGTTGACGATGTCCTTCTGCTCGGCGAAGTCGCGCGCGGGCACCCAGGTTCCCGCAGCGGCGCTCTGCGCCGGAATCGACATCACGAAGCGCTCGAAGCGGATGCCGGAGTTGATCGTGACGCGGCCCAACCCCCAGGAGTCCTGCGCATAGAACGCGCTGTTGACGCCCGCTTCTTTGTGTCCGCTTGGCGTGTTCACGAGTCGCACGGATTGCGGGCGGCCGTCCGACACGTACTGAACGATGTCGCCGCGCGTCTCAAAGAGCTCCTCAGACCACCCTGTACGCACCTGCACGCCCGACTTGAAGTTGTGCGCACCGGTGACGTACGACACGTATCCCGAGTAGGTGAGCATGCGCGCGGCGTTGATGTCCTGCCGCGGTGAGACGTACATGAACACGGACTTGATTTGATCGAACGTCGCAATGGCGTCGGGAGCAGCCTCCGGCTGAAACGAGAGGCTGTAGTTCACCGGCATCGTGAAGACGGCAAACTCTGTCAGCAGCCGATTCGAAAGCGGGGAGCTCCATTTGACTTCGCCGATGTAGTTGAGACGCGTCGTCTGCACGACCGACGACACCGGCTCGTTGATGTTGGCCGAGATCCAGTTGTTCGGCCGGTGACCGCGCCATTTGGCGCTGCGATCGTAGTGCACCGCGATCTTGTGCTTCTGCGCCGCCTGCCAGGTCAGACGCACCGTGCCGTCCTGAATGCGCTGATCGTCCACGGCCTGATTGCCGCTCGAATCGAACGTATTGGCCAGAAAGTTATTTGCCGACCAGACGCGGTAGGTTGCAAAAAACCACAAGCGATCGCGCTGAATCGGGCCACCATAGGTGAAATTCACGTCGTACACGCTCTTCACGCGATTCCTGGCGAGGACCCCGAGGCGCACCAGATCGTCGTCGAGGTTGTTGCTCTGCATGTCCCCGTTGCCACCGGTGGCGAAGAACGAACCGCGATACACGTTGCCGCCGGCGCGCGGGATCATGTTGATCTGCACGCCGCCGACCGGCGCCTCCGCCGGCAGCGAGCTCGTTTGATAGCTGATCTCCTCCATCAAGCCGTCGTTGAAATAGAAGCCAGTCTGATTGCCGCCAAAACCCATGTGCTGAATCTGCACGTTGTCCACCATGAACACATCGTCTTGCGCCGCCGACCCGTGCACCTGCAGTGTCGGCTGCTGCATAATCTGCGTGCCGCCAACGTCGGGCGTGTTTGTGGTGACGCCGGGAATCAGCTGGCCGACGGCGAACGGGTCTTTGCCGGTGGGTATCAGATCGAGCTTTTCGCGGTTCATCACGGCTTGCGACACCGAGTTGCGGACGTCGACGAGCGGCGACTCGCCCGTAACCGTGATCGATTCCTCGAGTTGACCGACCTGCAGCTCGATGTTGACGGTGGCGGTGAACGCGGCCGACAGCATGATGCCTTCGCGCCTCACGCCCCTGAAACCGGGGAGCGTAAAGGTCACGGCATACTCGCCGGGTCGCAAGTCGGTGATTTGATATTGACCGCTGCTGTCGGTCACCGTCGATCGCGAGCCTTCGATGAGCACCGGGCTTGTCGCTTCGACCGTCACCCCTGGCATCACCGCGCCGGAGGAGTCGCGAACGACGCCCGAAATACCGCTTCCAATCTGCGCGAGCGCGGTAACGGGCATGAAGAGCAGAACGAGGCGGATAACGAGCCGCAACGCCATAACATTCCCCTTTTTTCCTGTCTGCAGTAGGAGGGTTGGGCGCATCATCGATCCGTCGCTCGGCGAAGTCAAAGGTCAAGGAGGCTAGCTATGCCAGATACCTTTCGCGTGGTCGACTACTTCTACGTGATAGCAGCGAACAAGCCGGGAGAAGGCGCGCGCGTGCTCAACAGTCTCAAGCAGGCGGGAGTCAATCTGCTGGCATTCTCCGGATTTCCGCAGGGACGCAAGGCCCAGCTCGACTTCGTTCCAGCTGACCCGGCGGCCTTCAAGCAGGCGGCGAAGCAGGCAAAACTGAAGGTGATCGGCCCGAAACGTGCGTTCCTGATGCACGGAGATGATCGCGTCGGCGCGATGGCGGACCTGATCGATCGGCTTGCCGCCGCCAAGATCAACCTGACAGCACTCGACGCGGTCGCGGGCGAGGGACGCTACGGCGCCATCTTCTGGGTTGCGCCAAAGGATGTGAAGAAAACGGCGACGCTGCTGGGCGCTTCGTAACGCCTCGGCACCACGGCCGGCGCAGCATCACTCGACGATTTCGGCGCCCGCTGCGCGCATATCGCCGATTGCGCGCGCCGAGTCGCCGGGCTGCAGCTCCACGCCCGCGATCGCATCGCCGAGCACTGTCACCGCAAACCCGTCGCGCCGCGCATCGAGCACCGAGTGTTTCACGCAGTAGTCGGTCGCAAGTCCGCCGACGTACAGGTGATTGATTCGCCGCTGCTTCAGATCGGCGAGCAAGGTGCCGCCGTCCGGTGTGTGTCCGTCGAACGCCGAGTAGCCGGGATGGTCCGGGTCCTCCCCTTTGCTGATGACGATCGTCGACGGCGGCAGGCGCAGGTCGTCATGGAAGCGCGCACCGGGCGTGTCTACGACGCAGTGCGGTGGCCACTCGCCGCCGTGTTCCTTGAAGTGTCGCGTCACGGGCGGATGCCAGTCTCGCGACGCGTAGATCGGCCATCCCTGCACGGTGGCCTGCTTGATGTAGCGGTTGAGGACAGGCACCACACGATCGCCGTGTGGAACAGCAAGCGCTCCACCTGGACAGAAGTCGTTCTGAACATCGACGACAAGGAGTGCTGAGCGTCGTGGCAAGTTTGAACCACAGATTACACAGATTGCACAGATTCAGAAAAAACAATCTGTGTAATCTGTGAAATCTGTGGTTCGACTCTTGCGAATCTGTGGCTTCGACTCTTGAGAATCTGTGGTTTCGACTCTTGAGAATCTGCGGTTCGACTCTTGCGAATCTGTGCTTCGACTCTTGCGAATCTGTGGTTCGACTCTTGCGAATCTGTGGTTTCGACTCTTGAGAAGGACGCGCCGATGAAGAGCGTGGCGTTATCGACCGATTTGTACGAGCTCACGATGATGGCCGGCTACTACGCGGCCGGGCTGACCTCGCGCGCCACCTTTGAGCTCTACGTGCGCGAATTGCCGCCGAACCGTTGCTTTCTCATCCCGGCCGGACTCGAACAGGCGCTGGACTACCTCGAAACATTGCGGTTTTCTTCGGACGACATCGCGCACATCCGCGGTCTGCCCGCGCTGCAGGGCGCTCCTCGCGCCTTTTTCGACGACTACCTTCCGCGCTTTCGCTTCACGGGCGAGGTCTGGGCGATCGACGAAGGCACGCCGTTGTTTCCTCCTGAGCCGCTGTTGCGTGTGAGCGCTCCGCTGCCGGAAGCGCAGCTCGTGGAAACCGCGCTTTTGTCACAGATCGCGTTTCAGACGTCGGTTGCAAGTCGCGCGGTACGGATGGTGGAAGCGGCGGCGGGCAGAGACGTCGTGGAGTTCGGATCGCGACGCGCCCATGGAATCGAGGCGGGCATCTATGCCGGGCGGGCGGCGTTTCTCGGTGGATGCAGCGCCACGTCCAACGTCGAAGCGGGCCGGCAATTCGGCATCCCTGTTTCTGGGACGATGGCGCACTCGTGGGTGACGGCGTTCCCGACCGAGCTCGAGGCGTTTCGCCGCTACACGGACGTGTTTGGCGAGCGCGCGGTATTGCTTCTCGACACCTACGACACGCTATCCGCGGCTCGTCTGGTGGCAGCGAGCGGATTGAAACCCACCGCGGTCCGTCTCGATAGCGGCGATCTCGTGACAATCAGTCGCAGCGTGCGCGCGATTCTCGACCAGGGAGGACTGCGCGACACGAAGATTTTCGTCAGCGGCGATCTCGACGAGTGGCGCATTGCGGACATCGTCGCGTCGGGCGCGCCGATCGACGGCTTCGGCGTGGGCGCGGCGCTCAGCACGTCGAGCGATCTCCCCTCGCTCGGCGCGGTCTACAAACTCGTCGAGATCGAAAGCGAGCGCGGCGTCGTTCCCGTGATGAAGCGCACCCCCGGCAAGCAAACACATCCCGGACGCAAGCAGGTGTGGCGACGCATCCAAAACGATGCGGCAATCGAGGATGTCGTCGGCCTGGCGGATGCGGACCAGTGTCCTGACTGCGGACAACCGTTGCTGGTGCGTGTGATGCGGGACGGCAAGCGCGAACACGCGCGCGAAACGTTGCGCAACTTGCAGGCACGCAGCCGAAACGCTGTCGCCAGCCTGCCATCGTTCGTACGCGCGCTGCACGGCGCGACCCACTATCACGTTCGCTTTGGCTCGGAACTTCAGGCGCTGATCGATCGAACAACGACGCAGCAAGTGAGTTGAGGACGTCGCCGGTCGACGTCGACGGGCGACGGTCATCGGTCGACGGTCGCCAGCCTTCGGTCGTCGTCTCGCGGGCTGCGCGCGTTCATGGCTTCTCAGAGCGCAGCTTCATCCGTGGAGGGTAGAATGCGGCGCAGTTCGGAACCGCTCATGCCCGTGTTGTAGGGTTTCGTGTCGGGTTCGAATTGCCGCCCGCTCTCGAGAGCACCCGTAATCACAGGCTCAAACCCTGCGTCGCGAACCAGCGCTGCCGCGACCCGCAACGCGTCGTTGTTGTCGCTCGCCAGGGGAATGCCCAGGCGATCACCTGCACGATGTGCCTCGCTCGCCAGCGTTTTGTAGTTCACGGTGTTGAAGGCCTTGACCCACTTGCTGGCGGGAAACATCGCGGCTGCCCATCCGGCCGAACCCTGTGGGTGCGCCATTGCATCGCGCCCGGCGTTGCCGTCGCGGCGCTCGTATGCGTTGCTCGTGTCCATCACCACTTTGCCCGCGAGCGATTGTTTGATGTCCGGCACCAGTTCCGGCATCGATTTCAGCGGGACGGCCAGCAGCACCGCCTCGCCGAAGCTTGCGGCATCAGCGGGTGTTCCTACCGACGCGCGCATGCCCAGCCGGCCGGCCAGCGATTGCAGCCCTTCCGGGTGACGCGATGACAAGCGGACATCGTGTCCCGCGTCGACCCAGAGCTTTGCCAACGTCGAACCAATCATCCCCGCGCCAATGATCCCGATACGCATATCCCTTCACTCCAATCGTCACGGCCAACGCGATCCACCGCTTGTCGATCGCATAAACATCGATCTCACCCGCGATGACTGGGCGGTTCGTGGCCGAGGTAAATCAGCCATTTGTGGGAAGACTCACATCGTCTGACCAGCTTTTCAGAATCGCTTCCGCTTGCCGCGATCGAGCGCGTAAGAAGGGAATGCAAGTTTGCCTCCGGATGCAGATGGCCGACGTGCTGGTCGTGGTACTTCGTTGGCAGAACGGGTACGCGCGCTTGGCGTGCGTGAATCCGCCGCGAACGAACGGCAACAAGGTCAGGGATTTGTCCTGGTTAGGAAAAAAATCCACAGCGGTATCGAACTCAACGACGACATGAATGGATGCTCATGCGCCGCCTCGAGCGGCATCGCGCATGCCACCCGATCCTAATCCTGCCGATCTCACTGAGCACATCCGACATTTCGCGATGAGCTCCGCGAACTGGAAACTGTTGCCGTACAACTTGACACCCATGGCCACAACCGGTCCGCTGTACGAGGCCACCCTACCTTCCAACGCGGCATAGGCTCCACTCATTAAACAGGCCGACTTTCCAGGATAGAGTGGCCGCGTGTAGAGATGACTCGAGTCAGAGAAAAGCTCGCGTCTTGCAGCAGCGCTCTAAACTCACGTTCGGTGCGCTCACGCCCGCCGGTCAAGACCATCATCAACAGATCCATCAACGCGCGTGCGGGATCATCGGACCCGGTTAACACTGTCTCCAGCAGAAGCAGCGTGCCGTCCGAACGGATCGCCCGCCGGCAGCTCCTCAGGATCTCTACGGCGGCCTCGTCGTTCCAGTCGTGAATGACTCCCTTCAGTAGGTAGGCGTCTCCACCGCCAGGAACTCCATCGAAGATGTCACCAGCGACGAGTTCGCATCTATCGGCGATGCCCTCGCGCCGGAGCGCGGATGCGCCGGCGACGACGAGCGGCAGGTCCTGGAGCACGCCGTGCGTCTGCGGGTTCGCCTCGAGGATTGCTGCGAGCAGCGCGCCGTGGCCTCCGCCCACGTCGACGATTCGCCGGAACTTGGAGAAATCGTAGGCTTCGACGATTCCGGCGATATAGGAGGGCATCGAGCTCATCGCAGCATTGAAAACCGCAGCATCCTCGGGATGCTCCGCGAGGTGTCGGAAGAATGGGGCAGAGTGCAGGCGCTCGAATGCTGCTTGCCCGGTCCGAATGCTCTCCTCAAGCCAGCCGACTGGTTCCCATATGAAGCGCGCGCCGAGCATCCTCGCCAACGGCCGGATCGATTCCGGATGGTCAGCGCGCAGCGCCTCGCTCAACGGCGTCTGGCAATAGCGGCCGGAGGTATCCTCGGCAAAAATCCCGAGGCTCGTCAGCGCGCGAAGCAAGCGAGCCAGCGACGTCCCGTTCATGCGGGTGGCTTCTGACAGTTTAACCCCCGTTTTCGGACCCGCTGCCACGAGGTCGGCAAGGCCCAACTTGGCCGCGACATGGATGGCCTGGACGGCGACAGCGCCTGGCCAGAGCAGCTGCATCAGCTGCGTCGATGGAGAGGCGTTCTTCTGCGGTGCGTCTTCAGTCCCCATGATAGATGCAAGCAATTCCTCGACCTTACATTGCGCGACGCCCTCAGCAGCGGTAGGAGTCTCTGAACCTAGAAATCCGACCGATGAAGGGCGGACGACGTATCGCGCGTGTTCACCACGCTCTACTCGATCGTCCACCGTCGAAGTCTAGGGAAGATCGTCGCAGCGGGTCTTGGAAAAATCGGCCACACCTACCGACGCCAGCGGGCCGGGTGTTGCACCTGCAAATCGAGCTACGTCGAGTGTTAGGTGGGCCTGATCGAAGTATCCGTTTTCGGATGCCAGGGCTGCGGCTGCGGGGCCGGGGTGTGTGCTCCATCTCGTGCAGCGTCGCTTGAAGGCATCGGTAGGCGTCTCCAGGTAGGCGGCAGTCAGCGCGTCGAGCGCATCGGGAATACTCCGGTAATCGCCGTTGTGAAATGTTTGCCAGAACAGTTCGTCGGCCTTCATCGCGGCTGCTGTGCGAGAGCTTGACGGCTGCTTCTTTGGTGCAAGCGTGATGGCGATGCGGTCGCCGATGGCCAGCACGCCGACCGTCGCAGCCAACAAGATGGCAACGATCAGAAGCGTCTCCTTTCTTATATGAAGGTCCCCGTTTTCTCATGTGAGGGTCCCCGTCACGATGTAGGCCAAGTGGAGAGGGCCGATAGTCGCGGCGTTCCTTCGATCTTCGCCAAGACGGCCACCCAACAGCGACGTGTACAAGCCGGGAAAGTGGCAGCGGCCCCGTAGGACTCGGGCTGCAAGAACTGCCCCGTCGCTCTCACACCGCAATCATCGCGATTCGCGACCAGAGTCGCGCTGGCTCCATCGCGGCGCACGAGCACGAATGCGCATGTGTGTCGACGTAAGCGGTGGCCGGTCGCCCATCCGCAACCGGCCGCCGAAGAGGAGTTCCACGACGCCGCGCGGATCGAGCGGTCGTGTGTGCCTGGCTGCCGGTGATGCTTTCAGGAGAGCTGATATCTGCGCAGGCGAACATACAACTGCGTCCGCGAGATGCCGAGTCGCGACGCGGCCTTCGACTTGTTTCCGGCGCAGTCGGCGAGCACCCGCATGATCATGTCGCGCTCGACCACGTTCAAATCGGTTGTCGGCGCAACGCCAGGGAGCGGTGCCGGAACTCGCCGTTCACTGTTCAGCGAAAGGTGCTCAGCCGTGATCAGGCCGCCTTCGCACAAAATCGCTGCTCGCTCGAGCGCGTTGCGCAACTCGCGGACGTTCCCGGGCCAGTCGTAGCGCACCAGCGCCTCCTTTGCGTCGCGGGTGAGTCCCGACGGCGGACGTCCGAAGAGGTGGCCCATCTCCTCGAGAAAAGCTTCACTCAGAGGCAGGATGTCCGCCGATCGCATGCGCAGCGCCGGAAGCTTGATATCGAACACCTGCAGCCGATAGAACAGGTCTTCGCGGAAGTCGCCGCGCGCTAATGCCTTCTTCAAGTCACGATTCGTTGCGGCGATCACGCGCACGTTTGCTTTCAGCGTACGCGTTGAACCGAGGCGCTGAAACTCCCGCTCCTGCAACACGCGAAGGAACTTCGCCTGCGCGGACAAACTCATTTCGGCGACTTCGTCGAGAAAGAGCACGCCGCCGGCGGCCAACTCGATCTGGCCTGGCTTGGCCTGTTGCGCGCCGGTGAACGCGCCACGCTCGTACCCGAACAGTTCGGACTCGAGCAGCTGCTCTGGAAGCGCGGCGCAATTCAACGCCACAAACGGTCCGCTCGCCCGGTTCGAGGCGTGATGGATGAATCTGGCCACGACTTCCTTCCCGGTGCCGGACTCACCTGTGAGCAGAACAGTCGTGTCCGTTGGCGCGACCTGTGCCGCTGCTTTGAGCACGACCTGCCATTCGGCAGACAGCCCGACCATGCGCCCCGTTTTCGCCGCGAGCTCGTCGGACAGCGACTTGACGCGGGCTTCAAGGCGGTCCGCGCGCAATTTCACTTCAGCAGCCTGACGCGACATCTCGGCGAGTTGTTCGTGCGAGACTGCGAGCGCAACGTGATCGCCAATGCGGCGGGCGATGGCCAGCTGTCCGTTATCGAACGCGTGAGACCGCTTCGACCAGAATTGCAGACCAAGGGACTGATCACGAGCGGTCAGGTGAACCGCCAGCATGGAGCGGTAGCCCGCCGACCGAATCCGATCCCAGAAGTCCTGCGGGTCAACGACAGGGCGCGTGTCGGTTTCCTCGAAGTCGCTGATGATCGCAGCTCCATCACCTTCAGGGATGAGATGTTCAACCTTCAGCCGCGTGGGCAGCGGTTCCCACTCATCGGAGGCGGCCTGGACGACGACCTCTCCGTGATGGCCGTGAAATGTGAGCGTCAGGCGGTCGTGTGGCAACACCGTCGCCGCGATCTGCGAGATATGGGGAAAGACCTGCCGGATGTCGAGCACGGTTGCCAGCGCTCGCAACATTTCGTCCGACGCCTCGAGGTTCCGCAGCCGCTCGCGTTCGAGGACAACAGATTGTTGCAAGGCGCCGTAGTTCAACGCATCATCGATCGCGAGCGCCACCTGATTTGCGACGAGCGATAGAAACGCCACGTCCTCAGGGTCGTAAGCGTAAGGTTCCCGGCTCGCCTGCAACAGAATGCCGAGACGGCACCGCGGCGTCGTCAAGGGCAGCGCACACGCCGACCGCATGCCTTGATGTCGCATGTAGGCGATCGCCTGCGGAAATCGCGTTTCCACTTCTACGAGAGGAATCACTAAGGGTTCTTGATGTTGGACGACCCAATAGGCGAGCGATTCGTCGGTGGCTATCTGTGGCGGCGGCAGCGGTTCGCCTGTGGCCTCGAGCACGTGCGGCTGCACGGCATGCGTCTGTTCGTCGTAGAGGCCGAGGCCGAGAAAGCTGAACCTGACCACGCAGCGAAGCTCACGGGCGAGACTGCGGAACAGCGTGTCGCGATCGTGATAGGACCTCAGCGCCTCCGAGACGCGGATGAGCGCCTCATAGCGCGCGATGGTTGACGCGACGCTGCTTCGGTTGCCGGTCACCGTGTTGTTGCCGATACCGGCACTCATTCTTGCTCCTCGTGCGCAAGGCGCCTTGACCCTCACGACCGGTTCATATTGTCGGCCTAACGAGGACTTCCGTCGAGGATCATCGTATCCAAGTCGAGTTAAGGCTCATCACTACGGAGACTTGATCGCTGCAGGTGCGGGTCGATTCGGTCTGCTGCGTTCGTCCAGAGTGTCTGGTCCGTTCGTATCAGCGCTTCGATTTCCCCCGTCGTCAGCTCGACGCCCCGGTCTCGCAACGCGGTCAGAGTGCCGATCGGATCGCTCAGGAATCGTACGCGATACCCTTCGTCCGTCACCAGCCGACCGACGATCAATTGAACCGTTTTCAGGGACATGGTTGTCAGATTTCCGATTTTCGGTGTGCCGAAGCAAGTGACGTGCCGGCAGGAGCAATCGAAGAATCGTCGGGAGTCGGCACTGGTCGCCAGGATCATGCGCGCATCTCCGAACATCTGGTTATTTCTGCGCAGCACAACGCGAGGTCACATGGAACCTACAACTGCTGGCGCGTGGGCCGGAACAGGATCTCGTTCACGTCCACTTCGTCTGGCTGGCTCATGGCAAAGGCGACGGCCTGCGCGAATGATTCGGCAGGAATCGCGAACTCGTCGTAGTACTTGCGGATGCCCTCAGCGAGATGGTGGTCTCCTTGTCCACGGCCGCGCCGTAGCCGAAGCTCAGTCCCATATAGCCGAGGCCCAGCGCCGACACTTCCAAGCTGCTTTTTCCAAGCCTGCGCTTCTGCATTGTTCTCGTTCAGACCAGAGTAGCAACGGATCCCGGACCTGAGTAGCCAGTAAAAATGACAAGGGTTTGTGAGTACGATTCACAAATGCTGCGCGACGAGCTCAGCGTCTTAGGGTGCACTACTCGCTGTATCACCCCAAGCCGAGATCGCCACGCGATCTGCCAAGCCATCGATGCATCAACTTTCGTCACGGATCTGCCGGCGTGCACCGGTGGGAGTTCGACAAGGGCATCCAGTCCCCGTGGTCGCAGTCAATGGCCCACTGATCGTCGACGACGCGGAAATCATGGTTCGTGCCGCGATCGATGGTGTCGGTCTGGCGTTTACAGCGGAGGAGCACGCGGCCCCGCACCTCGCGAGTTGGGCACTCGTGCGCGTGCTCGAAGATTGGTGCCGCCTTACCCGGGTATTTTCTGTACTACCCGAGCCGGCGGCAGTACTCTCGGCTCTCATCGAAACTCTTCGCCTGTAGAACGATGTTCCAGAGACGTCGCCCTGACGACGACTCCCCTCTTGCACGGTGGTTTGAGGCTCGGGGAACACTGCGGCGAGTCAGGAAAGGCTCGATACGCCTACAGACGGTCGAGCGCGTTGCACGATCCGGGACTCAGAGTCCCGTCCGCTGCACGGCTACCGGCGTGTTGGCGTATACTGTCGCCGTAACGCTTTCCTGAGCCCTGCGGCCATTCTGGCCACCAGCCCTCACCAAAGCAGATCGCGTCCCGGGAGGGCCTTGTGATTTCCTTTCGTTCGAGCGGCGATGTTCACGGTCGCTTCCCCGCGACAGCCGCGGCACACATCGCGTCTGCGTGTCCTGAATGTCAGTCGCTGTCGATCTCGACGACTGCGAAGACTCTCGGCGTCAACCGTTACTGGCACTGTGCAACGTGCGGCGAAGTTGTCGCCAGCCGAAATGGAGTGCGCCCGGAAGAGAATCCGTGGCGATAAACCAAAGCGATCTCGCGGGTGATCTCCGTGAGCTGATCGCAGCCCTGGATCAGCGGACACCGCGGGTTGAGCGGGCCGGCGAAGCCTCGATCGCGCGCGACGCGGCCGCACTTCGGCAGAAGGCAGTGGCGCGTCTGGCCCAGTTGACGAGTGCGTCAGATGGCATCGCGCCCGATGACGGCGAGTAGCGGCACACTTGTGCCGAGAAGCGGTGCCGGGGTGGACGTCGCAGTGCGACAGAGGAGTCTGTTATGAGTCGGAAGTTATACGTGGGAAATCTGCCCTATGAAATTGGAGAAACCGAGCTTCAGGAGCTGTTCGCTCGCGTGGGATCGGTCGAATCCGTCACGGTGATGCGCGACCAGGCGACGGGGCGCGCGCGTGGGTTCGCGTTTGTCGAGATGAGCACCGACGAACAGGCGCAGAAGGCGATCCGCGAGCTGAACGCGAGCCAGGTCGGCGGACGTAGTCTCACCGTCAACGAGGCGCGTCCGAAGGAGGCACGAAGCGGCGGTTTCGGCGGCGGTCGGTCGCAGCGTCGGCGCTCGGAACCGCGCTGGTAAGTCGTGAGCGAGCACTTGCGAGGCGCCGTCCCAAAGACGGCACCTGCTCGTAGCGTCGGAGGCGGGCGGCCGGCCCAACGCCGTGGCACGCCGAGTTCTGGGCGGATCGTCACGCTGTTCATCGGCCAGGGCCACGGGTTCATCCGGGTGGCGAACGATCGTGAAGTCTTTTTCCACCGGAGCGACGTGCGCGAAGGCACCTCGTTCAATGATTTTGAGGTTGGTGACGCCGTGAAATTCGAGCTGCTCGAGGACGATGTCAGCGGTGCCCGCGCGCTCCAGGTCGAGCGGCGGCGGCCGCGTTGCTGAACCGGCGACTACTCCGGTCGCTTTCTGATCTGAACCCTCGCTAAATCTTTGGCGCTGTCAGGGCCCCAATACTCCCCCCCCAATCTCGAGAAATCGGGAAACGCTGGAGTCTGATCCAAAGTAACCAACACCGCACGGTAGTCGGCTTCGCCTCACTCAATGCTCGGAAACGTCTATGTTCCGCCGGGGGCAAGCAGGGCCTTTACTTTCGGGAGGAAAAGGCAGCCGCGTGGTTGCTTGGTTCGCATTCACGACGACGCTGGCGGCGGCATCCTCTCAGGAGACGACCTCATAGTGACGCGCCCGACCGTCGTACTCGATCATCAGGCTCTGCACCTTCTCGGGGACGACGACGTGTGGCGCACGCTCGTTCAAAACACGTTTGCCACACCGACCGCGACGCCGACGGACACTGTGGCCCGACGCACGAACAGCGCCGTGGTAGGCGCAACGATGTTCAATGCGAGGCCTCTTCTGAGAGGGATTGATGCGCCTAGAGTACGACCGCACCGGCCTCGTATTGATGTTTGCCACCCGAGCTTTGGGGTTAACGGGCGCCAGACGATACGAAGATTCTGGCCTACCTGCCCTGCGACTGTTGTGTAAGCTGCGTCAGCGGCCTGCTGCTGCTGGACCGACGAACAGTGAGGCATGCATGCGCGCGAACTCGCCGAACGTCGTCGGCCGAACCGCGAAGGCCTCATGGGTCGTGAGGTCAATCCGCGACTCCGGACACCTGCGACGTTCTTCGGCCTGTTCATCGAGGGCATCCGCCATGTAGGTGGACGTTCCGGCATCGAGCAACGCCCGCCGTCTCTCGCTCGGAGCAACGTTGACGTAGCGAACTGTCTTGCCAATCGCTTCCGAGATCCGCTCAGCGACCTCTGCCATCGTGAGTGCTTCGGGGCCAGTCATATCGTAACTTTTGCCTTGGTGGCCACCGTGACGCAGAACAGCAAATGCCACCTTCGCGATGTCCTGCAGATCGACGGGTGCGAGCTTGACGTTCTCCAGGGGCAGCAGGAGTGCCCTCTTTGCGACAATCGTCGGCACTTCCCGCAGGTACACCTGCATGAACTGGATGGGCCGCAGATGTGTCCACGCAAGGCCAGAGGCTTCGACATAGTCTTCGATCTGCTCGTGCATGCGCGTGAAGGGAAAGCGCATCGGGTCGAAGCCGATGCCCGACTCCTTCCCGGAGAATTTCACGATGTGCCGGACGCCCGCTCGCTTGGCCGCGTCGACAAATGTGCACTGCGTTTCGAGCATCTCTGGACCCGCTGACGAAATCATCAACGTCCGGTCCACGCCATCGAAGGCCGCGCCGAGCGTTTCAGCCCGCAGCATGTCGCCCACGACCACGTCGACATTGGGTAGCTCCTCGAGCTCCCGCCCTTTCCGTGAGTTCCGGACGAGAGCCCGCACGGCCAGCTTGTTTCGAACGAACTCGCGGATCACCACAGATCCGCTCGATCCGGTCGCGCCGGTGATGAGAATCATTTGATCCTTCCACGCCTGCGGATCGCGCCGTCGAACCTATCGCGATGCGGCCGCAGCTCGTCGCGCGACGGATTCCTCGCGGTTGGGCCCGTACAAACCTGGCGGCACGCCACCAGCCAAACGGCACAGCAGCACAAGTTGCCCGCGATGATGTGCAGCATGCAAGAGCAGCTTGCGCCACAGCAGGTCGCGGATGGTCCATGGCCTCCCGTCAGCGTATTGAATCTGCTGATCAAGGCCGGCCGCCCCGAGCTGAGCAAGCCTCGCGACGGCCTCGTCATGGACGACGCGAAACGCCGGTGCGAGCGCCTCGACGGTTTTGGGACGTTCGATGTGCGGCGGCTTGACGTCGAACGCGAACTCGCCGCGCGAGATCCCGACCGTGACATACGCATCGATCTCTGCGAGATGCCACGCCAGCTCACCGATCGAACGGCCATGCGCATTCGGCCGAAAGTCGTATTGATCCGGCGGCAGCGCCTGCATGAGCGCAACAGTGCCTTCTGCCTCGCGCTCCCAGTGCTTCAACAGTTCCTGAAATTCCGTTGACATGACGTTCGTTCCTCCAGCGAGCTTTCCGCGCGCGACTATTTCACCGCGGCCTTGATCGCCAGTTTGTCGTCGACGGGAATGACCACGACGGCGAACGGCGTTCCAGCGTCGTCGCTGACGATCGGAAGCGGTGTCCCAAACTCGTTGTCTCCGAGCATCGCGTTCTTGTAGTACGGGGAAAAGACCATCATGTGCGGATGCCAATGGCCGAGGCCTGGTGCTAGGTGCTGATTCGCCGACCACATGTACGCGAAGGTGACACCCTCGCGCCGTGGCAGCTCGCCTCGCGCGTAGGCGCCCTCCACACGTTGCGCAATCCGATCGGGCGTGTCACCCTCCATAGCGAGCTTGCCGCGCAGCTCGTAGTAGGGCATCACCGTCAGAGCGGCGCCAGGACCGAAGCAAATCGGCGCACGCACGGTCGGGTCGTACACGAGATCGCGGAACTGTTCGGGCGTATACGTCGGCGCGCTCCACCCTCGCATGACCATGCAGACAAAACCGTTGTCACCGTTGCGAACGACTACATACCCGGATTCCGTCAGGACTTTGATCGTGGCGCGGCCCGAGATGTTGGCGGGGGCCGCGCTCTGCGCGAGGGCGACTTCGGCGTCGCGCGACATCAAGTACTCAGCGAGCGCCGGATACCTGCCGTTCTGCGCATGCACGGCCGTGACGCCAACGCTACCGAACACGTAAATCGCCAGGACTGCGAGTCTTCTCATTGGCACTCGTCTCCTTGTTGATCTTTATTTGGTATTACGGCCGCCAGGCTGCGAAAGATACGGCCAGATCGGCGGAGGACTAGGAGGGTTGGTCGACGTGAAGCGTGGTGGCCGCCGAGAGCACCCACGGGCAGTGCCCATAGTCTGTGATGCCGACGATTAGGCCGTCTGCAACGCGCAGGCGGGCCGTGGCTCTCGGCACCCACCCCTCGGCGCCTGCGTGCTGAATAATGACCGCGGCTTCCCCATCTACTTCGCCTACCGCCAGGCGCCATGACACCGGCATGCGCTCATAGGTGCCAAAGTACGGCGAATCGGCGACGCGCCCAACGAATCGGTCCGCCACCAGGAGGCGAGCGTCGGCGGCGATGAGCTCCCGAAGACCAACCCAGTCGCGCTGGTTGAATCGCTCGACATACAGCTGGAGCAGCGTCGCGTCGTCGCTCGTTTGAGCGCGAGCTGAGGGAATACCGGTCGGCCGCTCGGCCAATTTCGATCGGCCGCGATTCAGCGCGGCTTTGACGCCGCCCACCGTCGAATCGACGAGATCCGCGATCTCTTCGAGCGAGTAGTCGAACACATCCTTCAAAAGCAGACACGCGCGCTCTTTGGGAGGCAACATGAGGACGAGATGCTCGACGGCCTTACCGAGTGCCGGACCGACCGGCTCGACTGGTGGCGTGGAGTCTGCTTCGGCGACGGCCGCCTCCGCCTCCGCCTGCTGACGAATCCCGCGCCGGCGCAGAAAGTCAATGCAACGATTGTGGGCGATGCGAAACAACCACGGTGCCAGGGGACGTGAATCGTCGAAAGTCTCAAGTTTCCGGTAGGCCTGGAAGAGTGCTTCCTGAACGACATCCTCGCCATCCAGCACCGATCCCGTCATACGCGCGCAGTAGCGGTGCAGGCTTGGACGAAGATGCGTGATCGTCTCGAGAAACGCGAGATACCGCGCCTCGAAGCGACCCGCAGGTGCGACCTCGTGGTCGGCGCTGTCCGTTGACGAGGGATCAGCCTTCATTCGGCTCTAATGACTAATACGCACAGGGCCGCAGCGAGGATACGAGCTCATGTTCGTGGGCCGTCGTGGCTCCCCCCGTCTATCAACAGAATCGCTGCCATGAGCGAAGACGAGGCACCTTGCTACCGAATCGCGTGGGTCTGCTCACATTGTCCGCCTAAAGAGGATGTCCGTGGAGCATCCTGATGAGGTCGGCGCGGTACCTAGTCAGAGCGAAGACTGGATCGCTGCAACTGCATTTGAGCCAGCTCAACTCGTCGTCACCATCGCACTTATGCTGACCGCGCTTTCACACGCTCTGCCGCCTCGACGTCGGTACAACCCAGGTCGAGCGAGTGGCTCTTCTCGAAGTAGAAGTAAGAGACTACGAGGAGACCGAAGAAGATCAGCGGATCGATTACATACAGCACGCTGAGACTTCGCGCGTCTCCACGACCAAAATGCGCGATGCTGGCTGACACCAACGTGATGGCGAAGCCGGCATAGGCGAACTCTTTCACCTTGAACGGCACCGCCGGTATCAGGAGCGCCAGGACGCCGAGGATCTTGGCGACCGTGAGTTCAACTTTGAAGTATGAAGGAAAGCCCAAATGGACAAACGCGCCTTCCGGTCCGTTCGGAAACGGAAAATGGTCGTTGAAGATGAAGTTGACGATGCTGAAAAGCATCACTGCAACGACCAGTCCCGTTGATACGCGGTAGACCAAACGTTCGCGGTTGGTTAATGTGCGGATTGCGTTACTGGTCACATCGTGCTCCTTGCCGTCACCGGTGCTGAAGATTTCGGATGATCCATCATCTGTCGCCGGTGTCGTCGCAAAAGGAACGCCACGTGTGCTCAGGACGCGAACGGGGTCGTTGATTGGAACTGGTGATGCCAACTCCCGCGCTGTGTTGCGCAGAAGTAATCAGTGCGCAGCGATGCGCAGCCGCTGACCGTGCCGCTATTCGAACGCCGGAGTCTTGCGTTCAGGAAGGCATGGCGTCGTTCTTGCCATGACGCACAGCGGTGGCTCTGTTGTTCCTGGTCGTGGCGATGTGGAGCGGTTACATGACGATCGGCCTGCTACCCGTCGTGATCGTCGGAGGCTCGGGCCTAGTCGCATTCGCGATCTGGCAACGTTCTTACGCACTTCTGGGCTCGTCGAGAAGCCGGACGATCCAAGCGGAGGCCATACGTCGCCTCACAACCGTCTCGGAGCGCCGTGATGCTGAAAGGCTACTCGACAAGATGGGGCTTGCGCCCTCGCGCGAACCGGGAGATCAATTTGCGGGTCCAGCGATGTGGTGTACATCCTGAGGCTTCGTCACGGGCGGTGGATGTGAGTCGGAATTTCTGAATCGTCGTTTACTGCCGTTGCTAGTCGCCGAGCGGCGAGCGTCTGGTCGTCGTACCGTGCCGATACGGTTTGCTTATGCGACTGCCGCATCGCCGAAGCTGGTGATGGCCTCCGCCTCGGTAGTGAACACGTTAATGGCGGTGTCGAGTTTGGTGATCTTCAACAGCTGCATGAGGTGACGATCCGGTTGCGCAAGTTTGAGCACCCCGCCGTTTATCGCCGTCGTCGAATAGCTCGCGACAATATCTCCCAGGCAAGTGCTGTCCATGCGGCGGATGCCCCCCAAGTTCAACACAATGCGACGCTCGCCGCGCTGCAGCACCGCCTTGACGAAATCTTTAAGTGCGCCCGGATTGTCTGTCACCGTGAGGTCGCCCTCAACGTCAATGACAGTTACGCCCGCGACCTTTCGTTCGGTGAGTTGCATGGGACCTCCGTCGTAAAGAGGACCGCCGACTGTTCGATCGTGGCCGACTTGCCTGATTTCCTCCGCACCGGCGATATTACGCCTGCAAACACACCAAGACGCGAATGAATCTTGATCAACGCTCACCCGGCAACAGCCCAGCTGCGCCACAACCTCCTGCCGTCGCTACGCGTCGGACACGCGCCCTCTACAGCACGACGTTAAGCCTGTAGAGTCCCGCCGTACGCTACAACAGCAAACAGAAATTGATGGAGGTTGTCATCAACCCCTTCAACGCCAGACTTTCGAAGCCGCTCGTCCCGACTGTCCGAGGTCTCTACGCTGCTGGAGACATGGTGATCGCCCTCTTCGACGGAGAGGGCACTGCGCGCGATGGCAGGCCGTACCGAAATACGTACTCCTGGTAGATGCGAATGCACGAGGGATAGATCGTCGACGTCGTCGCCTTTTTCGACACCATCGAGTTCACAGAGTCTGGAATCGGATCAGACCGTGACCTGAGGATCTGAGTGACGCGCTCGGGGCGGCAGAAATCGAGGCGCAATCGTCGAACCGGCATCCATGGTCTGCATGTCAGCCAGGCGCGTCGCGGGTGCGTGTGTCGTTCGATGCCCACAGGACCGCCGCCAGGGCGCATCCGAAGCCAGCCAGGCACGCGAACGTGCGCGACGTGTGATACAGCTGCCAGCGGTCTCGACTGATCGTCCAATCGGGCGGCAAGGTTTCGACTGTCCAGCGATCGATTGCATCGTCGATCGGGACGTTGACGGTGAGCGTGATGACCAGCGCGACGACCAACAACCCCACCCCAACGAGCATCAGATAGAACCCGGTGCGTCGATGCAGCCGATAAAAGCCGACCAGCACGGGCACAGCCGACAGCAAGGTTGTCGGCATCAGTACCGCCATGGGTCCTCCGAGGTTCGCAATCATGGTGTGCCCGACCTCGAGGAAGGTTGGCGTGGTGATTGAGCCGATTGAGCGACTCAGGCTGAACCATGTTCCCCAAAACACGCCCAGAACAAGCGCGAAGAGGAACAGGTGGATGAACTGGGCAATGCGCAGCATTTGATTTTCATTTGCGGTGACGGTCTAAGGGATCGGCCGTCGGGCTTGTCCAGCCTTCGATTGTGCATCATGACCGCTCCGGATCAAATGAACGGTGGACTAGAGATCGAGAACGATTGCGTACAACCTGTGCCTTTCGTTTGGCACTGGCAGGCGCCAAGCCGCCGCGTGCGGTTCAACCCGCGGAACCCGACAGATCCATCACCCATATATCGCCTCTGAAATCACCGAGCACTAGGATGATCTGATCGGGCGTCGCAATTGGCGCGGTCCCTGGGAGATACGCGGGCATCAGCATTTCGCTCGATGCGTAGACCGTTATTGGTTCGCCCAAGGCCCTCGTCTCCGGGACGAATCGGCGCCCACGAACGGTGCTACGAACCATTGGGATCGTGCCCGTAGGCGTGTAATACAGGATCGTTCCGGCCGCCGACCAGAAGGGGTGACTCGCGAGTCGATCCACCACCACCCAGTCCGACTCTGGAATCGGCTGTTTCTCCAGCGGAGCGATAAATACACTGGCTGGTTCCCCAGGAAGCGCCGCATCGAACGCGATCCAGCGGCCATCCGGCGACAGCCGCGGGTTCGTGATCGAACGTTCGGCACTCGTGAGGAGTTCACGCTGTTGCCCGGTTTCGGTATCGATGATCGCCATCGAGTTCAGGCGCGCGAATCGCTCGATGATCAGCAGATGTTCGTCCAGCCACTGGCGCGGCCTCCCGCCGCAATCGTCTCCGAGGATCCGCCACGTGCCCGTGGCAGGACACGCGATGAAGATCGGTCGGGCCGCCTGTTCGCCTCCGGGCATGCGCATGCCGAAGGCCAGTTGCGTTCCACTCGGGCAAATCGCCGGATATCCTTTTTCGCCCTGAGGCCCCTGGGCGAGAACCCTCTCCGAGCCCGTCAGGAGGTCTCTCAGGAAAATCTCGCCGTATCCGAGGCGAAACGAGAAATATGCGAGCGTTCGAAAATCGCGTGTGACTGAAAGGTAGCCCGTTGGAGCTGCTCCCCGTGTCATGCGACGCAGCGGACCCGCGGCAGCACCAAACACGGCATCCACCGAGACAGACCAGAGATTCATGTCTGCGCGGCTGCTCAGAAACGCGAGGCGCCGAGCGGCGACGCGTGGCAGCCATGCCGACTCACTGCCGGCCGTCAGCTGCTCAGGCGCTCCGGCGGGCTGGAACGTGGCTGGCACGATGCGCTGTCGGTAGAGACAGACGCCTTTGCTTCTCGTTCCGGCTGCCGAAAACACGAGCGAGTCGTCCATCCAGGCGACACCCGACGGCAATGTGAACATTCCGGCCTCGCGGAACGAACGGATCACGCCAGTGTTGATGAGAGGGCCACCGCTGACGGCCACGATCCACCAGTCGGGCTCGACTGCCGGACCAGGCCGTGCGTGGACGATCACCGAGCGGCTGTCGGGTGTCCATGTGACGCACGACACGTCGACGAGTTCAGACGCAATCGTCCGAAAGCCGGCGCCGCCCCGTGCGGCGATTCGGATCGCCACTCCGTCGCGCGGGACGCAGGCGAGCCATCGCCCATCGGGGGACACCTCGCCACACTTCGCGTCACGTTGCAGAAGCCGCGGTTCGCCGCCAAGCGTCGGCATCTCGTAGACGTTCTGGCCCGCATCGTCGGTGCCCGTGAAGATGATGCGCGTGTCGTCAGGTGAGAACGACAGATGTGAGTACTCGCGTTCGTCGGTCGTCAGGCGCAGCGCGGCTCCGCCAATCTGCTGGATCCAGATCTGTGGCGTCGTCCCGTCAGCCCCTCCATCCGAGACAAATCCGATGAAGCGCGCGTCGGATGAGAGCGCTGGCCAGGCAGTCATCGCGGAGGTCATGGTCGCGCGTTCGAGGCGTCGTCCGGACTCCGAATCCGTGTCCGCAGCGTCTGCAGGTTGGGCTGCCAAGGTACGACGTCTGCTTTCCCACCACGCCGCTAACTCTTCTCGCCGCGCGTAGACGTTCCCGCGTTTCTCGTGGGCGAGACGATGCACCGGCAGCCCTTCCTCGCGCTCCCACCGCTGCACGGTGCGCACACCCCGACCCAAATAAGCAGCGATTTCTTTCCATGAGTCCAGGCGATCGTCAGGCGGTCCAGAGCTCATCAGTCTCGACTGCCGCGCGAGTGCATAGGCACGACAGCATAGCGCGGAGGCGCGCCAAAACGCGCCACGGCGCCTCTGGCATGTCGTTGCGCTTGAGGGACGCGAACGGCTACCGCACTCTACGCGTCGTTCAAGAGTGACGGACTTCCAGGAGGTGATCATGAAACGGCATTTGCTCCTCGTCATCGGCGCAGGACTGCTCACAAGCCATGCCATCGTCGGCCAGTCGAAATCGCAATCCATTCAAGGCGTCTGGCAGGCGGTGGAAGTGACAATCCCTGGACCGACGCCGCGGACATTCACAATCCCCCAGCCCAGGCCCAACCTGACGGTCATCACGGCAGGGCACTACAGCCGCGTGCAGGTGGAGGCCGAAGGGCCGCGACCGGTGATCGCCGACGTGGCGAAGGCGACCGCCGACGAATTGCGCGCCGCTTGGGGACCTTTCGCTGCCGAAGCCGGCACGTACGAGGTCACCGGTAATGTGATCACGATGCGGCCGGTCGCCGCGAAGAACCCCGCCGCGATGGCGCCGGGCGCGTTCACAACGTGGTTCTACAGGCTGGACGGCAACGCGATCTGGGTAACCGCAGAACGAAATCAGAACGGGCCAATTGCCAACCCCGTCACGGTCAAAGCCGTACGGGTCGAATGAGGTTGGAGGTCGTCATGGCTAGCAAACGGCGCGCATCACTCCTCGTCGCGTGGGCTCACCCCGACGACGAGATCTTCCACGGCGGCGTGCTCGCGCACCTGAGCGATCGCGGTGCGCGCGTCACGCTCGTCTGCGCCACGGACGGCGAAGCGGGCAAACCGCACCCGTCGGTCGGCCCCGTTGACGACCTCGGTGCGTTGCGCGTCGAGGAGCTGCGGCGCTCGTGCGCACGGCTCGAGATCGAGGAACCGGTGCTGCTGCGGTTCCACGACTCGGCGCGCAAAGAGCGGCAGCGCCACGACGATCCGCATGCGCTCGCGAACGTCGACATGCTCGACGTCGAAGCTGCGCTGCGGGGAATCATTGCGGACGTCAAGCCGCACGTCGTGCTCACCTTCGAACCGCACGGCGGCTACTATCATCCCGATCACGTCGCGATTCACCGCGCGACCACTGCAGCATTCTTCGCCAGCGGCGTGATGGGTTCGGAAGCACCGGAGCGTCTCTTCTACGCGGCGATGCTTCGCGAAGTGTTTCAGGTGTTTGCTGACGCCAGTCGCGGCAGAGGTATTATCGACGGTCTGGATCCGAACATCTTTTCGACGACGCCGGAGATGGTCGCGGTCACATTCGACGCCCGGCCATACCTCGAACGGAAGCTGTCTGCTCTCACGGCTCACCAGTCGGCATTCGGCGTGACGCCCGAGGTGGTGAAGAATCCGCCTCCTGCGGCCGCACACATGCTGCGGGCCTTTCGACCGGTACTCGAGCGCGAAGTGTTCGTCCTCGGCGGTACGCGCGGACCGGTGCGGCGCTGGCCTCTCGACGACTTCTTCGAGGGACTCGAGACAGCGGACCTCAACGCGAACGGTACCGCGGCTTCGGCGAATTAGCCCCAGAATTCACTTGTGTCTACAACGCCAACGGCGCGATATCGCCCGAACGGTGCTGCTATCACGCCCAAAAATTGCGCGGGGCCACGGCGCCGCGATTGTCAACACAAGTGAACTGAGGGGTTAGAGGTGTCTCATGGACAAATACAATTGGCTGCAGCTCATCGGCCTTGCGCCGCTCTTCTCGCCGACTGCGATCGTACTCGAGGCGTGCCGGTCTGTCGTGCCTCGTGCAGGAGCTGTTCCCGAATCATGTTTCCGCAGACGAGGGGAATGATCGATGAAGACCTGGTACTTGATCGTGTCATCCATTGTGATCGCATGCTGGCAGTTGGCCGGAAACGGCGCGGCGCGTGCGATGTCGGAGATTCCGAGAGTCTGGGATGAAGCGGCGCTCGCCGATTGGGCGACGCCGGTCGCCGGTCTGAACCTGCGACCGACGAACATGTCTGCCAAGGACTACTACTCGATGGCCGTCGAGAACCTGCGCACGTACCCGGTCTATTTTCCGGGTCGGGAGCCGGACGGCTATTGGGACATGCTGGAGCGTGTGGGGCCAAAGCCGCTAATCGAGCCCGAAAGGCTCACGACTGAGGCGGACTGGATCAAGGCAGGACAGAGAGTCTTCGACGAAGCGGACCATCTCCATTTGCGCTCCTTGGACTCGAAACTGATCGCGGCGGCCAGGAGTACGGAGAGCTTCAAGAACGCTGAACCGTTGCCGGACGGCACCGTGCCATCCATGCGATGGGTTCCGACGAAGAACGGCGTCGCTCTCGGATTTTCGAACTGCAGCAACTGCCATGTGCTGCCGTTGCCGAATGGCACCCGGATTCCGGGCGCTCCCGAATTCGGGACCGGAGCGGAAAACCAGGATCGCTCGCGAGGTCCCGCTCGGACGTTGCGCTTTCAGGTCTTCGACGCCAATGGGGTGATCGGGCACGGCGATGCACCGTTCGTCACGGGTGCTGAGCCTGCGGGAGCGAAGCGATACGAGGCGTTTGGCGTGCCGTGGCGCGCGGACGACATCAATCGAAAGCTCAAGACCATGTCGGACGTCGAAAGTCGCGAGCTGCAAGAAGCTTTCAGACGAAGCGGCGGCCTGGCCCGCTGGAACGGGAGTTTGTACTATCCAGCGAAGTTCCCCGACCTCATTGGGATCAAGGACCGGAAATATCTCGACCACACAGCGACCCACCTGCACAGAGGCATCGGCGATCTCATGCGGTACGCGGCGCTGGTGAGTTTCGCCGACTCCGTCGACTTCGGTCCCTATCACGTGCTGTCACCGGGAACGAAACGCGTTCAGGCGCGGCTGTCGGACGAAGCCCTCTACGCGCTCGCTCTGTACATCTATTCACTCGAGCCACCTCCGAACCCCAATCCGCGTAACGACAAAGCAACAGCCGGAGAACGAATCTTTATCCGCGAGCGTTGCGCGCGATGCCACACACCGCCGCTATACACGAACAACAAACTGACGCTCGCCGAGGGCTTCTCGGCGCCAAAGGATGCCCCCGCGACCCTCGATATTTTGCCGATCTCCGTCGGCACCGACCCGGGCCTCGCGCTGGCGACGCGCAAGGGCACCGGCTATTACAAGGTCCCGTCGCTGAAGGGCGTCTGGTATCGGGGACACTATCTGCACGACGGTTCCGTCGGCAGTTTGGAGGAGATGTTCGATCCGGAGCGGCTGAAGCCGTCACACGTTCCCGGAGGATGGATGCCTATCGGCGTGAAGACGCGCGCGATTCGCGGTCACGAATTCGGCCTGAAGCTGGAGCCGAGCGAGCGCGAAGCGTTGGTCGCCTTTCTGCGAACGCTCTAGCCCGTCGCCTGGGTCGGACTTGGAATCACCATGAATGAGTTCCGCTCGTTTGATGGGACGCGGATCGCGTTTCATGACGAAGGGACCGGCCCTGCGGTCATTCTCCTGCATGGGTGGGGTTTCGACGCCCTGGGCAACTTCGGGCATTTCGAACGATCGCGTGCGCTGATCGAGAGGACGCTGTCGATCTGGCGCGAGACGCTGGGACCGCCGCCACCCATGCCGAACCCGCCAGAAGAAGGCCGCGCCGGTCTGATGGCGGCTTTGGTCGCGGCCGGCGCACGGGCGATCGCCGTCGATCTCCGCGGCTGGGGTGCGTCGGACAAGCCGCGCGACCAGCGGGCCTATGCGAATCGCGCGATGGCGCATGACGTGGCCGCGCTGATCGCGCACCTCGGACTCGACGCCGTCGACGTACTTGGGTACTCGATGGGCGCTGGCGTGGCAGCGCGCCTATTGACGCTCCAGGTGCCGGAAGTCCAATCCGCCATCCTCGTTGGGATCGGTCAGTACGCGCTGAAGGACGTCCCGTTGGACTTCCCGAAAAACTTCCCGGTGCCCGATCACCTGCCCAAGCCGTTGACGTCGAAAGTATGGGCGGAGCACGGAGCCGCCACGTTGGAACGCGGTGTCGTCGAGCGGGGTAACCTTGCATCGGCACACGTGATCACGGCGAAGGCCCTCGGCGCGGATCCGATCCAGCTCGCCGCGATCATTCGCGGCGCGATTGCGGAAGGCATCGCGCCTGAGGACCTGCGCGAAGTGAACGTCCCGGTCTTGATCCTCAATGGTCGTGCCGACGCGGCAAACCAGAAGATCGAACAGCTGGTCGCTGCTATTCCGGGGGCGCGCTCAGCCTCCTGCGACGGCGACCATTACACCACGCCGTTCCAACCGACGTTTCAGAAGACGGTCATTGAGTTCTATGAGGAGCAATGGCGATCGCGGCGTCAGGCTGCAC